>CAHJWM010000021.1 GCA_903642325.1 Myxococcales bacterium | reverse complement strand
CCCCGCCGCGGGCGAGCGGGGACGCGCCGGCGCCCGGCCCGCCGCTCTCCCCCGACCGCCCGCCCGGCTCGCCGGTGTCCGACGTGCTGCCCATCGAGCTGCATCCCAGCGAAATCGCCAACAAAATAGGCGGTGCGATCAGGCGTGAAACGCACATGCGAAGGGTCATAGCAGTGTGTAAATACGGCGACCTATGCGCTTTGGCTCAGTTCGATATGCAGAATCGCTAATTGTCCGAGGGGTCTTCTAGCCCGTGGCCCAAGCCAAAAAGTGCACTTTTCAAGAAGTTTCTCGATGCGAGTGCCCGACCGCGACACATCGGTGGGCCAGGCTCGAAACGGCCAGGGTTGGGCAGAGCGCGCCCGCAAGTATCACCTCGAGCATAGTACGCCAGCTGGCGCGCGCCACCACCTGCTGCAGTAGGTTGGGGGCGCTCGAAGGGCCTGAGCTGCAACACGAAGAGAGGCCAGCTTCTCGATTCTGCGTTTCAGATAGCCGACCATTGCCCGAAAATGACGAAAATGCGCCAGGGGCGCGAGCCATTTGCTGCATCCGCCAGGCTCTGCAATAGCGAGCGCACGACGATGCTGAACCTTCGCTTTGCGACCCCGCCCGAATGGCTGGACGCGGTCTTCGCCGACTTCGACGCCTTCCTTTTGGATCATGCCGCATGCGAACGGAAAGCGGCCGCCACCGGTATGTCGTTCGTGGTTCGCTATCCCGATAAAAGTCCGATCATCGAGCCGTTGATCGAATTTGCGCGCGAGGAGCTGGAGCATTTCCAAATCATGTATCGCATCGTGCATGCGCGTGGCCTGATCCTAGCCGATGATTACAAGGACGCGTACGTGAATGCGCTCCGCTCGCAGGTTCGGAACGGCGGCGACGGCATGCTGCTCGACAAGCTGCTCGTTGCCGGCGTCGTCGAGGCGCGCGGTTGCGAGCGGTTGTTCCTGGTTGCCGCCGCGCTCGAGGAACGAGCGTCCCCGCTCGCGGAAACTTACTTCGATTTGGCGCGCGCCGAGGCCAGGCACCACGGCTTGTTCTTTCGCCTGGCGCGGGCATGTTTTTCCGATCCCCTGATCGAACCGCGCGCCGAGTCCCTGCTCGACTTCGAAGCCGAGCTCGTGAAGCGTCTGCCGCATCGCGCCGCCGTCCATTGAACCGCGCGAACGATCGCGGCATACAATACTTCGCGCGCTACGCCGAGCCGGAGGCTGGCCTGGCGGCGGACCTGCTCGAATCGTACGCCGCGTGCCTAGTCGTCCCGGTGTGCGGGGAGGCGCCGGATTTCCTGGAAGGCTACCGCGCCGCTCTGAACAACGCTCCTGGGCGAGTCCTCTTGATCGTGGTCGTCAACGCCAACCAATCAGCCACCTCGGAGAGGCATCGACAAAACGCGCGCCTGCTCGCGCAGTTGAGCCAACGGTTCAGCGATCAGCGAAAGGTTACGGCGGCTGAGCCAACTGCGCGCGCGGTGCTTGCCCGAGCTTCGTGCGGCGACCTTTTATGGCTCGATCGGGCCTCCGTCGGCAGCTATTTGCCCGAGGGCGAAGGGGTAGGCACGGCCCGTAAGATAGGCGGCGACCTTGCCGCGGCCCTGTATGCGCGGGGTAAAATTGCTTGTTCGCGGATCGCTTCGAGCGACGCCGACGTGACATTGCCGAGCGACTTCTTCGTCACTCTGACTCGTGACGTCAGCGAGCGTGAGCCGAGCTCCGCTTGGCTATGGCCGTTTCAGCACGAGGCGGGTGGTGATCGCAGAATCGACGAGGCAACGGTGCTTTATGAGATCTCGCTTCGCTACTACGTGCTCGGCTTGTCCGCGGCGCGCTCGAGCTACGCTTACCAAAGCGTCGGCAGTACGCTGTCTGTCGACGCACGCGCCTATCTGAGCGTACGTGGTTTCCCCAAACGCGCCGCCGCGGAGGATTTCTACCTGCTCGATAAACTGGCCAAGGTTCAGCCGCTCCGCCGCGTCGTGTCCGCACCCCTGCGCATCCGCTCGCGCGCATCGGACCGCGTGCCCTTTGGTACGGGCCGGCGCTCGCGCGAGATTGCCGAAGCGCGGGCGGCGGGCGCTGATTTTTTACTGTATGCGCCGGACACGTTCCTCGCTTTGCGAGCGGTGATCGCCGGCCTGGACGCTTTCTCGGCGTCGGCTGAGCCGTTAGCGCTGAACGATGCTCTGGATTCGCTCGCTCCCGAGCTTGCCGACCCAGCTCGCTCCGTGCTCGACCGACTGGGCGCGTTCGATGCTCTCGAGCGCGCGTCTACGCAGGCGCCCGCCGGCAAGATCTTGCGCCGGCGCGTGCATACCTGGTTCGATGCACTGCGCACGCTCCGATTCATCCACGGCATGCGCGACGCCTGCCTGCCGTCTCGACCGTGGCGCGTCGCGCTAGCGAGCGCGCCTTTCCTGCCGAGCTCCATTGGCGAGTCGGGCGACCCAGACGCGGCCTGCCAGCGCCTCGCCTTGCTGGAAGCCGAGCTCCCATCGCAGATCGGCCCGGCGCTACTCTAGAGCTTCTGGCTGGGGCCGTCGTTGCCGCTGCGCCTAGGCCTCAAGTACACTACCCACGCACATGACCGACGGCCAGGGCAGTTTCAGGAAACAGTGGCTGATGCCGATCGCGGTGCTGAGCTCCGCCGCGCTGGCGCTGTTCTGGGGCTTCTATACCGTCGATCACTTCATTACGGGCGGCGCTTCGCAACCGCGTGCGCCGACGCCTTTCGGGCGTTATATTCACTTCGACCCAAGCAGCATCACGGACGCAGTGAGCTCGCTCGCGGGCATGATCGCAGCGGTGTTCGGCATCGTGATCACCGTCGTGTCCATCATCGTGCAGCTCTCGGCCGATCGCTACACCGGCGTCGCCCGGATGTTTTTGCGGGATCGCATCAATTTGGTGGTGATGGGATATTACCTGATCGCGTGCGTGTGCGGTGTTTGGCTGAGCCTTTCGGTGCACCATGACTACGTGCCGCGACTCGCGCTTCTGGCCATGATCGGCGCGACGACCTTCGGCTTGGTGTTGATGGCACCGTATTTTCGTTATGTGTTTTGGTTTCTAGAGCCAATGAACATCATTTCCCGCATCCGTAGGGAAGCCGTCGGCGTTGCCGTGCGTGGGGCAGGGGACCGCGATCGACATCGCGCAGCGCTCGCTCAGGCCCAGATACTTTCGGCGATGGAGGAGCTCACGGACATTACGAGCAACTCCATTTCCGGCAAGGACAAGATCATTGCTAGCGGCGCGGTCGACGCGCTCAAGGACTTCTCGCTCGCGTACCTCGCGAACAAGCCTCTAGCGACGGACGGGTGGTTCGGGATTGGCGCTCAAATTCGGCAAAACCCGGACTTCGTGGCCATGGATCCGGAGTCGCTCGTAGATCTCGAAGTGCGCCGCACCTGGGTGGAATGGAAGGTGATGCGGCAGTACCTTGGCATCTACAACGAGGCTCTCGTTTCTATGCGAGACATCAACTACCTAATCGCGATCGATACGCGCTACCTCGGTGAGGCCGCGGGCACCGCGCGCGACGCCGAGCTGATCGAGCTGGTGTTTCGCTTCATGAATTCGTACTTACGCTCGACGTTGAATGCGCGGGACGTGCGCACGGCATACAACGTTTTGAATCAATACCGCCTTTTGATCGAGGCCATGATCCGACTGAAAAATGGCGGTGCCGTGCTCGAGGGTGTCAAACACATGAATTACTATGGGCACGTCAGCTTCGACATGAAGCTCACCTTCGTCACCGAGACCGTCGCCTACGATCTGTCTGCGCTGTGTCAGTACGCCAACGAACAGGGCTCTCCAGAAGAGGAGGCCATGCTGGCGCAATTTTTGGAGCTCGACCGCCCGCTCCGCGTCAGTAGTCAGGAAAATGCGCTCTTGGGTGTGCGGAAGGCGCAAGTCAAGCTCGCCGCGTTTTATCTGATGCGCGGGGAGCAGCAAAAGGCGCGCCGCATTGCCCGCGACATGCAGAACGAGCCGGCGGATCGCTTGTTGTCCATCCGACGCGCGCTCGAGGCGGTGGAGAGCAAGGATTTTTGGGAAATCATCGATCGGGGTCGCAACTTCGAATACATGCCGCCCGCCCAACGCGCATGCTTGGCAGATTTCTTCTCATGGCATGACCTGAGCGAAGCCGAGCGTAGAGCAGCGGTCAACAGTTGAGCCGTAGCCGTAGCTCCGCGTAGCTGCGCACGACCAAATCAGCGGCTTCGAAGCGTGCCGCTTCCAAAGCGGGATCAGGAATTGCGATTACGGCCATACCTGCGGCGCGTGCCGCCAGCACGCCGGCCGGCGAATCCTCGATCACCAAACAGCGAGCTTTATCGGCGCCTAATGCGCGGGCTGCCGTCAAAAAAATATCCGGGGCGGGCTTGAGCGCGCGGACCTCTGGATGGTCCCCGGAGACGACCGTCGTGAACGCCGAAAACCAAGGTAAGTGCGCGGTTTTCAGGCGGTATAGGCGCATCGTGCTGCTCGTGCCGACGCCCAGCCCATGCCCGCGCGCGGCAAGTGTCGCGACGAAGGCCGCGGCTCCCGAAATCTCGTCCGCCTTTTGGAACAGCTGCTCGGCAATGGGCAACTGTCGCTCGAGGTAGGCCTGGGCGGATATCGGTAGCTGCAACGTCTCGACCAAGAGCGTAGCCGCCTCGTGCTCGTGCCGACCCATCATTTGCGACTTCAGCGCCCAATCGAAGGTCTTGCCGAATTCGCCCACGACCTTTTGTGTCGCCTCCGTGTACAGCCTTTCAGTGTCGAGCAGCACTCCGTCGAGATCGAAGATCACGTGACTGAAATCGGAGAGCTTCACGCTCGGTAGGCTAGCGCAAACCGCCGTGGACGACGAGCGGGGACATCCGTCAGTTGGCGCTGACGCGTTCCGTGTCCGGCCCAGCGACTTCCATGAAATCGCGGCCTGCCGCGTCGCCGAATTGATCAGCGACCTCGACGCGCACGACCCAAGGGCCGCGTTGCGTAGGCTTCGGGATGAAAGCGTGCATGGCATTGCCGGCCCGTTGCCAAGCGACTGAGACCGGCTGCACATTCACGAGCACCGTGGCTTTGGCAACCACTCCCTGCGCGACCGCGCGACCGCGCGCGTCGAACAAGTGCACCGTGACCTCGAGCGTATCGCTCGGCCAGTGCGCGTGTTTTGGTGAGATGTCGACGTCGGCGCGCAGGCTTCGCGGCTCGAGCCCGAACTCCACCTCACTCTGGCTACCGGGCTCGCGTAACCGCAGCCGTGTGCTTTCGCCGCGCGACAGCCCAACGCTGCTGGGTGCCGGCACGAAGTGCTGAGACGCGCCATAGCTCGCTTCGAGCCCGGCGGCTCCTAGGAGCTTCACGCGGCCGTGCTGACCGAGCAAGATGGATTTGCCTTCGCAGCGCGCGCCTTCGGGCAGCTCGGTGCCCACTACGCGCAAAGCAGAGCCCGCACTTTCGGGCCCGAAGATGCCAGCGCTGTCCACGGCGCGCGCGCTGATTTGATACTGGCCTGGCAACAAGTCCAAGATCTCTCCGGCGCCGCCCTTCGTGTCGATGCGGCGTGCGAGCTCTTTGCCCGTGCTGCCAACGCGCCATACGCTCAGCTGGTAGTGCTCGGCGTCCTTCACGCCCGATGCGTCTGCGCGCGCGGTCGGCGCTTCGCAGCCCAGTGAAAGCAGCAGCGGGTTTGCAAGGCGAAGGCTCGGCACGCCCGGCACCGCGTGATCTCGTGGCGGCTGATCGTGACCAATGAAGGTGCGCACCACGCCCTTCGAAAGACCTTTCCAGTCGTTGCCCGACGCCACCAGCATGTCGCCATCAACGGCCGCGATCGTCACGCCGTTTCCGTCAGCGATGGCGATACTGTGCCCGCCCTTCGCGACTCCGCTCACCTTGTGCGGCGCCTGCAGCAAGATCGCCGTCTTCGGAAATTTACTGAGAGGGATCTCGACGTCGATCCGGCCCGACAAGAGCTTCACGACCTGCGTCACCGTCTGCGGGGAGCCCGGCCGCCCCAGCTGCAACTTGAGCGAGCGCCCCATCTCCATTTTCGTGCCAGGGGTAAGCCGAAGCACAGCTCCGCCCGGCAGCTGCTTCACGGTTCCGTCAGCAACGCTGACCGCCGCCGAATCGCGGGGCTCCGATACCGGGCTCGCATCGGCGCCGCGGGCGCCGCACACGGCGGACGTGGCGAGTAGGGCAAGGGCGGTCATGCGCTGGATCATCCATGCCATCAACGGTCGGTCGCGACGGGTGTTCAGTCCCTTCTTCGCAAATCAGCCGCCGGCTCTTGCGTACGCTCTGCGCGACCGCGTCGGTTTCTTACCGTGAATGGTGCGGGAGCAGAGTGACTTAGCGCGCAGGACGTGTGGTTCGCGGCGGCAATGCGAGCTCGGCTACGATACCATCCAGCAGTGTCTCATCCCGCCGCAACATGGCGATGTGCAGGAGCCGCGCGCGTGCGTCATTCGGTTCCAGCCTTGCCATCAAGGCGGCCGCTTCCGCGAGCTTGCTCTCCAGCCTTTCGTCCAATGAAAACGCGGGGTCCGACGTGCGGGCCCGAGGCGGCTCTGGCGCTGGCTTGCGCTCGCGGACGCTCGACCCCTCGTCGTTCAGCGGCGAGCTGACGTTCGGAGTGGGTGGTGCGACTCGAGAGCGATTGGTCATGGCCTCTTCCTTCGAAACGTAGACGCTGCACGTTTCATTCCGATATGTGTCCTCGGCGAGACGATTCGATCATTCAGGAAGTTGTCTATTTGTTACGATGGGGAACCGCCGTCGGATCGCGGCGGGGCGGGAGTCCGCGATGTGGGCACGGCGCTTACGTTGTAAATGCCCTTGCTACACCGGAACGACCAAGGTTTGCTCGCGCCCGTGCGACTGCATCACTTGGCTTTGGGGACCGCAAACGTGGCCCGCCTCGTCGACTTTTATCGTGACCAGCTCGGCCTGCGGGAAGTGGCGCGGCACGATCACGACGACGGCTCGCTGCGCTCGGTCTGGCTCAGCCTGGGCAGCGCACTGCTCATGATCGAGCCCACTGAAGAGGCCCCGCGCCAGGTGGTCGGCAGCGGGGCGGGTCCGTTTCTCATCGCTCTCGCGGTCGAGGACACGGCGCGCGGACCGCTCGAGCAGCGGTTGCTCGAGGCGGGCTTTCCGATCGAGTCACGTAGCGAATGGACGTCTTATTTGCGCGATCCCGATGGCAACCGGATTGGCATCAGCACCTATCCGCTGACTGCGCTACTTTAGGTTCGTCGCCGCCCGCAGGCCCTCGAGCTCCCCGGGACCTTTCCGCTTGCCACCTTCGAAACCAAGAACACGCCTCGCGCTGCTCGATTTGACGCCGAACGAGTGGAAGATTGAAAAGCTCGTGCCGGGCGGGGACGGCTTTTTGCATCTGAGCGATGGCAAAAGCGCCTTCGCGTCCGGCGCACTACCGGGCGAGCGCATCCGGGTGGAGGAGATGGAAGAGCATGGCGGTTACCTCAGAGCCGCTCGGTGGAGCTTGCTGGAAGCAAGCCCGGATCGCGTCGAGCCGAGCTGCCCGGTGCAGAGCGAATGTGGCGGCTGCGATCTCATGATGCTCGACTACTCGGCGCAGGTGCGTGCCAAGCAAGGCATCTTGCTCGAAGCGCTCCAGCGCACCGGCCGCTTCGAGCAACTGCCCGAGGTTCGATTCGTGTCGAGCGCCGAGCATTACGGCTATCGCTCACGCATTCGTTTGCACGTCGGCTCCGGTGGCCGGCTCGGCTTCTATGCCGCGGGCTCGCGTGAGCTCGTCGAGATCCCGGGCTGCATCGTGGCCGACCCAGAGCTCAGCACGGCCTTGATTGCGCTGCGTGACCTAGCGCGGCGTTACCCTCGCGGTTTCGAGCCGCTCAGCGAAATCGAGCTGCGAGTCGCTCCCGCCGGGCCTCGGGTCGCCGTGCATCTGCTGCCTGCGGACCGCGGCTTCGACCTCTCTTCAGCCTTCGCCGTGGAGCTGGCGCGTCGTTTTAACGTATCCGTCGCCGAGCGAGCATCCGATCCGTCGCAGGATCAGCGTTTTCCGCTGCCTGGCGTGGAGCTGAGGGTGCCCGGCGGCGGGTTCACACAGGTAAACTGGGCGGTCAACCAAGCGCTCGTTCACGCGTTGCTCGACGCGACACAAAAGAGCGGAGCCTTGCGCTTTTGCGACTTGTACTGCGGCGCGGGAAATTTCAGCTTGCCGCTGTTTGCGCGTGGTCTGACGGGCCTGGGCATCGAAGCCTCTCGGCCGGCGATCGGCGCGGCGCGGCGAGCCGCGAAGGAGCAGTCGCTATCCGGGGCACGATTCATCGCGGGTGACGTGCGCACGGAGCTCGAGCGGCTCCCACGCGGGGAGCGCTTCGATCTCGCCGTGCTCGATCCACCGCGCAGCGGGGCACGGGAGGTGTTGCCCGCGTTGATCCGTAGGGCGCCACGCCACCTTGCCTATTGCGCATGTGATCCGGTGACGCTCGCCCGCGACTTACGAGTCCTGTGCGACGCCGGTTACGCGCTCGAAGGCCTGACAGGATTCGATATGTTTCCCCAAACGCATCACTTCGAGACCTTGGCTTGGCTGAGCCTCGGCGCAGGCACAGCCACTCCACACTGATTGTTGGCCCGGTCGACGCGACCTTGGAACAATTCGCGCTGCCGAACGCAACTCGGTGAAGAGAGCTTACTGATGCCAACATCCAGCGATCCCTCCGTGGTTTTGGGCGGTTCCGAGTGGCTAATCTGCAACGCCGGGGTAACGGTGGGGCCGGTGCGCACGGAGTTACTGCTCCGCGGCGTACTCCACGGCCGCGTGCCGAGCAGCTCCTGGGTACGGCAAGCCGGTTGGCAACGCTGGCGAGAGCTCGCCAAAATTCGGGAGGTTTCCGCCTTGACTCGGGTCTTGGAGCGAGCCCCCGATGACCCAAGTCACAACCCGGCGTGCTTGCGTGAAAGTCGTGACGCCGTGGCTCAAGCGAGCGACGCCGGTGAGGCGCTGCTGCTGGCTTTGCACGCGGCCGCGCGCGCTACTTCGGCAACCGTGGGCTTGGCGCATCGCGTTCGTGAGCCGCTGCTTTTGCCGATCACGTCATGTGTCTTCGAAGCGCCGATCGAGCTCCTCGGCCAGGTCCTGCCGTGGCACGATGCTGCTTTCTCCTTGGCTCGCTGCGGAGGTCTCCTGCTTGGTCCTGCCGACGGCGGAGCGGCGCAGCGGTCGTCGTCTGCGCGTTTGGGGCAAGGCCGTAACCTGATAGGGGTGGCCATGGTGCCGGTGATCAGTGCGGGCCGGCTATGCGGTATGCTCGAGCTTGGGCGCAACGATCACCCCTTCCGCGACAGCGACGCCAGCGCGCTCGCTGACTTCGCTCGGCATGTCGGCGCAGTTTTGGCTCAGCTGGCGCGCGACCGCCGCGCCGCGACGTTCGCCTAAAGGACCTACCTTTAAAAGGGCAACAGCCCGGCGCGAGGGGAACGCGCCGAGCCGTTGATGAGTTAGGGAGACGGCGACCCGGGCGGAGGGGGGATCACCAAGGGCGCCGCCTGCGGTCATGAGAGATGCAGAGAGCGTGCCAGGAGGTGGGGTCTACAACTCAATCGGTTAGGGCCTCAACCCGACCAATCGTGTTTCAACTATGAAAGACTTCGTTCGTTCGCGAAACGCGAAGCGCCATGGCTCACCCTGGGTACCGGCGCCAGATCAAACGTCGCCGCGTGTCTTGGCTCCGCTGCGCGCTGGCTCGCCAACCGTTTACTCGAGCACTATCGTCCGCCTATGAGGTGGTCCTTTCGCGTAGCGCGTGTCCTGGGCGTGGATGTCCGGGCTCATGTGACGTTTGCGCTTGCCGTCGTCTGGTGTGCGCTCGCCTTGGCTGAGGGGCGAGGCTGGCGGGGCGCGGCGTTTGGCGCGCTACTGTGGATCGCAATCGGCCTGTGCATGGTGCTGCATGCGCTGAGCCATGGGTTCGTCGCTCAGCGTTTGGGCTCGGCCATGAAGGAGATCATGCTCTTGCCGATCGGCGGCTTCGCTCGTTCGGCGAGCGAGCCCCGAAAACCGATGCACGAGCTGGGCATGGCCCTGGCTGGGCTGGGCATGGGCCTGCTCATTGCCATCGGCTTAGGGGTTCTGCTTCACCAGTCCGGCGGGACCGTACACGTGAACGACGTGACCGAGCTGACCGAGATTTCGGGGGTTAACCTGGTACGGGCGCTATTTTGCGCCAATGCGCTGCTGTCGCTGTTCAACCTGATGCCCGCCTTGCCGATGAACGGTGGGCGTGTGCTTCGAGCCCTGCTCAGCCGCAACATCGGGAGCTCGCGCGCGACGCGCCTCGCCGCCGGAGCCGGTCAAATCTTCGGTATCGTAATGATCGCGTACGCGGTCGAGCAGCCTTCGGGTATTTTGTCCCCGCTGTCGGCATTGGCCGGTCTGCTCGTTTTCGTCGGTGCCGCCAAGGAGCGCAGTGCAGGACGCGACAATGAGCTGCTCCGGGAGCTTCGCGCCGGCGAAGTCTGCGATCCGGGCGCGATGGTGTTCGCGCCGCACGAGCAGATAGGGCATGTGCTGGACACCCTGATTCGCTGTCCGCAAAGCCATTTCGCAGTGTTTTACGGCAAGGAGCTGGTCGGCACGGTGGCCCGTGACCGGGCGCTCACGCTGGCGCCGCGCGTCGGACTAGACGCGCCGCTGTCCTCGGTCATGCGCCGCGAGATTACGTCGGTAGACGCGGGCACGCCTCTCGACGAAGTTCGGCGGCGCTTGCTCGGACTGGCGGGGCGCCCGGTTGTCGTGCGTTCACCCGCGGGCTATGCCGGCGTGCTCGGGTTCGAAGATCTACGGCGCATCACCGTCGTAGCCGAGCGCTTGGCCCGCGCCGGTATCCGCCGCCCTCAACCCGTTCCAGACCCGGCTTTGCATTGACTACCACCACATCCAAGCAGCCTCGCGTCCTCGCGTATTTATTTTTTGCCGAGATGTGGGAGCGCTTCAGCTTTTACGGGATGAGGGCGCTCTTGGTATTTTACCTGACCAAGTCCTTCATGCTCGGGGACAAAGCGGCGTACGCGATCTACGGCAGCTACACCGCGCTCGTGTACACGACGCCGGTGATCGGCGGTTTACTTGCCGACCGCTTGCTCGGCTTTCGCAAGGCCGTCGTGCTGGGGGGGGTACTCATGGCGCTCGGGCACTTCGCCATGGCCGTCCAAAATGTGCAGGTCTTCTACGTAGCGTTGGGGCTCTTGATCTGCGGCAATGGGTTTTTCAAGCCAAATATCTCGAGCATCGTGGGCCGGTTGTATGCCCCGGACGACCCACGGCGGGACTCTGGCTTCACGATTTTTTACATGGGCATCAACCTGGGCGCTCTGCTATCGCCACTGGCTTGCGGCTACTTGGGTGAGCGCTTCGGCTGGCATTGGGGCTTTGGGCTGGCGGGCGTTGGCATGTTGGTCGGCCTGGTCGTGTTCATGCGCGCGCAGCCCATGCTCGCCGGCATTGCCGATCCGCCCCCGCCACGGCCCGGTGCGCGGGCCACGCTAGGGGGGCTCTCGTGGGAGGCCTGCGTCTACATCGCCACGTTGTTTGCCGTAGCTCTCGCCTGGCAGTTGGTTCAGCACGCGGCGCTGGTGGGCACCCTGCTCAGCCTGTTCGTGATCGTCGTGTTGATTGGGCTCGTGGTCTACATGCTGCGGTTGGAAGATAAAACTGCGCGCGACCGGCTGGGCGTCGCCCTCTTGTTGACGGTCGTTTCCGTGGTATTTTGGGCGTTTTTCGAGCAAACCGGGACCAGCATGAATCTATTCACGGACCGCAACGTGAATCGTTCGATCTTGGGCTGGGTCGTGGGCGCTTCTCAGTTGCAGTCGGTGAACCCATTCTTCATCCTGGCGCTCGCGCCGGTTTTTAGCGCGCTCTGGCTGTACTTGGCGCGTCACCGGCTCGAGCCGAATACCGCACTCAAGTTCGGCTTCGGTATCGTGCTCGTCGGCCTGGGATTTTTGGCCTTGTTCATTGGCGCATCGACCTCTCGCCGAACCGGCGTCGTGCCATTGTTTTGGCTGGTGCTCGGGTATTTCCTGCACTCCACCGGCGAGCTCTGCTTGTCGCCCATTGGCCTGTCCATGATCACCAAGCTCTCACCGCGGAACATCACCGGGCTGATGATGGGCACGTGGTTCCTTTCCAGCGCATTTGCCGAGTACGTAGCCGCATTGATCGCCCAGCTGACAGGCGTCAAAGATGGCGGGAATATCGCCGCCGTGCTGCCCAAGCCCAGTGAGACGGTCATGGTTTATGGATCCGTCTTCGGCAGCATCGCGTGGGTAGCCCTGGGCGTCGGGCTCTTGGTCATCCTCCTTTCACCCTTGATCGCGCGGAGGATGCACGACGTGCGCTGAGCTTTCGCCGCGTCTAGGTTCGGTTGTAAGCGGCGATTCGGGCTTAATTCGCGCACCCCATGAAAGCGCTTTTGTTTCGGAAAAGTCTCAGTCAGACTGCTCGCCCCATGCCTGACTCAATGCCCGATCTACCCGAGGTCGAGCCTCGCGATCCGGAGCCAGTAGCGGTCGCCATCGAAACCGCCCGCGCCTTATTTCGGAGTGGCGAACGATTGGACGCGCTGCGTTGGTTGCGTCGCGCGGCCGAGCGCGCCGAGGAAGCCGGAGACGACGTGCGGTCGGTCAGCCTGGCGCGAAGTGCGGCTGACCTGAGCACGGAGTTACAGAGCCTGACACCTCCGCCCCCTCCGTCGCCGTCCAAGCTGGTCCTCGGTAGCGCGCCGCCTACGTCGAGGCACGCGGACGATATCTCGGTCCTCGGTGCTTATGACGACTTCAGTGACAAGACCGTGGTCGATGCCAAGGCCCCTGCTCTCGGGCGTGAAGCGATACAGTCGGGCGTACAGATTACGGACTTGCCAGAGTCGCAGTTGGCGCCGCGCTCGGTCACGATGCCGTCGCCATCGTCGTCCATTCCGGCCGTGCCGCGCTCGCCGGGCTCGGCAACGATTGGCGTGCTGCCGCGCCCGGCATTACGCCAGGCGCAGCGCGTAAGCGTCCGCCCAGACCCGACCGACCCCGACGGCTGGCTCGTGCGCCCGCTAGCGGAAGGCGTGGTCGCGCCTGCGGGTAGTGAAGAAGCGCTGCTCATCGCGCTCGACCCGCAGAGCCGACTGTTCGAGTGATCAACGCGCTGTCCGGAGCGCAAGCAAGGTCTCGCGGGTGAGCTTGCAAGGCTCGCGAGGCAGCCGCGCTAAGTCGAAGTGCGGTGTGACCTCGCGGACGCTGATTCGTTCCGGCACGGAGAGCGCCGCGCTGCGCGCCGCCCACGCCACGATGGCACGCGGGTCGGTGCCGCCCGCGCGCAGCTCGGCCAGGCTCAAGTCCGCTTCGCGCTTCGCCAGCCTCCGGCCATGTTCGTCGCTGACCAGCGGCACGTGGAACCAAGCCGGATGCGGCAAGCCCAGCGCGTTTTGCACGTGCCACTGGCGAGCTGTGCTCGGCAGCAGATCATCTCCGCGGAGCACCTCGGTCACCCCCTGAGCGGCGTCGTCGACCACCACTGCCAGTTGGTATGCGGGAGCTTTGTCACGTTTGGCGATCAGAAAATCTCCAACGGTGCCGGCGACATCCCAGCTGCTCTCTCCCGATACACCGTCCGCAATCGTGGTCGGGCCTTCGGGCACGAGCAAGCGAGCGCCCGCGGCCCGCCCGGATGCGCGCTCGGCTTCGGCGAATGACCTGAAGTGACCGCGGCACGTGCCCGGATAACGAGGCTCGAGCGAGCTCGCGTGGGGCGCGCTTTGTGCACCGCGAATATCGCTGCGCGAGCACACACAGGGAAAAGCCCGGCCAGAAGCCACCAGCTTTGAAACGGCGGCGTTCAGCCGCGGAAGCTCACTCGATTGCAAAAAGGACGGACCGTCCCAATCGAGCCCCAGCCATTCCAGATCGCCCAGCGCCGCGTCGGCAAAGCGCGCCTGAGCGCGCGGCCCGTCGAGGTCTTCCATGCGCAGCAACAGACGCCCGGCGCGTGCGCGTATGTGCCAATACGCGAGCAAAAACGTACGAGCATGGCCCAAGTGCAAGAGCCCAGTAGGGCTCGGTGCCAACCGCCCGACCGGTTCGGTCATCTCAGCCAGGAGCGGGGCAGGCACAGTTAGCGACGCGCGGCTGCGAGCCATCGACGACGTGCCTGGCGTGTGCGCAATGGGCTCCCTTATCACCATCCAAGCGGCAAACCGCCTTGGCCGCGCGAGACAATGATGCGAAAGCCAGGCAAGCGTTCTCACAAAGGGCAATGGGCGCCGCGCTGGACGCACCGGGTGATTGGCTGCGCGTGGCATCTTTTTTTTCCGCCTTGGGTGCCGCGCCTCCGACGGTGACCCCTGGTTCGGCAGATGCCAGCCGGTCGAGGTCGGCCTTGGCTTGATCGAGGGCCTGCTCCGCCAACTCCAAGCTCGTGAATTGGTCCTCGGGGAAGACGGCCATTTTTGGCTGGTCGAGGCCGGGCGGGCTCGCTCCCTCAACCGGCGCGGGCGCCCGCTCGGCTATCGGCGGTGGTGGTCGGGACGCGTTGTCGGGGCTCGTGACAGGCGCTGCCGACGGTGTGGCGCGCTCCGCGCAACCAAGCGGCAGCGTTGCCAGCCTCAGCAGAAACGCCGCCACGGCTCCAAATCGATAGCTCGTGTGCATCGGTTTCGAACGGGCGCAGGGAAAGCTCGACCTCATTCGAGTTAGACGTATGAGCCTCGAAAAAGGCTCAAGCTAAGGGACCGCCACGATGTAGGCGAGCCAGCCGGGCTGATTTTGAGCGCGCGTGGTCGGCTTGTAGTCGTCCACGTCGTCGTCCGTGCTCGAGTCCCAGTACACCCGTACGTCCGCGTATCCGGCTTCTGTCAGTAGCTCCGTCAGCTCCGGGATGGACCAATAACGCCAATCATACGTGAACGCTTTCTCGAGCTTCGTGCCGTCCGTGAACTCGAAGTGGATATAATTCATAATCTCGTGAGTAATGGGATTGAACTTATCCTGGTCCCACACGTACGTGAAACCGCCTTTGATGGCGCGAGGTTCGAGCATCGGTTCGTGCGACTCCCAGCCGCCGTAGGCGTCCAACATGAAGGCGCCCTCTTTGCCCAGGCCCTTCTTCACGGTTTTGAAGTACGCGACCATCGCTGGCCGCGTCTTGAAGATCCAATAACTGAAATTGAAGGCGCACACCACGTCGTGCTTGCCCGGCGATGCCGCGCGCACGTCTTGCTGCAAGAGCTTCACGCGCGCGGCGTCGGCACCGAGGGCGTCGATGTTGTGCTTCACACCCCAAGCCAGAACCTTGGGGTCGATATCGATGCCGAGCGCGCTGCGCCCCTTCAAACTTTTCACCCAGTGACTGCAGAGCAGCGCGGTGCCACAAAAATCTTCGCGTAAGCTGAGCGGCGCGCGTTTTCTTAGCCGCCGAAAAAAACGGTTGATGAAGAACACCTCGGTCTCCGGGTCTTGCACGGAGCGTTGATAGAGGTCGTGCTTGTCCGCGGTCGTGGCCGAGAACTTGGATTTTCGGACGGGCTTCTTGGGCGATTTCTTGGGCATGATCGACAGGACGGTCTAGCGTGGGTGAGCGCAGCGGAGCGTGGTGGCAAACGTTCGAAGGTCGGCAACATAGGCCAAAACCGAAGACTTTGCCCCGGCTCCGAAGGAGACGTTGCTGAAGCCACGGGCGCTGTCCACCCGCTGCGGCAAGCCCAAACCGGCGGCGCTGATTTCGGCCAATTCCAAGACTTCAGGGGCGTCGGGGCTCGGTGTCTCGGGTCTGACGTAGGCGACGAATGCGCTGCCACACATGGCGCCGCTGGCGACCGGCGCCAGGTCGATGCCGTTCGGGTAGCCGCGCCATGTGCTTTTGGGATCCAAGTGCGGCTCGCTGCCGAGCTCGAGCATGACCAGGCCGAAGTGGCTTACGTCCCGTTCGATGGGCAGGAACGCTCGCACGCCGTACGGCGTCGAGCCGGCAAACACCTCCGACAACGTCTGCGATGCCGCGCCGACCCACATCACTACATCGGGCCCGAGCTCGGGCCTACCCGACACGAAGTGTACCCGGCGACCATGCATGGGCGTCATCGCCGAGCGCGCGTCGATCGCGACCGTGAATAGACCGTCGTCCGTGCTCGCTGCCGCAATGCTGCTCGCCCCTGCGCCTTCCGGGGAGACGACTTCGGTTGGCACGCCCTCGGTCCACAGCTTCGCGCGCGGCGGCGCGTCCTCTTTGAGTGGATTACTCACGTACAAAGCGTGAGCCGGCGCGCCGGCGAGGTCGGCTCCGACAACGCGCGTGCCGTCGCGCGCGTCGTTGGCCAAGACCTCGACCGGCGTCGAGTTGTCGAAGGCTCGGCGCACCAGCCGACCCTGACTTATCCAATAAGCCTTTCCGCGCAGCAGAAGTGGGCCGCGTGCGACCGCGAAGAAGTCATTCGTGCCGCCCTGAATGACCGAAAACTGCGACTTTCGGCGCTCGCCCGCGCCGAAAGTCGCGCGTCTCGCCACCTGCACGCGGCTGCTGCGGTCGATCATCACTACGCCGTGTTCGTCGGCGCTCATCTGGCCGGCGGGGCCGAGCGCGGTTGGCTCGTCGATGATGAGGCGCGCGACCGGCTTCGGCCCTGCGCTGCTTGCGGTTGGAACCTGCTGGGCGTCGTCGGAAATTTCTGAAACGTTGAATGAGTCTTCGCTGCGCGGCGCTGGCTTGCTCGACAGCTCGGTTGGCTTCGTCCCGACTTTCGGCCGTGTGGTTACGGGGGGTGTGACCAGGGCTGGGCTCCGCTCGTCACAGCTGCCCAGCGCTATGGCACACCCGAGCGTCAGGACGCTCCTCATGACAGCGCAGGCCGCGATCATATGGCCACTTCTTGCCATGGTCTTTCTGGGATTCAAACCAAATCGCTTCGTGAGAAGAACCGAGTTATGTACCACCAATGCGCTCCACGGCTCGAGCTCGACGGCCCGCGTTCTTCGTCGCGCTTGCTTCGGCCTGTGTCTCGAGCCTTCACGTGGGGTGCGCGTCCACGACGCAATCGGCGCATGGGCTCAGCGCGTCGCCCGCCTCAATCGATCGCGTGGCCCCATCGCCACCGCCAGCGGCGCCCACCGCCTCCACGAACCTCGCCCCGACCACTGACGCTCCCCCGGTAGGGATCGCGCCGCTGACACGCCGGCCGGAGCTGGCGCTCGACCCGCGGCAGCCCATGCGCGCGCTCCCCAAGCTCGAGGTAGAGAACATCGGGCTGCACGTGGGCGGTGGACCCAACGATGCCGAGACAAAAGCGCCGTTTCTACGTGCGATCGCCGAGCGGTTCCCGCAATTCATGGACTGTTATAGGAAGACCGACGAGCCCGCCAGAGGTGGCCGTTTCGGGGTCGATTTGCACATTTCGCGGGCAGGCGGGCATCCACACCTAGAGCAGCCTCGCACCTCGATGCTCGGTCAGGAATTTCGCGCCTGCGTGAGCGCAGCGTTCGAGTCAGTGCAATTTGCGAAGCCCAAAGGCGGTCCAACCACCATCAGTTATTCGCTGCACTTCACCATCGGCGACAAGCCCTAAGAGCCCCGGCGAGCACCGTGCGATCGACCCTGGCACCGATCGTTTACTTGGCGCTCGTCGAGGCAGGCTTGGCCGGTGTCTTCACCGTAGCCGGCGTGCTCTTTGGCGTCACTGCCGGCGCGGGTTTGGCGCTCGACGGGGGCGTTGGGGCGGAAAATTGGGGCAGCGTAAAGCCCGGAAACGGTGGGATGCTGCTGGGTAAGGCCGGCAAGCTCGGCAAGCCACTGGGCAGGGCTGCGACACCGTCGGCGAGGCCAGGCAGGCTCGGCAGCCCAGCCAAGTCGGTGGGTAGCGCGGGTAAGCCTTGCAGGAGCTGAGCCATGTCGGCCGGCAGAGGCATGAGCTTGATCAGCTCGGCGAGCGACAGCGGCTTCAAGCCGCAGCCCACGCCGATCGTACGATCGATGCGTGCGGCCGAGAAGTTGCGCGTGTCGGCGCTCAGCTTGAGGCCTATGGCGACGCTGCCGTTCACGAGCTTCTCGGCCACTTTGCCGGCCTTGCTACGCAGATCACGGCTCAAGATCTTCGACAATCGTGATTCGGCGTCCACGGCCGCGAGCGCGCTGCATGGCAAGTCGCCTTTGAGAGTCAGGGTGGCCTCGGAGTGATCGGGAGCGCGAATCAACAAGCCGTCGCCGCGCAGCTCGAAGCGGCCCGCCTTCAAGTGAGATTCGCTGAGCGTCACCCGATCGCGAATCGCGGGCATCGCGAACTTGGTGTCGAAGGTCGTGCTGTCGCCGAAGATGAAGCCGTCGAGCTCGAAAGGATGGGGCGGAACATAACCCTTGAGGTTGATGATGGTGGTGCCGGCCACGGTGCCGGCCGCGGCGCCCGTCGGGAATGCCAGGCTCGTCTCCGAGCTCACGATAACGCCGCTGACCGGCAGCGCGAGGCCGAGCGGCTTGGCCAGGCGTTCGGCGGCAGTCGGCATCAGGGTGAACTTCGCGGTTGGCGCGCCCAGCCCAGGCGAAACCTCCACGCGCAGCGGAGCGCGGCTCAGATCCGCCTCGCCGAAGCCAAGCGCGATCGCCGAAGCCTGGCGCGCGAAACCTGCGCCGACTTTGCCCAAGTCCACGCCTAAAAACAGGCTGCGCTCTGCCGCAAATACCCCGCCGGTTGCGGTGCGCGACAGCTGCCCATTGGAGAGCTCTAGCCAGGCGGGGGTGCCGGCGGGCTCGACGAAGCGGGCGTGCACGTTCTTCGCACTGAGCGGGAGCGAGTACGCGCTCGGGTGGGCTTGGGTCCACTCGCTCAGCTCCAAACCCACATTGGTGATTGAGCCCGTGATCAACGCGTCGACATTCGTTAGCTCGATCGCCTGCGGCGTCAGGCCGTCGAGCGTCACGTCGATCCGGCCGACCTGCATCTCGACGGAGCGAACCTTGTCGAGATTCACCGAGACCTGCGTGATCTGAACCCATCCCCAACCAAAGGCGACCTTTTGCGGCTTCAGCGTCACGCCCTGGTCTTCGGCCGTGGACAGCACCTTGGCCTCCACATATCTGGGCAACACGAAAAGAAGCGCCAAGCCTGCGGCGCCCAGCGCGAGCAGCACCGCAAACAGCGAAATCAACAGCCAACGTTTCCCGCTCACGACCCCTACGCTACAACACGACCTTCCCCATGCCGAACTATCTGACGCCAGAGGGCGCGAAAAAGCTCGCCGATGAGCTCAATCGACTCGTGAGCGTAGATCGCCCGCGTGTCGTACAAGAGGTGTCGGACGCCGCCGCGCAGGGCGACCGTTCCGAGAACGCCGAATACACGTACGGCAAGAAGCGGTTACGCGAAATCGACCGGCGCATCCGATTCCTCAGCCGCCGATTGGATGACGCCTTGGTCGTCAAACAAGATCAAGGCGCGCACGTCGAGGTGCGCTTCGGCGCGCGGGTGCAGGTCGTAGACGAGAACGACAAGCGCAGTGTGTACACCATCGTCGGCCCGGACGAGGCGAACCCGAGCGAAGGGAGAATCAGCTTTCAGGCTCCGCTCGGCAAAGCGTTGATGAAGAGAAAAGTCGGTGACGTGGTCACCGTCACGCGACCGGCCGGGGAGCTGGAGCTGGAGGTCGTGGCGATCGACTACTGAAGGGTTCAGCGTGCATTCAGTATTAGGCGCGCGCGCTCGGCGAGGCCTCGAATGACCGCGTGAAAGCTGGACAGCGCCTGCAGCTTGTCCGCTCCGAAGCGCGTTTCCAAGCCCCGCTTGATCACGGGCACGCGCGCGGTGCCACCGGTCGAACACACGCTATCGATGTCCGAAGGCGCAATGCCCGCTCGCTCGAGCACGCTGTCCAGGCGACCGAGGATGCCCTGCGAGACTTTCTCACTAGCTTGCTCGAAGCGCGCCCGCGTGAAGTTCTCGGCGATATCGATGCCCGGGTACCCGAAGCGGAAGACGGCGGCCTCGTGTACCGATAACTCGCGCTTCTCGTGCTCGATCGCTTCGAAGAGCTGGAAGCCGAGGCCTTCTTCGATCAGGCATAGAAGCTGGTCGACGTGAAGCTTGTCGTCCGCGCTGGACGATCCAGATCGCACACCGCGCAAAAATTCCAACACGTCGCGCCGGCCGAGTAGGCAAATTTCCGCTGGTGAACACAGCTTTTCCATGAGCGGGATTGGCATTTCCAACCAGTTCGATCCGAACGGCACCTGATAGCGGACGCGGGCCCCGAAGTGGTCGGCAATGCCATGACGCATGAGCGAGCCGTCGAACGCGTCGCCCGCTTGGGCGAAGCCGCCCAAGGCCAGCACCTCCAAGCTCTCGGGGCGTGAGGGATCGAGACGAGCCACCGTGTAGTCCGAAGTTCCTCCGCCAAAGTCTGCGATCAGAAATGTGCTCGCTCCTGGCTTAGTGGCTCCATAATCGTAAGCTGCCGCCAATGGCTCTGGACAAAAATGAATCTCGACGAAGCCGGCGAATTCCGCGGCACTTCGCAAGCGGGCCTCGGCCAGCGCATCGGCCTGGTCGTCGTCGCTGAAGCGCGCAGGGCGCCCCAGCATCACGCGCCGCACGTCGCAGTCGAAGTGTTCGTTCGCGCGCCGGCGCATCTCACGCAAGAACATGCCGACCAGCTCCTCCAGCGTGACCTTGCGCGCGCCGATACGCGTGTCGGAAAAACTCGCGATGGGCAAGAAGCGCTTGATCGAGCGGATGAATCTGCCGTGCAACCCTTGCGCGATGTATTCGCTCAGCGCGCCGGCACCATAAGACCATTCCGCATCGTCCGAAAAGAAGAGAATGCTGCGGAAAACGCTGGGGTCCTGAGCGGAGACGTCGAGCGGGATAGGCGCGCACACGGCCTCGCGGCTTGCGGCCGCGAGCAGCGAATTGCTGGTGCCAAAGTCGATCGCATACATTTCGGGCACGAACGCGCGAGTCATGGCTGCGTCGCTTATCTCACAGGAACAGATCGGGCAGCAGTCGATCGTTCGGCAGCGCCGAATAATCGGAGAGATCGGTCACGCCAGCGTCTCGCAGAACGTCTTCGTCGATTAGAAATTGGCCCGTCAGCTCACGGCTTGGCTTACAAAAAATGGCGTGCGCTGCGTCAGCGACGATCTCCGGACTGCGTGCGCGAGCCATGGCCGAGTCGCCTCCCAGCAAGTTCTGCACCGCAGCCGTCGCGATCACCGTGCGCGGCCAGAGCGCGTTGACCGCGACGCCCTGCGGACGCAGCTCCTCTGCAAGCCCGAGGACACACAAACTCATGCCGAATTTCGCGAGCGTGTAGGCAAGGTGGGGCGCGAACCAACGCGCCTCCAGATTCAGGGGTGGCGAAAGCATCAAGATGTGTGGGTTCGCGCTCTTGCTCAGGCTTGGAATGCAGGCCTTGGAGGTGAGGAACGTTCCGCGCGTGTTGACCTGGTGCATGAGATCGAAGCGCTTCATGTCCGTGGCTAAGGTGCCCGTCAGAGAAATTGCGCTCGCGTTGTTGACCAGCACGTCGAGCCCGCCAAACACCTCGACCGTCTTCTGCACTGCGGCCTGCACCTGCTCTTCGGAACGCACGTCGCACGCGCACGCGATGCCGCGGCCACCGACGCGCTCGATCTCGATCACGGTTTCGTGAATCGTTCCGCTGAGCTTGGGGTTTGGCACGTCGGTCTTGCCGAGCACGGCGATGTTTGCACCGTCGCGCGCGGCGCGCAGAGCGATCGCTCGCCCAATGCCCCGGCTCGCGCCGGTGATCAGCAGGGTTTTCCCAGACAGGCTCGGCATGTCCGAGAGTTCTAGCCGACCGCTGACGCGTGGTCTCCGTAACTCGCTGCATGGGTCGCAAAATCCAGCGCGGCGCCCCGGCGGGCGCCCGTGCCCTTGGAGGCTTAGGCGCTTTCGACGCTGAGGCCCATCCCGCCCGTCTGCAATTTTGACCTCGATTCCCCGGTCTATTCGAGGTGCGACCAGCCCAGCCCGAGGTCGCCTACACTAGATTCCGATGGAAGAACCCGAGCCCACGACTGAGCGACGCACCCTCAAGAGCCGTCCGAGCTGGGTGCTATTGGTGTTGATTGGCTCTTGCTACGCGTTCGGTTACACGATCTATCGACTGCTGAAAGGCATGCGCTTGTGACGAGCGCTGAGCGCGGTACGCTCCTTCGGGAATGAGTAGCGCGGTCCGGGTTTGTTTCGTCTGCTTGGGTAATATTTGCCGATCGCCAACCGCGGAAGGTGTCTTCCGCCACTTGGTCGCCGACGCGGGTTTGACCGATTCATTCGAAATCGACAGCGCGGGGACCGCCAGTTATCACACGGGGGACGCGCCCGATGTGCGCGCGCGCGCTGCCGGCGAGCGCGCGGGCATCACGGTGAATGGGAAAGCGCGCCAGTTCCTGGCTTCGGATTTTACGCGCTTCGATTACGTGATCGCGATGGATTTTTCGAATCAGGCCAATCTACGGCGGCTCGCGCCGGATCACGAAGCCGCGACGAAAGTTCGCCTGCTCCGCTCTTTTGACCCGGCGGCCGCAGTCAATGCTCCGATCCCGGATCCGTACTATGGAGACGAGGCCGGCTTCGACGACGTGCTCGAGCTATGCCGAGTTGCCTGTCACCACCTGCTCGCGGGGATTCGCGCGAAGCACGGGCTGTGATCGCGGCGACGCTTCGTGCGCGGCTCGAGTTGGCGTTGGGGCGCCGAATCGTCTCGGCCGTACCCGTTGCTGGCGGCGACATCAATCAAGCATTCGAGCTCGGGATGGCGAACGGCGAAGCGGTCTTTTTGAAGATCAACGAGAATGCACCGCCGCGCATGTTCGAGCACGAGGCGCACGGGCTCGCGTTCCTGCGCGAGGCTCGTGCGCTCCGCACGCCCGATGTGTTGGCCTTCTCCGAGGAAGATGAACGGCCGGGCTTTTTGCTGCTGCAATTCGTGCGCGCGGCCAAGCCGGGCCGTCATTTCGAGGAAGCACTCGGGCGCGGTCTGGCGGCGCTGCATTGCTTTGGCGCGCCGAGCTTCGGTCTTCCCGAGTCGAACTTCATTGGTCGATTAGCGCAGAGCAACGCCGCACGCCTGACATGGCTCGAATTTTACCGCGATGAGCGGTTGCGACCGCAGCTGAGCATGGCTGCTCGAGCTGGGCGTGCCCCGCCGGCTTTGCTGCGGAACTTCGAGCGCTTGTTCGCGAAGCTGCCCGAGTTGGTGGGAGGCGCTGAGCCGCCATCGCGCCTGCACGGCGATTTATGGGCCGGCAACCTGCACATCGACGAGCAGGGAGCTCCATGTCTAATCGACCCGGCAGTCTATGGAGGCCACCGCGAAATCGACCTTTCGATGATGAAGCTCTTCGGCGGATTCGGCGCGCGCGTGTTCTCGGCCTACGCCGAAGCCTTCCCGCTTTCGCCGGGCCATGGCGAACGTGTGGCGCTATACCAGCTCTACCCGTTGCTCGTGCACCTCAATCTGTTCGGTGGAAGCTACCTGGGCGCACTGCAAAGTAGCCTTGCGCGCTACATCTAAGCTCGGACGATAAGCCTCCGCGTGCGTCAGCGCGCCGATCCGTCGCCGTTTTCTTCGTCGATGGCCGGGCGTCGGGCGTCGGCGTCGGCGGACCAGGCGTCGACGGCAGCATGGTTAAGCCTAGCCAGCGCGTCCTCGCGTGGCTAAGACAGGCGCACATGCTGAGCTTACTCGACATCGTTTCTGCCTCGCGTGACGTCGCCGCGACACGCTCGCGCCTCAAAAAAACCGCGCGTTTTGCCGAGATTTTACGGAGCACCACCCTCGAAGAGCTGCCGGCGACGATTGGCTTTCTGTGCGGTGAATTGCGGCAAGGCCGCCTCGGCCTGGGCTATGCCGCACTGCGCGATTTGCGGATCAGCGTAGAGCCAGGGACGATGGGCGGCGCGGTCAGCGTGCTGGAGCTGGACGCTGTGTTTCAGACTCTGGAAGTATTGTCCGGCAAGGGCGTTGCCAGCGAGCGCGAACGACTGCTCGCCACGCTGTTTGCTCGGCTTGCCGCGGACGAGCGAGACTTCGTCGTGCGTCTGATCCTGGGCGAGCTTCGCCAAGGCGCGCTCGAGAGCGTCGTGCTCGACGCCGTCGCAGCGGCCACGAATTTATCGAGCGAAGTCCTGCGTAAGGCGATGCTCTTCGCGGGCAGCGCGGCGACCGTCGCGGTCAGCGCCTTCCGGGGTGGCGAAGCGGAGCTTGCCTCATTCTCGGTTCAGTTATTTCGCCCCCTGCGCCCAATGCTCGCGCAATCCGCCAAGACGCCGGCCGAGGCGCTGCAGCGCACCTTGCCCGCGGCCATAGAGCACAAGCTCGACGGCGCGCGTATTCAGCTCCACCGCCAAGGCGAACGCATCGCCATCTATTCGCGCGCCAGCAATGAGCTGACCGATGCGCTACCGGAGATCGTCGAGCTTGCGCGATCCTTCAGCGCGGAATCCCTGGTCTTGGACGGCGAGGTGATCGCGCTGCGCGAAGATGGCCGTGCCCAGCCGTTTCAAGTGACCATGCAGCGTGTTGGGCGCAGGCTCGGTATCTCGGCCGCGCGCACCGACCTTCCTCTGAGGGCCTTCTTCTTCGACTGCTTGTATTTGAACGGCGCCGTGCTCGTGGAGCGGCCGAATCGCGAGCGCTGGCTTGCGCTGTGCTCCGTGGTGCCGGAGGCGGCGCGCGTGACCCGTGTCGAAGTCAGTGACGCGGGTGAGGGCGATGCGGTCCTCGAGCACGCGCTCGCGTCGGGCAGTGAGGGCGTCGTGGTGAAAAGCTTGACCTCGAGCTACGAGGCTGGGCGGCGCGGTGCCGGTTGGGTAAAGGTGAAGCCTGCTCCTACGTTGGATCTCGTGGTTCTGGCCGCCGAATGGGGCAGCGGCCGGCGCACGGGCCTGCTCAGCAACCTGCACCTCGGGGCGCGCGATCCCGCTACTGGTGAGTTCGTGATGTTGGGCAAGACGTTCAAAGGTTTGACCGACGTGCTTCTCAAGTGGCAGACGGAAAAACTGCAGCAAATAGCGACCGAGCGCAGCGATTGGCTGGTGCGCGTGAGACCGGAGCTGGTGGTCGAAATCGCCTTCGATGGTCTGCAAAAGAGCTCCACCTACCCGGGGGGGATGGCGCTACGTTTTGCGCGCGTCAAGCGTTACCGGGATGACAAGTCGGCGAACGAGGCCGACACAATCAGCTTCGTCCGTGAGCTGTTCGAGCGCGGGTACACGGACAGTGGAGTCGAAGAGGCGTCGGCGGAGGAACCGGAGCTCTGAGCTCGTGTCGGCTTGGCCGGGGGGGCCTCGCCCTAGGCGTGCCGCCAGCTTGCACGGCCTTCCAGGATGCCGCCGTCGGCGCTCATCGCGACCAACATGCCCGCATCGGCCATGATGCTCACGAACGGTGCTTGCCAGCTCGGATCGCTCCACACACTGCGCCAAGCGGCATCGCGAGCCGGATCTCGCACCCAAAGCCTACCCAGGCTGGCTACCCACTCGCGATCCAAAACATCCATCGCCGCGGCGGTCAGGTCGGGCGTGCCCTCGGCGATGGACACGACGGCCGTCTGACCTTCGATGCGCAGCGCGACTCCTTGGCTCCCCACCACCAAGCCCAACCCCCGATCGGATTCGGACGCCCCCGCCACGAAGGCGCGCGTGCGGGGTGTCAGCAGATAACTGGTCTCCCACTGCATCGGCGAGTAGATGGCCGCAAAGCCAGTGCCCTGGCTGAGGCGTCCGCAAATAACCCACCGGGAGTCATCCAGACGCAGAAGCCCTGACACGTACGCCACCCCGTCGAGCGGCATCGGCTTCAGCCAGCGGCGCGCGGCCATCGCCCACAGGCTTGGTGGCTCGCCCTGACGCTGCCCAACCGCGGCCAATAGATCATCGAAACGGCCACTGGCGTGCGTGAACGTCACGTCCGATCCGGGGGCACGCACCACCTCGCGCACCCCGTCGGTGGCGTACACCGCCAGCTGGCCGCCCTCGCCGCCGATCAACCAGACTCCGGCTTCGATACGCCTCGCAAAGCCCATGCCGGCCGGAAGATTTTTCGCGAGGTCCGGAGAGTCTACCCACATCTGTCCATTCCAAAAGGAGGGCCCGCGCGTCGTGAACGCGAAGCAGTGACCGTCTACATCCCAGGCGGCACTCTGAATGATGCGCTCGCCGCCGGGGTGCCTAACCGTCCATTCCCAGCGCGATAGATCGCCCGGGGGTGACAGATTGATCAAACTATCGATGAAGCGACGGCTGGGCTTCGGAGGCGTGGGTGTCTCAGTGAGCCAGGGCACGATGCTTGCGGCGAGCTCGAGCGCCTCTTGCGGGCGCTGTGCGGGATCGGGCGAGGTGGCGCGGGCGATGGCAGCGTCGATCGCGCGGCATGCGTCGGGGCGTTGACGAAGCTCCGGCACGAGCGCCTGCCCATCGAGCAACGAGCGCCGTTTCGAGTCACGGATCGCCAACATGTTCTCGAGCAGGGTGTCGGACTCGAACAGAGTTTCGCCGGTGAGCGTGAAGTATATGATGCACGCGAGGGCGAAGATATCCGTGTAAGCGCCCGTGCCCGTCGAATCGGGCAAGCATTGCTCGGGAGCCGCGTAGCCCAACGTCCCGACGGGGATTCCGCCGAACGTCGCGGCGAGCCCTTGCGGCCGGGCGATCCCAAAGTCCGAGATCTTCACGATCTCCGCTTCCCCGAAGCCGCAACACAGGATGTTGCCTGGCGTCAAATCGCGATGAACCACGCCCACGCCGTGGATCGCGTTCAGCCCCGAGGCTAGGCACCTCAGCACGTGCGCGGCGCGAGCCGCGTCGAAGGCAACGCCCGTGCGCTCAATCGAGCCGCTGACGCGATCTTCCAAGGTCGTGCCTTCGACTCCGCCGTGCACGTACTCGACCGCAAGCCACGGGATCGGCAAATGGCTTGCACCGTTCAGGTGCGTACTGCCGGTATCGACCAAACGGACCACGAATGGGCAGGGCGGAATGCGCTCGTTCAGGCGCCCGAGCGCGACGGCCTCCTTTTGAACCAAGATGCCAGCGGAACTTTGCGCGCCAGACTCGAAGCTCGGCCTCACTAGTTTGATGACCACGGGCGAGGTTCCGTCGGGAGCGTGCCGCAGCGCTAGGAAGGCCTGCCCCATGCCGCCCTCGCCGATGCGCCGCTCTAGCCGATAGCTGACGCCAGGCTGAAACTCCGAGCGAATGACCTGTCCGCTCAACGAGCTCGGCCCGGATAGGCTAAGAGAACGGTCCGACATCGGTGGGTGCTGCGAGCGGCCAGAGCGAGTCGTGAAGGTGGCCGCTAGGCTCTCACGGTACCATGGAACCGAGTGCGCCTTCGGACGTCACGAGAAAGTCTCCTTTCAGTGCCACGCGGCGGGCGCTAAATCGGGGCTCTGTCATCACGCCTTGACGCGCGCCAGAAACGGTTCTTTTTTGCCAACGCGTGCCGGCAGTCGAGCGCGCGTGCTTGGTTCGTCGATCGCGTACCGGCTCTTCACATCTCCTCAGCTTGCGAGACCAACCATGGGCGCCGTCAAAGACTTCATCGTTCACCATTACCGTCACTTCAACGCCGCCGCCCTGATCGATGCGGCCAAGGGCTGGGAAACGCACTTGCAGAAAGGCGGCAAGATGCTGCTCACGATGGGCGGCGCCATGAGCACGGCCGAGATAGGCATCGTGATCGCGGAACTAATTCGAAAAGAAAAAATTCACGCCATTTCGCTCACTGGCGCCAATCTGGAGGAGGACGTGTTCAACCTGGTGGCGCACGACAGCTATCGGCGCGTGCCCAACTACCGAGAGCTTGGGCCGCACGACGAGGTCGCGTTGCTCGAAAAGGGCCTGAACCGCGTGACCGACACTTGCATCCCCGAGCACGAGGCGATGCGCAAGATCGAAAAGAAGATGCTCGCGCTCTGGGAGCGCGCACAAAAAGACAACCAGCGCTTTCTACCCCACGAATACTTCTATCAACTCCTGCGCAGCGGGGAGCTCGAGCCGGAGTACGAGATCGATCCGAAGAATTCCTGGTTGCTCGCTGCGACCGAGAAGAACCTGCCCTTGTTCGTGCCGGGTTGGGAAGACTCCACGCTCGGCAACATGTTCGTCGCGGGGGTGATCCGTGGCGAGTACGACTACACCATCATGCGCGGCGGTACGGAATACATGGGGGCGCTGATCAACTGGTACAAACAACAAGATGCCCAGCATGACATCGGTTTTTTCCAAATCGGAGGCGGCATATCGGGCGACTTCCCGATCTGCGTGGTGCCATTGATCGATCAGGATCTGCAGCAGAAGGTCAAAGTCTGGAGTTATTTTTGCCAGATATCCGACTCAACCCCATCATATGGCTCGTATAGCGGCGCGCCGCCGGGCGAGAAAATCACCTGGGGGAAGCTCGCCATCGACACGCCGCGTTTCGTGATCGAATCGGACGCGACCATAGTGTTCCCGCTCGTCGCCGCTTATGTCCTCGACCAATGAGAAACCGCGTGAGCGACGGAGGAGAGCGCTGAGCGCGGTTCGCTAAGGCCCGCGCAGAACTTTGCCGCGATCAGAAGCGCGGCGGCGCGACACGAAGACCCATCATCGCGCGCCACTAGGCGGCCACAAGGCCGATCTCGAAGCTCGGCCCCGCCCCTCTCAGGAGACTCCATGCAGCCCCCGATTTCGGTACTTTCCTTGTCCTGCCTCGCTCTTGCCGGCCTGGCCGCCTGCGCAGGCTCAACGCCGGCTCAAGGTGATATCGGGGGGGCCGGCGCCACGGCAGGGGTATCCGGGGGCGGTGCCACGAGCGCATCCGCGGGTGGAAGCCTCACTGCCGGCAGCGGAGGCCCAGGGACAGCCGGCAGCGGTGGAACCATCGGCGCGGGCGCGGGCGGAGAATCCGGGAGTGCCGGTGGCGCCGGCACCACGGCCGGCAGTGGTGGAGGCTCGGCAGGCGGCGTCACGGGCGCGGGCGGTAAGGGCGGGACCGGTGGCACAGGTGGCGCGGGCGGCAAGGGCGGCAGCGGCGGCGCTGCTGGCATCGGCGGCATCGCCGGCACGACAGGTGGCGCCGGCCTACTGCCGGCGGTTCCAGATAGCCGCGGAATCTACGGCCACCCCGACCCCAACATCGCCTACCCGGTATACGACGGTTTCAAGCCGTACCTGATCGAAGAGTTCAACGCGCCCATCGATCTCAATCGCGATCCGTTTTGGACCTGGGGTGACGGCGCGCTCTTCGACGGGCAGACCCACATGGTCGAGAAGAACATCGCGTTCGAGAGCGGCCACATGGTGCTCGCCATCACCAATGAACCGGTGGCAGGCGGCTATTCATTCTCGGCCGCCGACAACGTCGCAGACAAGCCGGTCAGCGCCGCAGAGTTTCGCAGCATTTACAATGAATTCCGCTACGGCCGCTACGAAGTGCGCATGAAGTCCCCGGCGGGCGCCAACAACAATTTCCTGCACACCCTGTTCGCGTACCGCGCGCCAGCTTACCTGTTGTGGCGAGAAATCGACATCGAGCTCACGGCGGCGCCGCAGACGGATTTCATTTCCAACATCATCGTTGCGCCTCCAGGCACCCGCGTCTGGAACGGTGGGATCGAGGATTCGACGAGGTCATATCCGTACGGCGGCAATGGTGGCTCCGCCTTACCGACGGGCTTCAGCACCAGCTCGGACTTCCACACTTACGCGTTCGAATGGCTGCCCACCTCGGTCAAGTGGTTCATCGATGGCCAGCTGGTGCGCGTAAAGTTGGACGGCCAGGGTAAAAATGGCCTGGTCATCCCCAAAGAGTCGACGAAGATCATCATGAACATGTGGGTCTTCGGCAACCGCGATTTGGGCGGCGGTGATCCGGCTGGCAACGCATATCCGATCCACGGAGAGTACGATTGGTTCCGCTACTACCGCTGGAACAACGAGACCACTTATCCTTGCGCGGATCTCAAGACGCGCAGCTGCTTGACGCCGTCCGACCTCCAGTACGCAAAAAACAACGCGAAAGATCCGTTGCCGGACAGTCGCCCCGCCATGTGCACCGGCGTGGATGGAAAGCTCGACGTGGCCTGTGGCCCATGATCCGATAGTCGCCAGCGATGAGCCGCCATGTTGGCTCGCGGGCGCTGGCGGCGTCGAATTTAGCAGCCGTACGGCCGAAGCTCGCGCGAAGTGTGTAGCGCGGGGCTCCCGGCCGTAACGGGTCCACCGCGGTAATCCAGGCGCAGGCAGCGGAGCTTGAGGGCAGTGGACGCTGCTCGAACGACCTCGTGCTCGTCCAGCGTCGGCCGCGACGGGTGCTTTCCGCGCGATGTTTAGCTAAGGCCCAGAACGAGTTTCCACGGCGCTAGTTCCGGGCTACATCGGCCATGCATGGTAGGCACCGAGTACGACGTGATCGTGATCGGCGGGGGACCCTCGGGCTCGTCGGTGTCCACGCGCTTGGCCCAGCGCGGCCATCGCACCTTGTTGCTTGAAAAGGAGCACTTTCCACGCTTTCACATCGGGGAATCTTTGCTGCCTTGCTCGATGCCGTTGATCGAAGCGCTGGGTGCCATGCCCCGCCTCGAGGCGGCTAACTTTTTACCCAAGTATGGCGCCGAATTCGTGACCGCGGACGGCTGGCTCAGGCGGCGTTACGCGTTCGCAGAAGGCCTGGTGCCGGGCCCGAGCTCTGCGTACGAGGTCGATCGCAGTGAATTCGACAAGCTCCTCTTGGAGAACGCCACGGCACATGGCGTGGAGGTGCGTCAAGGCCAGCAAGTCGTGCGCTTCGAGCTCGACCGGGCACTCGGCGTAAGCGTGGTGGCACGCGCGGAGAACGGTTCAGAAGCCACGTTCAACGCGCAGATGCTGGTGGATGCCAGCGGCCAGAGCTCGCTCTTGGCCGGTCGCCTCGGCCTGCGTGAGATGGATGCGGAGTTGAAAAATTTCGCCGTCTTCTCTCACTTCGAGGGGGCGGAGCGCTACGCCGGCGACGAAGAAGGCGACATCAGCGTCGTGCTCGTGCCCGGCGGCTGGTGGTGGGTGATTCCGCTCCGAGGCAACCGCACTAGCGTGGGTCTCGTCATGCCTTCGCGCAATCTCCGCGGTCAGAAGCCGGATGACGCTTATTTTGCGGCTCGGATTGCCGCCACACCATTTTTGAAGAAGCGCCTGATAGGCGCTACTCAGTTGGCGCCAGTGCGTAGCGTTACGGACTACTCCTACGTCAGTCGCAAGCTCGCTGGCGACCGCTTCGTGCTCGTTGGTGACGCCGCCGCATTCATCGATCCGGTTTTCTCGACGGGCGTCTACTTGGGCATGGTGGGCGCGTTCCGCGCGGCCGAGGCGGTTTCGTCGGCGCTCGAGGCCAAGCGTTTCGATCGCGCGCAGTTTTTGGCTTACGAGAGAGAGGTCGCGAAAAACGTGGCCACCTATCGCCGTTTCGTGAAAGGCTTCTACACCCCGGAGTTCGTGGAAGTGCTGATGGCGCCGAGCGATTGGCTCTCGCTGCGCGCTGCCATCACGTCCTTGCTCGCGGGCTTTGGCGTCGCTCACTTCGAAGTCAGCTGGCGCGTTCAAGTCTTTCGGGCGCTCGCACGCGCCAATAAGAACCTCAAGCTCGTGCCGCGCATCTTCGCTCGCCAGCCGACCGCTTAGCCCGCACTCGGTCTCACTCGCTGATCGTTGACAGCGTCCGGCCGTCGGGTACTGATTAGGCGCGTGGCAAGCACAGCTGAGCTCGAGCTCGATCCCGAGGCGTCACTCCTGGCTCCCGACGAGCCGCCCGCCTTCGAGGTCGTCGAGGCCACGGCAAGCTCCCCGTTTTTGATCATCTGCGATCATGCCGGCAAGCGCTTACCGCGCGTGCTCGGAAACCTCGGCTTGGCCGAGGCCGAGCTCGGCCGGCACATCGCTTGGGATTTGGGCGCGGAACGCGTTGCGCGTCATTTAGCGTATGCGCTCGGCGCGTTTGCCGTCTTTCAAACGTATTCGCGCCTGGTCATCGACTGCAACCGTCAGCCCGGAGTTTCGAGCTCCATTCCGATCGTCAGCGAGAGCACTGAGATCCCCGGCAACGAGCTGTTGCCGGTAGCGGCTGCCGCGCGCCGCGCGCGCGATGTCTTCACGCCCTATCATGCGCGCATCGTCCGCGAGCTCACGCGCCGTAGCGCGGCCGGTCTAGCCACGGTGCTCGTTTCCATGCATAGCTTCACGCCCATCTACAAAGGCGTGCCGCGGCCCTGGCATGTGGGCATACTCTACAACCGCGACGCCCGCCTCGCGCACGCTCTGCTCTCGCTGCTTCGTTCCGATCCCACGCTCGTCGTCGGCGACAACGAGCCCTACTCCGTGAGCGATGAAAGCGACTACGGCATCCCGGTCTACGGTGAGCAACGCGGGATCCCTCACGTCGAGCTCGAAATTCGCCAAGATCTGCTGCTCGAAGACGCGGGCCAGCTCGCCTGGGCGCGGCGCTTAGCGGAGCTGCTGCCCGACGCCTGCACCCAGTTCAACGCGGTCTAAGCGGCGCCACCCCCCTCCCTGTAGCCAGCCTTTATGCATCCGTAATTCAATCACTTGCGGGGTCGCGGTCAGCCCGAGTCGTAGCGCCGACGGCTTGCCTGGCCGGAAGCTGGGCGCTCGCACTCCAGCATCGCACCTCGCGTGCGTCTGGGTGCCGCGCGCCGGGCGATCCGCGGTATCTTGCGCGCGCCGCATCATGACCACCTCCAAAACCATTTCGCCGTCAGCGACTCGATTGCTGCCGTTGACTTGGCGAGTGGGACCTAGCGAGCGTGCCACGCTTGCGCCCGAGCGGCTCGTGCCCGCGCAGGTACCGGGTGCCGTGCAGCTCGACTGGGGGCGCGCGCACTGCTTTCCCGAATACTGGCGAAGCGATCACTTCAAAGCCTATCAAGGTCTCGAGGATCTTTTTTGGTCCTACTGCAGTGTGCTGGATCTGCCGACGTTGGTCGGTGACGAGCGTATGTTTTTCGTGTGTGGCGGCGTCGACTATCGGTTTCGCGTCTCAATCGCGGGCACGGTCGTGCACGAGCAAGAAGGCATGTTCACGCCATTCGAGATCGACCTAACGGGCCGCGCCGAGTCGGGGGATGTGCTCGAGATCTTGCTCTACCCAGCGCCGAAAGCGTTCGGCGAGGCCGTAGGTCGCGCGCAAGCACGGCTCTCGAACAAGCCCCCCGTTAGCTACGGCTGGGACTTTCATCCTCGCCTAATCCCGCTGGGCATCTGGCAAGAAACCGGCATCCAAGTTCGCGCGCGCGTGCATCTGCGTAGCGTCGATGTTCGGTACCAGTTGGCCGAAGACTTTGCCCACGCAGAGCTTACGATCAGCGCGGAGACCAGCGACGCGCCAGGGACCGCACTCGAATATCGCTTACGCGATCCGGAGGGCCAGCTCGCGCTCCACTTCCAGACCGAGAACGCCGTGCTCGAGCGGCCTCGGCTGTGGTGGCCGGCGGGCGAGGGTCATCCCGACCTATACACACTGGAAGTGTTGCTCGACGGCGTGATCGTGCACTCACAGAGGGTCGGCTTTCGCCGGGTGCGCTTGGTCATGCGTGCGGCCGCCTGGCAAGAACCCGCGGGGTTTCCAAAGAGCCGCAGCGAGCCGGCAATCACGCTCGAGGTGAACGGCCGCGTGATCTTTGCGCGCGGTTCGAACTGGGTTTGCCCCGAGATTTTCCCGGGACTGATCACGACCGAAACTTACCGTCCGTTGCTCGAGCTGGCGCGGGCCGCACATTTCAACTTACTTCGCACCTGGGGCGGAGCGATCATCAACAAGGAGGCCTTTTACGAGATCTGCGACGAGCTCGGGCTCTTGGTTTGGACTGAGTTTCATCTCGCCTGCAACTTGTATGACGGTGAAGGTGAATACCTCCGAGTCCTCGACCAGGAGTCGCGCTCGATCATCCGCCGTGTCCGGCAACACGCTTCGCTCGCCATTTGGTGCGGTGGCAATGAGCTCTTCAACGCCTGGTCGGGGATGACCGACCAGAGCTTCGCGCTGCGTTTGTTGAACAAAAATTGTTACGAGCTCGATCGCGATACGCCGTTCATCGCCACGGCTCCGCTCGGAGGGATGGCCCATGGCGATTACCGTTTTCGCGACGAACGCGGCCGCGAGCTGTTTGAGATTTTTGGGCAGGCGCGGAACACGGCCTATTCGGAGTTTGGCTGCCCGGGCCCTTCCGCCGTCGACTGCCTCGAGTCTTTCATGCCAGAGGGGGAGCTCTTTCCGCCAAGGCCGGGTACGGCCTGGGAGACGCACCATGGCCTCCGTGCCTGGGAAATGGACCCTCGCACCTGGCTATGCCAGGACACCATCGAGCACTATTTCGGCCCGACCCAGACCCTCGAACAGCTCGTCGAGCGCGGTCAGCTGCTGCAGGCCGAAGGCTACAAATTCATTTTCGAAGAAGCTCGTCGCCAAAAGCCAGTCTGTGCCATGGCTTTGAATTGGTGTTTCAACGAGCCTTGGCCATCTGCCGCGAACAACAACATCGTGAGCTGGCCCCATCGGCCCAAGCCCGCCTATTACGCGGTGCAGGCGGCGTGCCGGCCCGTGCTGGTGAGCGCGCGGGTGGAGAAGTTTGCCTGGTGCAGCGGTGAGGTGTTCGAAGCAGAGATCTGGATCTTGAACGAGTCTGTCGACACCGTTCATTCCGGCTCTGTCGAAGTCGAGCTCGACGTTGCCGGTCAGCTCATGCAGCTTGCGCGCTTCGACTTCCCCGATCTCGCTCCCAAGGTAAATCATCGCGGCGCCACCGTCCGCGGTGTGTTGCCAGACGGCGGGGTAAGGACCTTCGATTTGAACCTGCGCGTAGCGCAGCGAGCCGAGCTCGACTCCAGATATACGTACGTGTCCCGGCCACGCGCGGCAGCGGTGCCAGAGCACACTGCGCAGCTCGATTCCTGAAGCCGGCGCCACCGCCCTGGGCGGGGACGTCGAAGCCCACCCGATTGGATTCTGCACTGTAATGCAACGAGGCGTTGCTGCGCTCGCGCTTGAAAGTGAGCACAGCGCTGGTCTACGTTTTCGAGGGCGACGGGCGCGTGGGTGACGCCGGCACGGTCGTGGGCGATGGCCAATTGGCGGTGCTGGGCGCGGGCAACACCATCCGACTGCGCGCCGCCGGCGCGCTAACGAAGGGCGCACGCCTGTTGCGTCTAGCCGGCGTGCCTTTGCACGACCCCGTCGCCCGTTATGGCCCGTTCGTGATGAACACCCCGCAGGAGTTGCAACAAGCCTTCCGCGATTATCAAAGCGAAAAGATGGGCGAGATCACCCGCCCCGCGCACGTGGTGTGCACGACGTTATGAGGGACGACGGAGAGGCGACGCGGCTTCTCAGTTCAACTTGGCGAGGATCGCCTCGCCCATGCCACTCGTGGAAAGCGGGTTGTTCGAGCCGAGGTCTTTGGTGCGTGCCCCTGCGGCGAGGGCCAGCTCGACGGCCCGTTCGATCGACGCCGCCTCCGCTTCGAGGCCGAGGCTGTGACGGAGCAGCAGGGCCGCACTGAGGATGGTGCCTACAGGGTTCGCGATACCCTTGCCGGCGATGTCTGGCGCGGAGCCGTGAATCGGTTCGTATAAACCAAGCTTGCCCTCTCCGAGTGAGGCACTCGGCAGCATGCCGAGGGAGCCGGTGAGCACCGCCGCTTCATCCGAAAGGATGTCGCCGAACATGTTCTCCGTCACGATCACGTCGAAGCTGGTCGGCGCTGTCACCAGGCGCATCGCGCAGGAGTCGACCAATTGGTGCTCGAGCGTCACATCGGCGAAGTCGGCTTTGACCTGGGTCGCCACCTGACGCCACACACGAGACGATTCGAGGACGTTGGCCTTGTCCACCGAAGTCAGCTTTTTCGTTCGCCCGCGAGCTAACTCAAAAGCCAGACGTACGATGCGCTCGATCTCGAAATCCATGTACTCGAGCGTATCTATGACCTTCAAGCCGCGCTCGGTCTGTTCCCGATACTGCTTGCCGAAGTACAAGCCGCCCGTGAGCTCTCTCAGGATCAGCATATTGCAGCCCTGAATGCGCTCGAGCTTCAGGGGGGAAGAGTCGATCAGCTCCGGATAACTGCGTACGGGGCGCAAGTTGGCAAATAATCCGAGGCCCTTTCGGATGGCCAGCAAGCCCTTTTCGGGGCGTGTTTTGGCGTTGGGGTCATCCCATTTCGGGCCGCCCACCGCGCCCAGCATGATCGCGTCCGCTGCCTTGCAGGCGACGAGCGTGTCGGGCGGCAACGGCTCCCCCGTCTCATCGATGGCAATGCCACCGATCAACTGCGTCTCGAACGAAAATTCGTGGCCGGCGCCTCGAGCTACCGCCTCTAACACGATCCGCGCTTGACCGGTCACCTCGGGCCCAACGCCATCACCTGGAAGAAGAACGATTTTGGCTTTCATGGTCGCTCGATAGTCGCATTTGAGCGGCGAGGCCAAACGTGCCCGATTTATTGGCAAAAGTGGCCCAGCCAGCGGGCTTTTGCGCGGACCGCCGCTCTCCGAAGTGGCCTCGAGGCCCATGTGCGACACTGGCTCGACTCAGGCCTCGATCCAGTATTGCAAGTCACCCGAGCCGGCGGAGCCGACTCTGGCATGCACGGCCAACGCGAAAATTCGTCCGCATTCAGCGGATGCTCGCGGCCGCCTTTGGCAGGGCTACGCCGGCGGACCGCGCGGGCCGACTCACTAGGTGGCCATCGGGCAGCACTGCGCAGCCCTGGATCAAGCCAAATTCGATCGAGTCGACAAGAGCGTGCATGGAAGCTTCGATGATGTTGGAAGAGGCGCCGACGGTGCTCCAGCTGCGGTGGGCGTCTTGGCTATCGATCAGGACGCGCGTGATGGCTCCCGTGCCCTCCGTGCCGTCCAGGATACGGACTTTGTAGTCGGCCAAGTGAATGTCGTTGACGGCGGGGTAGGAGGGCGCGAGCGCCTTACGCAGCGCGGCGTCGAGCGCGCTCACGGGCCCATTGCCCTCTGCGGCGGTGTGCAGCGTCTGCTTACCGACTTGCACTTTGACGACCGCTTCGGCGAAGGTCTCGGTGCCGCGGCGCTTGCCGACCTGGATCTGGTAATCGACGACCTGAAATAGCGGCACGTAGTCAACCGCCTTGCGTCGCAGGAGCAACGCGATACTGGCCTCCGCGCCCTCGTAGGAGAGCCCGCGTGCCTCCGCCTCCTTGATTTCGCGCAGCGCCTCGAGCTCTACCCCGGAGCTGACCTGCACGCCGAGCTCCTCGGCTTTAGCGAGCACGTTACCGCGCCCGGACAGCTCACTGACGACCACGCGCATCGCGTTGCCGACGAGCTCGGGGCTGATGTGTTGGTAGGAAGCCGCGTTCCGGCGCATGGCGGCGACGTGCACGCCGCCTTTGTGAGCAAATGCGCTCTTGCCGATGTACGCCATGTGCGCATCTGGCGCGAGGTTCGCGACCTCCGCCACGAAGTGCGAAAGCTCGCTGATCTCCGACAAGCGACCGGGAGCAAGCACCCGGCAGCCGAGCTTCAGCTCGAGGTTCGGGATGATCACGGAAAGATTCGCGTTACCGCAGCGCTCGCCGTAGCCGTTGATCGTGCCCTGCACGTGGCGCGCGCCGCCCCGCACGGCCGCGATGCTGTTGGCCACGCCGCACCCGCTGTCGTCATGAGCGTGGATGCCCAATGGATGGCCGACGAGGTGCGACACTTCACGCACGATTTGCTGTACGTCCCAGGGCATGCTGCCGCCGTTGGTATCGCACAGCGCCATTACCTCCGCGCCGCCACGCATCGCGGCGCGCAGCGTTTCGATCGCGTAGCTCGCGTCCAATCGATAACCATCGAAGAAGTGCTCCGCGTCATAGACGACCCGCTTTTTCTCGCTGCGCAAGAAGGCGATCGAGTCTTCGATCATGCGCAGATTTTCGTCGAGGGTCGTGCGCAGCACCTCCGTCACGTGCAACGTAGATGTCTTGCCGAAGAGGGTGCAAACCTCCGTGCCGGCGGCAACCAGTGCCCGCAAGCTCGGGTCGTCCTCGGGCGCGAGGCCCGCGCGCCGAGTCGCGCCGAAGGCGGCGATTTTAGCGTGTAACCAGGACTGATCGCGGGCGCGCGCGAAGAATTCCTCGTCCTTCGGATTCGAACCGGGCCAGCCGCCTTCGATGAACGCGACGCCGAACGCATCCAGGTGTTCGGCGATGCGCAGCTTGTCCTCCAGCGTGTACGAAATGCCCTCGCGCTGCGTGCCGTCCCGCAAGGTCGTGTCGTAAACCTCCACGAGCGCTGGCTCGCCGTTGACTGGACTGTCGTCGTTCATTTGGTGATTCCGGATCGAGAAAGTCAGCTTGCGTAGCTATGGGCAGCTTCGAACACTTTGATCTTGTCGTCGAAGGACAAAATGTATCCAAGCTGATCGATGCCGTGCAGCAGGCAATGCTGGGCAAACGAATCGACCGGGAATGCCGTGGTCGAGCCGTCCGGTAGCGTGAGCAGGTTCTGCGCCAAGTCGACCGTGACCTGCGCCTTGGGATTGGCAGCTTGGGCGGCGAGCAGCTTTTGGTGAATGTCTTGGCTCACCACCACCGGCAGGAGGCCATTCTTCAAGGAGTTGCCCTTGAAAATGTCGGCGAAGGAGGTGGAAATCACGACTCGGATGCCCCAGCCCACGAGCGCCCAGGGTGCGTGCTCACGCGAGGAGCCGCACCCGAAATTATCGCCTGCGATCAGGACCTGGGCGCCCTCGGAGGCCGCATAATTCAGCGGGAAATCGGGCACATTCGTGCCGTCTGGCAGGTAACGCCAATCGCAAAACAGGCTTTTCCCGAGCCCGTCTTTATCCAGCACCTTGAGGAAGCGTGCCGGGATGATCTGATCGGTGTCGATGTTTTCCGAAGGGATGACGACGGCGTGGGACGTGATCTTGGTAAAGCTTGCCATTGCTGATTCCTCGTTTGCTTCAGACGGCGGCGAGCGTGCGCACGTCGGTGACTTTACCGGTGACGGCGGAAGCCGCGGCCGTAGCGGGGGAGGCGAGGAAGGTGCGACCGCCTTTGCCCTGACGACCTTCGAAGTTGCGGTTAGACGTACTCACTGCGTATTGGCCAGGCGAAAGCTGGTCGCCGTTCATGGCGATGCACATCGAGCAGCCGGCCTCGCGCCACTCCGCGCCGGCCTCGGTGAAGATCCGGTCCAAGCCCTCCGCCTCCGCCTGGCGCTTCACCTCTTGCGAGCCCGGTACGATCAACACCCGCACCCCGACGGCGACGTGACGGCCCTTCAGCACCGAGGCGGCAAGCCGCAGATCGCTGATGCGGCCATTGGTACACGAGCCCACGAATACCACGTCGACCTTTTGCCCGACCAACGAGTGACCGCCCTCGAGACCCATGTAGACCATGGCCTTTTCGAACGCTTGCCGCTCCGAGCCGGCGCTGAAGTCGGCCGCGGCCGGCAGTGCCTGCGTGACGGGCACGGCCATGCCTGGATGCGTACCGTACGTGATCATCGGTTCGATCTTGTCCGCTTCGAGCGTGACCAAGGTGTCGTACGTGGCGCCGGCATCCGTCGGAAGCTTCTTCCAGCGCTCCACCGCCGCGTCCCAGGCCGCGCCCGCGGGCGCGAACTCCCGGCCCTTCACGTACTCGAAGGTCTTCTCGTCCGGCGCAATCAGACCCGCGCGGGCGCCAGCCTCGATACTCATGTTGCACACGGTCATCCGCGCTTCCATGTCGAGCGCGCGGATCGCACTTCCCGTGTATTCGATCACGTAGCCTGTCCCGCCGCCGGTGCCGATCTGGGCGATCACGGCCAGGATGATGTCCTTGGCCGTGACCAGGGGGGAGAGCGTCCCGTCGATGCGTACCTCCATCGTCTTTGGCCGTGACTGCAGCAGGCACTGCGAGGCAAGCACGTGCTCGACCTCACTCGTGCCAATGCCGAACGCGAGCGAGCCAAATGCGCCATGCGTCGAGGTGTGGCTGTCACCGCAAACGATGGTCATGCCGGGCTGGGTGAAGCCGCGCTCCGGACCCACCACGTGCACGATACCGTTCTTGTCGTTGCCCAGCGCGAACAGTCGAATACCGAACTCGGCGCAGTTTTTCTCGAGTTGCGAAAGCTGCGCGCGCGCCTGCTCGTCGATTACCTGCAGCGCTTTGGGCAAGGTCGGCGTGGAATGATCCATCGTGGCCACGGTGCGCTCCGGGCGCCGAACCTTGAGGCCTCGGGCCCGAAGCCCGGCGAAGGCCTGCGGTGAGGTGACCTCGTGAATGAGGTGCAGATCGACGTAAAGCACCGCGGGTCGCCCCGCCTCGCCTACGACGACGTGATCGTTCCAGATCTTTTCGAATAGGGTCCTTGCCATGATCACTCCGCGGCTCCCGTGGTCTGCTCGCGCACTTGCGATTTCTCGTTCACTTGCGATTTCTCGGCTTGTTTGTCGAATGTTCCGAGCGTCACCAGCAGCCGATTCAGCGCGCCGAGGTAAGCCTTGGTGCTGGCCACGATGACGTCCGAGTCTGCCGCTTGACCATGCAAGATGGTCGCGCCGCCGCTGCCGTGTTGAGCGTTGAGTCGGCCTTCGCCGCTGCCGATGGCGCGCACGTGGACACTGGCATGTCCCAGCGCGTCGATGCCCTCGGTCACGGCGTTGATCGTGTACTCGACGAGCTCGCTCGGCGCGTTCACGATCTCATCGATCGCGGTGAACACCGCGTGTACCGGCCCCGTGCCAATTGCGGCCTGCGTGCGGAGCTCGCCATCTGGGCAGCGTAAGCGCACGGTGGCCGTCGGCATGCCGTTCGAGCCGCAGGTCACCTGCACCGCATCGAGCGCGTAGTACTCGACGCCGCGGGCAACCTCCGAAGCGGCCAGCGCCTCCAGATCCGCGTCCGTGATGCGCTTTTTCTTGTCGGCCAAGATCTTGAAACGTTGAAAGGCGGCCTCCAGTGCCTCGCCTTCCAAGACGTGGCCGAGCTCCTTCAGGCGTACACCAAAGGCGTGGCGGCCCGAATGCTTGCCCATTACGAGCAATGTCTTGCTCGCGCCGACGGTCTCCGGCCGCATGATCTCGTAGGTCCCCGCATGCTTCAGCATGCCGTCCTGATGAATGCCTGACTCGTGAGCAAAAGCATTGGCACCGACGATGGCCTTGTTCGGCGGAACCACCATGCCCGTGCGAACACTGACCAAACGGCTGGTGCGCACGAGCTGGGCTGCGTCGATCCCCGTGCGCAGGCCGTACATGGGTTGACGAGTGTGGAGCGCCATCACCACCTCCTCCAGTGAGGTGTTGCCTGCACGTTCACCGATGCCATTGATCGTGACTTCTGCTTGCCGCGCGCCCGCGGCGATGCCGGCCAAGGCGTTGGCGGTGGCCAGCCCGAGGTCGTCGTGACAGTGCACCGAGACGACTACGCTCTCGATGCCTTTCACGTTCTTCATGATGCCGTCGATGATCGCGCCGAACTCGGCCGGTACCGTATAGCCAACCGTATCGGGAATATTGAGCGTGGTCGCGCCGCACTCGATTACGGCCGTGAGGACCTCGTGTAAAAAATCCGGCTCGGTCCGCCCCGCGTCTTCGGGGCTGAACTCGACGTCGGCGCACAGCTGTTTGGCGAATGTCACCATCGCCCGCGCGCGCTCCATGACCTGCTCCTTGGTCATGCGCAGCTTGTGCTCACGGTGCAGCGGCGAGGTGGCGAGAAAGATGTGAATCCGGGGGAATTTAGCGACCCTGACCGCGTCGAACGCGGTTTGGATGTCCTTTTCCGTGGCGCGCGCCAAGCCGCAGATAATCGGCGGCTCGCTGCTGGGTCGGCCGGCGACGGGCTCTTTACCAATCGTGTCCGCAATCTCCCGCACCGCTTGAAAATCATCCGGCGAAGCCGAGGGGAACCCCGCCTCGATCACATCCACACCCAAGCGTGAAAGCGCACGAGCCACCTCGAGCTTCTCTTCCGACGTAAGCGTCGCACCGGGGCACTGCTCCCCATCGCGAAGCGTAGTGTCGAAGATTCGCACGTAATCCGAAGGTGGTTTTGTGTACTTCGTAACTGGGCTGGTCATGGGTTCATTGCTTGGGTTGGGTTGCTGGTACTCCGAGAGCGGTGATGTGGGGCAAACGAATTCAGGCGGCGACGATGGTGCGCAAGCTGGGTGGTTGTTGTGCCGCGCCGTTGGCGGCATCGCCTCTCGTGCCACGGGTCATGGCCACGGTTCCGCTTTGCACCATCTCGGCGATGCCGAACGGCGTCAGCACGGCGACGAGCTTGTCGATTTTGCTTTGATCGCCAGTGATTTCCACGATCAGCGTGTCCGTATCTACGTCCACGGCTCGCGCACGAAAGACTTCGCATAGCTGCAGCACTTCGGAGCGTTTGTCCGGGCCGACATTGACCTTGATTAGGGCCAGGTCGCGGGTGAGGCTCGGTTTGCCGGTGATGTCTTCGACGCTGAGCACATTGACCAGCTTGTATAGGTTCGCCTCGATGCGCCGCGCGGTGTCTTCGTCCGCCTCTACCGCGAAAGTCATGCGCGAGACGCCGGTCTCGTGCGTGCGACCGACATTGAGCGATACGATGTTGTAGCAACGGCGGCGGAACAACGAGGTGACTCGATTGAGAACACCGGGCTGATCCTCCACGTAGGCAACGAAGTGACGCAGCGTCGACGATTCGCCTTGAGCCATGGTTTGCCTCAATGATCCTTGCCAGTTTCGAAGATTGGATTGTGGGGCGGCACGTCTTTCTGTGCTTCCCCCGGCGCTTCCTCGCTCGGTAGCTCGGAGATTGCCCCGACGGGGACCGGGCGGCGAATCATCTTGTCGAGGTCAGCGCCGGCCGGCACCATGGGATATACGCTGTCCTCCTGCTCGACTCTGAAGTCGATGATGCAGGTCTCTTTGAAGGAGCGCGCGGCTTCCACCGCGGCCTTCACTTCTTCTCGCTTGGTCACGCGCAAGCCCTTCAGCCCATGCGCGTCCGCGAGCTTCACGAAATCCGGGCTCTTGATCGGCGTCGCCACGTAGCGGCCGCCGTAGAAAAACTGCTGCCACTGCCGAACCATGCCCAAAAAGCCGTTGTTGATGATGGCAATGTTCACCTTGATGTCTTCTTGCGCGCAGGTCGCAAGCTCGCAGGCCGTCATTTGAAATCCGCCGTCGCCCACGACCACCCAGATTTCGTCGTCCGGGCACGCCATGCGCGCCCCCATCGCGGCGGGCAGCGCGAAGCCCATCGTGCCCGCGCCGCCGGAGGTCAAGAGCTTTCGCGGGTGATCGTGCTTGTAGTACTGCGCTTCCCACATCTGATGCTGGCCGACGTCCGTCACCACGAGCGCCTTGCCTTGCGTGTAGCGCCACAGATCGTGAATGACGTGCGCCGCAAACAGGCTGCCGTTGTCGGGCAAGCTCTGGATCTCGCGCACGGCGCTGTCGCCCTTCAGCTCGGTGATGTGTGAATTCCAAACGTCACAGTTGCGCTTTGCAACCTGCGGCAACAGCATGCGCAAGATCTCGCGAACGTCGCCAACCAGGGGCAAATCCACCTTCACGTTTTTATTGATCTCGGCCGGGTCGAGCTCGATGTGAATCTTCTTGGCGTTCTGAGCATACGTCTTCAGGTTGCCGGTCACCCGGTCATCGAAACGCATGCCCATGGCGATAATCAGGTCGGCTTCTTGAATCGCCGTGTTTACCCACGCTTCACCGTGCATGCCCATCATGCCCAAGCTCAAGGGGTGGGTTGCGGGAAACCCGCCCAACCCCAGCAACGTGAGCGCGACCGGGAAGCTCGTCTTCTGTACGAACTCGAGCAATAGACCCGTCGCGTTGGCTTCGATGATGCCATGTCCGCAGAAAATGATTGGCCGCTTTGCCGCGGCAATCAGGGCGGCGGCCTCGGCGATCTCCGCCGGCACCGGGTGGTGCTCCGGTCGATAACCGGGCAGGCGGATCGGAGACGTGTCGTAACGGTGCTCGCAGCTTCCTTGCTGCGCGTCCTTGGTGATGTCGACCACCACCGGACCCGGGCGACCCGAGCTCGCGATGTAAAATGCCTGCCGGATTGCCGGCATGATGTCCTGGGTGCGCGTGACCAGGATGTTGTGCTTGGTAATGGGCAGGGTCACGCCGGTGAAGTCGACCTCTTGAAAAGCATCGCTGCCGATCACGGTAGAAGAGACTTGCCCGGTGATACACACCATCGGAATCGAGTCCATCATGGCGTTGGCGATGCCCGTCACCAAGTTGGTGGCGCCCGGACCGGACGTTGCGATACAAACCCCTACGCCGCCGGATGCCCGCGCGTAACCATCGGCCATGTGCGCCGCACCCTGCTCGTGGCGCACCAGGACATGGCGTATCGGATACCCCGGCATCGCATCGTAGGCGGGCATGATTGCACCGCCCGGATAACCGAAGACGACGGAGACCCCCTGATGAACGAGCGTGTCCCAGATGATCTGAGAACCGGTCAGGGTCTCTACCCTAGACTCGGTATCTGTCGCCATCGGCGTAGCTCGGGGCTCTGTCATGCTCTTCATCGGTGAGGCCACTAAATTCTCCTCGGCGCGTTGTCGCGTTGCGGTCTATTGTTTACGAAGAAAGTGAAAGTTCGGAGCGCTGAAACTAAAAAACCCCCGTACCTCGATGGGTGCGGGGGCCTTGAGATTGGCTGAGTTCTTAGGTCAGCCGGCCACCGCACCCGAGCTAATAAGCCGGAGCTCGACCACGACGAGACCAACGATGACGCCGGACACGCTCACGCCACTCTGCAAAGCAGAGCTGGAAAAAGCCAGGGAGCAGAACGCTGCGCTCATCGACTCCGTAAACGTGCGCTTCGCGAGCAAAATCGTCAAGTCCGTTTTGTGATTGAAGTCCGCCAACGCGCATAAGTATCGGAATACAATGCCTAAATTTGGTTAAACCAGTCTCGTTTTTCGTGCCAACGCTGAACGCTCATCGAGTCCCGTCAGTCCGCATTTTTCGGCTCGAGTCTTTCTAACTCGGCCCACGAGAATTGATCGGAGCGAGGCGTGAGCAACGCATTGGGCGGACGCAGGCTGAACCACGCGGTTTCGCGGCCGGGACGGATGACGTGGAAGCTTTGCGCCGGATTTTGCAGGGCCTGGCCAAGGAGGGCAACGCGTTCACCGGTCGGCTTCTCGGCCACGTCCAGCACCAAAATCGCGTGGCCCTTGCCGCGGGTCTGCAAAAAGAAATCGCCTGCGGCGAGCTGTTTCGGATCTGTGATGCGCGTCGCGCGCGCAGCCAACGAGATGTTGTTCGTCCACAACATGACGGCGTCGATATATTGACGAAAGTCGGCGTACGTCGCATCTCGGGGCTTGCTCTGCAAAACCCAGAACACGTTCGGCCCCGAAGCGATCAAGCGCTGGCCCTTGGCCCAGCGTGAAAACGGCATATCGAGCTTACTGACGCTGCGGTAGCTGATTCTCCCTGGTTCATCTTGCGCCCAGAGCCATTCCGCGTTCAAGCGCACGACCGCATCAGCACTCTGCTGCAAGTCGCCAGCGCCGACGTCGATCGCAACGACGGCGGCGACGTACTCGTCGTCGCCGCTGAACACCGTGCCGCCGTTGTTGTTCAGGACGGGAGTGCCAGTCGCGGCCAACGGCAAGCCGCGTAGCCATTCCGCAAAGGAGCCGGGCGGAACGGCCGCTCGCTGATAGCCCGGCGGTGTGGGGAAGCGCGCCTGCAGAACGTCGACCGGGGCGGGGTACTTGGGCGGCTCCATCGACAGCCAGCGATAACAGCGTGGTCCGCAGGGCGAGCTAGCGCTCTTCGAAGCGGCATCGGCCGCAGGCGCAGCACCGGCGGCGCCAGAAGAGGCGCTCGGCAGCGCTGCACTCATCGCCGAAACGCTAGCGCGTGCAGTGACAGAAGATTTTCGGTCGCTGGCTTCGGTAGTTGATGGGCGCTTGCAGGCGGCGCCGCCAAGCAGCACTACTAGCCCAGCGAACTGACTGACCCTCAGGCTAAGGTCGCGCAAGCTCCGAGACTTTCGGGCGCAACAGGACTGGGGTACCTCGAACTGCACGGAGTCATCGGATAGTACATCTCGCTCGCCCATTGGCCGATTTTTGGGACATTCGAGGAACTAGAGCGGATTTCAAGGTTTTTAACTCGTTGAATTTCAACGGAATTTTCGAATGGCCGGGCGAGCCGATAACCCTGGGCGTATAAGTGGCCGTTAGAAGCCCATGAGCTCGAGCCCAAGTTCGGTATTTCCCGTTCTTGGGCTTCCGCCGCGGTCGAGACATAAGCTACGGAGTCGCCATGGGTCATCAGCCTGACAAGGGTGGAGAGCTCGAGCGCGTGCTCGCAAGCGCGACGGACAAGCCACACGTCATTTTGCTCGGGGGTCATCCCGATCCTGACGGAATCGGCAGCGCGCTCGCGCACAAGCGCTTGTGCGAACGAATGGGCGTATCAGCAACCATTGCGCACGTGTTGCCATTGTCGCGCTCCGAGAATCGCGCGTTGGTGAAATTGCTCAACGTGCCCATGGTGCGGGTGTCCGATATGGCGGACTTGGAGCAATACGGGTACTTAGCGTTGGTCGACGCTAGCGCGAGCGAAACCAGCATCAAGCTGCCGGAGAGCCTGAAGCTGTTGACCGTCGTCGATCATCACCGACCCCCCAGTGTGCCCAAGGCAGGCTTCGTCGACATCCGCCATGACGTCGGGGCGACGTGCACCATCTACGCCGAATACGCCGAGCGCGGCCTGTCGCCCTTCGGCGCCGAAGGCAACGACGACGGTCCGGTTGCCACGGCGATGTTCTTCGGCATCCAGACCGATACGGACGACTTCGCGTTTGGCACCCCCGCAGACTTTCGCGCAGCCGCATATTTAAAGCCGTTTTGTGATGCGGAGACGCTGAGCCGGGTCGGCCGTCGGACTCTCACGGCGGAGTCGATGGAGGCCGTGGGTCGCTCCCTCTTGGATCTGGAGGTCGTACGCGACTTTGCGATCGCAACGGTTGGACGCGTTTCGGCCAACAACCGTGACGCTATTCCGATGGCGGCAGACTTCATCCTGCGCCGAGAAGACATCGATACCGTGCTCGTTTTCGGCGTCGTAGAGGATCGTATCGACGGCTCGCTGCGCACCAGTCGCGCTAGCGTCGATCCGGCTTTGTTCATGCAGAACGCGTTCGGGGACGACAATCAAGGGCGGCCGTACGGCGGCGGCCGCGCGGACATGGGCGGGTTTCGCATTCCACTCGGGCTGCTTTCGGAAACCACGAACGAAACCGATCTTTTGCGCATGGTCAAAGAGGTGGTGCAGAAGCGCGTCGCTCGCGTCGTGCCCGAGCTCGAGAAGAAAAAGCGGGAGCCGGGCAAGTCTTCGGACTGACGCTCAGCGCTCCTGCCGCCGCCGCTCATCGACGCTGTGCGACGGGTCTTCAACCTCCTCCTCGTAGGAGGCCGATTCGACCCGCGCCCGGAGGCTCGAGGAGCGAACGTGGATAGGCTCCGAGCGTGGCTCATCGGCACTCGTTGGCTTCGGTGGCTCCGCATTGCCGTAGTTCGCGTCATCGCGCTTGCCGTTTCTGCCGCGCACTCGCTCGAGTACGGCGTCCAGGGCGCGCTCCAAGCCTTGGCCTCCGGCGGCCCCGACGGCCCGGCAGCGTCGAGCGGCGCGCTGTAGGCCGGGCCCGAGAAACCAGGATAACATACCGAGCAGCGTGGGCAGAAAAACCCGGAACAGCGCCCAGTTCGCGACGCGCGCGGCGGTCAATGCGACCGCCACCGCGAACAGCAGCACGGGAGATGCGGGGCCCCCCGTATGCCACTGTGCGTGCCGAGCTCGCCGTGAGCGTGTCAGGCCGCGAGCACGCCGCTTCGCGTTCCGCATCTCCTGACGGAATTGCTGTTCCATTGCGCCTTTCAAGCGGTGTGCCTCCTCTCTGACGGCGCGCCGCTTTGCGCGGCTCTGCTCACGCAGCTCAAACCATTCCGAGACCAGTGGGCGCTGCCACTCCCGTCCAACGTCGGGCACGCGGCTGCGTTCAGCTGGCCGTTCTTCTCGTTCAGGATCCCACTCGGCGCGCGCGCGGCCGCGTTGGGCGGGTGCTCGCGCGCTGATCTCGCGGGGCCTCTTGTCGGGGTCGGGTTCGAGCATTGCCGTCAAGCCGCGCACCAACCACGGCTCGACTGCGCCGCTCAACGCCGCCGGCACGTCGATGGCCAGACCGCGGTGCGGCAAGTCTTCCGGTTCTCGCCCGGTGAGCAAGGCGAGCGCGGTTGCTGCCACGGCATAGACGTCGCTGCCCGGCAGTGCCCGACCTTGAAACTGCTCGGGAGCCATGTAACCGAACGTGCCGACTACCGTGCTGCCGCCTTCTGGCTTCAGCTGGTCGCGCACGGAGCCGAAATCGACGAAAGCGTAGCTACCGTCTGCACGGCGGATCACATTGCCTGGTTTGATGTCCCGATGAATGATCATCGGCGAACGCGCGTGCAGGTAGCGAAGCACCCCGTCGGCGTCCGCTAGAAATCGCGTCACATCCGCGACCGACAGTGCTCCCCGCCGACGCCTTAGCGAAGCCAATGTTTCGCCTTCGATTTTTTCCATGACGAGGTACAGCGCGCCGGCTTCCTCGAAGTGCTCGATGTAGACCGGTAGATTCGGGTGCGACAGCGTCGAGAGCACTCGTGCCTCACGCTCCGCCAGCTCCACGTCCTTCCAGCTCTTGGCACCGCGTACGTGAAAACGCTTGATGGCGACCGCTCGGCCGTCCGACGCATCGACCGCGTGCAGCGTTTCTGCCTGTGAGCCGACACCGAGCACACCGACGATCGCGTAGCGGCCACCGCGCAGGGCTCGTACGGGCTCTGCGCCGAAGTCGACCACTCTGGGTCGTATCTGGGGCAAAGCCAACGTTCCTGCAAGTGGGCAGTGTGTCGCCGCCGCTTTCCGCCGGCCGAAGTTTGGGGAAGACCGGTCACTGCCGGCCGTGGATGGGCTAGTAGCAGGCCATGGCTGTCGTAAATGAGCTGAGCAAAAAAGAGCCGGGTCGAACGCGCGTCGTAATCATCGGGGCAGGCTTCGGTGGTTTGGCCGCCGCAAGACGCCTAGCCGAGAAGCCGAACGTCGACGTCATCATCATCGATCAGCGCAACCACCACCTGTTCCAACCCCTTCTGTATCAGGTTGCGACCGCGGGCCTCGACCCTTCACAGATTGCGGTCCCGATTCGCGCCGTGTTTGCTTCCAAAGAACATGTCGAAGTCCACCTTGCGCGAGTCGATCGAGTCGACCTCGCCGAGGCAGTCGTCGAGGGCGACTCCGGCAAGCGACTGCCCTTCGATTATCTGATCCTTGCCTGCGGCGCGCAGCACAGCTACGCGGGCCACGATTGGGAGGGGTTAGCACCGGGTCTCAAGACCTCCGAGCAAGGGATCGAGATTCGTCGGCGGCTCCTTCTGGCCTTCGAACGAGCCGAAAACGAGCTCGATCCAGTCGAACAGCAGGCGCTCTTGACGTTCGTGGTCGCGGGTGGCGGCCCAACTGGGGTCGAGCTGGCCGGCGCGATCGCCGATATCGGGCGTACGGTGCTCGTCAAAGATTTTCGCCGCATCAACCCCGCCGACGCGCGCGTGATCCTGGTTCACTCGGGGCCCCGCATTCTTCCAGCTTATTCCGAGCGATTATCGAAGCACGGGCAAAAAGATCTCGAACAGCTCGGTGTCGAGGTACGGGTCAATCAACGCGTGAATGATATCGACGAGCGCGGCGTGGTCATCGGCGAAGAACGCGTCGAAGCCCGTACTGTGTTCTGGGCGGCGGGGGTGGAGGCCGACCAGCTCACGCGCACGCTCGGCGTCGAGACTGATCATTCCGGGCGGGTGCGCGTGAACAAGGACCTCTCCGTGCCCGGCTATGGCCGGGTCTTCGTGATCGGTGACGCTGCCTACCTCGAGGTTGACGGCCACGCGGTGCCGGGGCTCGCGCCCGCGGCGATGCAAGAGGGGCGCGCCGCCGCCGACAACGTTTTGTCGAGCATCGCCGGTCGCCCCACGAAAGCGTTCAGGTATCTCGACAAGGGGACCATGGCCACGATTGGCAAGCGAAAGGCCGTCGCCAGCGTGTTCGGGCTGGAATTTACGGGTTTCGTCGCCTGGGTCGCCTGGCTTTTCGTGCACATCCTGCTCTTGGCGGGATTTCGCAATCGAATATCGGTCTTCTTCGATTGGTCTTGGAGTTACCTTTTTTCGCGTCGCGGCGCGCGGCTGATTACGAGCAGTCAGTGGCGCACCACCGCCGACCTGGCTCGGCCGCCCGACAAACCAGCCGACCTGGCTCGACCGCCCGACAAACCTCGAGCGTCGGAACGAACCGACGGCGTACAGCGCCCGGCTTAGCCAGTGTTACGCATGCCCTGCGCGATACCGTTCAGGGTCGTGCCGAGCGCGGCGTCCAACAGCTTCAGCTCCGCATCGTCCTCGGCGAGCTTCCGCTTTTTCTTGAGTAAGCTGACCTGCAGCAGGTTCAGCGCATCCACATAGGGGTTCCGCAGCGTGAGCGCTCCCTGTAAAAAGCGGTGGTCGAGCAGCATGTCACGCTCGCGGATCACGTGCAGGCACTGCACGGTGCGCTTGAACTCGGCTTCGAGCCCACCCATCACGACTGGGTCAGCGCCGAGCTCACGGGCATACAGGCGAGCCACGTCGATATCGGCCTTCGCGCAGACCATCTCGATCTTGTCCAATAGGTCGCCAAAGAAGGGCCAGCTCTTGGCCATTTGACGCAAGAGCTCGAGGCCGCCCGGCTCGGACATCACTTGTTCGAGCGCGGTGCCAGCCCCGAGCCAAGCGGATGCCATCAGCCGCATTTGCGTCCAGCCGAAATTCCAGGGGATGGCGCGTAGCCCTTGGATGGTACCGGCGCCGCGCTCGCGGTAAGCGGGGCGCGATCCGAAATGCACGTGCGTCAGCTCGCGCACGGGCGTCGCGGTGAGGAACATCTGAAACAGCGCGGTGTCCTCGTGCACGACCTTGCGGAACGCAGCCTGCGAGACTGCGCTCAGGCGCGCCATGACCTCGCGAAAGCGAGCCTCGGCCCCCGGCGCAAGCTCGCTACGGAAGTCCGAGAAACGCGCCATCAACGTGCCGGTGAGCATCACCTCCAAGCTGCGCTCAGCGATCGACAAGATGCCGAATTTTTGGGAGATGATCTCGCCTTGTTCGGTGATTTTGATTTTCCCGGACACGGTGTCGGGGGGTAGCGCCGTGAGCGCGCGGTACACGGGCGAGCCACCGCCACGCCCCACTGTACCTCCTCGACCATGAAACAAGGTCAAGGTCACTTTGGCGTTACGGGACACTTCCGCCAACGCCTCCTGCGCGCGGTAGAGCTCCCAGGCCGCCGCCACGACGCCCACGTCTTTGGCCGAGTCGGAGTAACCGAGCATCACTTCTTGATGCATGTTGCGCGCCTTGAGTTGACGCGTGTACACCGGATCGGAGAACAGGCTCTTCATGATCGATGGGCCGTTGAAAAGGTCTGCCTGCGTCTCGAACAACGGCACGACGTCGAGCCGCGAAACGGGTTCCTGGCGCGCGAGATCCACGAGGCCCGCCTCGCGCGCGAGCACGAGCACGCGCAGCAAATCGGTGGACGTCTTGGTCATCGACACTATGTACGTTTGAGCAGCACGCTGCCCGAATTCGTCCTGCACCTCGCGCATGGTGTGAAAAAGCTTGCTCGTGCGTGCGGCTTCCTCGTCCAGCGGCGCGTACGCCGAAATCAGCGGCCGGCGCCCCATCAATTCGCGATGAATGGCCGCGTCGTCGAGCTCGGGCACTCCGACCGCCTTGGCGATCGCCGACAGCGTGCGCGTGTGCATCTCGGAGTCTTCGCGCAGGTCCAAATAGTAGCCGCTGAATCCAAGCACCTCGACCTGGCCGATCAGCGGGTCGAGTAGGCTACGCCGTGCATGGTCCGCCCGCGCGTGCACCAGCGACTGACGAACTACGTCCAGATCCTGCCAGAACTCTTCGGCCGAAGCGTAGGCACCCGAGACATGCTCGACTTGGCCGGCGTCGCGCGCAGCGATCTCTCGGCGAGTGGCTTCTAAACGGCCCGACATGAACGTGAGCTTGAGCCTGAGTGGCTCGTGCGCGTCGCGACGCCGATTCATTTCCCAGAGCTTGGGCAAGAGCGGCTTGTCGCGTTCCAGCGATTGCCGGAGCACATCCGGCACGCCGCCCAAACGATCCGACACGGACAAGCGTTGCACCAACTGCCATAATTTCCGATGATACAGACCGAGCAGCGCGTGCGCAGTGCGGCGGGCGGCGGCCATGGTGATGTCGGGCGTCACGAACGGGTTGCCGTCGCGGTCGCCCGCGACCCAGCTGCCCATGGGCAATCTGAGGGAAAAGCCGAGCGGCTCACCGAAAGTCAACTGAAAGGCGCGCTCGGCGGACTCGCTCACCTGAACCGAGGCGTCGAGCAGGCGGTCTTCCAAGTACCAAATGACCGAGCTTACTTCGTCGAGCACGCTGGGCCGATCGCGACGCACCTCGTCGGTGAGCCAAAGCAGCTCGATCTCGGCCCCCATCGCGTTTTCGATCCGCGCGCGTTCTTCGGGCGGCGAGTGCTCGCGCTTCAGGAGCGCATCCGCCAGGCGCGCTTGCAGTTGAAGTAGCGTCCTGCGGGTGGCCTCGGTGGGGTGTGCGGTCAGCACGGGTCGCACTTCCAGCTCACGTAAATACTCACGCACCTCACTCGGCGTGCGCTGGTTCGTCCGCAGCTTCTCGAAAGCCCACAAGATACTGGCCGGCTGCGCCACGTGCTCTGCCCCGTCCTCGTAGGCGTGGCGCCGACGCACGCGGTGCACTTGTTCGGCCGTATTGATCAGGAAGAAGAACAGCGTAAAAGCGCGCGCGACAGGCGCGGCTACCTTCAGCGGCAGGTCCGAGACCCGCGTTAGCAGGCTGTCCAAATCCGGTGCGGACGCTTCCCCCCGACGCCTTCCGCGGCACGCCGATCGCAGATCCTCCACGGCTTGAAACACAGCGTCTCCCTCCAACCGCTTGATCACCTGACCGAGGGCCGACGCGAGGTAGCGCACGTCCTCTTGCAGGGGACGATCTTGAGGGCGAACTTCCGGGTGATTCGAGGTGTTCACGGCCATGGGTTTCGCACGAGCGGGCGGTGGAAGAAAGCCCCTCGAACCGCCGAGCTCCTCGCGGCGGCAGCGCAACCCGAGTGTTTCTCGAGTGTTGCGCGAACGAACAAACCGCGCGACCAGGCCGGTCCTCACTACGCCAAAAACGGCAGGTGCCGATCCGGTAGATTTCAACCACTCCGCCGCGCGCGGCATAGGTTCATGCGACGCCGTTGGCCAGCACGACGCGAACGCAGAGCGACGAGGCATGGGGGCGTGGGTGTCCTGTGGCTCTGAACGGCATCGCGACCTGCGATTCTGTTCGCCAGAACAGGCCGGCAACCGCTCGCTGTTGGCGCGGCGAGGGCGGCGCTCCAAGGACCGTCGACCGCCGGCCGCAGTTCGTGGCGTGCGGCGGCGCTACCACGTAGCATTGGCCGAGAATGACGTTGGTGAAGCTAGCCGTGCGCACCCCGAGGAAGTGGGCAAAGACCGTCAGTCAGGTGTTGTTTGCAGCCGGTGCGGGCGCTATCGAGGAGCTCGATAGCCCGCGTCAATTGCTGGTCTATGCGGCGACGCGCGAGGACGCGGAGGGCATCGCGGCACGCGCACGTGAGTTGCTCCGCGAGGCCGCGCCGGGAGCAACCGGCATCGCGCTGCGCGTGGAGGTCGACGAGATGTCCGACTGGCAGAGCGCGTGGACCAAGCATCTGGGCCAGATCTCGCTGACACCGAGCCTCGTGATTCAGCCCTCGTGGGACGAGACGCCCACGCCCGTGGGCGCGCAGCGCATCATCTACGACCCAAGGCTGAGCTTTGGCGACGGCGCGCACCCGACCACACGCTTGGCCGCGGTATCGCTGGAGCGCGCGTGCCGCCGAAGCCCGGGTCTGGGCGTCCTCGACTTTGGGTCGGGCACGGGGGTGTTGTCATTCGTCGCGCTGCTTTCCGGCGCTGCATTCACGTGCGGCGTCGATATCGACCCGGTGTCGGTAGAAGCAGCGCGGCAAAACGCGGCGTTAAATGGGCTCTCGGAGCGCGCCGCCTTCGGCCTGCCGGGTAGTGAGACTCCGTCGACCTTTGGCGTCGTGATTGCCAACCTGGAGACGCCCACGCTGCTCGCGCTGGCCGAGGCCATCGCTCAGAACGCGGCTCATGCCGTTTGCCTGATCGTGACCGGCTTTCTCGCCGACCGCGTTCCCCAGGTAGGCGCCGCATTCAGTCCGCGCTTCGCTATCGACCGCGATGAGCGCGAGGACGACTGGGCGCTGCTCGAGCTCAAGCGTTGTACGAGCGAGAGCTGATCTTGCCGCCCCGGCCAGTCCAGTTGGTGTGGAAGTACTCGCCGCGGTTCTTGTCGCTCCGCTCGTAGGTGTGGGCTCCGAAGTAATCGCGTTGGGCTTGCACCAGGTTCGCCGGCAGGCGCTCGCGTCGGTATCCATCGTAGAAGGCGAGGGCGGAACTCATGGCCGGAGTCGGGATCCCGAGTAAGGCCGAGTTCGCGATGGTTTTTCGCCAACCAGTCTGACTTTCCGCCATGGCCTTGACGAAGAAGTCATCGACCAGAAGGTTTTCGAGCGCGGGGTCGTTGTCGAATGCCCGTTTGATGTCACCCAAAAAGCGGCTACGGATGATGCATCCGCCGCGCCACATCAGCGCAATCGAGCCGAAGTTCAGCTTCCAACCGTACTCACGGCTGGCCTCGCGGAGCAGCATGTAGCCCTGCGCGTAGCTCACCACTTTGGAAGCGTATAGGGCCAGCATCACATCGTCGATGAACGCTTGCTTCTCGCCGCTCAGCTTGGGCACAGGACCGCTGAGCTTCTTACTAGCGCGCTCGCGCTCGCCCTTCAGTGACGACAGCGCGCGGGCGAATACGGCTTCGCCGATCAGGGTGACTGGCATGCCGAGATCGAGGGCGGAATTACTGGTCCATTTTCCAGTGCCCTTTTGGCCCGCCGCATCCAAGATCTTGTCGACCAGCGGTCCGCCATCCTCGTCTTTCACGCCTAAGATCTCGGCCGTGATCTCGATCAGATAGCTGTCCAGAACGCCCTTGTTCCAGCCCTCGAACACGGCTTTCAACTCATCCGCGGACAGACCTAGGCCACTCTTCAAGAGATCGTACGCTTCGGCGATCATTTGCATGTCGCCGTACTCGATGCCGTTGTGGACCATCTTCACGTAGTGACCGGCGCCACCCTCGCCGACCCAGTCGCAGCACGGCTCGCCGTCGACCTTGGCGGACACGCTCTGCAAGATCTCCTTCACGAAGGGCCAAGCTTCAGGGTCGCCGCCCGGCATGATGGAGGGGCCGCGCCGCGCGCCCTCTTCTCCTCCGGAGACGCCGCTACCGATGAAGCGGATGCCCTTTTCCTTGAGCTGAGTGAAGCGCCGCTGGCTGTCGGGGAAGTGTGAGTTTCCGCCGTCGATGATGATATCGCCTCGAGCCATCAGCGGCGTGAGCTCGTTGATCACCGCGTCGACCGCCGCACCGGCTTTGACCAAAATGAACACGCGGCGGGGCGATTTCAGGGTTGCGACCAACTCCTTCACGGTCTTGCAGCCGACGACCTGGGAGCCTTTGGCCGGACCGGCCATGAAATCATCCGTGACGCTACCCGTACGGTTGTAAACGGACACGGTGAAGCCGTGGTCGTTCATGTTCATGACCAGGTTTTGGCCCATCACGGCCAGGCCAATGAGTGCAATGTCCGAGCTCGGTTCCGACATGTGGCTAATTCTCCCAAATTTCGCGGCTAATTACGAGGGGGCGGATAGATAACACGGCGAGCCCGCGCGGCAATAGTGCGTTTGAGGATCCGTCTCAGCTCGTGAGCGCGCGCACGAGCTCGGGCATGCTGCCGAACAGCGCGTCGGCGCCGGCCGCCATCAGCTCTTCCCGCGAGCCGTAGCCCCAAGTCACACCTGCGGCACGCAGCTTATTGAGCTTGGCGCCGTGAATGTCATGAAGGCGATCGCCAATCATCCACGTGGTGCCGGAGGTCAGCCCTTCGCTGGCGATCACGTGCTCGATCAAGTCGCCCTTGCTACCGCGTTCACCCGTCAGCTCCGAGCCGTACACGTGCCTGAAAAATCGGCGAAGCTCGAAGTGATCGATGATCTGGTTGGCATACACTTCTGGTTTGGATGTCGCCACCAGCAGCGTGAAATCAGACGCGCGGAGCGCCTCGAGGCCGTCAACTACCCCTGGATACACGCTGTTTTCGAACATGCCGAGCGTCGAGAAGCGCTCGCGGTAAACCGCGATCGCTCGTGCGTTCAGCGTTGGATCGCTGGAGCCGAGCAGGTCGCGAAACGCGTCTTGGGTGGGCGGACCAATGAAGCGGACCAGCGCTTCGTCACTCGGTGGCTCGATGCCGAGGACCGTGAGGGCGTGGCGCATGCTCTTCAAAATTCCCGGGCGAGAATCGGTCAGCGTGCCGTCGAGATCGAATAACAGATGACCGCGGCTCATGCGCGTGCGGCTCGCGTCCTACCCGGCGCATTCGACGGTAGGCGCTCGGGCTTTTGCGGTGCTCGACCGCGTTCCAGCACCCGCGCCAAATATTGGCCCGTGTAGCTCTTCTTCACCCGGGCGACGCTTTCCGGCGTGCCCTCTGCAACGAGCAGTCCGCCAGCGCCGCCACCCTCCGGGCCGAGATCGATCACCCAATCGGCATGGGCAATCACGTCCAAGTTATGCTCGATCACGAGCACGGTGTTGCCAGCCTCGACCAAGCGCGACAAAACCTCGAGCAGCTTTTCCACGTCTGCAAAGTGAAGACCAGTCGTGGGCTCATCCAAAATGTACAACGTGCGGCCCGTCCCGACGCGCGATAGCTCACGGGCGAGCTTGATACGCTGCGCCTCACCGCCAGATAGCGTGGGCGAGGGTTGCCCAATCTTGACGTAGCCGAGCCCCACGTCGTCCAGTGTTTGCAGGCCGCGCACGATGTGCGTGTGCACCGAAAAATGTGTCAGGCCTTCGCGCACGCTCATATCCAGAGTGTCGGCGATGCTTTTGCCCTTGTATGTCACACGCAACGTGGCTTCGTTGAAGCGCCGGCCATCGCATTCTTCGCATGTGACGTATACATCGGGCAAAAAGTGCATCTCCACCTGACGCACCCCGTCCCCCGAGCAGGCCTCGCAGCGCCCGCCCTTGACGTTGAAGGAGAAGCGCCCGGCGTCGTAGCCAAAGGCACGTGCCTCACCCGTGCTCGCATAAAGCTCGCGGATTTGATCGAAGACTTTGGTGTAAGTCGCGGGGTTCGAGCGCGGCGTGCGACCAATCGGCTTCTGATCGATGCCGATCACTTTGTCCACGTGCTCGATACCGAGGATACTGGCGTGCTCGCCAACCGCGGCACGCGCGTCATGTAAGGCCCGTGACAGCGCAGGGTAAAGTATCCCGTTGATCAGCGTCGACTTGCCTGCGCCGCTCACACCGGTCACTGCCAGGAACGTGCCCAGGGGGAAGCGCACGTTCAAGCTTTGTAGGTTGTGCTCCGAAGCGCCCCGGATCTCGAGCGCCTGACCGTTGCCTGGGCGTCGCTGCGCGGGGATCGGGATCTTGCGCTTCCCGGAAAGGTACGCGCCGGTCAGCGATTTCGCGTTTTTGATCACCTGGGCAGGAGTACCGGCCGCCACCACTTCACCGCCCAGCTCTCCCGCGCCCGGACCGAAGTCGATTAAGTGATCGGCTTCCATCATCGTCTCTTCGTCGTGCTCGACCACGATCACGGAATTGCCGACGTCCCGCAACGCCTTCAGCGTCTTCAGCAGTTTGCCGTTATCCCGCTGGTGGAGTCCGATGGACGGCTCGTCCAAGATGTAGATCACTCCCGTCAGCTCGGAGCCGATCTGCGAGGCTAAGCGAATGCGTTGGCTTTCGCCGCCGGAGAGCGTGGCCGCGGCTCGGTCGAGGGTCAGGTAACCGAGCCCCACGTTCACCAGAAAGCCGAGCCGGGAGCTGATCTCTTTGCGGAGCTCGAGTGCGATCGTGGCATCCGCACCTTTGAGCTCGACCGTGTCGACCCAGGTCCGTGCGTCTTCGATGCGCCGGTGCGATAGCGAGTCGAGGCTCTCACTTCCGATCTTGACCGCGCGGCTCTCGGGGCGCAGGCGCGCGCCGTGACACGCGGGGCAGGACTTACTCGAAAAGAAGCGTAAGTAGTACTGCTTCATGTCCTCGCTGGTGGTGTTCTTCATGCGCCGCATGAGCTGATTCACGAGGCCCTCCCATTGGCCCTCCCGCTTTTTGCCGCCATGCATTACCGCGTCGCGCTGCGCTTGCGAGAGTTTGTTCCACGGCTTTTTCTTGTCGATGCCGAATAACGAAAGCACCCACTCGATCTCGCTGGCAACCCAGCCCTCTCCGCGCGCCGCGGCAGCGGCCCATGGCGTGATGGCACCTTCTTTGATGGACAGCGCCGGATTCGGCACGACCAGCTCGGGGTCCATCTCCGGCCGGGAGCCGAGCCCGTTGCAGTCCGAGCAAAACCCGAGCGGCGAATTGAATGAAAACGACTGAGGCGACAGCTCTGGAAAGGATAGCTCACAATGCGGACAGGCCACGCGCTCGCTGAAGGCGCGCTCGCCATCCGGTGCGCCGACGCTGATGACGCCTTTGCCTTCGCGCAAACCTTGCTCTACCGAATCAGTCGTGCGCGCTCGAGCCCCTGGTTCGACGACGATCCGATCGATGACGATGTCTAAGTCGTGTTTGGCTTTTTTGTCGAGCGCGACCAGCGTGTCGTCGAGCGTGACGATCTGACCGTCGATGCGCAAGCGCGAGAAACCGCGGCTCCGCAAGTCGAGGAGCAGCTCGCGGTGCTCACCTTTTCGCTGCCGCTCGAGCGGCGCAAACAGTACGAGCTTCGTGCCCTTCGAGTACTCCAGGATCGAGGACACGATTTGCTGCGCGGACTGGCCCTCCGCGCGCCGGCCGCACTTCGAGCAAAACTGCACGCCGATGCTGGCGTACAGCACGCGCAGGTAGTCGTGTACCTCGGTCACCGTCCCGACCGTAGACCGCGGATTGCTCGAAGCCGTCTTTTGCTCGATGGAAATCGTGGGCGAAAGTCCGCGGATCGTATCGTATTTGGGCTTGTCCATCTGGCCCAAGAACTGCCGCGCGTAACTCGATAAGCTTTCGACGTAACGGCGTTGGCCTTCGGCGTAGATCGTGTCGAATGCAAGCGACGATTTGCCACTCCCCGACACCCCCGTGATCACCACCAAGCTTTTTTTCGGGATCGAGATAGTGACGTTCTTGAGATTATGCTCACGCGCGCCACGTACGACGATGGCTTCGGGGTCTCGGTCGCTCACCCGGAGGCAGTAGCGCCGCGCTTTGGTTCGCACAACAGGGCCAGGCGGCGCCTCGTTCAGTCACTGTTCGCCACTGAGGGCGCGTCCGGGTCAAATTACCGGCAAGGCGGAAAGCTGCGTTAGACCGAAATCCCGGCTCGGACAGGCGGATAGCCGTCGCGCCGACAGTTTCCGAGCTAGTGTCAGCTTTGCGACTTCGGAAACGAAAAAGTGATCTTCGACGCGCTCGTGAAACACCTCGTTTTCGAAGTGCACTGAACGTGCGCGTCGGCTGGTTCCGGCCATCTTCGGTTAGCCGGACGGAGGGCCGCACGCGTTGCGTGTCCAATTGGGCTCCGCTGTTGCGGAGAGAGCAAGGAAGAACGAAAATGAAGGTCTGGACAAGCGCAACCGCGATCGGGCTTACGGGCCTGACGCTGTCCTACTTGGCTGGGTGTTCCAGCAGTGACCCCGGCGACGGCAACAGCTTCGTTCCGAGCGGCGCCGCTGGCTCGGCCGCCGCAGGCGGCGGGGCAACCGGGACTCCGACCGGGGGCGGTACGGCCACGGGCGGCACGGACTCGGGCGGCGCACCCGCGGGCGGCACGGCAACGGGCGGCACGTCCACGAACACGGGCGGTATGACCACGGGCGGTACGGCCACGGGCGGCTCGACCACGGGCGGCTCGACCACGGGCGGCGGCGCACCGGTGGGCGGCGCCGCTGGCACGGGTGGTGGTGCCCCCCCGGCCGGAGGCGAAACGGAAGTGGCTTGCCCAACCGTCAACAACGTCAAGGTCGACGGTCACTGCAGCTCCGGCGTCACTTACCCGACCTACGACGGCTTCACGTTGGCGCTCGTCGAAGATTTTCCGACCGCGGTCGACCTCAATGCCGATCCGGTGTTCACTTGGTCGGACGGCATCCCCAATGACGGCCAGACCAACTTCGCCGAGGGCAACATCACCTTCGCGAACGGTCACATGATCATTGCCGCAAAGTCGACGTGCCCGCCTGCAAATAACAACACTAGCTGTTACCCGCCCCGCACGTCGTACGCAGAATCATATAGCAACCAGCCTATTCCAAGGGCTCGCCCGGGCACCGGCGTCACGAGCGGTGAGTTCCGAACCAAATACAACAATTACCGGTACGGGCGGTACGAGGTGAAGTACACGGCGCCCAGTACGACGGTAGGCAACTTCCTATCCACGATGTTCGTGTTTCGCACTCCGACTAACATCGCATGGAACGAAATCGACGCGGAGCTCGAGCCCAACCAAGCAGGGAAGCTGAACATCAACACCGTCAATGCTCCGAATGGCGCCACGGGGTACCCGGGTGGTGATGCTCAATCGATCCCGGTGCCCGGCCTCAACATCGCCACTGAGCACATTTACGCATTCAATTGGACGTCGACGGGCATCACTTGGTACGTCGATAACAACCCAACTCCTGTTTACACGCACGGGCCCGCTGCTCAACCGGCCATTCCCAATCTTTCCGCCAAGATCATGATGAACTTGTGGGTGTTCGCGAGTTCCGCGGCCTTTGGCGACCCGACGAAGAATGTGTATCCGATGACGTCGTCCTACGACTACTTCCACTTCTACAAGCTCAACGGCGAAACGTACCCGTGCTCGCCGACTCCCGCCTGCCTCAACAAAACCAACAACGACTACACCGTAGCGGCGCAAAACAACCCGAAAGAGACGCCTTACCTCAAGTGAGGGCGGCTCCAGCCAGCGCGTAGCGTGGCACTGACGAAAAACGCCGGATCATCGCATGATGATCCGGCGTTTTCGTGTCTGACCGACGCGGGCTTCGTCAGTTCTCGTCGTTGCTGATGGTCGTAGTGTTCTTCTTCAAGAAGCCATATGCGTGCGCCGCAAGCTTCAACTGCGCACCATCGGAAAAGCGCACCGTCAGCTTGTCATTGGTGGCATTGTAGGCGAGGTAGACGCGCGCGCCGCCCCCCCGGAATACCGCGTACAGCGGGGAATCGGCCGACACGCTCGTATCTACGTGACCGTTGATGGCGGCGAGCTTGGCAATCCAGTCATAGGTCATGGCGAGCGTGTTGCCGAACTCAGGCTCGAAGTAAGGGTCGTCATCGAACATTTTGCGGGCCTTTTCCGGCGCGGTCAGCGCGAGGTACATGAGCATGTAGTCGCGCCAGGCCGTCATGCTGCCGCGGCTTTCGGTGTTGATTTCGTCGAATGCCGCTTGCACGTATTTGGGGTGACGCCCGAGGTAAAGTGAGGACCCACTGAACGGCAAGTAGTTGATGCCGTGAATCAACGCCGGATCGCGGTCGAACCAGGTATCGTACTTGGCGCCAGCGCCCCAAACCATGCCGGCGGCGCGGTGCTCGAAACCTTTCGGGAAATTTTCCTGGTCGATGTTGAACCAGTACTGCTCAGCCGCCGCGATCTGGTTGACGAGCAGGAAGATGCCCAGGTCTCGAATCTCTTTGCGCCCGGTGGCTGCGCCCCAGAGGATGATCGCCGACGAGCAGTTGGTGTCTTCGGAAGACGCTTCCTGGTTATTTCCGGCGTCGAAATGCTCCGGACCGTTTGCCCAGGAATGGCCAGCATAAACGTCCATGTGGCGCAGATACGGGTAGCGCGTGTCTGCGCGATCCCAATTGGCGACGTCTTTGACCAATACATCTACGAATGGGGCAAACTCCTTGGCCCACTTGGGATCGCGATTCGCGACCGTCGCGGCCGCGCCGATGAAATAACCGTAATGAAAGTGGTGATCGTTGAGCTCATCGGCAGAGCCATAGCTCGACGGAAAGGCGACCACACTGTGCCACTCTTTGTCGAAGTGGAATGCGCGCGGCATCGCCCCGTCGAACCAGTCTATCAGCTCGTTCTCCAAGCCGATGAGCAGTCGCTCGCGCTCGTCATTCAAGCCGAGCTGTTCGGCGATTTCGAGCATGTTCGCATTCCGAGCCAATGACTTTCCGGCCCAGTACGAGTCGCGCGTCGGGCGTGGGCCGAAGCCCTTTGGAAATAAGTCGCTCGCGTTCGCGACCTCTTTCAAATAGCGCGGCACGGACCCCATATCGGCCCCCGGAATGCTGGGCAACGCCGGCAGAATCCCGCCGAACTTGAACTGCGTGGCAAATTGACTGGTCTCGGCGACTTTCAAGACGCCGCGAGGCGACGCGTACGTGTCCTGAGTGTACGAGAGGCTGGTCGCGTGCTTCCAAAGGTGCGGGTAGAGAGCGACGATGGGGTCCTGCGACAGTCCCTTTTGGTCGTCCATCTGGCGCGTCGCGAGCGCGAAGGTGGTCGATAGCGTCGCGCTCGGCTCGTCGTAGGTGTACGTGATCCTCGTGTCGGTCACGAAAGCGTAGGCGTGCTTACGAAAACGTTCCAAGACGTCGTCGCTTTTGCTGGGTAGAACCGCAACGGAGAAGTAGGCCTTACCGCCAAGATCGCTTTCCAGCGTCGCTCCCTTCTTTTGCCAGTGGCTCTTGCTCGGTCCAAATAAGCCGTAGTTGTGGCCAGCGATGGTGATACCCAAGGCCTCGCCGCCGTCGTGCCAAACTTCCAACGAGCTCGATTGCGGCGCGCGAATGACGACGCTGGCGGGCCCGGTTTTCGTGAAATACACGAAGGGCAAGCCATGACCGAGGGTCGCACGGAGCGCGCTCTCGCCCGACCATTCGGCAGTAACCGCCCAGTCCGAATAGCCAGCCACGCGAGTGTCCGGTGACGCGAGCCCGTTCAAGCCGACGCGCAAGTCCTCGGCATAAGAGTACATATACTGTCGAGCTTCGACCTTTGCGCGGTCCGGATACGAGAGGCCCAAGCCATCCTTGTATGCGCGCGCGACGAGCGGGTGCGCATACAAGTTTTCCGAATACGGGTTTTTTTCATCGTATTGCCAGATCAACGAGGACCACCAACCGTTGCTGCGCACGACGCCGCTAAAATCGCTCGTGACCTTGGGATGGGCTCGCTTGCCCTGTTCACTGACGGCGACCCGCTCGTCGTCGGGGACGGTGCTGGTCAAAAACCCGGCCCCCGCCTTCTTGGCTTGGCCGGGCGGATGTTGCGGTAACGGCGCAGGCTCGATAGTTCCTGCGCCACAGCCCGCGAGCGTGACTGCCAACAACAACGAGCCCCAACGCGCGCTCATAGCCTGCCCCAGCCCATCCGCAGGTTCAGGTGAACCTCGTTGACTGCCTTTTTGATGTTGTAGAAGTACTGATAGTCATAGCCGAGGGTCGTGAGCAGCGCTGGCCCGCCAAAACCGGTGCCGAAAAACTTTGCCCAAAGTTCCGCGCCTACGCGGATATTTTCGTAAGTCTTGTAACAATCGGCGGCCGATGTGTAGCCCGTGTCGTAACCGATGTTGGCAACGTCGCAGGCCGTTCCACTCAGGCCCTTGTCCCAGGTCGCCGGAATCACGAGGTTCAGCATGTCGACATCCATGAACGATCCGTTGATGCCGGGGATGGCATCCGGGTTGATGATGCGCCGTTGAACGATCGCTGTGGTACGAAAGCTCGTCGACTTGAGGGTGCCGCCGGGGTCGTCCAGTGAGCGGCCCGTATTCAAGTCGAGCTCGGTCAAATTCGAGGTCGAGTAAGTGCCTTGTAGTGAAAGATCGTAGTTGCCAGCGCCCTCGAAGCGCGTGCCCGCGTAAAAGTCATGACGGCGAACGGTGCGGGTGCCGTACACGTCATCGTCGTCCGCGACACCGGCGTTGAAGTACCAGCCGCGCGTCGGAGTCCGGTGCATTCCCAGCTCGCCACTCCTGAATTCCGGCAGCACGAGCGGAGTGTACAGAGCGTACTCGAGGTTAGCCGCGCGAATATACTTCGAGCGAAGCGCGTCCGAGCTCACCCCAAAGCCGACGTCCGTGACGTTCATGTAGACGTAGACCAAGTCGAGGGTAATCTTGTCGGCCCCCACGAAGCGCGAGAAGCTCGGGTGAGCCTCATATAGCCAAAACCGCTCGTGCCGTTCCGGATGAAACTCGACCACGCCTTGGCGGTCGATGTTCTTCACGCCGCCCGCGAGCTTGAGGTCGAAGAGCGGGTAAAGCGGGACCACGCGCTCGTACCCAAAGCCGATCTCCCTCACGGTGACATCCGTAAAGGGCTGGGCCGGCGGGGGCAGGTAGTAAGTGCTGATCTGCCCGTTGTTCATTTTCTCTTGCGCGAAAGAGACGTCGAATGCGCCCAGCAAATTCTGCCGGATGCGTAGCCGCTCTTCGTGCCGAACGCGCAGAGGCGAACGCACGATATCGTAGATCTGTGACTTGGTCAGGACCCCGGCCGCGCGGTACGGGCCATTGGCGAACATCAGCTCGCCCGTGAAGAGCCGCATCTCGTTATTTCGGAAGAGATCCCGCGTATCCTTGGACACGGATAACTGCGCCATCAGCGCCACGCCCGGCGCGTCGTGACCCGCGTAACCGTGCTGTGGGAACCCCTTCCACGGCAGGAGCTGAAGCCCGTCCTCTTGATAAGTAACGAGCAGCCCTTTGTGGACCCACTCCTCGACGACCTTATGATAATCGCGAAGTTTGCCATCCGCTTTGAGCGCGTCGATTTTCTCGAGCGCCTTGTAAAAGTGGTCCTCGGCCTTCTCCACGACGATCCCACGGGCGCCGCGGAAGTTCGCGTAAAGCCGGGCATACCAGAGCTCGTAACCCGGCTCGTCCGGGGCCTCGGCGACGGCGGCCGCGTAGTGCTCGGCCGCGTGATCGTCACCCAGTCGGCTCTCGAGCATCGCCACGACGCAGAGCTTCATCGCCTTGACCGTGTGCGGTTCGTCGCCTTCGAACAGTGGATGCAATCGCTTGTCGAGCTCTGCGCGCACCTGCGCCATGCTTCGATTGCCAGTGGCTGCCTCGTAGCGACCCAAGCACTCGTACGGGTTGATTTCGGGGCCGCGGTCCTCTGGGCTTTTGGCCGAAGATAGTCCGCTGATCGTCAGAGCGAGGCAAACACCCCGCACGACACGAGAAAGCTTGGTCACGCGTTCACTCCCACTCGAGATCGTCGGCCCGAACCGCAGCCAGTTCCCCGCGCTTGTCCATGCGTCTCATTGAGCATCCCATACAATGTCGTCGATATAGATAGATAGCGTTTGCCCGGGGTTCTCCGTGTCATTGATCGAGAAGCCGAACGCGCCAATGACGGAAGTGAGGCCCCAGCGATCGAGCGGGATAGAAAACTGCTGCCACTGCCCGGTGAGGTAGCTGTTTCCCGCGTCGCCTTCCCTGAACCCAGTACCGCAAAACACCTGGCGCATGGAGGTAGGGTCAGTGGGATCGGCGGGGAAAATCTGGCAACCTTTGTCGGCGTACGGTCGCGGGGGACTGGCAACCGTGCCGTCAATGCCGCCGACGAAATAGTGCAGGATCGGCGGGGTTGGCATCACGTCCACGGCCGCCCAGAACCTGACCCGCTTGTAGCCATGCAGCTCGCCGCCCATCCCGTCGGGGCCGAGGTCGAGCGGTGGGGCGAGGGCCCGCCCGGGTACGGAGCCCCAACTATTCGATGGGTAAACCCAGAACGCTCCCGCCCATTTGACGTCGCCGATATGGTACAAGAAATGATAACAGTCGCCTTGAGCGCCGGCGGGGCGCGGCTGCTTGCAATTTTCGTCGATGCCCTCGGACACTCTTCCGGGCACCGCGCCATCTCCCATGAGTCCGCTGGGCGTAAAAAAGTCAGAAACGACGAAGGGCCCGACGATCGGACCGGCCTTGGTTCGGCTGGCTTCATCCGGCGGCCCGCAGGCCACGAGCGCGAGCGAGCAGGCCAATGCAGCGGTGATTTTTGCTATGAAAAATGAGTGCGTCGGCATTTCGGAGGGCCCGTTCCAGCGAACGCAGCTTATACCGTGTAAGTGTCCGGACGACCTGCCTTGATCTTAAAATGCTTGGGCTTTCGTCTCGCGGGGGGCGATGGCGGCCAGTGCCCTACAAGTCGACGGCCCGTTCAGGGCACCAGCGCGGCTTGGCAGCGCGTGCAAGGCGCTCGTTAGCGGAACAAGGAAGGGCCAGTCTTTTGCGTTCGTCAGCCCTCCGCTAGAAGGCGCTGCGCTTGCCCAATCCAGTCATCGCGGAGGACGCGTTCGGCACGTGCCTTGATGAGTGGAGCGATGCGCGTGACGTCGTCGGCAGACAGTTGCGCAATCTGCGCCAGGGTCGTGATGCCTAACGCGAGCAGAGCGCGCTCGTACGCGGGTCCGATACCGCGAATGCATCGCAGGCCCACCGCTTCGGGGGGGGCTTTGCGCAGCTCCTCGAGCGCGGTCGTAAGCTCCAACACTCGCGCACTGAGCGCAGCACTAGCGGCGGCGTGGGCGGTCGCGAGCTCGCGGCGCAGCTCGGTCTCGGCGCGTAACGCGGACGACGTTTGACGCGCAGTGTCCTCGGCCTGGGTTAGGCGGGCTCGCAGCTCATCTAGCTCTCGCGTGAGCTCAACGAGCTTGCGGTTTTTTTCGGTCAGCTGCTGGCGCGTACGGCTCAATTCTGCAAGCAGCGATTGCACGGACCCTTCGTCCGAGCGCGCGGGCGGGCGTGCTTCGGCATGGGCGGGCGCCGGTCGCATCGGAGGAACAGCGCGCGGCGGAGGCGGCAGAGCGAAGGTCGACGCCGCGTTGGAGGCGCTGGCGCGCATGCTCGGCGGCGGCGGGCGCACGCTCGTCGGGTTGTTGGGAGCTTCGGCGGACGCACGGAGCGGCGGCGGTGGCGGCTGGCCTGGCCGCGCCAACAGTGGGAGGCTGCGGATTGGCGGGGGCGGCGGGGAGCCGGATGGGCGTAGGGGAGGCGCGCTCGAGCTCGCATTAGGACGCGGCGGCTGTGATACAGGGCGTGGGGGCTGCGTGCCCAGGCGCGCTCGGCTGGACGACTGCTCGCTTCCGAACGCGGCAGGCTTGTCGCCTCCCTTGGCTGATTCGTCCTCATCGCCCATGAAATTCTCTCGTCGATGTCCGAGCATAGCGCAATAGTGCGCGGCTTAACGCTTCTTAACCGAGCGCCGCCGCCTTCCTTCACAGAGCCAACGCAAGTTGTTTCTAGAAGGAGCTGAAAATGTTTGGATTTCTATTTGGAGCGGCTTGTCTACTGGGGCTCACCGTGACCGTCGCGCGTCACAGCCACCGCGGCGACGGCCGAGGCGGCGGTCGATCGCGTAGCTTTCGCTCGGGCCGCGGGCGGTTCTTCCTGAATCGATTGCTCGACCGCCTCGATACGACGCCGGGGCAGGAGAAAGTGATTCGGGAAGCCGTGGACACTTTGTGGGACGACGTACACGACGCTAAACGCGAATTTCGCGGCACGCGCGCGGACGTTGCCCAGGTGGTACGAAACGAGACGCTCGACCGCGCAAGTGTCGAGGCGATCTTCGACCGTCATGATACGGTGATCGACCGAGTGCGGAGCAACGCGCTCGACGCGTTCGGGAAGGTGCACGAAACCCTGGACCAGCGGCAACGCAAGATCTTGGCCGAGATGATCGAAGCCGGTCCGTTCAGTCGTGGTTACGGGCGGTTTCGCTGAAGCGAGCGGATAGCCATGAGACGCAAAGCATTGATCTTGATCCTCGCTATCGGTGCGGTCGGCGGCTTCGCCTCTGGCTTCATGGGTTGCCACCACCGTGGCATGCACGAGCGGCAAGCGTTCGATGACCACGTAGCCGACGTCTGCACGCGGGCCGCCGAGCGCGTGCACGCCTCGGCTCGCGAAAAGATGCCGTGAGCGCCGTGTCGGTGGAGACGCCCGACGGGGCCGGGCGGACAGTGATACGCTCGGCCCCCTCGCTAATGACGGTTCATGTATTGGTGATCGACGATGACGCCCGCTTGTTCGAAGTATTGAACAGCTACCTCGTACAAAATGGCATGCGCTCGAGCCATGCCTCGACCGGCTTGGCCGGCTTGTCGGCGCTGGAGTCGGGCAGCTTCGACGCGGTGCTTCTCGACGTCATGATGCCCGGCCTCGACGGGCTCGCCGTGTTGAAGAAGATCCGCGAGAAGAGCCGTTTGCCGGTGATCATGCTAACGGCCAAGGGGGACGAGACGGACCGCGTGGTGGGCCTCGAATTGGGCGCAGACGATTACCTCGGAAAACCGTTCAGCCCTCGGGAGTTGCTGGCCCGGCTGCGCGCCGTACTCCGGCGCACCGAGCTCGACCCGAGCAAGGAGCACTTGCATGTGGGCGGTGTCAGTCTCGACGTCGGCGCGCGCCAGGTGACGGTCGCCGGCAAGATCGCGGATCTTACCGGAGTCGAATTCGACTTACTGTTGGCGCTGATGCGCCGTGCCGGGCGCGTCGTCCCGCGCTCGAGCTTGCTCGAGCACGCGGGCCGCGGCGACGTCACCGTCAGTGACCGCACGGTCGACGTGCACATCTCGCACCTTCGCAAGAAGCTGCTGGATGAGCCCCCGCGGCTGATCAAGACCGTGCGCGGTGTGGGGTACGTGATGGCTAAAGGCTCGGAATGAGGTTCAGGCGTTTTCTACACGCCCGTCTTCACCGCCAACTCTTCATGTGGCTAGGGATCACCATCCTGTTCACGGGCATGGTCGTGAGCGTCGTCGTGAGCGCCCTTCGCCCCGACGCGTCGAGCATGGAGAGTGACGTCGTACGCATTCAGCACTTCATCGGCGAGCGGTTTCAAAGGGTTTGGGACGTTCCGAGTGAGCGTCACACACTCGCTGTGGACATTGCCAAGGCGTTCGAGGTCGACCTCAGCTTGCTCGACGGCGCTCGGAAGCCAGTCGATAAAGTCGGGTCTGGCTGTGATAAACCGCAACTGAGCGTGCCCATCCCGCGCGGTTCGCACACGCTGGGCGTGCTGCAGGTCTGCATCGACAAACGCCGACGCGTGCCCGGCATCACCTTCGTTCTGGCGATAACCGCGGCGTGCTTGACGTTGTGGGGCGCCTCGGGCGTGCTCGCCCGTAAAATGATGCGGCCGCTGTCCGACTTGATCCGCGTCACCCGCGAGATTGGCTCGGGCAATCTGCTTAGCCGTGTTCGATTGGGGCGACATCATATGGGTGAGGTGGGTGTGCTGGCTGACTCTGTGAACGACATGGCGCGGCGTATCGAGCGACAGTTGAACGACCAGCGCGAGCTCTTGGCTGCTGTCTCGCACGAAATTCGGAGCCCGCTCGCGCGCCTGCGCCTGCTCACCGAGCTGTTGCGGAGCAGCTCGGCCGACTCTGGCACGCTCGATAAAGTGGAACGGGAGATCATCGAGGTAGATGATCTGATCGGTAAGTTGCTGGCCAACTCACGGCTCGATTTCGGAACGCTCAGCCTACAAACTCTGAGCCCGTGCGCGCTCGTGCAGCGCGCGCTGGAACGCGCCTCGGTCGATCCGAGCCTGTTGCGCGACGAAGCCCCAGAAGCGGAGGTAAAGGGCGATCCAACGTTGCTCGATCGCGCGTTCTGCAATTTGCTCGAGAACGCGCAGAAGCACGGGGGCGGGGTCGAGAGCGTGGTGGTTTCCGGCGCGGGGCAACAATTGCGCGTCTCCGTGAACGACCGGGGACCCGGCTTTCCGAACGAGACCCTGGGCCGCGTGTTCGACGCATTTTATCGTGGCAATGGCTCGTCGTCGCTCGGTCTTGGTTTGAGCCTGGTGGAGCGCATTGCACGTGCCCACGGCGGACGAGCTTGGGCGGAGAATCGCACGGATGGCGGAGCCAGCGTGCACTTCGATATTCCCAAGCTCGCGAGCGCATCGCGTGATTAGGTGGCCCGCGCTAGACTTGGTGCTCGGCGTGGCTTTTCGACGCGAAAAGAAGCACTTTCTGAGGGCGCGTCACTAAGCGGTGACCCGGAGCGCTTCGTCGAACGCGCGCACGAACTTCGGCCACATGGCCCGCAACACATCGCGCGAAAACTGCGTGTACTCCGCGGCGCCGTTTTGAATCAAGGTTTCGACGTAGGCTTCATCTAGCTCTCGGCTGCGACGAATCTGGAATTCGATGTCGTCCGCCAGGCGAAGCAACGCAACGCCGAGGGCGATGTTGCTAGCCGCAAATGCGCGCCCCGGTTGATGGTGTAGCGCCACGACTTTGCAGATTTCGTCGGGAAATTTCCAACGCTCGAGCACGTGCGCGCCCAGCACCGCGTGATCATAGCCGGCGAATGCTCGCTCGTGCATATGCACTTGATCGGGGCTTTGGAGAGCGGCCGGATCGAGCGCCTCGTAACGGATCTCCTTCACCTGCATGGCCAACAATTTTCCGATGTCGTGCATCAGGCCGCTTAGAAAAACGTGCTCGACGCCCTTGTAGCGCCACTCGGTACCCAGCACCCGTCCGATGGCGGCCACGCACACACAGTGGTTTCGGAACGATGCTCCGAAGCCACTCTTGGCGTCGGAGAACAAGCCGAGGGTAGCGAGGCTTGCGACAATCTCACTCACGGTGCGGCTCCCCAGGCGGATCACCGCATCTTCAACGCTTCGGCAGGCGATGGTGGGCGCGTACAATGCCGAGTTGGCAACACGCAGTAAGCGACCGGTCAGCGCGGGATCCTGTTCGATTGCTTTCTTCACTTTGGCGACCGGCGTGTCCGGGTCAGCGAGCAGAGTCATCACGCGCTGGGCAATCACCGGGAAGGGCTTGAGCCCGGCGGCCAGAGCGGCGGCAGCGGCAAGCGAGCGTGATGCTTCCTCCGCGGTTCGGTTGGGATCTTCATCGCCAAACCAGAGATCCTCGCGAATCGACTCCGCCAGTTTCCGCTGACTGGCCGGCAGCGGGGGAGGGCGCTTCGCAGCCTGTGCGGGATCGACACCGGACATCCAGCCGTTGAAACGGCCCTCTCGCCGCTGGCTTAAGCCTCACCCGCGCCCGGCGCAGGCGGCGAAGACGAGTACGCGGGTCGCTCGGCCGCTCGGTAGGCCTGTAATTGGTCAGTTGCGGCGCGCCGAGCATTCACGTCTATATTTCGGGGGTGCGCACGGACGAGGAGCTCATGACCGCCTACGTTGCTGGCGATAAGCACGCGTTTCGGGAGCTTTTCGCCCGCTACGCTCCGCTCCTGCAGCGGGCTATGGCACGCGACTTGCGCAGCGCGGAGGAGGCGAACGATCTGGTTCAGCAGACCTTTCTGCATTTGCATCGGAGCCGATTGGATTTCGAGCCCGGGCGCAAGGTGAAACCTTGGGTGTTTACGATTGCGTTGAATCTGAAGCGCGAGTTTTTTCGGCGTAGCAAACGCCGGCAAGAGACCTCGATTGACGACGACCGCGTGGCCGAGCCATTCGAGGGGCCGCGCGGTCAAGAACGGTCGGACGCGGCGCGCGAGACCGAACGTGCGCTCAGCGCGTTGCCCGCAGAGCATCGCGAAGTGATCGAGCTGCATTGGTTTGGCGGCCTGAGTTTTCCGGAGGTCGCCGAAGCGGTGGGCTCCACCGTGGCGGCAGTCAAAGTGCGCGCACACCGCGGCTATGTTGCCCTCCGTGCGCGTCTCGGGGAAGCCGCGCTAGACCCCGACCCTCGAAACATCGAATCTGCCGCCGGAGGAGGCCGCTGATGGACTGCCCTGACATTCGCGACGCCTTCATGAAGGGCGAGGTGCCCGCGGACGCCGACGTCGCAGCGCACTTGAAGGGCTGCCCTCAATGCTCGGAGCTCTTCGCTCGCGACGCCGAGCTCGGACGCTCGCTCGGAACGGAGGGAACTGTAAACATGCCCTTCGAGGACGAGCTATTTGCGCGCTTGGAGGACGAGGTGGCGCAGGAAAATGGGCCGCGCGCCTGGCTCCGTTCCCGACCGACGGGGCTAAGGTTTGCCGTGGTTGCGGTAAGTGTCCTCGCGGCCATCGGGCTGGGTGGCTTCGCGCGGCTAAGGGCTGATTTTAGCGAGTATCCCATGGCGCGCTTGCTGCTGCTCCTCGGCGTGTATGCGATCGCCATCCTGCTCGCGTTCGCCAAGGAACTGTACTTGTCGATCCGTCGCGGGTCGCTCGCCGATCACGCTGGCCTGTTGGTGGGGGCGCTGGGTTTGCCGTTCCTGATCGCCTTTGCCCCGGCTACGGAAACGAGCCGGCACACTGGTTCAGGCGGCGCGCTTGGTTGTTTCGGCTACGGCGCACTGCTGACGCTGCCCACGGCCGCCCTGCTATGGGCCTTCGATCGCGACGATCAGCCCTCGCTCCGCACCGTTTGTCTGAGCGCGGTCGCCCTCGGCCTCTCTGCCAACTTCGTGCTCGAGCTCCACTGCCCAAGCGGCAACGCTTCCCATCTCTTGCTTGGCCACGCCAGTATCGGCGTGGCTTGGCTGGCCGCGTGGTCTATGTTGCGTCGGTCGCGCTCACCCAATCACTTGCGGAAATGAGCGGCAAAAGGGTTGTTCGTGAAGCTGGGCGTCGCGGCTTGGGCTTTCGCTGGCTGCGCTCGGAGCTGCTGCTCTGGGCGCCGTTCACGGCTGCGGTCTGGGTTTCTGTGGTCGGGGGCCGCGCCACGCGCGCCGCCGACGCGGGCCTCGTTCCCGCGTTTGGCACTAAGCGCAATGCGCTTGCGAACCAGGTCGACCTCGAGCACGCGGACGCTGAGCTTATCGCCGACCTTCACGACTTCGTTGGGATCTTTCACGAAGCGGTCGGAGATTTGCGATACGTGCAGCAAGCCGTCCTGATGCACACCAATGTCCACGAAGGCGCCAAACGCAGTGACGTTGGTGACGACGCCCTCCAGGATCATATCGGTCTTCAAGTCTTCCATCGTGCGCACGTCATCGCGAAATTTCGGCGGCTCGAAAGAGGCGCGCGGATCGCGTCCGGGCTTCTTCAGCTCGCTCAAAATGTCGTCTAGCGTGAAGGCCCCGACGTCCCCGACTTGATATTTTTTGGGGTCGACGCGGGCGAGCAACTCGCGGTTGCCGATCAGAGAGGCGACTGGCACGCCGAGATCCGCGGCCATATTCTCGACCAAGGCGTAGCGCTCGGGATGCACGGCGCTGGCGTCGAGTGGCTGGTCGCTGCCGCGCACGCGCAAGAAGCCCGCGGCCTGTTCGTAGGCGCGTGGCCCGAGCCCGGGGACCTCCAACAATTTGCTGCGCCGGCGAAAGGCGCCTTTTTCGTTGCGATAGGCGACGATCTTCCTGGCTAGGCTTGGGCCGATGCCAGCCACGCGAGAGAGCAACGGCGCGCTCGCCAAATTTACTTCGACCCCCACGCTGTTGACGCAGCTCTCCACCACTTCATCCAACTTCTTCGCCAGAAATGGCTGAAAAACGTCATGTTGGTACTGCCCGACGCCGATGCTTTTGGGATCGACCTTGACTAGCTCCGCCAGCGGATCTTGTAAGCGCCGAGCGATGCTGATCGCACCGCGCACGGTCAGATCCAAATCCGGGAATTCCTCTCGTGCCACGTCGCTCGCGGAATAGATGCTGGCTCCGGCTTCACTGACGGGAATGCACAGCGGAGGCGGCGTGGCGCTCAGGCCCTCTTCCTTCAGCAGTTCACGCACGAAGGCTTCCGTTTCTCTACCGTGGGTGCCGTTGCCCACGGCGACCGCGGCAATTGCGTACTTCTTGCACATGGCGCGCAAAGATTGCCGCGCTCGGTCCAGCGCAGCGTCGCCCTGCACCAGGTAGATTGTTTCGTGCTCGAGCAACTTCCCAGTCTCGTCCACAATTGCGCATTTACAGCCGGTTCGCTGCCCGGGGTCGATGCCGAGTACGGTCTTGGTGCCGAACGGCGCCGACAACAGCAACTCACGCAGGTTTTGGGCGAACACTTCGATGGCGCCCTTGTCGGCGCTCAACTTGAGATCGACGCGGACATCGACCTGCACCGAGTGCAGCAGGAGACGCTCGACGCCGTCTTTGATGGCGCTTGCGAGCTCGCGTGCCCACGGCGAAGCCGCGTCCAACTTGACATGCTTTTCGACGAATGGGACCACGTTGCTCTGGTCGACATCCAAGACGGCGCGCAGAACGCCTTCGGTCTCGCCTCGGCGAATCGCCAAGTAGCGATGCGACGGGATCGTGGCGACCGGCTCACGGAAGTCCGCGTAGCTATCGAACTTGGTCGTCTTGTCTTCGAAATCTTTGGTTTTGCCGACCTGGATCGAGCCGTCGCGCACGTACGCTTCCCGGGCGTGCTTCCGCACCTCCGGTTCCTCGGCGATGCGCTCAGCGCAGATGTCTCGGGCGCCCGCCAGGGCCGCCGCCTCATCGGGAACTCCCTTCGCCGCGTCGACGAAGCCGAGCGCGATGGCCACGGGCGAGCCGTCACGCGCTTGCGACCAAATTAGGTCCGCCAGTGGCCCGAGACCGCGCTCTTTGGCAATGGTGGCGCGCGTCCGCCGCTTCGGCTTGAACGGCAAATACAAATCTTCGAGCTCGGCCTTGGTGCTCGCATTGGCCAGCTTTTGCGCGAGCTCGGGACTCAGCTTGCCCTGACTCGAGATTTCCCCGGTGATCGACTTGCGGCGGGCTTCTAGTTCGACGAGGTAGCTGCGCCGCTCCTCGATGGCGCGGATTTGAACTTCATCCAGCCCGCCCGTCGCCTCTTTTCGATAGCGAGCGATGAAAGGAACGGTGGAGCTTTCCGCGAGCAGCATGACCACGGCGCTAACCGACGCGCGTGGCAGATTCAGCTCCGCGGACAGCGCCGGGACAGGATCGAACGGCGTTTCTTCGGGCGCGACCATGAGCAAACCGTTGGTAGGCCGGAGCTAGACTTTTGTCCAGTGCTTCGCGATTAGTGGTGTCAAACTCGAAGCAACTCAGTTACGCCCAGGGCATCCGCTTTGAACGAACGTAAGCCCCGCATCTCTCCGAAGGGCCTCCTTTTCATCACGCTCTTCAACAGCATTCTCGGCTTGAGTGTGCTGTTCCCGATTTTGGCTCCCCTGGGTCGGGAGCTCGGGCTGACTGAGCTGCAGGTTGGCTCGCTGTCCGCGAGCTACGCTTTGATGCAGGTCCTCGTGAGCCCCGCTTGGGGAAGACTGAGTGAGCGCATCGGTCGCAAGCGTGTACTGATGAGTGGAGTGCTCGGCTTCGGGGTCAGCTTTCTGTGCTTTGCACTGATCGCGGATTTCGGGCATCGCGCGCGCGTGTCGACCCCGGCATTGTTTGCGGCATTGCTCGTCACCCGTCTGATTGGCGGTGCATTCTCCTCGGCCACTTTGCCCACGGCGCAAGCTTATATGGCAGACATGACCGGGCGCCGCGACCGCACCGCGGGCATGGCCTTGATCGGCGCGGCATTCGGATTAGGCGTGATATTTGGCCCGCTGATTGGCGCGGCATTCTCGCTCTTGAGCCTGCTGGCCGCGGTGTATTTTTCAGCGTCTATCGCCTTTTTGAATGCCGCTTTCGTGTGGTTTTTTCTGCCCGAGTCGAAGCGCATGCTGGGCGGCGAGGTGCCGCCCAGCAGCACGTCGCAAGTGGCGCGCCTGGTGTGGCCGCTCATGGCAATCGGCTTCACCTTGAGCCTGGCATCGGTCGCTATGGAGCAGACCATCAGCTTCTATTATCAAGATCGTCTAAAGCTTTCCAATCACGACACGCCGCGCACGGTCGGGCTTGCTCTGGGCGTGTACGGGCTCGTCGCGGTGTTCACGCAGGGCTTCCTGATTCGACGCTACAAGTGGTCGGCTCTGCGCTTGATGGCCCTCGGCATGCCCATCGCATTGGTCGGTTATGCGCTGCTGATCTTCGCCCATCGCTTTGGCGTGCTCACGCTTGCCCTCGGTACTCAGGCCTTTGGCCAAAGCCTGGCAGTTCCGGGCGTTACGGCGGGTATGTCGTTACGTGTTACCGAGGACGAACAAGGGATCGTGGCCGGGCTGAACAGCTCCGCCCTTGGCTTTGGGCGCATGCTCGGCCCGCTCGCGGGCACCGGCCTGTACGAGCTTCGTGCTGAGTATCCCTACCTATTGAGCGCGGGGTTGCTCGTGATCGTGATGCTGACGCTGACCGTCAACGCCGGGTTACGTCAATCGCTAGGCCGCGACCACGTGTGATCTGTTCGGCAGCTCTTCCTTCCCGATGGCGAGCCCAAGTAGTGTCGGTAGGACCAGCTGACGCGATGGACGCTTCGACACGACGACCGGCTCGAGCGACCGGTGGTATATGCCTTGGCGGGGTAGCGGCCGAGAAAATATATGAATCGGTAACCGCCGCCTAACCACTCGCTACCTGAACGAACAGCCCACCATGCCTTTCCCGAATGACTTCGTCTGGGGCGCCGCCGCCGCATCCTATCAAATAGAGGGCGCCGCCCGGGCCGACGGAAAGGGCCCATCCGTCTGGGACATGTTTTGCAAAAAGGCTGGCGCGGTCTTTCAAAATCACCATGGAGACGTGGCCTGCGATCACTATCACCGCTACCGGGAGGACGTCGCGCTCATGCAGCAGATGGGCCTGCATGCTTATCGCTTGAGTATCTCCTGGCCCCGCATAATACCCCAGGGTATCGGCCCCGTGAGCTCAGCTGGGCTCGCGTTTTACGACCGACTGATCGATGCGCTCCTGGCCGCAGGCATCGAACCGTACGTGACCCTGTTTCACTGGGACTTGCCGCTCGCTCTTTACCATCGCGGCAGCTGGCTGAATCGCGATTCATCGGACTGGTTCGCCGACTACACGCGCGTCGTGGTCGAGCGCCTTTCGGATCGCGTGAAGAATTGGATGACTTTCAACGAGCCCTCCATTTTCCTCGGCATGGGTTACCAGACCGGCATTCACGCGCCGGGGGACAGGCTGCGATTTGCGGAGTTGACCCGCGCCGCACACAACATCCTGCTTTCGCATGGTAAGGCCGTGCAGGCCATCCGCGCGTATACGAAGCAATCCTGCCGCGTGGGCTTCGCGCCAGCCGCAGTGGGTCGCATTCCACATACGGACTCGCCGCTCGACATCGTGGCTGCCAAAAGCGTGATGTTCGGCTCGTTCGAGAAGAGCATTTCGCACAATGGGCTTTGGCTGGACCCGGTGTTCCTGGGCGAATATCCCAAAGGCCTATTGGACGCATTCGGCGACGAAGGGCCCGAAATCCTCGATGGTGACATGACCACCATCGGTCAGCCGTTGGACTTTTTTGGGATCAACATCTACGCGTGGGAACGGGTCAAAGCGAAAGCCGACGGCAAGTCCGGTGGTGAGCTGGTGCCTTATCCGGTCGGCTACCCCGTGACCGCCCTGGGTTGGCCGGTCACACCGGATGCGCTTTACTGGGGCGCTCGTTTTTTTCACGAGCGCTATCGAAAGCCGATATTCATCACCGAAAATGGCCTTTCGCTGCGCGATCTAGTGTCTGTCGACGGCAAGGTACATGACCCGCAACGGATTGACTTTTTGACGCGCTACTTGGCCGCGCTGCGTCGCGCCAGTGAGCATGGAGCCGACGTCGCGGGCTACTTTCAATGGTCGGTGATGGATAATTTCGAATGGGCACAGGGGTACCGTGAGCGCTTTGGGCTGATCCACGTGGATTATCAGACGCTCGCGCGCACCGTGAAAGATTCAGGGCATTTTTACGCCGAAATCATCCGCAAAAACGGCTCTAATCTGCCCGATCTACCGCTGTCCGCCATCTGATCCGATCACGCGAATGGCAGAGTGGGTTCGGGCTCGAATCGAAGCTCGCGGCTCTCGAATCTTCGATAGATTGCCAATCATCGATCGTGTTTAGCTCCTTTACTCGGGCGTTCGCCGTCGACCGCGCCAAAGCCAGTGAAGTAGTGGTAGTATCGAATCGATGACGGATGGGGTGAAGGCCGAGCAAGCGGAAGAAGTCATGGCGTCTAGCGCCAGCGAAACATTACAATTCGTCTTGAAAAACGCGCCGCTGCGCGTATTCGAGGTCGATGCTCATGGCAGGTTTCTGATGAATGAGGGAGTAAATCCTCCCGGCGGCTCTCGTCCGGGGACCCTCGTGGGTGTCAGCGCAGTCGAGGCCTATCGTGATTTCCCCGAGGGCTTGGCCGCGCTGCACGCCGCCCTGGCGGGTAACGACAGCGAAGTGCGCTTCGAGCGCGATGGCAAAGCGTACGATTTGAAGCTGAGTCCGAGGCGCGACGCGGAAGGCTCAGTGCGCACCGTGCTCGGCATGGCCCACGTGGTGACGGAGCGTTTGCGCGCCGAACAAGAAGCACGTGTAAACGAGGAACGCTTTCGGCGCGTATTCGAAGCGAACATGATCGGTCTCGTGTTCTTTCGCACCGACGGCCAAATCTTGGAAGCCAACGACGCTGTGCTCGCCATGCTGGGCTATACCCGGGCGGACTTGGCGGCAGGGCTGTTCAATTGGCGCACCAGCAGCGTCCCCGGGTCCGAGCACCTGGACGAGCGCGCGCTCGCCGAGATGGCAGCCGGCGGCGTGTGTAGCCCGTATGAAAAAACATTCGTGCACAAGGACGGCCGTAATCTAACGGTTCTAATTGGCGCAGCCACGCTGAACGAAGCCAGCGGCGTTGGCGTCTCGTTCATGCTCGACCTCAGCGAACGCAAACAGATCCAGGCGGAGCGCGAACAGCTCCAGGCTCAGCTTCTGCAGGTCCAAAAGCTGGAGAGCTTGGGCGTCCTTGCTGGCGGCATCGCGCACGACTTCAACAACCTGCTTACGGCCATTTTGGGCAGCGCTTCGAGTGCAATCCTATCGCTACCGAACGAAAGCCCGGCGCACGCCGACTTGGACAATGTCATCTTGGCCTCGCGCCGAGCGGCTAGCTTGACGCGGCAGTTGCTGGCGTACTCGGGAAAGGGTCACTTCGAGGTACGCCCAATCGACATGTCCATGCACGTGCGAGAGTTGGCAAGCTTGCTCGAAACGACGATTCCCAAAAAGGTCCAGCTTCGGCTCGAGCTGGCCCCCGCGCTGCCGGCAGTGTCGGCAGACGTGGCGCAAATACAGCAAGTCGTGATGAACCTAGTCATCAATGGGGCCGAGGCCATTGGAGACCAACGCGGCACGGTGATCGTCGCCACTGGCGTGCAGGTCATGAATGAGTCGTATGCGCAGAGCTTGTTTTCGAACGAGGGCATCGCTCCCGGCAACTACGTGTGCCTAGAGGTGCGCGACACGGGTTGCGGCATGGACGAAGCGACGAAGAAACGCATCTTCGATCCGTTTTTTACGACGAAGTTTACCGGTCGCGGCTTGGGATTGGCGGCGGTCATGGGCATCGTGCGTGGCCACAAAGGCGCGTTGAAAGTGTATTCGAGCCCCGGCAAGGGCACCACTTTCAAAGTGTTCTTTCCTGCCACTGACGCCATGGCCGTGCGGCCCGCCCCGGAGGTCATGTCCTTCCGAGGCGAGGGTCTCGTGCTGGTGATCGACGACGACCATGGCGTGCGGGAGGCGGCCACCCGCTTACTCGAGCTTTTCGGATTTCGTGTGCTGCAAGCCGTCGACGGGCGACATGGAACAGAGGTGTTTAGTCAGCACGCAAGTGAAGTCGTAGTCGTAATCCTCGACATGACCATGCCGGAGATGAACGGCGAGGAAGCCTTCCGCGAAATTCGCCGCATTCGCGCCGACGTTCCGGTGATCTTGTCGAGTGGCTACGACGAGATCGAGGCGACTTCCCGCTTCACGGCCAAGGGCTTGGCCGGTTTCCTACAAAAGCCGTTTACCCCTCAGGAGCTGACGGAAAAGTTAACTTCCGCGCTGAAGTCACCGCCGCAAGGTCCTGTTTGAGCCGAGCGTTGAGCGGGGTCCTACTCGTGCTTGTGCGGAGCCCGACTGCGTGCTGAAGTTCTGGGGTGCGTATTGCCCTGCTTTATCCCCCTCCGTGGAAGATTTCTGGTCCGGGCGAGGCGGCGGACGAGGCAGGAAACGGCCCTCCCTCCGACTACGAAGCGGGGGATCTAGACGCAGATTTCTTCCAGACGCCGTACGGCCTCTTTTCGCTCGGTGCACAGGCGCTCAGGGCGGGCCATCAGGTCAAGGTGTTGAATCTTTCTGCGTTCACTTGGGCCAAGGTGGAACAGGTGATTGCGTCGCTCGACGCCGAGCTCTTCGGGATGTCATGTTGGACCTCGAATCGCCGCGGAGTGGCGCTTCTGGCGGAGGCCATCAAGCGTTTTCATCCAGCTGCGCACGTGTTGATCGGCGGGCCGCACGCCACGCCCCTCGGGCGCGAGATGCTCGAGCACTATCCGGCCATCGACAGCGTATCGATTGGCGAGAGCGAGGACACGTTCATGGAGCTCGTGGCGCGCCTGGAGGCGGGCAGTGACCCGCGCGGTATCCCAGGTACCTTGTATCGCGACGTCTCGGGAGTGAAAGCCGCGCCGGCGCGCGCCTCCATTCACGATCTGGACACGCTCGCCTCGCCACACGAGTATTTCGATACGCACATCGTCATGACCTCACGCGGCTGCCCTTGGCAATGCACCTTCTGCGGCGCGGAGACCACATGGGGCCGCGGCTTTCGCGGGCAATCCGTACCTTACGTGCTCGACGCGCTCGAAAAAGCCATTGCTAGGTTGAGCGTGAAGATGGTGCAGGTAAAGGACGACACCTTCACCACGAACAAGAAGCGTGTGCTCGAGTTGTGCCAGGGCATCCGCGGGCGGAAGCTGCAGTTCTTGTGGAGCTGTGACACGCGCGTGGACGTGCTCAGCGACGACTTGTTGCGCGAGATGCGGCTTGCCGGCTGTCAGCGATTGAGCCTGGGCGTCGAAACGGGGTCGCCGCGCATTCTACACAACATCAACAAACGCATTACGATAGAGAAGATCGAGGCCGCGGCGGCGATGGCCAAGCGCGTTGGCATTCAGGTGCGCTTTTATATGATGCTCGGTAACCGCGGCGAGACGGCCGATACATTCCGAGAGACGCTCGCATTCCTGGCGCGGGTCAAGCCCCATCAGTACATATTCTCTTGCCTCACCATCTATCCGGGTACCGAGGACTTCCAGCAAGCGGAGCGGGAGAAGTGGCTCGATCGTGAGCTTTACTTCAACCAGGACTTTCAGGAGCTCAAGGTGCCGTTCGACGCGAGCGAGGAGGTGACGGTGCTCATGAACGACTGGTTTGCCAAAAATAAAGGCCTTCAGGATTACTATCGTGAGGGGGTCGCCGAGTACCACGATATCTTGGCCAACCTCGGCGACTACCACGCCGCGCACCTAGATCTGGGCGGCGCGTACTTTCGCGCGCAAGATCTGGAGCAAGCGGAGCACCACGTTCGGCGGGCGCTCGCCCTGGGCACGCCGGTCCCGGGTTTGGCGCTGAATTACCTAGCCTGCATCGCGTACGCACGCCGGGACATCAGCGGCATGCAGGATCACTTTCTCGCCGCCGCGCGCCTCGACCCTCAGCACTTGGTGCTGATCGAGAACGTGCAAGCCGCGCGAGCCTGGTTCAAGGCGGGTGGCCTCGAGCGCGGTCTCCCTTTGCACTTGGTGGGGAAGCACGACTTCCAATTGTTCGAGCGTACCGCCCAGCCGGCGCTGCCTGGCCCCCTGCCAGATGATTATGCCGCGTGGAACGCGCCGCTCTCCCCGCCGCGCCGCGCGGATCACGGGCTGCGCGAAGGCCTAACCGGCAGCGTGGTCGACCAGCAACGCCAGCCGATCAACTTTCGTTCGCGGCGCCTCCCGGTGTTGTGAACGCATTGCTGACGCACGCCGCTGTATTCTTCAAACATCGATTCTGAGGGAAGCGGGCAAATTATAGTATTTTGAGTTTGAGCGCCGAGCGCTCGGGCGTCAGTCTTGATCAATTCATGTGTCAGAATGTCGCATTTCGAATTCGACTACCATTCACCGCGCGATGATTGACATTCTGCATGTTCATCGCATACACCCGCGGTATGGCGAATATCAACGACACGGTCCGCGCTGCCCTCGATGCATTCGTGGAAGACATTTCGAATCTGATTCAGCAGGCAGCGTTGGAGTCCGTGGAGGCGGCTCTCGCGGGAGCTAGCAGCATCCCCGGTCGGCGCGGTCGCGGCGCTCATGCCGCGACTCCGGCGTTCGCGAGCGCAAGCGCAGGAGCAGGCCGAAAGAAGGGCGCAAAGCGCACTCCAGAAGAGCTAGAGCAGCTGATAAAGAAATTACACGGCTACATTAGCAAGAACCCCGGTCAACGCATCGAGCAAATTGCCTCGAGCCTCGATATCAGCACTAAAGAGCTGAATCTACCCGCCAAAAAGCTTATCAGTGATAAGAAACTCTCGACCAAGGGCCAAAAGCGAGCCACCACCTATTTCGCCAAATGAGCGCTGCCACGCTCTTATTCGCAAAATATCAGCGGATAGTCTGGGTCGCCCGGTAGCTTACCGTTTACGCGAACCGCGCGCACGGCGCCCGTGAGCTGAGCCGGGCGGGCGTAGGTCATGCCACCCGGCAGGCGAGCGATCAGGCGTAACAGCAGTGAGATCGAATCCACCGACCGCGGCGGCCGCGGGGAACCGCGAATCCTGCGTTCGATCCAAAACTGGCTTACCTCTTCTGCGGACATTCCGAGGACGATCGCGTCGAAGGCGGCCCGGTCCGTAGTGCGCGGTGCGTGATTGACCGGCGCGTAGCGCTGCCCGAGGGCGTCGCGGTCCCCCTCGTTGGTGAAGATGCGCTTAAGCTCTTCAAGCCGAACGTTTTGCACGGCCGAGCCACGCGCTACGACTACCGCCAACACTACCTGGCTCGACGCGCGCGCAACGCGTTCGACCCGTGGTAGGGCCAGTACCATCCCGAACAATGCGAGGGCGGCGAAAGCGCGCTGCCTGGCGACCATGCTCAATCCAACGGCCAGATTCGGTGAAACCGCATCCTCCTCCAAACGGACCGGCGCTTCGCGAGTTGAGGCTGGGCATCCACGCTCGTGCCACCTCTGACGACATACGCCCACTTCGAGCGCGCCTAATGCCGTGGGCCGGATCCCTAACTCGCTTCGTCGAAGCGATGGTTATTTCGTGGACACGGCGTTAGGTCGAGGTAACGACAGGGGAGCACGGGTGCACGCGCGCAGAGAAGCACGCAGCGCCAACTCTATTTCCAAAGGTGGAATCTGTCGCGCGACACTGCAGAGCCAAAGGGTGTCCCTAGCCTCGTGTTGAGATGTCTCGATCCTAATCTCTTCGGGGAACAGGACGAAGCCAGCTAGGTGGGCAAGTAGAGCCGCCAAAAAACCAACCTGATCCAGAGCCTGGATCTGGAGAAGCAACGCTTCGCGCTCGCTAGAACGAGAAAGTTCGAAGCTTTGCAGCTCGAGACCCGGGACCGACGTTGCCTGTCTCGTATCTCGCGTGAGCGCCAGAAAGTCGATCTGCTCGAGCTCCGCGCCAACGGCTCCCCGTAACTCGAACTTGGCGGACCAACCACGTTCGGCGTTGCGCCGCGCGGCTCCGCGAACGATGTCCAAGCTCAAACGACTGGTGGCGCGCGTGAAGTTACTGAGCCAGCCGACCGGCATGGTATCCCAGAGCTCTACGATATGCGTCGCATCCGCAGTGGGAGTAATCCTTACACCTGACACGTCATCAGCCCGTCGAGAACTCGGGTCGGCCTTGGCGATCACGCGGTTAGAGACATTCGAGCATAGGCCGCTTTTCCTGCGCGTTTCCTGGAGACTTCACGCTGGCCCGCGACGCTTTCGACTAGACCGCTCTTTGGCTCGTGCTCCGTAACTCAGCGGGAGGTTGTTGGTAGTGTAAAACCTCGCGGCGCGCGGATCTGCCGCGAGGAGCGTGAGCCGGCGACGCTCCGGGCGCAGGCAACCGCGCAATCACTCGTACGGTTGAGCGCGCGATAGCCGGTCACTTCCCGCGACGAGCCGTCTGCCAGGGCGACCGCTTTATACGGCGCGGAGCTTGCTGAGCACGCTGCGGGCAGGGAGTCGAATGCCACTGTGCGGCTCTTCGGCCTCGAACGCCCCGATGCCCGCGTTGGAGATCGGGTGCCGGGAGGAACGAAGCGCGGGGTAGCAAGCCTGCCAAGCGACCAACTCCTCCTCGATGATGCGCTGAGCGACTAGCGTTTCGAGTTCGAGCTCGAGCTCGGCGGAGCCGGAACCGAACCGGCCCAGGCCGGTCTCGTCACACACGCGGCTCACGGTTTGCTCGATCATACGCAGCAGCGCGCCCAGCTCGGCACTGAAGGCCCCGGCCCTCTGAGACAACATGGCGGCCGCGCGAAGGACGGCGGCGAATTGCCGAACGCCGGGCTCGGTGGGCGCGTTCGGGATGGCGTGTCTGAGGAGCTGGCGGGCCGATTCCGAACCGCGGGCAATGCGCACCGGCAGCGCCCCCCAGCCTTCGGCGTTGCGCGCTCGCTCGTGAATCCGAGCGAGCACGGGACGAAATGCGCGCACATGACTTTTGTTGGTCGACACCAGGTGCAGCAGCGTCGGGGTACACAACACGAGCAATGGCAGCCCATCACTTCCGGCCCGTTGCGCGATGCGAGCGAGCTCCGCCGGCTCGAACACGAATGCGGGCCGAACCGATGTCGGCGCGAATTCGAAATCCATGGTCAATGAGTGCAAGCAGTCGTCGGAAGGCATCGTCTAAGTCTCCGCGGCTTAGAACGGTCGCTCTTCCTGACGCTTAACCATGTCATCGCCTCGTCATCTCGCGCATTTGGGCTGCGGCGCTGACGTTGGGGCTCGTTTGCGGCACAAAAAGGCACATCTTAAGGCAAATTATGCGGTTTGGCCGCGCGCCGTTTTTTTTCGGCACTTAGGTGCGGAGGCGCGCTACGGTCCACTCGCTCGATGAATTACTATAAGAAGAAGACCGAAGCCGCCGAACGCGCGCAGGCTCGCCGCGAGCTGGAGAACGCCGCTCCGCGATTAGCGGTGGAAGTGCCGAAGCTCGCGACGCTCAAGCTGGAACTGGAAGAGCATGAGGGCACCTCTCGCCGCCCGGAACAGAATCACATCCGGCACATCGTCGTCGCGAGCGCCCCGGCTTTGTTCATGGTGCCGTGTGGCGACACGCGCTGCAAAGACGGCGGCCATGACATTACCCGAGACGTGATGCGCTCGCTGCGCTCGGGCGAGACTAAATTCCAGGGCACCGATGCCTGCCAAGGGTCGCAGGGCTCAGGGCTGTGTGTTCGGATTCTTCATTACACTGGCATCGCGAGCTACACTTGAGCGCTGGAATCGGAGTTGGCACGCGTCAGCAGTTCTGAGCTTCTTTCAGGCGGCGCGCGCGCAAGCAAGGGTCGCTTCGCGGTGCGCGGTGCACTCGGCTGTCTTACCAAGGCTTTCGCCCCGGAACCCTACGCCTGCTTTGCGCGCTGCAAGGCCCGCGCATCGCCGAGGTATTTCGCGTGAGCTCAGATGCGCGGCACTAGCCCCATCGCGGCGGCGATCGTTCGAGCACTCTTGGTGAGAGGCGCGGGCGACGCAAATGCCGTTTCACTCGACTCCGTCGCCGATGCCATCGGCGCGTCGCCGGTTACCTTGTCCGACATCGAGGCCATATTCGACGAGTTGGAGAAGGCCGGTCACCGGATCGAGAACGAACCGAAGAACCCGCCTGCCGCACTGAAGCAGGTCCTCGCCACGGTCCGCAGTTTCTCCGCCCTCAGCGGCAGACGGCCAACCGTGCTCGAGATAGCCAAGCATTCCGGGCTAGATGTGAGCGAAGTGCGGTTCGCGATGCTGTACGCGCGCGTGCTGGTGCGCTGAGCCGAGAAGACGTTACTTGAGACTGTCAGTTCCACCACCGTGGGCGGGACCGATCGGGGTGGCGTGTACCGGCGCGAGGGATGGCAGCACGAATGGCTTGCGATTTTGCAGCGCCAAATCCCACCACTTGAAGGCCATGGCGACGGCAACATCCAGCTCACGTGTGTCGCGCGTGGGCTCGAGCGTGGGCGGAGGCAGGCAGGCGGCGGCGATCGGACAGCCCGCTAGCATATGCAGGATGCCTTCCGAGAACCCATTGCCCGCGTAAGCCAAGCAGACGGCCATGCCCATCGCGTTCATATCTTGGATAGCGTAAGGAATTTTTTCATCAACGGTGCCAGCGCTGTCCTGAAATTTGCACTCGATGGCCAAGGCGTTATCCGTTGATGTGTGCAGCACGAAGATGTCCACGTGCCGGTTTTTGCCGATGATCGTTTTGCCCAACGAAATCTCCCGGTACACGGCGATGCCGCGAGCCGAGAAATTTTTGACCAAATAGGCGGCGATCAAGTCCGCGTACTCGTTGCCCGTCATGGGCGGACCAACGCGAGGCGCCGCTGCCCGGCCGGGTCCGCGTCGGCCGCAGCGAACAGCCGGCCTTCGTGCCCGCCGACCTGCGCAAAGCGCGCTCGGGCGTGGGCGAGCGAGGAATCCGAAACGTCATTGCCAGCGAAGCGCCGCGAGAGCTTCAATGCCGCGACGCCGACCGAGCCGGAGCCCATGAACGGATCAACGACGAGCCCTCCCGCGGAGCTGCTCTGCAGGATTAGCGTTTCGCTCAGTGCCACCGGTTTTTCAGCAGGATAGCCGCCACGTACTCGCGGCGCGGTGAGCACGTCCGCGATTCCTAGGTCATTCAGCTTGCGCTTGCCCTTCTCGAAGAAGAGCACGAATTCGTAGCGAGCGCGGTAATGGTAGCCCATGCCGATCGTGCATTTGTCCCAAATCAGCGGCTTCCAAAATTTGAAGCCTGCGTTCTCCGCAATGGGCTTGGCTACGAAGGCGGTCTCCTGATCGCACATCAAATAAAAATGCGAGTTGCGCTCGAGCACGCGGTAGACTTCGCTAAACAGTTCCGCGAAGCGCGCATTCGGGAAAACCGTGAACCAAGGATTACTGGAACCGGCACTGACCTTGAGTCGCGTGGTGGTGCCCACCGCACGATGTTTTTCGAGCGACTCGTACGGCGGGTCAGTGATGAGCAGGTCCACCGAGGCGCTGGGCAAGCTCTTCAACCACTCTACCGCGTCCAGCTGGGCGAGCTCGAGGTTAGCCACTGTCTCCACTCGGCAAGATGTATCACCGTGACCGCTCGGAAATCCATCGCTTGTTGACCCGCCTCGGACACGTAATGTCAGAGCTCACGGCCGCCGCTTTGGCCACGCACTCTCAGCCGCGACTCGGTTAGTTGTCTCGGATCATGCCGAGCGAATCCTCGGCGGCACCTCCAAACTGAGCGCCCTCGGGATGCCACGTCGACAGTGCCTCGCCGTGCGTCGAACGACCGGCCTCGGCACCGCCACTGCGCTGAGTCAGGGGTATTTGGCGATTAGTTTTTCGACCAGCGCGACATACGCAATCATCGCTCGATCCGCGTTCAGCCCCTTGCGCGCGCTCCAGGCGTCGAACTTCGCGCGGCCTTTGAAGTCGAGCATGCCCGGGCGGTCGCCCGTGACGTCGCCCGTGGTGGCTTGCTTGTAATAAGCGTACAGCTCGAGCAGCTCATCGCTTGCCGGCGTGTGAGGAAGTTGTTTCACCCTCAGCTGCGCTGCGGAAAAGTCGTCGGGCAATGCCATGGCCCAAGCCTAACGGAGGTGACGGAGAAAGGCGACCCTTGCGGCGGATCGTGCCGGCTGAGTCGCGCATCAGAGCGGAGTGACAGGACGAGCCAGAGCCGACCCCGGGCTGAATGTGTTTCCGATGAAACCGTTGCCGGTCGCGAGCAGACGGACAGACTGCTAGAAGTTGCCATCGTGCCGGCGCCGATGAACAAATCTGAAATTTTGAGGTTGCTCTTGGAGCACGTGAGCGCAGATCTGCAAACCATGAGCGCGGCCCAGCGCGCGGTGGTGGACGGCGCTACGCACGAAGAAAATAAACCGGAGAACGACAAAGACACCCGCGCGCTCGAGCAAAGCTACTTGGCGCGCGGTCAGGCCCAGCGCGTGGTCGAGTTGCAGAGCGCTCTGAATCAGCTCAAGGCGCTCGAACTGAGCGACTTTTCGGGCAACCGCCCCGCCGCGCTCGGCGCGCTCGTGGCCGTCGAAGGCATGCACGACACCGCGTATTATTTTTTGGCGCCCGCCGGCGGCGGTCTGCGACTACGACTTCCAGAAGCGGAAGTGCGCGTCGTTACTCCGCAATCACCGGTCGGGCGGGCGCTGATTGGCAAACGGCCTGGCGACGATGTCGACCTGCGTACGCCGCAGGGCGTCAGCGAGTGCACTATCGCCACGATTATATGAGACATCCAGCGCGGCGGATGAGGACTGTATAAGAAAAGCCGGCGCGGCACGCCTTTACAATGCGGCCCCCCGAGGCAAGCTTTGAAAGTCATGCAAGCCACGCAAACCCTCGTGCCGAGCGAACTCACGCGCTACGCCTATCGGGCCCGTCAGGTCGCCATTCGGCTCCCGCTGCTCGCCGCGCACCTCGGCCTCCGGTCGTTTGGCGCCCGCAAGGCGGCTCGCCCGAAGCCCGGAGAGCTGAAGGCGCTGCAAGGCCAGCTCGAAGCGCTCCTGGACCGAGACTGCTCGAATGCCGAGCGTGGGTTGTATCCTTCTCGGCTTTTATTCGAGATGCCAGTGGCCGAATACCTCCGGCAGTTGCCCGCGCTGGCGGCGGAAGTGCTCCGCACCCTGCGCCGCTCTAAGAAAAAGTTAGTTCGGGATCTGCCCGATGGTATCGATCTGGCCGCTTACCCCGACTACTTTCGACGCAACTTCCATTGGCAGACAGACGGCTACTTCAGCCAGCGTTCGGCCGCGGTGTACGACGTTGGCGTCGAATTTCTGTTTTTGGGGACTGCCGATGTCATGCGTCGCCAAATCGTGCCGCCGGTTACTCGACTCCTGCGATCGCGTTCCGTGGCGGCGGGCCCAGCGCGAATTTTGGACGTCGCGTGCGGTACCGGGAGCGCGCTCAACCAGCTAGCGCTGGCGCACCCCCGCGAAAACTATTGGGGCTTGGACCTGAGCCCCTTTTACTTACACCACGCGGGGCGTCGCTTGGCGCACGTGCAGAACCTTTCACTCGTTAGCGAAAACGCGGAGCAGATGCCACTCGCCGACGCCTCGTTCGACGTCGTCACCAGTGTCTTCCTGTTTCATGAGCTGCCGGCTCGGGCGCGGCGGAACGTGCTGGCGGAGATGCGCCGCGTGCTCAAGCCCGGCGGGCTGCTCGTGATCGAAGACGCGGCTCAGCTCAGCGAGGCGCCTGATTTGCAAGTCTTCTTGGACAATTTTGCGGCGACCATGAATGAGCCGTTTTTCGCGGACTACATCGCAAGCGACCTCAGCGAGCCGGTCGCCGCCGCAGGCTTCAGGGTGGATTCCGTGGAGCGCTGCTTCCTATCCAAAGTCGTCACGGCCACCGCGATCTGAGCTAGGCTGCGCGCATGTCGTGCGACGCGCGCGGGGTTCTGCTGGTCACTCGGGAAATGGAAGGGACTTTCACGCATGTGGCTCGCCAGCGGATCGAGCTACACTGCTCGCTGCCCGCCGGTCATGCGGGCCCGCACCGCGACGAGCTGAACGTCCAAGAATGGCTAGTCGTTCAGGGCCGCCCCACGTTGCTGCTGCGGGACGAGAGTGAATCGCCTGAATCGGCGAACGCTGCGCAGCCGCGACCGAAGGTCAGTGATTGAGAGTGCCCACGCCCGCGCCAACGCCCAGCATGTGGGTGAACGATACCCCGGCGGCTGCATGCCCGCTCTTATCGACCACCGCCCACATACCGAGCTCCGGCGTGACGAACACGTTCGGATACAAGTTGAACTTGAGGAAGTAGTCCTGCACGTTGGTGATCTGGAAAGACGCCAGCAGCGAGTTATTTCGATCGACGAACACGCCGGCGCTTTCCGCAAATTGGACGTCGTTGTCGGCATTTCGCTGCGAAGTGGGCAACAGGCGTGTGGCCATCGTTCCTACCCCTCCCGAGACCGAGTATTGCTCGTCGAGCTCGTAGGAGAGCCCGAACAGCGTGCCCAGGCCCATGTACGCGAAAGCCCGCAGGCGCGGATAAAAAGGCAACGGGAATTTCACCGAGAAATAATTGCCCTGATTGTGCAGATCGAAATTGGGATAGGTGAAGCTCGGCTGCAATGACCAATCCGCGATGATCAAGCTTTTGCTGAAAAACTCATTCGGCCAGTCAAAGCTAAACAGGATGATGCCGCCGATATCGAAGAAGAAAAAGTCCGCGATAGCGTCGGTATTGTCGCCGACCACACCCTTGTTTTCGAGCGTCTCGTTCAAAAACGCCGAAGCCAGCAAGGTGCCGGCGGAAAATAAGCGTGGAGCCGGCACGTCATGCTGAGTAAACCATTCACTCAGCGCGGTGTAAGTCGTGCCGCCGCCGATCAAGTGCAGGGTGTAGTTGGGCACCCACCGGGCGGAGGTCCTGGTATAGCTGAGGGGGAAGATCTCCTCGCGAAAGAACCGACCGAAACCGCGGTGAGCAACGGCCGGAAAAGGGTCGAGTAGGTTCCTGCCCACTGTCTCGCCGTTTTGCCGGTATTCTTGCTGAAAAGGGCTGCGGGTTCCGGCGCGGTCTTGCAGCACGTCATAGCCGCGGTTGAGGAAGACCCATAGCGGGCTGTACAGCGCCTGCGAGCCGTAATCATAGCCCTTGTAAAAGTAAGGCTCAGGTCCAGGATCGGCCGCGCCCTGGGCGCTCGCCGCGCGTGCTGTCGCGAGCGCGTTCGGGCAGGTGACACTCAATGCGATGACGAGCTTGGCTCGGGGCGAGATCATGGCGCGTTCGAAGCGAGCAAGTGACTATCAGAACGAGAAGAAGTGGCCAACCACGAGTGACGCGTCGGAGCTAAGTCTAGGCTGCGTCGCGACGCCATTCGGGCCTTCGCGCTGCGCCATTTGGAGGCCAGAGATGCGAGCACCGGTTATCGTTTCCGCCGTAGCATTAACACTTTCGTCCCTGGCGGCGTGTAGCGCCCAATCCGAAGGTGGTCCGGCGCCCTCGTCCGGGGCGGCCGGTGCGTCCAGTAGCAGCGCGGGGCAACCGGCGATCTCTGTCGGGAGCCCGGGCGCGAGCGGCGGCAGCGCAGCCGGCGGAACTGCGAGCAGCTCCGGCGGCGCCGCCCCCATCGGTGGCAGCAGCGACACCGGCGGTGCCGGCTCCCCCC
>CAHJWM010000020.1 GCA_903642325.1 Myxococcales bacterium | reverse complement strand
CGCAAGCCCTACAGGTGGCGCAGGCGGCGCTGCGGGCTCACCCGCTGCAGCAGGCGGAGGCGGCGGCGGTACGGCCCCGGTCGGAGACGTGACGGCGGTCGTCAAGACGGCAGGCTGTGGCATGGCGCCGCCGGGTGCATTCGCGCCGGGGCAAACGTCTGCTCAGCAAACCATCGCGACCAAAGGCATGAAGACCACGCCCTGCGCGGACCACGGCGTGTGCGGCGCATGGGCGTACGATCGCAACTACTTCGTGACCTTGCCGACCGGGTACAACAACGCCAAGGCCTATCCCATTGTCTTCGAAGGTCCCGGCTGCGGCGGCAAGGGCACGGACGTTTACCCACTGACCGATCCCTCGGCGGGCAATGCGCCAAGCGCCGGCAACACGGTCATCCGAGTCGGTTTGACGCCGCCCCCGAATGCCATCAACCACGCCACCAACCCCAACCAAGGCTGCTTCGACGACAAAGAGGGCGACGACTCGGTGGATTGGACATTCTACGAGAACTTGTACGACAAGCTAGCCACCCAGCTGTGCTTCGACAAAAACCGCGTGTTCGCGAGCGGCAACAGCAGCGGCGCCTGGTTCGCGAATGAGCTCGGCTGCAAGTACGCGGGCGACCCGACGCGCCCAGTTCGCGGCATCATGCCGAACACCGGTGGCTTGCCGACGGATCCGGCCTACGTACCGGTATGCACGGGCAAACCGATGGCCGGCATTTGGGTAGGTGAAACCAATGATCCGGAAAATAGTTTCGCCGGTAACGTAGTTGGGATTAACCGCGCCATCTCGGTCAACGGCTGCAAGGGAGGGGATTGGCCGAACAGCCCCACCAACAACTACGCAATTGGCGGCGGCAACGCGGATACGGTCTGCAAGCAGATCACCGGTTGTCCGGCTCTCTACCCGCTGGTCGTGTGCTTGCTGCCGGGCAACCAACACCAGAGTCATGACGGCGTGGCGAACCCGGCGTTCAGCACGTTCCTCAAGAGCCTCGAAGCGAAGTAATCCGAAGTCTCCGGACGCACCAGGCCGCGGCGCTTGCTCGTCGTGGCCTGGTAGGTTTGTCCGCGGCCCGATTGGCCGAGCACTAGGCCCAGCCGGTCACGACTCAGGGCGCCGCAGGTGCCGCTGCTGGCGGGCAGGCCGTGGTCGGGCATTCCGGGCCGCAGTCGACGCCCGCTTCACCCTCGCCCTGCTTGCCGTCCGCACAATTGGGCACGAACTTCTTCAGATTCAATGTACGGAGCCCGCGCGTGCCGAACAAGTACTCGCCATCTTTACCCGTCAGCTGAAGGCTACCGCCCTGGTTGCAGTAAGTGACCAAGTTTGGGAAGTTCTTATCGGATAAGAACTCAATCGTGTTGTTGTCGACGCGGTCGTAACGGCCGGATGGGCCACCGGTTTCCTGATCTTCGAACGCGCACACGCAACCGCCAGGGTCGGCCGTGTTGTCCACGCAGGTCGTATTTTGGTAGGAGCCAGGGCCGGCACCGGCCGCACGCTCCTTCGTCTGAAGCTGGGCGCAGACGTCTCCGGTGCCCAAATCAGGCTGCTTGGGGTCGATCAGCTTGCCGTTGGTCGCGCCGAACTCGCGCATACAAATCGCAGGGAAATCCAAATAGTAGGTCCCAGTACGCGTGATACCGGAAGAAAATGTGCCGTCGCTCGAGAAGTGCACCGAGGCGATCGCTACCGGCGCGCTCTCCGGGTAGAAGATCGCATCGTGGGTGGTGATGCTCGTGCCGCTGCTGGTGATCAAAGCGTCACACCAGTCGTACAAAGCGGGCTCTGGCGGCGGGGTGCGAGCCGCCGGAACGTCCCCGCCGCCGATGAGGCGCGGATCGGAGACCGGAACGTACAAGTCCTCGATGCAGGAGCCGTGGGCGGGTTCGGTCGCAGTAGCCGGCGTCAGTGTCCACGTGCCGATGGGGGCGTCACCGCCGCAATCACCGAGCTCCGCGCAGTGAACCGCTTGCTTGCAAGCGGGCGTCGTGACCGCGAGAACCACGCAGAAGGCGATAAAGGACGTGAGGGGCGTGCTTTTGATCATCATGCGAGCTCCAGACCCCTCAGAAGAACAGCGCCAGGCTGAGCTGGCCTCGGTTGTTTCGCGCGCTGGCCGGCACGCCGCCGGTACCCGGGACGCCAATCTGAACACTACCCAATGACGTGCCCGGGTTAGCCCCGTAAACGGGGTCGGGTGCCGATACATCGCCGAACGTTTGCTTTACGGTTTGGAAAGACAAGCCGAGCACCAGGGCAGGCGTGATGTCCCAGCCCACGTTGGCGTCGATGTACTCCATCTTTGTGAAGATGCCGCCGTAGCTGGTCGATGGAGTGAGGGTCTTGATGTTGTTCGACTTGATCTGCGAATAGATGCCGGCGACCCAAACGCGCCCGCCGCCGATGGGCAAGTAGTACTGACCGCCGAGCACGAAGGCTTGCCAGTTGACGGTCTTGAGGTTGGAGTTGCGGTCGAACGTGACGAGCCCGGGATCGACGTTCGAGGCATACGTGGGTGCAATCGGATTATTGGAAGGGTTTGGCAGCGTAGGGAAGCGCGAGCCGCCGTCCATGCCGGTGTACATGTCCGCGATACCGGTGCCGGTGCTGAACTCGCCCGTGAAGGTCAGCGCGTTGCCGTGATCAGTCATGGCCTTCGCCGGGATGATCGGAATCAGTACGTCTACCGAGACGCCGGAGCCATTGGTGGAGACCGAGTGCGACCCGGGCTCGGACTCGAAGGCCGGCGTTTGAAAGTGACGGATTACGCCGGACACGCCGACCGAAAGCGGCGCCAGCACCGGGCGGCCGAAGCCGGGGATCGCGGCGCCGGACCAACCGTTATACGCAATTTTGAGACCGGCTTGTCCGTCAGGAACCCCCGAGTCGCGTTCGCCGGCGCGCACGGCCGCGACGGCCGCCATGACTTCGATATCGCCCGCGCGAATCTTCTTCTCGAGCCGAAGCTGCGGAGCGCGGTGATAGACCATACCCGGCACGCCCAAGTAAGCGACCGTGGCCGGATAGAAGTAGCTGCCCCAGCCAAACAGGTCGTAGTACTGGCCGGCGACGACATCGACGACCTTGGTCTCCATCTTCAGGAACGCGTGCCGGATGCGCACGGGGCCGAAGATGACACTGTCCGCGCGGCGCGCGTCGCTCGGTACCAAGCCGTAAAAGTCGAGCTCGATTTGCGCGGAAGAACGAACGCCTTCGAACGTGGGCGCACCGACGAACACGCCAAGTCGAGAATCCCTCGCGGTGAAGGACGAGCGCTGATGATCACCCCTGTAAGTACCCGGCCGCGCGATGAGGTTCGGCTGAATGCCATCTTCGAACGATTGCGTCGAATCCTCGAGCGCGTCCAAGCGGGCGTAACCATAGGGTGCAACGAACCAGTCGCCGCGCTTGCCGTAGACGGGCGCCCGTTCAGGGGCTGGGCTCGTCTCCGTCGGCTCGGCCGCGACGGTGGCCACGGCGTCGTGCGAATCGGGAGCTTTCGCTTTGACGGTCGTACTCGTGTCGACCTCTTGGCTGGCAGGGGGCTTGGCCGTGGCCGCAGGCGCGGAGGCGTCACCCTTTTTGGCCGGCGCGCTCTCGGCGTCGTCGTCGTCGTCCTGCGCGCGCGCATGGCCACTCAACAGGGCGATTGAAATCCCGAAGGCGGCTAGTGCCCGATGGTTCATCGTATCTCCGTCAACTCGCGACTGGGTGGCAGCTCGCTACTTATGCTGTTCTTGTGGGGAGTAGCGATCTGGATCTTCAAGTCGCACCTGTACTTTCGGCCGCTCCGCCACGCCCGAACGCGTCGCCACCAACCTGCTTTTGCCGAGCCCCGTGCCTATAACAGAGGCGTTCTTCCGGGATCTAGCGATTTCTTCGCGGAAGCCGGGCGATCCCAGTGGTACGGCGGCCTGCGCCGTGGCCCGCAGCACGTGGACCGGTGGCGCGCGGCGGGTCAAAAATAAAGCGCCGGTCGTGAAGATTGGTCTCAGGCCGCGCTCGCGCCATCAGAACTCAGTAACACGATGTCTGCATGGTCCGAACGGAACGTCGATCGCGAATTCGCTCGTGGGGGGCGGGCGGGCTCCGACGAGGGGGTCAACCCCGATCGGTCAAGCAATGCGACATTAACCGCGCGTGGTGACTTCGACAGCCTGCCCCGGTCGATATTTCTCGGTTGGACAGCGCGAATCTGACGGCGCGGCGCCGGACCGCGGGCGAAACTGGGGCTGCTGGCGACGGCAACGCAAGAGCCTCGCAGTGCCTTTACTGGCGCCGAGCCCGCGGGCCTGAGACACTGCGCCATGGCTGCCTTTTCGTGCACGCTTTTTGGACGGAGCTATTCGTTCGGAAGCTTGCGCGAGCTGCTGGCGAAGGCCACGCCGAAGCGCTCCGGCGACGAGCTGGCGGGCCTCGCGGCGGAGTCTGCGGAAGTGCGCGTGGCCGCGCAGATGTGCCTCGCAGAGCTGCCGCTCGAGCATTTTCTCGAAGATCAGCTGATCCCGTACGAAGACGATGAAGTGACGCGCTTGATCGTCGACTCGCACGACCGGGCTGCATTCGCACCCGTCGCTCAGCTGAGCGTCGGACAATTCCGTGATTGGTTGTTGGATTACGACACCGACGCCCGCGCGTTGACGGCCCTCGCCCCTGGCCTGACGCCCGAGATGGTAGCCGCGGTGACCAAGCTCATGGGCAATCAAGACCTGATCTTGGCCGCAAAGAAGTGCCGCGTGGTGACCCGCTTTCGCTCGACCATCGGGCTGCCCGGCACGCTCGCGGTGCGCTTACAGCCGAACCACCCCGCCGACGACGCGCGCGGCATCGCCGCGTCGGTGTTCGATGGCCTGCTGTACGGCTGCGGAGATGCGGTGATTGGCATCAACCCGGCGACCGATAGCGTTCAGGCCTGCGAGAGCCTACTGCGGTTGTTGGACGAGCTGATCGCGCGCCACGAGATCCCGACGCAGTCGTGTGTGCTCGCCCATGTCACTACGCAGCTGGAAGCGATCCGGCGCGGGGCGCCCCTGGACTTGATGTTCCAATCGATCGCCGGTACGGAGGCCGCCAATCGTAGCTTCGGGGTGTCGTTGTCGCTGCTGGCCGAAGCGGAGAGCGCGGCTCTTTCCTTGAAGCGCGGAACGATTGGCAGTGACGTGATGTATTTCGAGACCGGGCAAGGCTCGGTGTTGTCCGCGGGCGCGCACCATGGCGTCGATCAGCAAACCCTGGAGGTGCGCGCGTACGCGGTCGCTCGTCACTTCAAACCGTTGCTCGTCAACACCGTGGTCGGGTTCATCGGGCCCGAGTACCTATATGACGGAAAGCAGATCATTCGGGCTGGGCTCGAGGACCACTGCGCGGGGAAATTGCTGGGCCTGCCGATGGGCGTCGACGTCTGTTACACGAACCACTCCGAAGCCGACCAAGACGATATGGACACCTTACTCACCTTGCTCGGTGTCGCTGGGTGCAACTACATCATGGGCGTACCCGGCGCCGACGACATCATGCTCGGCTACCAGTCGACTTCTTTTCACGACAGCCACTACTTGCGCCAAGTGCTCGGCCTGCGGCCGGCACCCGAGTTCGAAGCCTGGCTTTCACGCATGCGCATCGCGGATCAGCAGCGCTTGTTGCCCGTTCAGCCCAACCATGAGCTCTTGCTGGATTCGCTGGCGAGGGAGGGCTGAGGTGTCCGAGATCGAGAAGCGAGACCCATGGCGCTCCCTATCCCGTCATACCGCCGCGCGCATCGCGCTCGGTCGCGCTGGCGGTAGCGTGCGCACGGAGACCCTGCTCGACTTTCGGCTCGCCCATGCACGGGCCAAGGACGCCGTCGAGCTGCCTTTCGCCGCCGCAACGCTCGCAGCGGAGCTCGTTGCACATGGCATCGAGACCTTCCCTCTTCGCACGCGCGCGGGCGATCGCCGGTCCTTCCTGCTCAGGCCCGATCTCGGGCGAAGCTTGGAGCCGGAGGCGCGCGTTGCGCTGCAGGCGCAGGACTTTGGCGCGCGCGACCTGTGCGTGGTGGTCTCGGATGGCCTGTCCGCCCTGGCCGCGGAGCGTCAGGTCGCGCCGCTATTGGCCCAATTGTGGCCGCTCCTTGCAACGCAGAAGGTGAGTCTTTACCCCGTGCTGATCGCCCCCTTTGCGCGCGTGAAGCTCGCCGATGAAGTGGGTGAAATGCTTGGGGCGCGTCACTCTTTGATCTTGCTCGGCGAGCGACCGGGCCTGAGCTCGCCCGATAGCCTAGGCGCTTATTTGACGTTCAGACCGCGCGCCGCGTGTACGGACGCGGACCGCAATTGCGTGTCTAACATCCGCCCGGAGGGCTTGCCACATGGGAACGCGGCCTGCCTTTTGGCCGCAACCCTACGCGAGTCTGCCGCGCGCGGAGTGAGCGGCGTCGCGCTCAAGCTCGGCCCTAACTCGAGCCTATTTGCAGGCGTTTGATCATTTTCTGAAGTCCAAAGCGAGACATGCCCAAAAGCTCGGCCGCGCGCGTCTGGTTGCCCTCGGTACGCTTCAGCGCAGAACGCACGAGCTCACTCTCCAGCGCGTCGACCTGACCACGGAGGCCGAGCGCGTCTTTTCCGGCCCTCGCCGCGCCGCCTTCGCGTGCCACGTCTTCCGACAACACGTCTGGCGTAATGACGTCGTCCGCCAGCACCAACGCGCGGCGGACCTCGTTTTCGAGCTGCCGGATGTTGCCTGGCCAGCGATAAGCGGCCAAAGCGTCCATGGCCGCCTTCGAAATCGTTACCTTTCGCTTCTCCGCGTAGCGCGCCATGAAGTGGCGGACGAGCAGCGGCACATCGCCTTGTCGTTCGCGTAGGGGTGGCACGCGCACGCTCACCACATTGAGCCGATAGTACAGATCCTCGCGAAACTTCCCGGCTAAGACCAGAGCTTCGAGGTCCCGGTGGGTGGCGCCGATCACGCGCACGTTCACGAACCGCGGCCCCTCGGCGCCTAGCGGGTGAAGCTCGCCGTTTTGCAGCACGCGGAGCAGCTTCGTCTGCATGGCCAAGCTCATCTCGGCGATCTCGTCCAAGAAAAAGGTTCCGTGATCCGCGATCTCGAATAGCCCGGCGCGCGGGCGGGTGGCACCGGTGAAAGCGCCGCGCACATGACCAAACAGCGTCGCCTCCAGCAAGCTTTCGGGGATCGCCCCGCAGTTCTCGGTCACGAACGGGTGTTTGGCGCGTGGGCCGTTGTCATGAATGGCGCGGGCCACGAGCTCCTTGCCGCTGCCCGACTCACCCAAGATGAGCACCGGAACCTCCGCGCTCGTGATGCGGTCGACGAGCTTCAGCATGCTGCGGAGGGCGGCACTTTGCCCGATCACGGCTTGATAAGAGAAGCGCGTTTCACGAGCATCTCGCGCGCGCGCGAGCTCGCGTTCCGCGACGTCTAGCTCGGCTTCACGGTGGGCGAGTTGCGCGGCTAAGCGTGCCTCCGCGCGCTCGGCCCGACGCACAGAACGGCGCAACAGCAACTGACTTCGTGCATCCAAGATCGCAACGGCGGCGAGCGTTCCGACCAGGCGCACCCAAGACAGCTCACGAGAGCCAAAGGCGCCACGTCGCACCCGGTCGTCCAGGTAGACGACGCCCAGCGCCTCCCCGCGCGCAATCAGGGGCACCGCCAGAACGCTGCGCAATTTCAGCGCATGCACGCTCTCGTGGACCTCGGGTAAATCACCGGTCGCGTCCACGGCCACGACCGGTTCCCCGAGCTCGAGCGCGCGCTTGGCGAGCGACTGGCTCAAGGCCATCTGTTCGGGGCCCAAGTCGGCGCGCCGCAGGTTGCGCGCGGCCCGTGGCTTGAGCTTTCCGCCGGGCGCGCGGAGCAATAGGAGCCCTCGCTCCACGCCGGTCCAAAGCACCAGGGCATCGACCACTTGACGCAAGAGCGGCCGCAGGCGATCGCGCTGACTCAGCCCTCGGACGAGTGTTTCCACGTCGCTGATCTGGGCGGGAACGAGCGCAGATTCCGGGCCGACTTGCGCGGCGCGCACCCAATCCAAGGCGCGGACGGAGAGACCAAGCTCTGCGGGAGCCCGGCGCAAAAACTCGCGTGCCGCGTCGCCAGCGGCGGAGCTCAGCCGGCGCGCATTATCGGCATCACCGATCCGAGCCGCAAGCAGAGCCCCGACATACAGGGCCCGCCCACGTACCGAGAGGGAGGAACGCGCCGAGCTCAGCGCATTGATTTCGGCGATTGGCAGCTCTGGGCGTGTGACGTCGCGGGCCGCGAGCTCGCGCGCGGCCCGCGCGGCCCACCACTCCAGGCGAGCGTCGGTGAGAGCGCCGTCTCGCCCAGCGCTGGCGTCGAACCGCGGGACGTCGACCGGGGCGCCACGAAAACACAAGCGCGCGGCGGCCGACAACGCGTCGTCCTCCGCCTCGAGTAAAGCTGCGGCGCGCGTGGCGTGCTCGACTGCTTCATCGGAGCGGAGGGCGGTGTCCGCGAGCACCAAGTGCGCGTAACCGCGGCAGCGCCGGTCCCCCGACGCCTTCGCGCGCTGCTCGGTTTCGAGCGCCGCCGCACGCGCGTCCTGCGCCGCGCCCGCCCCCGCATATGTAACGGCGACCGAAAGCAAGGCACGCGCCGCGTCACTCGGACGCCCAAGCCCTTCGAACAACAGCAATGCACGCTTTGCCGCCGCGAGCGCCTCACCCAGCTCCCCCAAATTGGTGGCAGCGGCGGACAGGCCCGTAAGATAGGTGGCTTCTTCGAGCAATGCTCCGCTCCCCGCGGCAAGCTCGCTCGCCGAGCGGAAGGCGCGTAACGCCGGCTCCGAATCAGACACCGCGTGCGCCAAGATCCCGAGCACGCCTTCGGCCCGCGCGCGCTCTTCGTCATTGCTTGCGTACAGGCGCGCCCGCGTGGCTGCCTCCAACGCCGCCGCGTGATGCCCCTCGCTCAGCTCGAGCAACGCTCGCACTTCCAGACTTTGTACGCCATGCGTAAAGGGCTCGAGTAGGGCCCGCGCCAAGCCGGGCGAGCCATCGTCGAGGGCCATTCGTGCCCGGATGGCGTTCGCGCGCTCGCGCTGGCTGTTGGTCAGCAGCCTCGGACCGACCGTCTCCAAGATAGCGCGCGCGTTCGCGCTATCTTTTGTTCGCCGGCACAGCTCGGCACTCGCAATTCGCGCTTCGACGTCCGAAAACGAGCTCAAAAAAGCGAGCGCTCGGCCAAGCTCTCCGCGCAGCCGAAACGCGCGCGCCAAGGCCAGGGCCAAGCTCAAGGGGCCGCCTTCGCTACGCACCAATGACTCGCCGCGGTCGAGCCACTTGGCGTCGGGCAAGGGCGCGCGCAGAGCGAGCGCCACGTCCACCGCGCTCACGCCCGTGACGTCGAGCTCACTGCTCATGCCACGCTCGATGGCCGCCAGCGTGAAGCTCTGCGGCTCTTCATGTTCGGCCAGAGTCAAAAGCCGAATCAGTAGCTGCTCTTCATCGAGCTCGCGGAGGGCGGGCCAGGCGGCGGCGGAGGGGCCCACGAGCGCAACCAAGAAGCGCGCGCGCGCGCTCGGGTCGAGCGGTCCAAACGCGTTGTTCGAGACCTCGCGCAGCGTGACGCCGCGCAATTTCAGAATGGCAGCGGCGAGCAACCGACTCTCTTCGATCCACTTGGCGCTCGGCCCGCTCAATGCGAGCTCGGTCTGCCGGCTGCGCGCAGCCGCGAAGATTTCCAGCCTTCGCGTCGACAAATAAGCTCGGCGCACACCGGCTTGGCGGCGCACTAGGGCATTGGCATCGGAATCGGTGAAGCCGGCCAGGGTTCGACGAAAAACCCATTCTGCAGACGGTCGCGCGCCCGGAGCCCTCGTCAAGAGGGCGTTCACCACCACAGACAGGGGGTGATCACGGCGCAGGGCAGGCTCGGCGTCTAGCGTTAGGACATCAGCCGGCGAAAGCGTCTCGAGCAGCGTGACACCGAGCGCCCACAGGTCCCGGGCGCGCGCATCACCGTCCGATTCACTGAACACCTCGGGGGCCAAATAGCGCCGCGTGCCACCGCTGACTTCCGGGTCGAGCGCGGGGCCACTCAGGCCAAAGTCGACCAAACGCGCCCGGCTGTCGCGGCCCCTCGTCCTCTGCACGATGATGTTGCCCGGCTTTACATCGCCGTGCGCCGCGCCGGATGCATGCAGCGCCGCGAGCGCGGCCCCCACGTCCCGCGTGACCGTCCCCGCCAGCGCGTCGCGCTCGTCTGCGCTGAGCTGTCCGCGAGCGAGCACTTGCTCGAGGCTCAGACCCGGGGCGGCGGACAGCAGCAGGTAGGGCGTTCCTGGCTCCAAGCGCACACCGAGCTCCGCGCTCAGGGCCATGCCGGCTAGTCCGACCGCCAGCAGCTTTGGGAACTCTGGCGCCTCCGCGAACAACAGTCGCTCGGCCTCGTCCGCGAAACGCGGTGACTCCGCCGCCCCCTTAGCGAGCTTCAGAACGCAACGGACGCCGTCGCCTTCGCCAAGCCAAACAGTGCTCGTAGCGCCCTGCCCGAGCGGCTCGATCCAGCGAATTGGAGCACCATTGACAGTCAACTGAGTTGCCACAAGCGCCTCCGAACAGTCGCTAAAACTAGCGATAAACTGCCATTAGTCAACGAAGGTGGCGCGCGACGAGCTAATCGGGCGGCGAACAAGGGGCGCCCGCGGCAATCCAGGCGGCAGTGCGCAAGAGGTCGGAGTGAGAAAGGGACGCGGTCGACGCCGGTTGATCCTTGGGCATCGGGTCGCCGCGCACGAACCACTCCCGGAGCTGCACGAGCTCGGCCGCAGCTGGGGGGCGGCAACCGCCTTCAGAGACCGGCGCATGGTAGCCCGTGACGCAGGTCGCCTCGGAATCGCCCAGTCGATAATTTTCGGGCTTTTCGAGCAGCTTGTACATCAGGTAACTGGTCGCCGGAAAACCCGGGTCCACCACGTTCATCTGGACGCCGAAGCGAGAGGGCGCCTGAAGCCCGTCGTCCACGGCCGTGTTCCCCGTCTCCGCTTCGTGAGCGACGTGCTGGATCGCAGTGTAAAAAAACCCGCGGGCGTTCGAAAGATCGAGGCCCATAGGCGGATACTTGGAGGGCGGAATCGTGTCCGCGCCCGGCTGAGTGACGTGACAGCTCGTACACGAGCGAAGGGGTCCGGTCGTGAGCGTCTCGCATGTGTCGGGCGGCGCGACTCTTTGCGGAGGCGCCGCAACGGAAGGCCCGCTGCCGGTGCTGAAACTGAAGCGCAGCGGCACGTCGCCGGCTTCGAGCGGAGCTCGATCAAATGCCCAAAACCCGCGGGCGGGATCGGAGCTGATCACGATTTGCGCGGTGTACAGCGTGTTTGGCTGCAGCCGCCGTGAGCTGCGAAACACGACCACGCGCTCGACGAGGTCGTACTCCGGGGTGAAGGAAACGGAATTGGCGATGTCGCCGGTGAACACTTGCAGCCCGGCCGCGAGCCCGCCTCCAGGCCGCAGGAAGCGATCGAACCGGAGCTCGATTGCGACATCGGTGGGCACCGGGCAGTCTGGCGTTGGGGAGTTGCAAACCCGCGGCACGGCTGGCGGGTCGGTGCCTTGACCATCGGCCGGGTAGGTCGCGAGCACGTGCAACGGAGCACCATGCGCGGGTGCGTCATCGCGCGCCCCCATGTCACAACCGGTCGCCGCACCCACCCAAGAGACCAGGGCGGCGGCCGCCCAGGGGAGCGCGCTCAGCTGTCGGTGTAGATATTGAGCTGATCGCGAATGGATTGCTCGCCCACGCCGGTCCGGATCTGGTCCTTCAGGCAATCGGCGAGCGTGATCAGGAGGTCGTCGACCCCCTTTTCCTCGATGATCTTCGACAATAGCTGGCGAGCTTCGCGGCTGTCGTCCTCGCGCAAGAACTCCCGCATCTTCTCCACGGTGATGTCCCCTTGGAAGTCGAAGTACAGGTTCTCGAACAGAAAACGAACAAGCTCCTTCACGAAGAGCCTCCTTCAGCGATAGGGCAAAACACCTTTGAGAGCGGCATTCGCAATACCAGTCCGCGGAACTGTCACGCAAGCAGTTTACGAAAGTCGTCCGGTTTTCCCCGCCGTTCCCCAAGGAAATCACCGGCAAGTCTGCAGGTTTGGGTCGTCCGGCGCGTGACAGACCAAGCATGGGCGCGCGTTTTGACGCAAGGCCGCGGCACAGCGCGAGCGAAACCCAACTGGGTGTGGGTCCGTGCTTTGGCCGGGGCCGGCCGGATAGCCTGAGCCGCGTCCGCCGACGGCCGTCGTCGCGTGACACACCGCGCAGTCGCGCTCGACATGGCAGCTGACGCACGCGCTGATGTTTCGCTCCGCCTCCCAAGCGTGGTGCCGCGGTGTGCGCGGGCCGTCGGTCCACTCGGCCTTGGGCGGGTGGAAACGACCGCGCTGGGCCTCGTTCGAAAACGGGCCGGACTCGGCCACGCCCGCGCGCTGATGGCAGCTCAAACAGAACGACTGTTCGCGGTGGCAGCTCGCGCACTTCTGCTGGTTTTGCCGAGCCGCTACCGGGTGACTATCGAGCCAATCATTCGGGTGGATGTTGCGCGGGCGAACCCGACCGTCGTGGCAGTCGGTGCAGTACTTTTCTTGATGGCAATTGGCGCAAAAGCGGCTGTCGTTGCCGGCGATCTGCTTGTGGCGTTCGATCCAGTCGGGACCATGGCCCGCGTCGTGCAGCCAGCTGGGCGGCGCCAGCGTGCCCGTCTCGAAGCTGACCTTGATCAAGCCCGATGGATCGCTCAAGTGACAGGTGCGGCAATCGGAGCGAGCGCGACCGGCGGCCGCACCCGAGGCTTGGTGACAGTTCAAACAGCCGCGCATGCGCGGCAACTGGTCGCGGGTGGCAAGCTCGAGGTTCTCCACCGCTCCATGACACTGCGCGCAGGCGATGTTGCGCTTGGCGTGCAGCGCGTGATCGAAACGTAGATTTGGCTTCGGTAGCGACAACCGCGCAACCCTATTACCGGCGCTGCTGCTGTAACCCAAATGACAGAATGCGCACTGACCAATTGGCGACTCGCCTACGCCCCGCACGCTCAGAGGATCACGATGATCGCTACCGTGGCAGCCATCGCAGCGCGTGCCCTTCGGCAGCAGCGAGTCGGCGCTGTCGTGGCTGGTGTGGGCCTTTTCATGGCACGTGGCGCAGGTCATGCCGAGCCCCTGGACGTGCCGCTGGTGGTTGAAGCGGATGGTGATGTCCTGCGCGGGAAAGATCACCGGGCTCGGGCCGCCATCGCCTGGAAGCGCTCCTGGTGGCCGATCCGATGGTAGAATGGGCAGCCCATCAGCTCGAGGCCCAAGGCCGTGAGTCAACCGCGAGCCTGCCGGCGCTGCGACGGCCGGGCTTGGGCCGGGCCCGCTGGCGAATGGACCGGCGTCGCTGTCTGGGCCAGCCGCGGCGCGGTCGGCGTCCGGAGCCACGTCCGGGTCGGCGGGCGCTTCGCGCGTGGCAGGCGCCGCTTCAGCGCGCGCGAGCGGGCTTTGCCCGCACAAAGCCAGGCCCAACGCCAGCACGCAGCCGAACATCAAGAACCAACAGGACTCGCGGCAAGACCCCCGCTCTGCGCCGGTCATCGCAGCACCGATAGTTCCAAGGTTGCCAGCATGCGAAACCGTTGTCCCACCAAACGGTTCATCGTGTGCTCCCACTCGACGCCGAAGCGGCCGCGGCTGAAGAGCATGAAGCTCGGCGAAACACCGCCGCCGAGCACGTATGAAAAGCTCGTCGCGCTCCGGTCCGAGCGCAATGCATCATCCCAATCGTACACCGACAGCACGGCCAGCGAATCGTAATAACCGCCTTCGAAGCGCTTGCGACCCGTCAGGTCGGCGCCGTAACGGTGCCCCGCCCCGCCGCTCTCGGCCATGGCATTCAAGGCCAAACTGCCATCCCAAAATCGGTAACGTCCGCCGAGCGAGGCTAAATAATCGTAAGTTTTGCCCGTCACGTCGAGATTCGGACCCGCCGAGGTTGCGTAGTTGGATGGCTCGCCTTCCGTCCCGAACATCTTCGCGCCGGCACTCGCCGCAACCTCGAGCTGACGCGAGAAGGCCAGGTCGGCGCGGGCCGTGAGCGAGGTCGTGCCGCGGTGAGCGAACCAGTTGAAAATCGAATCGCCATCGAACGTTGGCAAGAAATAATCGGCGTTGACGCCAAAGACCACGCGCTCCGTGGCGTACCAGTCCAATCCTAGATTCCATTGGCTGACGCGCCGATTGTACAAGTCGTAGATGACCGACCCGAGCGCGGCACCGAGATCAGAGTCATCCGCGCGCACCGAGTAAGCGATGCGCTCGCTCGAGGTGCGGTCGCCGAGCGCGTAGCGCAAGCCTCCGCCGTTGTCCAAGAACGGCGAAACCAAGACTGCATCGCGGTTGATCACCTTGCGATAAGTGAAGCGACTGTGCAGAAAATGGAGCCCAGCCGACTCGATCGCAAAGCCGTACGCGGGCGCCAGCTTCGATTCTTGCAAGAAGCTCGGCGACTGCCCGAAGCTCAGCCCGGAGCGGTCGCCGCGAGACACCCCGTCAGCCTCGAAACGAGAGGTTCCGAGCATCGGCAGGCCACCCCGTTGTTCGAAGCCGGCGTACGCCTCGAACGCAACGTATGCGGGCGTGGTGAGCAACACGTCTGCCCCGTCGAATGACCAAAAGCCCAACGTATCGACGACGTACTGACGCCCAAGCCGAAACCCGAGCCAGCCGTTCAGGTAACGCTGCCCGTCCAGGTACGCGTACATGACGTCGAGCGGAGCTTCCGCAAGGCCCGGCGTGAACGACGACGAATCCGGATTCCGCTCCTCCGGCCGCTGGCCGAAGTCAGTATCCAGGCGCAGCCGCGACCGGAACGAAAGCTGTGGTCCGAGCGCGACGCGGTCGGTCTGAAGCTCATATAGATTCAGCGCCAAGGTTTGCGTATACCGGCGGCGCTGCACGAGCGGGCTGCCGTACGGGCTTTGCAGCGAATAGAACTGGGCATCGAGCGTGGCATCGACCTCGCTCTGATAAGCGTGGGCCCGAGCCACGTACAGCGTCGCCCACAGGCCGACGCCAATCAACGGTGAGCGTGTGCGCTTCGCGAGCATGACCGTCACGAAGGCGAAGCTCGTTTCGGCTCGCCGCCGTTACGCGCGCAGCATCGACGAGCGAGGCCCGCGCTGTCAACGACGCCGGAAGGCCAACCTCCTAAACGTCAGCGCCCCAATGCCTCGGCGCGATTCACGATCCTTGGCGTCAAGAAGATTACCAGTTCCCCGCGCGTGTCGCTGGCGCGGCGGCGTTGGAAGAGCAAGCCCAACAGGGGGATATCGCCGAAAAACGGGACCTGATCCAAGTTGCGCCCGGTGTTGCGCGTGAAGATGCCACCGATCACCGCCGTGTGACCGTCCATGACCAAGAGATCGGTCTCCGCTTCGCGCTTCAAGATCGTCGGATCACCACGTGCCGAGGTCTGATTGAAGTCGGGCTCGTCGCGATTGATCTTGACGTGCATGCTGACACTACCGTCGGCCGTAACGTGCGGCTTGACCAACAGTTGCAGCTTGGCTTCTTGAAACGTGGTCTGCACGCCCTGCGCGCTGACCTGCGAGAACGGAATCAAGGTGCCTTGGGAGATTCGCGCTTCGCGATTGTCCAAGGTCAAAATGCGCGGGCTACTCAAGATGCGCAAAAGGCCGCTGGATTCAGCGGCGGACAGGCGAACCGCCAAGTTCACCGTGTTGTCGATCGAGCCGAAGGTCAGGCCGAGCGCGCCACCGGCGCCGGTGCCGACGACGGCCGGCAAATTCACGGCGAAGTTCGGGTTGGCCACCGTCCGCGTGAACGGGCTCAAACCAGCGGTTGGAGTGCCACCGTCACTGGCGCCACCCGCCACCCCGATGGAGCTCGGAAACGCGAGGCCGGTAGGGTTTCCCGTCGCCGAGGAAAACGTCGTGTCGCCGCCCCACTGAATACCAACGTCGCGGATGTAGCGGCTCGTGGCCTCCACGATACGGGCCTCGACCAGCACCTGCGGTGTCTGCGTGTCGAGCGAGCGCGTCAGCTCCTCGATTTGATTCAAGTTGCCGGCTAGATCGCGCACGATCATCACGTTGGTACGATCGTCTACGGCGATCGAGCCACGCTCGGACAAGAGCGGTTTGGCGCGATCCTGAATGTCCGAAGCCTGCGCATAACTCACGGGAATGAGACGCGTCTCCAGCGGAGCAAGCTTCACTTCTTGCTGGCGACGCGCGATCTGCAATTCTCGCTCTTTTTCCAGGTCCGCCAGCGGCGCGATGCGCAGCATGTTGGCGCGTTGTACGACGCCTAGACCCTTGGCCTGCAGCACGACGTCGAGGGCTTGGTCCCATGGCACGTTGCGCATCCGGATCGTGATCGTGCCGGCCACGTTGTCCGCGGTCACGATGTTCACCTGGCCGACGTCAGCCAGCAGGCGCAAGACGTTGTGTACATCGGCGTCTTTGAGGTCCAGATCGATGCGCCGACCCGTGAAGGCGTGCTTGGTCTGAGCCAGCAAATTCGGAGCAGACGCGGAAGCCTCGGCGGGCGCGGAGGCGACCTCCGAATCACCCGAAGATTTGCTTAGAGGTGAGTCGGATTCGGAGCCGTCGCGCACCAGCGGAATGTCCTCGGACTGGCTTTCCACGTGCACCGTGCGAGAACGGCGCGCGATGCCGCCGTCCAAGCCGACACCGGTCACGGAGGAGGGCTGAGCGCCAGGTTTCGCAAAGGACCAAACAAGGGTCGTACCGCGGCGCGAAACGCGCGCCACGGCGGTACGGTCACCCTCGCTTTGAATCGTGACGGATTTCGCGTCGTTGTCGGACGAGTAGCTCGATATCGAGCTCAGCGCGCCACTGAATGCGGACACATCGAGGGTGCGCGTCAGCTCCCGGGAGATCGTCGCGCCCGAAAGGGTCAATGCGTTTTTGCCGGGCGCCGTGCTGGCCTGGCGATATTCGGTGACCTCGCTCAGGTCGATCAGCACTCTATCTTCGAGATCCGAATGCTCGTAGCGAACGGCGTTCACCTTCGCCGTGCCGGTCGAAAGGGTCTGAGCGGCACGCAGCGGCGCGTCGAGCGCGGTTGCGTTCTTGGCGAGGGACACTACCAAGTCAGTGCCGTCGATCGTAACGGCATATTTGGCGGGCTCCAACAAGGTCACCAGCAGGCGCGTGGTCGACTTACCATCCGATTTGAAGGCCTGGGTCATCACCCCGCCCACGACGCCCAGCCGATCGGTGAGCGCGGCGGGAGCACCCGCTATGTCGGCGTCCGGAACGTCCACCACCAAGCGCTGCCCATTCCGCTCCAGACGGGCCGTGAACGTCGGAATTTGGCTGAAGCCGAGTACGACGCGCACTACGTTGCGCTCGGCGTCTCGCACCATGCGCACCGTGGTGGCGTGGTTGGCTCCGTCTTCGGCCTGCGCCCGCTTGGGCAAGGCGAACGCGGTGAGCAAAGCGAGCAGCGATGTCGCCGCGATCGTACGGGACGGGGTCCGCCTCATGGTGTGACTCCGGAAGGCAAGCTGACCGGCTTATTGCTTGTAATGGCGTTCACTACGGTTCGACTCGAAGCGTATCTGGTTGTGACCGAACCGAACAAATAACGCGCGGTAATAGCGACGCTTACGTAAGGGCAGGACGCCGTTATCTTGCGGCTGCGGCGGGCAGCACGACCCCTTCGGGAATGTCGGTATCCGGCGCTTCGTCGGGGCGCAGGGGAATGACCCGCGTTGCGCTCGGAACATCCGGATTCGATGGGTCTTCACGGATCAACACGACGTCACTCGACCGGATGCGGTCGACGCGCCAGTTGATCTCGTAGGTCGCGCCCGAGGCGCCAGTGGCCTGCACTACATCGGCGCGGCCCACGAAGTTACCGCGCTGAATCACGTAGCCCTTGCCCGTCGGATCCACGAGCATGGCCTTGGCCGGTTCGGCACGGGTCACGATGCCGATCAGCTTCAGCTCATCGAGCGCGTACTGGCTCAAGATTACCTCACGCTGCGAGTGAACCTTGGCCTTGGAGTCTTCCACGAAGCTTGCCGCAAACGACCGGAACGGGTCGCGCGAGCGCTCATTTTCCGTGAACTCGTGCTCTTGCACCTCGACCTTGGGCGGTGGGGCGAAAGGCGCGCTCGATGCCGGCGCCGTAGCGGGCAGTGCCGCCGTCGCCGCGGGCGCCGCAGTGCTTGGCTCGCCCATGGCAGCTGAAGCCGAAGGGGCCGTCGTCACGACCGGCGGGTCGCTACAAGCTGCGCCTGCCAGAGCCAAAGCCAGCATCGAAACCCGGCCCCCGGTCACTGCTGCCCCGCAATCGCCGCGCCGCGCTTATCGGCGGCAGCCGCCTTGGTCTCGTCGAGAGCGCGGAAGGCCGTGGCCAATGCTTCGGTCTTCACGACCACGTCATCGCCTTGGATTTTCGGGTCCGTCAGCGATATATTTTCCATGTTGATGATGCGATCGAGCTGCCCCACGCCGTAAAAGAACTTGGCAACTTGGTGATAGCGCCCGACGAGCGTCACCTTCATGGGCACTCGGCTGTAGAACTGCTCGGAAACCTCCGGCTGAGGCGCCCACGCCGTGAGACCAATGCCGGACACGTTTGCGACGGACTGCACCGCGCTCAAAAAGGCGGGGTACTCGGTGTCGACTGGCAACACCTTATTTAGCTCGCGCTGGCGTTGCTGGCGATCAGTCAGCTCGGCGAGGTCCTTTTGATACGCGAATTCATTTTGTTTCGCGTCCGCCAAGTCATTCCGCAGCGCCTGCTCCTGACCTTGCGCGGCCTTGATCGAGCTCTCGATGTCTCCGTAAAAGACGACGAAGTAGGCCACCCCGATCAACAGCAAGAGGCCCGCGCCCACGCCGATCCGACCGAGCAGCGGAAGCTTGTTCAAGACGTTGGTCTGGCGAGCCATCAGTATTTGACCGTCGCTTCTAAGGCAAACTTCACGACTTCCACCTTGGTTGCGGCGTCCGTCATGCGGTTGGCGGGCAACAGCTCGACATCCGCGAAATAACTCGACAGGTTCATTCTGCGCGCCAGCTCACTCACGTCCTCACCGTCCTGCGCGAAGCCTTCGAGCCTGAGCTTTCGGTGCTCTTCCGAAAACTTGGTGAGCCACAGCCGCCGCGCGTCCCAGGCCGGGTTGAACACGGCCAGCGGGTTGTCGCGCCGCAGCTGGCTCAGGCGATCCGGGTCGACGCTTGGGCCTCGGCCCGCGGTGAGCATACGAGCCAACTCGAGCAGGATTGCCGTGGGCCCGGTGCGCGCGCTCTGTAACTTGCTGATCGCCTCTTCACGCGCGCGAAGCTGACCGAGCTTCTGGGTTACCGCCGCATGATTGGCAACCGCGCTCTTGGATTGATCGATTTGCGCGCTCAGCGCCGCGTTTTTGCGACGTTGATCGTCCAGCTCCTCGTTCTTGAAGCCGTGAAACACGAACAGCGCGACCACCTCGGCGAGCATCAACACCATCACCACCGCGAGCCACAGCTGCGAGCCGTCTCTCCGATCCGAGCGCCGCTTTTGCGGTATTAAATTGACGCGAATCATGCGCGCGCCTCTTTTTCTTTACGGAGCGAGAGGCCGAGCGCAACGGACAGTTGGGCGGCGCGGGTTTGCAGCAAAACCGGGTCGACTTCCTTGGCCTCGATGCTCAGCTTTTCGATCGGCGACCAGGTTTCGACCGAAACGCGAGCCCGGCGTTCGATGGCGCGCGCCAATGCGGCCAGGTTGGCGGAGCCGCCCGTCACGTAAATGCGTGCGATCTCTCCTTCGCCGCTCGTAGCCATGAAGAAGTCGAGGCTGCGCTGAATCTCGGCGGCGATGGTGTCGCTGACCGCTTCGACCACCTGCACCACCTGCTGCGGGATCATGCCGGCTTGGTTTGGGTCGCCGGAGCCGCCGCATTTGTAGGCTTCAGCCTGATCGTGCGGCACATTGAGCTGCTTCTGAATCTCCTCGGTGATAACGTTTCCGCCATTGGCAATCTCGCGCGTGAAGGCGCTCACGCCGTTGGCGATGATATTGAGGGACGACAAGCTCGCACCGACGTTGATCAAGGCAATCGTCTGGTCTACCGGCAAGCTGCGCGAATATTCGAATAAGTTCTGAACCGTGAAGGCGTCGATGTCGCAGACCACCGGTCTGAGCTTCGCGTTCCGCGCCAGTTGCAGATATTCCTCGATCTGATCGCGCTTGGCCGCTACCAGCAAGAGGTCCATTTGACTCGCTTCGGCGCGGCGCCGGAGGACCTGGTAGTCGACATGCACGTCCTTGATGTCGAAGGGAATGTGCTGCTCGGCCTCCCATTGAATCTGCTCTTCGAGCTCGGCTTCCGTCATCATCGGCACGGTGATCTTGCGGATGATCACGCTCTGCCCGGAAACGCTCAGCGCGCACTCTTTCTGCCTAATTTTGGCGTCCTGGAAGACCTTTTGGAGCGTCTCGATGACAGCGGCCGCGTCCATCACCTGACCATCCACGATCGCTTGAGGACCAAGTGGGGCGTAGCCCAGGCGCACCAGGCCCAGCCCTTTTCGGGTCTCCTTCACCTGGCAGACCTTGATCGACGCGGTACCGATGTCGACGCCGACCAAGTTTCTTCCTTCGCCCATGATGCCTCTCGAAAAACCGACTCGCACAAATGCGTGCGGTAAAACTTTGGCATCCACGGACTCAGATAGCCAAAAAACCGGGGACTCGGGGCGGGGGCGGTGCCCGAGGTACGATAGAAACCGAGACAGGGGAGACAAGCCGCTCGAAGCGCCGAAGCCGTAACAAATCGACGCCATGGCTCCCAAGCTCTCGTTTGCGTTGATGAATACGCGTTTGACCCGCCCTGGGTAAGAACAGACCTCGCGGTCTGCTTGTCTCAAACAGGAGCGAAATCGTTGTCAAAAGCTTGGCCCGATTGGTGGCGGCCGAAGCCGCGCGTGACGGTGCGGTCATCACTGACCCTCCCCTTAACTTCGCCCACACGCGGCTTTCCTGCGCATTTCGCGGGTCTTATTGGTGGCACGAGCGCTGCAAAGAGCCGAGCCATACCAACGGAGAGCCAGCCCCATGCACTCGATCAGCGAAAACCGAGCTCAGTCGTCAAAAGTGAAGAGCGCTCGCGTCGTCAAAGCGAAACCCCAGCCGTCCGCCAGCAAGGAGACGCCGGCCACCGCACCGCGTGCTCGTGCGTCGATCGCGCCGGGTGCACTGATCGCAGCCGTAGCTCGGCCCTCTTTGGCGCCGCGTCCCGCACGGCGTCACGCCCCCGTGGCGGCGCGTGCCGTTCATCGGCCCGCCGCGACTTCGCCGGCCACGGTCGTTGCTCGTGGCCCTCGCGTCAAGAAGGCCCGCGGTATGGACCCGCAGATGAGCGCGGAGCTCTTGCTTCGTTACGAGCCCCTCGTGCGCAAGATTGCCGGAGGCTTTCAGCGCAAACTGCCACGCAATGTGCTGCGTGAAGATCTGATCGCCGCCGGCATGAGCGGCCTGTGGGACGCCATTCGCCGTCATCCGGACGGCCCCAGCGAAAGCTTTGAATGGTACGTGCGTGTCCGTATCCGCGGCGCCATCTTGGACGAGCTGCGCGCGCAAGACTGGCTGCCCCGTCGCGCCCGCGCGGCCGCGGAAGCCGCCAGCGGGACGGACGCCTACGTCCCACCGCCGGCCGTCGTTCGCTTCGATGACGTCAGCGAGTGGGAGCAGAATCGCTGTCTGGCCGATCTCTCCAGCAGTGAGGCGGCGGTAGCCGCTAAGTTCGCCCAGGAAACGCTCGCAAAAGCCGTGGAACAATTGCCAGAGCGCGAACGTCACATCGTTTCTCAACATTACTTTCGCGGCGTGAAGTTCAAAGATTTGGGCGTCGAGCTCGGGGTCAGCGAGCCCCGGATTTCGCAGCTGCACTCGCGGGCCATTCAACGCCTGAAAGTGATCATCAAGTCGGCGGCCTGATAGCGACGGAAGCGGCAAGGGGCGCCGAAGGCTGAGTGCCCTTGGCGCGGGCGAGTGACCATCAAAATCAAATCTCGACTCGTCGCTCGAGCGCAGATTCGGACGCAGGACTCAAGGGAAAATCTCGCGTTCCGTGTACACTTGGGTGATGCGTTGTAGGGCAACGCCGTAACAGGCGCGCCGATAGTCGCAGTCGTGGAGCTTGGCGAAGCGCGCCATGCGATCGTAGGCGTCGTGCATCGCTAGCTCCAAGCGCTGATCGACTTCTTGAATGGTCCATTGCTCACTACGGCGATTTTGGACCCACTCGTAATAACTCACGGTAACGCCGCCTGCGTTGCACAGAACGTCCGGAAGGATCTCGATGCCGCGCCGCTTCAGCACTTCCTCGCCTTCTGGCGAGCAAGGGCCATTGGCGCCCTCGGCGATCAGCTGCACCTGCAGCGCTTCGGCCTCGGCGGTGCCGACCTGATTCTCGAGCGCAGCCGGCACGAAGATGTCGGCTTGGGTGCCGAAGAATTGCTCACGCTCGATCTTGGTCCCGTTGGCGTAGCCGGCGATGGAACCGTTTTGCTCCACGTATTGCTTCAAGCGGTAGGCATTGAAGCCTTCCGGATTGTACAAGTAGCCCGTGTGATCCCCGACCGCGACGAGTGATACGCCCAGTTGGCTGAGCAGTACCGCCGCGTTCGAGCCCACGTTGCCGAAGCCCTGCACGATCAGCTTCTTGCCTTTTACGTCGAAGCGCGCGCGGTCGGCCCAATCGAGGATGCAATGAACCAAACCTTGGCCGGTCGCTTTTTCACGCCCGTACGTGCCACCGCTGCTGACCGGCTTACCGGTGACCACGCCCATCACGCTTTGCTTCGAAACCATGCCGACGGAGTTCATGTACGTGTCGAGCGCCCAGGCCATGGTTTGCGCGTTGGTGCCCACGTCCGGCGCCGCGATGTCGTAGTCGGGGCCGATATTCGAACCCAGCGCGTGAAAAAAGCGGCGCGTGATGCGGCTGAGCTCGTGCCGCGAGACGCCATGGGGACTGAACTTGATGCCACCTTTGCCACCGCCGAAGGGCAAATTCATCAGCGAGCACTTCCAGGTCATCATCGCGGCCAACGCCTTGAAGTCGTCGAGCGACGCGCTCTCGTGATAGCGCATCCCACCCTTGTACGGGCCGAGGATGTTCGAATGCTGGATGCGATACCCCTTGAACACGCGGTATTCACCGCTATCCATTCGTACCGGGAAGTGGACGATGATCTCGTTTTTTGGTTGGCTCAAGATGCTGCGGATGTACTCCGGCATCTGAACCAGCTTGGCCGCGTCATCCAGGTAGTTTTGAATGACCTTGAAGAACTCGTACTTGGGCGGCTGGGGAGCGGAAGCGGGCGCGGGAGGAACAGACTGCATAGCGCTTATTGTTCCAGTAACGGTGGCCAACGGCAAAAAGGTAAGCTCGTTTCGCACTCGGCGCTCGGGCCGACCGGCGCCCGGACGGGAGGTAATGGACCTCGGCCGTGCCCGGCGTCCCTAAACGGCTGGCGCGAACCACGAGGTATACAGATAGACGATCGGCGCAACGATGATCAGAGCGTCGATACGGTCGAGCATTCCCCCGTGGCCCGGCACGATGGAGCCCGAGTCCTTGATGCCCGTGGAGCGTTTCAAGAGCGACTCGACGAGGTCGCCGAGTTGGCCGAAAGCGCCGGCGACGAGTGCGAGCAGGGCCACGTCCAGAAGTGGGATACTAGGCAGATAAAAAAAGTGGCCGAGCAAGCCGCCGAGCTCGGCGCCGACCAACGCGCCAACGAAGCCAGCGCGGGTCTTTTTGGGGCTGACCGCTTCGTACAGCTTGCGCTTGCCCAAATACCTGCCGAAGAAATAAGCGCCAGTGTCGGCCAGCCAAGCGAAAGTCAGACACAGGAGCACGTAACTCGGGCCCGCCGCGCCCGCGTCTCGCCGTAGTAAGGCAAGGGCACTCAGCAATCCCCCAATGTAAAGCGGGCCGCTGACCGCGGCGAACGCTCGCAAAGCCGCACTCGAGATATCGCCCAGCCGCCAGAGCGAGACCATCAAGCCGAGCAGGGGCACCCCGAACAGCAGTGAGAGCAACACGCGCGGATCGCGACTCCATGAGTACACGCAGATGGCCACGCCGAGCGTGGTCCCGATTCCGATCCCTCGCGCGATCGCATCGTTCGGATGGGTCATGCGAAAAAGCTCATGCGAGGCAATGGCCGCCGCGAACAAGACGAGCAGGAAGAAAACGTCCGCGGGCCCTCGAAATAACAGCCACAGAAGCGGCGGGACGACGACGGCGGCGGTCAGCAGTCGAACTTTGAGATTGCTCGCAGCCAAGGCGAACTCGGGGTTAACAGTCAGTCAGGCGCATCACAAGGGGGCCGAAGAGAATAGTTCGCGTGACTTGCGCCGACGGCGTGCCGAAAGTAGACCCGCCGGGCTTCCGTCATGAAGTTTCCGACCGCCTTCTACAAACGCCGCGGGCTATTGCTGACGATCGTGGCGTTAGTGAGCACCGGCTTCGGCTTCCGCAGGCCCAAGCCGCCAGAACGCACGGTCGAAGGTTTGGCCAAACTGCTCGGCTCCGCGATCGGAGGCGCGGTGCAGCCCGAGGAAGTGATCTGGGAGCAAAGTCCTGGAGCTGTCCTCGAGCTGCTCTTGGGCCGACCGCTGCTATTCTTGGGCGCGCCTCGCGTGGGTGCGGCGCGCGATCTGTATCGCGCGCGCGTCCGAGTCACGCTCGACGGTCAGCCTTTGTCGGTGAGCCAGGTTCACAACCTGACGGATACGCCGGTCGGCGACGACGCAGCGCTCGAGGCCCGGGGAGATCGAGCGGCCTTCGCGACGCTCGCCTTTGGGCGGATTCAAGGCATGAGTGTGCTGGATCTAGGCGGCATCCGGCGTAGCGATCAGCCCGATAAATGGTTTGATCGCTTGCTTTTGGCGATCAACTCTTATCAGGCTTCGGGTAGCTTCGCCGGCATCGGTCGCACCAATATCGTGCTCGACGAACCGGCGCAAAGCGCCAAGCTGACCCTCGAGCCACCGAACCTCGATATCGACTTGAGTGAGCAGGGTCGTGGCCTTCACTACCAAACCGAGCTGCGCGTGCTGCGCTCGCTCGACGGTGGGGAGCCGCAGGCCGCGCGCGTGGTTCCGGAAGTGCACGTGCCCAAGCCCTGGCTGCTGTGGTTAGTGGACAGCGTGCGCGCCGAGCTCGGCCCGGAGCCGGTGGTATGGCTCGAGAATCGAATTTTTGGCGCAAAAGATCGGCTCGAGCGCGCGTCTTTTGCAATCTTCTCGTCGAAGAAGGAGCGGGCGCTGAGAGCGATCAGCTCCGAGCAGGTCGTAGCTAAGGTGCTCGACGGCAGTGACTTCGAGCACGCCGCAGACTCCTGGCCGCCGCCTAACGTGCCGTCACTTTGGAAGGACTCGAGGCCCGGTGAGGGCGAGTGGACGGCGGTCGCCTACGGCTTTCTGAAGCCGATGCTCGGCGTGCCGAATGGCGCTAAACCGCCCGCCTATTTTTACCGCACGGTGATCCGTCCGGACCCAGCGCGCCCCTATTCCGAGCTGGTGCTAGTGGCGATGGACATGCGCCAACTCGAGCTCGGCATGCAAGCCGGTTACGAGGATCCGAAACCCACGACTGGCTTGCCCGGCGAAGGGCATATTCCGCAAGACCCCGCGGTCTATAGCCGTGTCGTCGCCACCTTCAATGGCGCATTCAAAACGCAACATGGCGCCTATGGAATGATGGTGAATCGCCGCGTGCTCATCCCGCCCGTACCAGGCGGCGCGACGGTGATCGTGAACGACGCCTCCGAAGTAGGGCTCGGTAGCTGGCCGCCAAATGGTCCAATCCCCCCTGATATCGTGGCTTTTCGCCAAAACTTGGACCCGCTGGTGGAGGACGGCGTGGCCAACCCGACGGGGCGCAGATTGTGGGGTTGGCAGATCGAGGGGACGAGCGTGATGACACAGCGAACTGCGCTCTGCGTCACTCTGGCTGGCCACCTGTACTACGCCTGGGGTGAAGAGATAGACGGCCCGACGCTCGGCAAAGCGCTGCGTCAAGCCGGTTGCTCGTACGCGATGCATCTAGACATGAATCCCGCGCACAGCGGCTTCGTGTACACGGACGTGGTGAACCCCAAGAAAGGCGAGTACCACTTGAAGCTCGCCGACGAGCGCATGACGATCCCGCCCGAGAAGTTCGTGCGTTGGTCGGCCAAAGACTTTTTTTATGTGACGGTGCGTGACGCAACGCCGCACGATGCGTCGGGCATTTCATGGCTGACCGATGGCGGCACGCAGCCCGCGCCAGCTTGGTTGCCTGGGGTCTATGCCGGCCAGTCGACGCTGGGCAGCGTGGTCGTGGATCTGACGAGCTTCGAGCCCGGGCATGTCGAGTTTAGCTTCGTTGCCGGCACGCGCGAGCCGGTCGCATCTAGTGCGTCTGGCTCGAAAATGAGCTCAACGGAGGCAACCGAGCATCGCGTCGTGGCCGCCATCGGTCTCGGCCACACCACGGATTCGACTCGCTACGGCTTTGCCTTCGGCTCGCTTTCACCCATCGCTCTGCGCCCGGGCTACGCCACGCTCGTGCTCTCGAAAGGCGTGGTTGGCATCGAGGCGCCCGGCGTCATCCCCGCTCTCGACGCCGACGACGCGGCCGTGCAGCTGCCACTCTTGGTAGAGAATGGAAAGCTCGAGCCACGGGCACGCGAGCGAGGCGACATGCGCCGCCGCTCGGCAATGTGCGTCACGCCCACGAATCGCGTGATCATCGCGTCCGCCCTGCACGATACGAGCGACGCTATCGCTGCCGCGTTGCTGCGAGTCGGCTGCCTGCGCATCGTCGAGCTCGACCGTGGCTCGCATCATCCGGCATTTCTAGACCGCGCCGGCACGGCGGCACCGCCGCTGGCCAGCTATGAGACGAGCGTATTGTACGCCCTCGGTCGTCCGATGCAGCCGCGAGCGTTCCGCTGGAAGCCAAAGGACGCTGTCCCCTCCGCCAGAGTGACGAGCTACGACTACCCCGCTCCGGACGTCTCCAAGCCGCGGCGTAAGCGCCGCCCGCGCGAGCCCGGCGGGCAGGATCAGACCACGCGCTCGACAGCGCCCGAAAACTGAGCGTTTGTCGCTGAAAGCGGCGGGTCGCGCGGAATGCCCTAAGCTCCATGTGTGCCGCCCGATGCCAGCTCGAGCTTCGCACTGCTCGGTCCAACCAACACCGGTAAGACGCACCGGGCCGTCGAGCGGATGCTCGACCATCAGAGCGGCATGATCGGGTTGCCGCTCCGACTCTTGGCGCGTGAAGTATACGATCGCGTCAGTGCCCGTATCGGCGAGGACCGCGTGGCGCTGATCACCGGCGAGGAGAAGCGCCTGCCACGCCACCCGAGCTATTGGGTGTGCACCACCGAGGCCATGCCGCTCAGTGTCGAGGTCGACTTCGTGGCCGTCGACGAGGTTCAGTTGGCGACCCATGACGAGCGCGGACACGTCTTCACCGAGCGCCTATTGCATGCTCGAGGTAGACTCGAAACCTGGTTCCTCGGCGCCGCCACCATGCGGCCTCTGTTGGAACGCCTGGTGCCCGCGGCCAAGCACGAACAGCATCCGCGCTTGTCCCGTCTTTCGTTTGCGGGCAGCAGTAAGCTGCAGCGATTGCCCCCGCGTAGCGCCGTCGTCGCATTTTCGGTGCCCGAGCTGTATCAACTCGCGCACCGTCTCAAAACGTTACGCGGCGGCGCGGCGGTCGTGCTCGGCGCGCTCTCGCCGCGGGCACGGAACGCCCAGGTCGCCCTGTTTCAAGCGGGCGAAGTGGACTATTTGGTGGCCACTGACGCCATCGGCATGGGACTGAATCTGGACCTCGGGCACGTCGCGTTCGCCTCGCTGCGCAAATTCGACGGCCGCACCGCGCGCCATTTGGAGGACGCCGAGCTCGCACAAATCGCAGGCCGCGCCGGCCGCTACTTGAGAGATGGAAGCTTCGGCACTTTGAGCCCTTTGGAATTGCCGCTGCACGCGGCTCAGCGCATCGAGCAGCATCACTTCGAGCCGATTCGACGGGTGCGTTATCGCAACGCGGAGCTCGACTTTTGCTCGCCACGCGCCCTGATCGAAAGCCTCGAAATGGCGCCACCAGCGCCCTACCTGGCGGCGGTGCGCGACGCGCTCGACCTGCGTGCGCTGCGCGCGTTGCTCGATGATCAGGGAGTCGCGGCCCTCGCCAAACAGCCAGAGGTCCTCGAGCTACTCTGGGCCGTCTGTCAGATCCCGGACTTTCGCCACATTCTGTTCGAAGTACATTTGGAGCTGCTGCGCGAGGTATTCGCGGCGTTGTGCGAGGGCCCGCTATCGAACGACTTCCTGGCCGCCCGCACGCGCGAATTCACGCAAGAAGACGGCGACGTCGATGGTTTGGTCGCTCGCATCGGGCGCTTGCGAACGTGGGCATTCGTCGTGAATCACGCCGGATTTTGTGCGGAACCAAGGCACTGGGCGGCGCGCCTTAGCCAGCTCGAGGACCGGCTGAGCGATGCCTTGCATGTCGGTTTGGTGTCCAGCTTCGTCGAGCGCAGAAATAAGCCGCAGCGTGCCATGCACCGCGGTACTCGCAAGATGCCCAGCGTACCCGAAGCGCCCCCGGTCGACCGTCATCACCCCTTCGCCGCGCTTGCCAAGCTCCATGTACACGCCCTAGGCGCGCCGCTCGCCGCTTCGCCGACGAGCCGCCTGTCGACCTTGGTCGACGCGCCACACGAGGCTTTCGATCTCGATCCGCGCGGGCGGGTGTTCGCGCACGGGACCTTACTCGGTCGCCTAGTACGCGGCGCCAACCTTGCCGCGCCGAACGCAGAGCTCGCCGCGCGCAGCGAGCTGGGCGCCGGCGTGCGGCTTCAGCTCCAACGCCGTTTGCTCGCGTTTGCTCGCGACTCGGTCAGTCGTTATTTGAGTGACCTGGATCCTTTGCGTCATTCGGAGGAGCCCGCAATGCGCGCGATCGTCTATCAGCTGGAGCGCGGGCTGGGTACGGCGAGTGCGCGCGAGCTTTCACCCTCGCTGGCCGTGCTGAACGAAGCGGCGCGCCGCATGCTCAGCCAGGCGGGGGTCGTGATCGGAGAATTGGCGGTGTTTTTGCCGAGCTTACTGCGTCGGGGCGCGTTCGCGCAGCGCGCCATTCTGACCACGGTTTTCGAGCCAGAGCTCGAGTTGCCGCCGCTCGGCAAAACCAGTTACGAGGTGCGTTCGCTTCCCGCGAGCATCTGGCGTTGCCTGGGTTACCTCGAGCTCGGGCCGCGCGCCTGCCGGGTGGATCTCGCCGAGCGCGCCGCCCGCGCCATCGCAATCGGTGAGTCGGAGCGCGAGGCCTTGCGCTGTTTGTCGGTCGCCCGCCGCGACGCTCCGGGCGTTGCGCGCGCCCTCCGGGAGCATCTCGCCCCGAGCGTAGACGTGGCCTGATGGTCTAACTTGGGATGCGTCTGCGTTTCACCGACTGGTCGGGCTCCACGTCTTCGATCGCGTTGCTAACGAGGTTCCGATAGCGCACTTGGCGTAACAGCCGGCCCTGCGCGAACATGCCCTTTCCCTCTTCGAAGAAGAGCCGCTCCTCACGCTTCTGCTGGCGCGCAAGCGCCGCCCGGCCTAGCTCGGAGGCCTCGTCGAAGTGCCACTCGCCGATGTCCTCCGGGAGCGGCTCCAGCACCCCCAACCGTTCCTCCGCCGCACCCGGCACGAGCCTAAAGATGAAGACTAGGTAGACACCCACGGCGAGACCGGCAACGAGTAGCAAAAATCCGTAAAACACTGCAAATCTCGCGGTCAGCGGGCGGCGTCCGGAAACGGCGGCGCGAAGTCCGCCCGGTGACCGCGCGCGGCCTCGATCACGTCCGGAATGCGCTGGATGTCGATGCCACGCCAGTACACGTTCCACTCGGCCAAACGCACCATGCCGTCGCACACGCTCGCGTACCAAGACGCGATTGGGTTGTCGGGACGTCCGCGCCAGTACAAGGCTGGGTAGTCGCGTGAGATGGCCTGCCACAAATCGCGCCCCATGCCCTCACCTTGGGCCTCGGGCTCCACGGCAAACTTACTGAGATAAGGCACCGGTTCCCCGTGAGAGATCACGGCGGCGCCGCGATACTCGGCCTCCACGTACACCGCCAGCGGCGCTCGTTCGAAGAAGCCCGCGTCCAGGACGCGGCCGAAGCTCGCTTCCAACAACCGACGCAGCCGCGCCGTGTCGAGCCTCGCGTAGGATCGGTGTCGCGAGACAGCGCTGCCTTCCTTGATCAACGTGCCTGCGCCTTTGACCGTGAACAGCTCCTTCAGCAAATTCAAGGGCGAGGTGATGCTGGCGAGAATCGGAGTCGGTTGGGAGAGCTCGATCAGACGCGCGGCGGCCGCGAGCAACTCGGCGTCACGCTTCGGCAAGATTTTGCCGGCCACGATGCCCTCGCGATCCGTGCGCAAATTGATGATTGAAATGCGCCCCGATTCGGTCGGCAAATAGTAGCCGGGAGCCAGCTCCAGCTTGCCGCTGCGAAGCGGTCGCAGGCCACCGCGCCGCCGCAGCAACACGAATTTGCGCGTATCGAGCTGTTGGGCGAGCGCGCCCAGCTCATCGAGACGCTCCTCGATGCCCTGGCCTTCGGTCGGTCGAAAATGGACCACGGGCAGCTTCTCCGCGAGCAGCTCCCCACGTACGGTTTGGGCGAGACCGGGCTCGCTCATCTCGTGCCAACGTGCTTGCACGCCGGCGGGTGGCAGGCGCTTGACCAAGCGGTCGGAGCTGGCCGCACCGCGCTCCGGATCGTAAAGCCCGAGCACCACCGGTGCGTACAGCCCCAAGTCGGCCAAAAATTTGAGCTGCTCGACCAATGAGTCGAGGGCATAGCGAATGACCGTCGCGCCCGGCGCAATGATGCCAAAGCTCTCTTTCGGGAGCTTCAAAAATAAGCGAAGGTAAAAGTCCGCCTCCGAACGTCGGCCCACGCTTTCCAAAAACGTGAGCACAGCTTCGGCGGCGGCCGAGGCGGGTGCAGGCGCGGACACTCTCTACCGGATCTGGTTTTGTACGTAAGCGACGAGCTCTGCGCTGCCGAGGGCAGCCGGCGCGGCGAGCTTACGCGCATACCAACGTACCGTCCAATGTAACGCCTGGCCGGCGGTCAGGGTCTGGACCGCGCCTTGATGTTCTACCTCCACGTATTTGGGGGCAGCGTAGATCTCGATCTCGGCCTCGTTCGTGGCGGCGGACTCGGCGGGCAGGTCGGCAAAGCTCTTGATTAGGAGGAGATCACCGTCTGCGTGGGCCAGCCAGCCGTCTTTGCCGTCGCCGAACAGTTTGTACAAGGTCAGGTCGGTCGGGTCGTGCTGGTACCAAGTGGCGCCCCCGGTGTCCGTGGTCTCCAACAGTGGCGTGGCCTGCGTGTAGGGCGGCGTTGCAGCCGGGTAGAACGTGATGCCGCCCGGCGCAACGCGGGTGATTTCCCATGGCGCCGTCGTCACGGGGTCGACGCCACCGTTGGTCATCGTGTAATCGATGATGATCGCTTCTCTGGCTAGGTCGGAGGAGAATTTCTTGGTGACCGAAAGCTTGGGCGCCGTGCTGTTGACCGAGCTCGTCAAAGTGAGCGAGGCGCCATCCAGCACGGCCGCGTAAGGCAGCGTGTTGATGGCATCGATGCTGTTCGCGGCGGTGGGTGGCCAAACCCAGGTCTGTGGGCTGGGCCAAAAGGTCGACCCCCAATTGTCCGCTTGCCCAGTCACCGTCGAATCCGCAAGCATGTTCGGCCCCGTGCTACCCCCCACTCGCAAGGCGGTGATTCGCGCTCCGTTCATCGGATCGATCTCGAGATATGTAGCGCCCAACGTGAGCACGTATTTGCCAGCGTTCATCGTCCACATTGCGCCGATGGCACCTCCAGAACCGCCATTACCACCGGCGCTGGGGCCGCCGCTACCACCCGCGCGCGGGGAGCCGGCAGCCGCGCCCACGCCAGCATTTTCAGCGTTGTTGCCGGTCGCGCTCGATCCGGGCTGGGCTCCTGCGCTGGCGGATGCGCCGCCCATGGCGAGTGCTCCCGAGCTGCCAGCCCGCGAGGTGGATGCGTCGCCGCCACCAACGGGAACCGGATCGCCGCTGCACGCCGCAATCAAACCTCCCAGGGCTAGCCCACCGGAGAGATACGACGCGCCGAGCCGCGACGACCCGAAGCGTGAGTGCGCGCGTGCGACGGACATACCGGCATTTCACGTATCACCCGCCGCTGGTCCTCGCAATCGGCCGTCCTCAAAAACAAGGGCGTCGCCGCAGTTGCCGAGGGCGAACAGATAGAACAGTCCTGTTTGCCCATTCCCTGCTCATCGCGACGCGGGTCGAGTAGGATAGCGGCATGCACTTCGGTCCCGCGCGCGACATCCTCCGAGGATTATCCGCGTCATGAATCCCATCGCCAAACGCGTCCTGATCGTCCTGCCCGCCGTGAGCCTTCTGCTTGCGTTCGGCGCGCTTGCCAGCGGAGAACCGGTGGACGCTTTGCTTCGCCGCTATCCGTATGACCCGGCGTGTGCCTGGGGCCGCATCGGCAACGGCAAAGGGCTGATCGTGCGCTGCCTGAGTGAAGCGGAAGCACAGGCGCTGCGCTCCGCTGTTGCCGCGGGGGCCTTGCCCGCGGCCAGCGCGTCGGCTTCCGCCGGCACGGTGCAAGCCATTGCGGTCCCGGCGCCCACGGTCACCCCCGTCACCACGGAAGAACCCGCCGAGCCAGATGCGGGCGCGCCTTTGCTGGTCACTGACGAAAAACTCGACGTCACCGTGGGTCCGGTGACGGCGGACAGCGGCACACTCGGTATCGGAAAGCTCGGCGCGCCGAAGGACAGGTATGTCAAGTGTGTCACCGACAATGGCGGCTTGAAGGAAGCCACGGGCGAGGTCCAAGTGCGCTTCATGCTTCGCGCCAAGGGTCGCGCGGAGGGCGTCTCCGTGGCCAAGCGCAGTGCGGTCACGACCGAGGCCGCGCGCTGCGTATCCGAGATCGTCGATCGCCGGTTCGTCGGCGTGCCCGATGCGCCCATCGTCGGCGCTACCGTAGTGATCAAGTTCGCGAGGCCCGCTAAGTGACTGAGAAGGTTCGGTCGTGACGCCGCCCTTCGATCAAGAGGCCGAATACAGCGCGCGCGAGCAACGCTTCAACGCCGACGCGGATCGGCACGCGGGGCGCTCCCGCAGCGTTTCGAATCTGCGCGGGCTCGCGTTTGCGGTGTTCGTGGTCAGCCTCTTGCTCGCGATTTTCGGTGATAAAGGCGGTTACTACGGGCCGCTCAGCCTGATTTCACTGGCCGCGTTCATGGCCCTCGTGGTGTGGCACAGCCGCATCATCGCGGAAGAAGACTTGGCGCGCCGCTTCGCACGCGTGAATCGCGATGCGCTGGTGCGCAACACCGGGCGCTTCGCCGAGCTTGCCGAGACCGGCGCGCGTTTCGTCGACGCTGCCCACCCGTACACGAGCGATCTGGACGTGTTCGGTCAGAGCTCGCTGTTTCAGCGTGTCTCGGTCGCCCACACCCGGGTAGGCCAGGAAAAGCTCGCAATTTTTTTCAATCAGCCGAGCCCGGTTGCCGCCGTTCGTGAGCGGCAGACGGCGGTGCGCGCCCTCGCGCCACTTTTGGATCTACGGCAGCGGATCGAGGCACTTGCGCTCGGCGTGGTCGATCCCGCGAGCAAGCATAAAGAACCGCCGAACCCGGAGCCGTTACTGCGCTGGGCCGAAGAAAAGGCCGTGCTCAAGCATTGGCTACACGTGGTCTGGGCGGCGCGCATTCTGCCGTTTTTTACCGTTGGGGGGATGGTGCTGTGGTCTACGTTTCACCACTCCTGGCTCTGGTTCACCGTGCCGGCGGCGCTGTCCATGTTCGCCTTATCCTTGGCCAACTCGGTTACGTCGCGGGTGTTTCACGCCGTCTCGGAGACGCAGGGCGCATTTCTTCGCTACGGCACGCTTCTCGAAGAGCTCGAGCGGCTCGACGTCGACGCGCCGCTGATCCGCGCCGCTCAGAAACGTCTGCGCCAAAGTGGAAAGAAGCCGTCAGAAGAGATGCGCCGCTTCGAGCGGGTGGTTGGCTTCTTCGAGCTCAAACACAACGGGATGATTTACCCAGTGGTCAATCTGTTCCTGCTCTGGGACGTGCATTGCGTGCTCGCCCTCGAAGCGTGGCAAGAGTCCGCCGGCCGTTACGTGCGCGAGTGGCTCGACGTCGTCGGAGAGGCCGAGGCATTGTCGTCACTGGCCGCCCTGGCCCACGACGAGCCCAGCTTCTGTTACCCCGAGCTCGACGGCGAGGCGTGCTTTCGAGCCGCCGGCCTCGGCCACGTGCTCATCGACCGTAGAATGCGCGTCACGAACGATGTGGAGCTCGCGAGCGCCGGCACGGCGCTGCTCGTCACTGGCTCGAACATGTCCGGAAAAAGCACCATGCTACGCTCCATGGGCCTGGCCAACGTGCTGGCGTTCGCCGGCGGCCCGGTGTGCGCAACTCAGCTCACGTTGAGCGAGCTTTCGCTGATTACGAGCATTCGTATCAGTGACTCGTTGTCGAGCGGCGTCAGCCACTTTTATGCAGAGCTGAACAAGCTGAAAGCGGTCGTCGACGCGACGGCTGGTGCCAAACCCGTGTTCTTTTTGCTAGACGAGATTTTGCACGGCACGAACTCCTTGGAGCGCCAGCTGGGCGCGCGTTGGGTGATCGGCGAATTGATCCAGCGCGGAGCGCTGGGCGCCGTCTCGACGCACGACATGGGCCTCGCCGAGCTCGAGCCCGCATTGATGGCACGCGTCACCCTGATTCATTTCCGCGAGACGGTCCGCGACAACGAGATGAGCTTCGATTACAAAGCCCATCCCGGCCCCGTTCAGGCGGGCAACGCCCTCCGCTTGATGCGTCGCATCGGGCTGGAAGTGCCCCTGGCGTAGGCGCACTCGACTTCGGAGTGAGTGCGTTGGGCCGCCGAGAATCAGGCCGTTCCGCGGGCTTTGCTCGCGACGTCTTTGCGGTACGAGCCGGGCGTTTTTTGCGTGACCTTCTTGAACGAGCGGATCAAGTGATGTTGCGATTGAAAGCCGCACGCTTGGGCAATTTGCTCGGCGGAAAGCGTGGTCGTGCGAAGCAGCATCTTGGCGTGCTCCACGCGCACCGCCCGCAAATATGCGAGGAAGGACGTGCCCGTGGCCTGCTTGAAGATGCGGCTGAAGGCCGGCACGGAAAAACCCGCTTTGCGCGCCACCCCGGAAAGCCGGAGCGGTTCCGCGAAATTGTCTTTCATGTACTGCAACGTCGTATCCAGCCGCATGCTCTTTGGCCCCTCGAGCGCACGCGACGCAAACACGCTCAGGCGCTGCAAGGCCTCTTTGAACGTCTCGATCACCTGGTACACGCTGGGCGCTTCTTCCAACTTTTGGCTCAAGTCGTCGGCCAGGTGCTCGGCCACTTCACTCCGTAAGAGATGGCGTTTCTGGATGTTTTTGATGAGCTGGAACAGCATGGCCAAAAACTGACTGCGCAGCACCTCGATGCGTTCGTTCGACCATACGAGGACCATGCGCACGTAGTGATCGCTGGCAATCTTGATTTCGTCCATCGCGACGCGGTCGAAGGCGTCTGCCAGCTCGGCCGCCGTGCGGTTGAGCTGCGAGTAACGCATCTGATCTTTCGACGTCGTCTTCTCGTCGTAAAAAAGGATGTCCTTCTCGATTTGCACGCAGAGGTGCAAGGCCAAAACTGCGTCGTGGTGTGACTGGTAAAGCGGCTCGCCCGGCGGCATCGTGCGGCCGATGCCAACCACGGTATGGACGCCGAATTTCTCTTTGACGAAAGTCTGTAGCTTCTGTGCGCGCTCACGCAGCTCCAACTTGGCCCGCGCCAAGTTTTTACCGGGCGCGGCGGAGGTCAGGAACGAGACCCCGTAATCCTGTAGTTTGTTCGCCCCCGTTTCGGGCATCTGGCTAGCGAACGCCACGCACTCGCGCTGGATCTGGTAATTACGAACCATCACCTGCACGGGGTCGAGGGCCTGATTGCGCGGGTCCACCGGCATCAGAGCCATCGCCGTCGTCGGCAAGCGGCAGATCCCCATCTCTTCACTGCGCCATTCGGATAATTTGCCCTCGTAATACCAGGGCGTCAGCGCGAACTTTTCTGGCGTGATGCTGCGGTCGACCCAGTCGTTGTTGGGCCATGCGCGGTCGAACACATCCCTCTTCAGTTTCCTCACGCGCTCGCTGATCTTCAAGTTCGCGTGATCTTCGGTGAGTAGTTGGCTCAGCAGGCCCATGAACTCCTCGACGGCAGGCATCACCGGCCCGTCGATAATGGGTAGCCGCAACGCCATCCGAACGAATCGCACGAAATCCGGGTTTGCACTGGCCGGCAACTGGCCCGTGAGCTCCCGCCAGCGCCAAGCAATGCCGTCCCAGTCGAGAGGCTCGGTCAAAAATTGACCGCCGAACAAGAACGTTTTCCCGCGCGGGTCAGCGGGCATCGGAAAAAAGAAATCGTTGAAACCGTGCAGCTCGCTCACCTCGAACTTACCGGTCTCGCTGACCCGCTTCATCGTGTCGGCATAATACGTGTCACGCTTGGCTTCTTTGCCGTAAAAGATCTCGAAGTGGAAAGGCTGTATCTGGTCGACGGTTTCGTTCAGATACATCCAATCGATTTGCTTTTTGCCATCCCATTGAATGATCCACAACGGCAGCTCGTCGTGGATCCGAACCATGTTCTGAACCCAATAGTAGTTGTTGATGCGGTCGAGCCAGCCGGGCTTGCTGCGCGGTTTTTGTGCCAGCGCGCTGCGGGCCCCCGCCAGTCGCTCTTTACGATCCATCAATGCTTCGTCGGACTCGACCATGGACGATTCGGCTTTCACGGCGAAGAACCCTGCAATCTGAGTGGCACGCGCTCGAGCACGCGGCGCCTGTTCAAACCTAGCAGCCCGCCCGATTGTCCGATGGCCAAATATTATCAGACGCGCGGCTCTTTTTACTGCAAGCCTCTGATACTGGCAAATCTTGCGCTAATTGCCGGCTTATTGGCGTTGCATTTCGGCGCCGGCCAGCACGAAGTTGGCTTGATAATAGATATCGGGCTCCGTTGCCGCGTACCAACCCACGTCGTACGAGCCTTTCGAGGCGAAGCCACCGTCCCACAGGTCGGACTGCTCCCAATGCCATAGGCTATGAGCGGCTAGTCCCGAGGACAACCTATCTGGGTTATCCCACAGTAAGGCCTTAGCGGGTGCTCCTGGCGCAAGCATGCCCAGCTGGACGGAGTTCGGGCCACCGACGACGAAGCCGGGTGGCGGGGGATCGGAGTGACCCCACTCCATCGAATAGATGCGCTCGGGGCCCTTGCCGACGCGGGTGACCATCGAGAACCCATTCGGATTACGACCGAGAATCCAATGCCATTGATCGCGCGCCGCTTCCGCGAGCCACGCGCTAAGCGGGTCGAGGCGAGCGGCGAATGCGAGCTCGTGCGCCTTCTCCAATAAGTTGGAGTTGTGACCCCAATAGTAACCCTTGGCAGTAGTGGCACAAAGATAGCCGTCTGCCGAGATGTCCGAGCGCAGGGTTTCGGCGGCAGCGAGTAGCCGTCGTTTGGCTTCGGCACGCAGATCCGCGGGCGCTCGCTCATCACTCACCAAGCTCATGAAGGCGAAGCGGCTCAGGTTCGGCCAGCCCCCCTCCACGAATTTAGCGGGCTGCGTCTCCGGGTCGTTCAAGAACGAGCGAAGCCGAGTCAAGGCCAGGGGCAAGCGGAAGGAACGGTACACCTCGACCGCTGCCGTGAAACGCGCTCCGACCTCGTGATACTCGGCGCTGTCATCCCACAGCGGCTGTTCGCTGCCTTTGCCGTCCACGAAAATTCGCTCGGGGTGGCGCTCGAGGAACGCAAACCCCGCGCGGGCGGCGGCCTCGCAGCGCGCGGCAAACGGCGCGTCGAATTTTCGGTAAACGCGAGCTGCTTGCGCCAGAACCGCCGTGGCCTTGGCCGTGCTCGCGCTACCCACGCCCGACACCCAGCGTGGCTTGCGTTCCTTGACCGGGTCCGGATCGGACCAGCCGAACGCCGCCTCGCGCGCGCGAAACGCGCCCGTCTCTTGCTCCTGCATGCCCAGGATCCAAATCAGCCCCCAACGCACTTCGTCCAAAATGTCCGGCGTGTGGTTGTGCGATTCGGGAATGTTCGAATCGTCCCCAAACAGGCCGGGGTGTGATTCGTAGGCGATCAGGAGCGCCTGGGCGGAGGGCCCGGTGGATGGAATGTACATGTCGAAGTTGCCGGCGTCATGCCAACCGCCGGCGAGCTGCCATTTTTTGATCTTCTTCGGATACGTTGCGTAGTCCCAGGCGACGTCCTCGTGCACGTGACAGGCGGTGGCGCGTACGTACGCCTGGCTTTCCCAAGTCGCGTAAGGCTCGAGCAGCGCGGTGCGGCAGCGCTGAAAATAGAAAGACTTCAAGCCAGCGGTCAGGGCCTCCTCATACACGCGCGGCCCGACCGAAAATGAGTCGGATTTTTGCGCGCCGTTCTCGATCCAGTACCGCCCGGGTCGAGCAAGCGCGCTGAAGTCGGCCTGCCAGACCAAGTCTCCGGATGAGCGATCGCGACCGCTCGACGCAATATCCCGAGCTCGGAAGGCGTATGCGACGTGCCCCGCTTCGTCGCGGACGAGCGCGCCTTTGGGCTCGACGTTGAAAATCGCGACTTTCCGCCACGTGCTCGGATAGCCCACAGTGTCGACCTTGATCGCGGGCACATTGATGCCCGGCATTGCCGGCGCAGGAATAGATAGCGGGCGCGCCGAGGCCGAAGAAGACGCGGCAGGGATCGCCGGCACGCCTTCTTGCGCCGGTAATGGTGATGTAGCCTGCAGATGCCCGGAGTCGGGGCGTTGACCTCGAGAGCCCTGCAATCGCGACGAGCACGCGAGCTCGAGTGCGCAAAGACCAAGCAAACGAGCGAGCCTAAAGGGACGGCGCGCGAATGGATTCACCGCGCCATGGTGCGCCAATTTTTTCAGATTGAAAGATCGCCTCTCCGATGATCCGTCGGGGTGCTCGTCCTATCCCGGGCCCGCGCGCTGACTCCCCATGCTCGCCGAATGACTCCGGCTGATTAGCCACTTGCTGCAGAAATAGCCTCGAATCGAGCGCGGGGCGCAACAGAGCGCGGTTTTGCCGCGTGTGCGTTTTGGCTCATTCGACTGCTCATTTATGGCGCGTACATCAAATCCCGAAACGGCTGCCGACCAATTGCTAAGGTGTCGCTTCCAAGCATGACAACGACGCCTCGCAATCAATTCGAGCATGAGATCCTCGAACAGCCGCTCGTCCTTCGCGAGCTATTCGAAAAAGGTCGCGCCGCCGCGGAAGAAGCGGCCATTGCGATCAAGAAATTCGAACCAGATTGGGTGTTGATCGCCGCGCGCGGGAGCTCCGACAATGCTGCTCGGTACGCGCAATACTTGCTGGGCGCGCACAATCGCCTAGGCGTCGCCTTGGCGGTGCCGTCGCTCTTCACGTTGTACGACTCACCTCCGAACCTGTCGCGCGCGCTGACGATCGGCATCAGTCAGTCAGGGCAATCCCCCGATATCGTCAGCGTGCTGGCCGAGACCCGTGCCCAGGGCGGCGCAGCATTGGCCGTAACCAACGAGCCCGGATCGCCCCTCTCTCGCAACGCGGATCATACGCTGCCCCTCTGGGCCGGGCTGGAAAAGGCCGTGGCCGCGACGAAGACATACACCACGGAGCTTTTCGCGTTGGCCATGTTGAGCGCGGCCCTGGAGGGCAATCCGGATCGGTGGGCCGCATTGCAGCGCGTGCCCGCTTGGGTCGAACAGGTCATCGAAACGAGCTCGGATCTCACGCGGCAAGCGGCGCGCTTCCACGGCGCGCAGAAGCTCGTCGTGCTGGGGCGCGGCTTCAATTATTCCACCGCCTTCGAGATCGCCCTAAAGCTGAAGGAAACGAGCTACTTGGTTGCTGAGCCGTACTCCGTTGCCGACCTATTGCATGGCCCGGTGGCCATGATCGACCGCGGATTCCCCGTAGTTTTGCTGGCACCGAGCGGACGGACGCTCGCCGACATCCCCGCTTTGCTTTCGTTATTGGAAGACCGCGGCGCCGAGGTGCTCACGTTTTCCGACTCCCCAGAGATTCTTGCCCGCGCTAAGTCACGCATCGAGCTGCCAGCGGGCGTCCCGGAGTGGCTTTCACCGATCGTGAGCATCGTTCCTGGCCAGCTCTTCGCCGGCGCGTTGGCACTCGCAGCGGGCAACAATCCGGACAAGCCGCGCGGTTTGTCCAAGGTCACGATGACGCGCTGACCGGTGTGTCGAAGGGCTCGCAGGGTCGTCTGACCCGCGTGCCTTGCCGGTCATCGACAGGACTCAAGCGCCTGGAACAGGGGCGCGCTCGGCACTCATCGCCACTCCGTTGGAGCCGGGCCGCCGTCTCATATTGAGCCGCGCTCGAGCAACGTGGTCGCTGGAAAATTGCGCGAAAGTGATGGCCGCCGCGCGTGACCGTTGTGCTTGCGTATAAATCCTCGATGGTTCTCAAGAAAGCGCTACGCACGCACATGCACGCATGTACTATCCTCGGACCCGTGGCCTGATTGGGCGCGCCGGGTAGCGGTTGAGGGCGGCTGAGCGCGCGAAGGCGGCGGACGCGCGGTGGAACTGACGGAACTGAACTGGAGTAGAGTCGTGGCGGGTTCGAGAGGCATGAGGGCCGCGGCGGGCGTTGTCCGCAACGTGGCTTGACGAAATTCTGGCCCAAGATAACTTGGAGTGTTCGGCGATTACATGGAAACAAGTACCTACGCGAACCGTCGCACGAGCGTGCCTCAGAGCTCGATATCATTTCCACGCGGCTGAAGTTGCACGCGAGAGGCCGCGTTCGTGAGCGAATACGACGAAAAAACTAGAGTCACGCAAGTCGTTCAGGCGCCCCCGTCCGACGACGGCCCAAGCAACGATTGCTTGGTCGTGATTTACACCGCCGAGCCTGGCCTGCTCGGCAAGCGCTTCGTGCTCGACCGCAGCCCGCTGCGGGTGGGTCGGGGTGCGGACAACCACATCGTGCTCGAGGGGGACTCGGTGTCGCGCCGGCACGCCCATTTCGAGCGCCGGACGACCGCCTGGTACGCGGTCGACGACGGCTCGACCAACGGCACGTACTTGAACGAGGAGCAGATCGCGCGTGAAGCGCTGCTCACCAACGGGGACCGGATCAAGGTCGGGCCCTCGATCTTGAAGTTTTTGTCGGGCGCGGACGCCGAAGCGAAATATCACGAAGAAATCTATCGCATGACGATCGTGGATGGGCTCACCCAAATCCACAACAAGCGATACCTGTTCGAAGCACTCGAAAAAGAGCTGATCCGCGCTCGACGCTACGAGCGCGATTTGAGCGTGCTGATGTTCGACATCGACTTCTTCAAGCGCATCAACGATCAATACGGCCACCTCGCCGGTGACCACGTGCTGCGCGAGCTTGCGCGCATCGTGCAAGACCGGATTCGCCGGGACGAAGTGTTTGCGCGTTATGGCGGCGAAGAATTCGTGATCGTGCTTCCGGAAACATCGCTGGCCGGCGCGGTCGCCCTCGCAGAAAACTTACGAGAGCGAGTGGGCACACACGGCTTCAGCTTCCAAGGCGAGCAGATCCCCGTCACCATCAGCATCGGCTGCGCCCTTCTTCAAGACGACAAGGCGGCGACTGACCTCATCCAGCGCGCCGACGAAAAGCTCTATCAGGCCAAACGCAGCGGTCGAAACCGCGTTTGTTCTTGAGCCCGTTATAGCCCGTCACGCGTTAGATTTCGTGGTAAGCGCGTACTCTGCGCGCATGAGCTTCAGCGAGATCCCGCCACCGGTCGAGCTCGTACCGGGCCAAGACCTGCCCGAAATCAAAAGCCGCCCCCCGGGGCCGTCATCGCGCAGCTGGCTCGTACGGCATGCCCATCGCAGCGCGCCGATGGGGGCGAAACCGCGGCATGAACCGGGCGATTTGCGAGCTCCGCCCGTAGGCATCGTGTATGCGAGCGCGAAGGGCTCGAACGTGGTCGATGTCGACGCCAATCGCTACGTCGACTTTGCCGCCGGCTTCGGCGCCATGCTCGTCGGTCATTCGCACCCCAGCATCCTGCGGGTACTCGATTTGCAGAGCCATCGACTGCTCATGGCGCTGGGGGACGTGTTCCCGGCCGACGCCAAGGTAGCGCTGCTCGAGCGTTTGGCCGCCCTCCATCCAGATCCGAGCGCACGCGTGATGTTGGGTCAGTCGGGCGCGGACGCGGTGACCGCCGCCTTGAAGACGGCCCTGCTTTTCACCGGCAAGCCGGGCGTGATTGCTTTCGGTGGCGCATATCACGGCTTGAGCCATGCCCCGCTCGCCGCCTGCGGTCTGCGCGCGAGTTACCGCACTCCGTTTACGGCTCAACTCAATCCGCACGTCGCCTTCGTTGACTATCCAGCTCAGCACGACGATTTGGATCGCGTGCTTCTGCAAGCGCGGGCAGTGCTCGTCACCGGTCAAATCGGCGCCGTGCTGGTCGAACCGGTTTTGGGCCGCGGCGGCGTGCTGGTGCCGCCGCCCGCCTTCTTGCCGGAGATTGGCAAATTGGCGCGCGAGTTTGGCGTGCTTTGCATTGCCGATGAAATTTGGACCGGTCTCGGCCGCTCGGGGAAAATGCTGTTTTCGATGCGCTCGGACTTCACGCCCGACCTCGTCTGCCTTGGCAAAGGGCTTGGTGGGGGGCTGCCGGTCAGCGCATTGATAGGGCGTGGAGCGGTGTTGGAAGCGTGGCGCCGCGAGCCAGAGGTCGTGCACACTTCGACGTTCGCGGGCGCGGCATTGTCGTCCGCCACGGCCTTGGCCAGCCTCGATCTCATTTCACGCGAGCATCTGCCGGAGCGGTCGGAACGGCTAGGGGCCAAGCTTCGGAGCATGCTCGAAGCCCGGCTCGCGCGCTTCTCGAAGATCTCGGTGCGTGGCGTGGGGCTCATGCTCGCCATCGATCTCGGCGATCGACCGGGGCGCGCGACGCAGTTGGCGAGTAAGCTACTGGAGTGCGGTTACATCACCTCCACCGGCGGGGGGCGGCGCGAGGTCTTGGTTTTGACCCCACCGCTCACGCTTGGCGAGGCCTTGCTGGACGGATTCGTGGACGCGCTGGTGCCGTGCGTGGGAGCGCTCGGAGCATGACGCGAAACGTTCGATCGGATGCGCTGCATGCGGCGGTGCGGAGCTTCGCAGCGGGCGACCGAAGCCGGAGCTTCGAGGAGCTAGCTCTGGACATCGCCGCATTTCAAGCCGAGTTTTCGCCGGGTTTCGCGCGCTTGCTCGCCCGCGAGCAAAATCCGCTCAAGGCGGTCGAATGCATCCCGGGCGTGCCCTGCGACGCTTTTAGGATGGCTCGCGTCGCCGTGCACCCAGAGAGCGAGGACCGCGCTCGGTTCCTCACCAGCGGCACGACGGGAGGCGCGCGCGGCGTACATGCCATGCGCACGCTCGACACGTATCGCGCGCTGGCACTGGGCTTCGGTCGTGCCGCGCTGCTGGCCGTCCCCGGGCCGCGCCACGTGGTCGCACTAGCGCCTGAGCTCGATGCTCCGGCTAGCTCTTCGCTCGGTCAGATGATGGCGATGTTCATGGTCGACTTCGAAGAGCGCGGCGACTTCGAAGTGCGCACGGCCGCACGCTGGTTGATGGCTGACGCGTCGGTGGACGTGGCCGGGCTGGCGCGAGCGGCGCTCCGAGCGCAGGAGCGCGAAGAGTCATTACTGGTGCTCGCGACCTCCTTTGCCTTGGTGGCTTTGCTCGACGCGCTCGAGGGGCGGGCGCTGCCGCTGCCCACTTCGACGGTCGTCATGCAAACGGGGGGCTTCAAGGGTAAAACCCGAGAAGTAGAGGCCAGCACGCTACGCGCTCGCGTCGCCGCCGCGTTCGGCATTGCACAGGCGCAAATCGTGAGCGAATACGGCATGACCGAGCTCACGAGTCAGCTGTATGAAGCCACGGTGCCCGGCACCGCCCTTCAGAGCCAACTGCAGGGCGCCCCGGGCGTGTACTACGAGCCCGCCTGGCTGCGCGTGCTCTCGGTCGATCCAGTCACCCTGCTTCCGGTGGCGGCGGGCGAAGTCGGCATCGCACGCGTGATCGACTTGGGTAACGTGGATTCTGCGGTGGCCGTTCAAACTCAGGACCGCGTGCGGCGGGTCGCGGGTGGCGTCGAGCTTCTGGGGCGCGCTCCGGGCGCGCCCCAGCGTGGTTGCTCACTAGCGGTAGAAGAATTCATGACCGGGCATCGATGAGTAACTCAGACGCTCGTCGGGCTCGGCTCGAACCGCTGCTCGTGTCCGCGCGCAAGATCGCCGATCCGCATTCCGAGCTCGGGCAGACGGCGCGCAGGCGCTTGCAGGCATCGAGCGGCTTATCCGCGGCGGGCGTCGAGCTGGCGCTGACGCGCTGCTTGGAGACCGCGCCTTCCGAGGCAGAAATCGAATCCTTGATCCGCTCTACCCCAAGCGCGCAGGTGGCCCACGTCCTGCTCTCGGCCAATGTCTTCGTAGCGGCGCATCGCGCCATCGCCATTGCCCTTGCGGCTTCCGAACGCGTGCAGGTGCGCGCCTCTCGCCGAGAGCCGGACATGGCGGAGTTGCTCTCGAGCGGCGCGCCGAACTCTTTTCAGCTCGTGAGCGAGCTGACTCCGCATGCTGGCGACAGAGTGTGGGCATATGGCCGCGACTCGACGTTGCAGGACATCGCCGTAACCCTGCCTCCCGGCGTTGCGTTTCATGGTCACGGCTCGGGGTTTGGGGTGGGCGTGATTCACGGCCCGTTATCGGAACAGGCGCTCGCCGAGCTCGTCCCACGCCTGGCCGAGGACATCGTGCTGTTCGATCAACGCGGCTGCTTGAGCCCGCGCGTTCTGCTCGTCGAAGCGGGCCCCGAGCTCGCGCGCGACGTGGCCCGAGCGATCGCTTTAGAGCTGGAGCACGCAGAACGAGCCGTGCCGCGTGGTCATATGACAGACCAAGAATTAGCCGAAGTGACGACCTACTGTGCCAGCGCGAGCTTCAGCGGAGCCGTCTTCGCGGCGGGGCTCGGTTTTGTCAGCACGAGCGAACGTTGGTTACTGCCCCCGGTCGGGCGCAACTTACACGTGCAGGCGACCGACGATGCCACGCAGGCCTGGAGCGCTCTCCGGCCGATGATCACGAGCTGCGCCTTCGCGGGCAGCGCCGCGCGCCGCCACGCGCTCGAGGGCAGCCTACGCGGCGCTCGGCTCTGCGACTTCGGCCGCATGCAGAGTCCTCCGTTCGACGGCCCGGTCGATCTGCGCGATCTTTAGTGCGAGCCCACTAATCGTTCGGGCACCGCTCACAACCTACGCGCGGTCACGATACGAGACGGAGTCGCTTCCGACCGTCACTCGCTTCACCGAAGCTCGGCGCGAGCGCGCCGGCCGAGTTGGGCGTGTCAGGCCGAACCACCACGCTGAGCGGGCCGTCCGCCAAGGGCAAATGCTGATTCTTGGCGTAAACCGGGTGCCGACCGCGCGTTTTGTACCACTCGGCAATGGTCGCGGTCTTCTTCATCTTCTCGATGATTTGGCGAAAGCCAACCCCGGTATTGTAGGCGCAAAAGGAAATCTCGCCCATCTGGGTACCGTAAGGGATGATGCACATCTCCGTGCGCCTAAAATCGTAGTTGAAGAGATCCTGAAACCACATGCCGGCGACGAATAAGAATCGCCACTCGAACTTGTGCGCGTCCCCCTCGCTCTCGCCGACTTTCGAGCCATTGGCGCCGATCTGACTCAGGAATTGACGCGCGAACTCGGTGAAGCTGTAACCCGGCGGCGCCTTTTCCGGGTCGAAATTGCGCAGCAACGAGAGGGCGATCCCAGTAACGGTTTGAGCGCGCGTCTGGCCTGCGTCCGCGATGCCTTGGAGGTCGAGCAGGACTTGATCCAGGTTCAGGAACTGAGACACGGGCACCATTTGCTTGGAGCGTTTGTTCACGAGCAGTGCGGTCCCGATTCCACAGTTGGGATGACAACCGCACTTGAGCGCGCCAAATTCCGCGCTTTGGCCGAGCAGGAGATCGACCACGTCACTGAATGGATTCATCGCCGAAAGCGGAAACCAGTCTCGCATGGGCTCGGTAACCCCCAGCTGGTCGTGTAGATCGTGAACCAGATGGCTGAGCGTGTAGCGCTCGCGCTGGCGGCGATCATCACTCACTTCTTCGTCCCGGCCCGTAAAGCTGACCGGTTGAAATGAAACGACGGTAACCTTGTCCGCATTGTCGATCGCGAACCTGACGATGGGGCCTACCTGCTCATTGTTGATGCCGTTCACTACGGTAACGACGAGCACGACATCGATACCGGCGGCGGCCAGGTTCTCGATGGCGCGCAGCTTCACGTCGAACAGGTTGCCGACCTTGCGGTGGCTATTGGCCGCATTGGTGACACCGTCGAACTGCAAGTAACACAGACGCAGGCCTGCGCGCTTGGCCGCGTGGCACAGCTCGGGGTCCTGCGCGAACAGCACGCCATTGCTCGCACACTGCACGCAGAAGTAACCAACGTCTCGGGCGTATTTGATCGCGTCGAGAAAGAACGGGCTGAGTGTCGGCTCGCCCCCCGAGAACTGAACGCTCAATTGACGACGCGGCTTGATGTTCAAGCTGTCGTCCAAAATCTGTTTGATGTCCACCCACTCGAGCTCGTGCACGAAGCCGACCTGATTGGCGTCCATGAAGCATGGGTCGCACATCATATTGCAGCGGTTCGTCAGATCGACGGTGAGCACCGAGCCGCGCCCGTACTTGATCGTCGAGCTCCCGTGGTTGCGGAGCTTGGTCTTGGGCGCTTCGAAATCGCGGCCGGGAAATAAGCCCTCGATGCGGGCCATGAATGCGGGATCGACGCTCATCACGTCTTCGAAGGCGCCGTGCTTGGGGCAACTCTTGACCATCAGTATTTGCCCGTCGCGCTCGATGATGTCGGCTTTTATTTCTCCGGGATTTCCCTCCACGAACGCCTGCAGATCTCGTTCGCCGGAGAGCACTGCGCCCCTCACTTCTCTCACGCACTGCGGACAAAGTGAGTCCGTGCGCCGCGGCCAGCCGAGCTCGGGCTTCGTTCGTTCTTTCTTGCGCAGGAGCGGCGCCGGGGCCCACTTGGGCTGCAGGCGACCGCCCGGAAAGCGCTCGTTGTACTTCTGGTACAGCGGCCAAACGCGATTCACGGCTTTGCCCACGAGCTTTTCGGTCTCGAGAGTAATGCGTTCCAAAGCCTTCTGCATGCGCTGAAGCATACACGCGCCCGCATCCGGGCCAACAGGATTCGAGCGCCGCAGTCCGTTAGATATGGGCCAATTCAAAGGCAATTTGTCACGCTTTTGCGAGCGTGTACCGGTACGTCGAGTGCGTCATCGGCTACGCGCGCGTCGGAGCTTACCAACCTGGGCGCGCCGATGTAGGGACGATGCTAGGCTGCCGCTGATCGATTCTAGACGCTTCGATCGCCTCGTCGTCATGCGACCCCTCCTCGTCACCAGCGACCTGCACTTGTCGGCCGAAGCCTCGCTGGGCACGGTGCGGGATCTGACACGCTTGCTTCGCGACAACCCCGGCCACGAGCTGATTTTGGCGGGGGACGTGTTCAACCTGTCCTGGGAGGCGCCGGGCAACTCTCCCGTAGCCGCAGTCTTGACGCTACTGTCTGCGTATCCCGAGCTCGGCCGCGCGCTGCGCGCGCACTTGGTCAACGGCGCGCCGGTCGTGTTCGTGGCCGGCAATCATGACGCCGGACTCTTGGCGCCTGAGCTCCGGGAAGCGTTGCTACGAAAATTGGAACTTTCGCAAGACAGTGCGCTGGAGATTGCGCCTTGGTTCGTGCGCCGCGGGGACGTGCACGTCGAGCACGGTCACTTCTACGATCCGGACAACGCCCCCGCTCATCCTCTGGCGGAGTGGACGCCAGACACCGAGCCGCTTGGAATCGCGTTGACGCGCCGCTTCGTGCGCCCGAGCGGCGCGTATCACTTTTCGCATGCGCACGAGACCACGCCCCTGGCAGGTATCGCCAAGGCCTTTCGCGTGTATGGCGCGCGCACACCGCTGATCATCGCGCAATGGTTTCAGATCGCCGGCAAGCTGTGTATGGAAACGCGGCAGCCAAACCGATTCGAGGACGAGCTCAGCCGCGGCGAGGCCGCGCTCGCCGGCTTTGCGGAGCTGGTGCAGTTGGACGTCGACATTTTACGCGAGTTGCTGGCGTCCGGGGCCGTGCCCACGCATCGGAACTTTCGCAAAACGTTCATGCGGCTTTACTTCGATCGCGTCTTCGCGAGTAGCGGCTTGCTGCTCAGCAGCGCGGCTTACCTCGCCTGGAAGAGCCGCGCGGCAGGCATCGCTAGTCTGCTCGCCGGTCTCTATCTGATTCAGTCCGTGCAACGCACCGGCAACCGCTACGAGGATCTGCCGGTCGAGCGCTTGCGCGCGGCGGCCCAGCGTGTGCGCGAGCTGACCGCGGCGAAGTCTTGCATTTTCGGCCACACCCACCAGGTTGACGAGGTACCCGGCTACGCGAATTCCGGCTCCTTCGGCTATGCGCAAAGCGGCCGCCCCTACGTGAGGGTGGATGAAACTGGAGCACTTCGCCTGGAGCGTATTTGAGCTGAGCGCGGCCCCGCACTTGTGCAAGCGCGGCCACTTCGAGGCAACCCCAAGTTCAGGGGCGAATGACCTGAGTGCCAGGGGGCGGCGTGAAGTTGAACTCGCCGCCGGGCGCCTTATTGTTGATCTCCGGATTGAGAAAATCGAAACGGTTACGGTTGCCTTGCGCGTCCAACAAGAGCACGCGCCGCACTTGATAGGTCGCCCCGTCCACGTACAAAATGATCGATTGATAGGAGGGTGACGCCTCGAGCGGATCGCCGACGATCACGTAGCCCCCCTCGAAGCCCATCTGCTTTGCGTCACGCTTGCTGAACTTGAAAGAGGTTTTCAAGTTGCCACCGCCAACCAAAAACGAGAGAGCGGCGGGATATTGGCTCTTGTCGAGCGGCTGCTCGTACATTTGCTTGTTTTCTTTTTCGTACACCTTCACGAGCTTGCCATCCGAGACCACGCGGTTGCCGTTGTTCGTGTAGCGCCAGCTCATCTTGCCCGGCTTCTCGAATACGACCTGACCCTGGCTGTCGATGACTTTATCGTAAGCGCGTACCCGATACTGCTGCTTGAACCCGGCGCGGAACGTGTGCGAGCGATCGTAGAAGCCCTGCACACGCTCGACGATCTGCTCTGCGCTGAGGGCGGGCGCCCCTTTGACCGGCACGCCTTTGGCCGGGTCCGCGAGGGCCGCAGGCCCCGGCACCGACGCGAACAGCAGACCGAGGAAACCGAATAACAGCGGGCGGCGATTCATGATGGGTAACATTTCATCGAGTCGGACTAGATGGCAGCGTCCGGCGAGGCAGGCAATCCTTTAGCAGCTCGATACGCACGAGAGCCTTCGGTTCTTCCTCATTTCGCACCTTCACGCTCACACTGTAAGTTTGAGCGGACGCGAGCGCGGGCGCCACAGGCTTGCTTTCGCCGAGCCGCTCAGCGGATACGGCTGAGCTTCGGGAGCTTTGGGCCTGTCGCTCGACCGCGTCGCGTCTTTCCGAGCAGGGCGCGCAGCCCGCTGTTGGATACGCGCTGGGCGCCGCCTTTATCTTTGGGACGCAATGCTTGAATCAAACCGCCGATGCGTAAATGAGTGATGGCAAGGGCGAGCGCATCCGCGGCGTCGGCCGGCGGCAGAGCGTCGAGCGCAAGGAGCGCGCGCACCATCATCGCAACTTGCTGCTTGTCCGCCTGGCCCGAGCCGGCGATGGTGCGCTTGACGCGAGCCGGCGGATACTCTGCGATTTCGACACCGGCACGCGCCAACAGCAGAAGCACGACGCCGCGCGCGTGGCCGAGCTTGGACGCGGCCTGTGCGTCTTTGTGGAAGAATAAATTTTCGACGGAGCCAACTTCCGGCTGATGTCGGTCGATCACGGCCCCAAGCTCGACCTCGATGCGGGTGAGGCGGGACGCGATGGCCGCTTTGCCGTCGAGATGAATCACGCCGTGAGCAATGTGGCACAGGCGATTGCCCTCGCGCGAAACCACGCCCCAGCCGAGGTGAAGTGTACCGGGGTCGATGCCGAGCGCGAGCACACGAGTTTCATAGCCCGTCCGAGCGCAGATGGAAAGAGAGCTGCGATGCTGGCGAGGGCGAGCCTCGATCCGGTGTAGTCTCGCGCTGGTGCGTGACCCGGATGTGATCGTGATCGGCTCGGGGCCAAATGGCCTAGTCGCGGCCAACATTTTGGCGCGCCGGGGATTTCGCGTGCTGCTCGTCGAGGCCAATGCCAAACGGCCCGGCGGGGCGCTGGGCTCGGAGGAGCTCACCTTGCCCGGCTTCGTGCACGACGTGGGAGCCGCATTTTTTCCATTTGCGAAGACGAGTCCCGCGTTCCGTGAGCTCGATCTCGAGCAGGCTGGGGTGAAGTGGTCGAACTTGCGCTTCGAGAGCTGTCACCCCGCGCTCGACGGCAGCTATGCGTGCATCGCACGGGATCGCGAGCTCGGGGCCCAGCACTTCGGCTCGCCGCGGGACGGTGAGGCGTGGCGAAAGCTTGCCGCTTTTCACGCGCGCACGGAACCGGATCTGCTGGCTATGTTGCTGGGGCCGTTCCCCTCCTTGACTTCAGCGCCGCGGCTCGGGCTGCGAAACTTATTCAAGCTCGCGCGGTCATTCGCGCGCAGCAGCGGAAGCTTGGCGCGCTCGCTATTTCAGAGCGAAGCAGCGCGGCGCGTCTTGCCGAGCCTCGGCTTGCACGTCGATGTCGGTCCGGATGACTGGTTCGGCGCGGCCGTATCGTATATTTTGGGCTTGACCGCATCCACCGGCGGTTATGCGGTGCCCGCGGGGGGCGCGCAGAGCATCACCAATGCCCTGGTCACCATGCTGGAAGGGTGTGGCGGACGGCTGAGATTGGGAGCGCGCGTAAAACGCATCGTGGTCCGGCAGGGCCGCGCGGTGGCCGTCCTGCTCGAAGACGGCGAAGAGCTGCGCGCGCTGCGCGGGGTAGTTGCGGATACGGCCGCGCCCAATTTGTATCTGAAACTGCTCGAACCGGCCAACGTGCCCCGCTGGCTGGTTCGAAGAATGCTCGGCTTTCGCCAAGGCTTTGGCACGTTCAAAGTCGATTACGCCTTGTCCGAGCCGGTGCCTTGGTCGCTCGCGGTCGCGCGCGAAAGCGCGGTCGTGCACGTTACGGAAAGCCTCCGCGATCTCGGGCGGTTCACACGCGACGTGCGCGAAGGCAGGCTGCCGGAAGAGCCCTACTTGGTCGTCGGGCAGCAGAGCCTTGCCGATCCGCGGCGTGCTCCAAACGGTCGACACACGCTTTATTGCTATTCACACGTTCCGTCGCAGATAGCGGGCGGCTGGGCGCAGCAGCGAGAAAGCTTCGCCGATCGCGTGAGCGAGCGTCTGGAGGGCCTAGCGCCCGGCTTCAAAGCCACGGTACTGGCGCGTGCCGTCAGCTCGCCGCTGGAGCTGGAGGCGGGCAACGCCAACTTGATCGGCGGAGACTTGGGCGGAGGAACCAATGCTTGGCATCAGCAGCTGTTGTTTCGTCCCGTCTTTCCCTACTTTCGCTATCGCACCCCGCTGAAAGGCCTGTACTTGTGCTCGAGCTATACGCACCCCGGCGGGGGCGTTCATGGCATGTGCGGGTATAACGCTGCCTTGACCGCCGCGCGCGAATTGGCTTGAGCTAGGTCGAGGGTTCCGGGGCGGGGCCGGCAACGATCGGGAACTTGCCGGGAGCTTCGGCATCGAGGCGCAGGGGGCGCGGCTCGCCGCGAGCGACGCGCTCGATGAGCTCGTCCACGCATGCAAACAAGATCGAGTTGTCGCGCGACGGATAGCTTTGCAAGTGATCTTGGTAGACGTCGACGCGCTCCAAGAACTGCTGAATCGGCTCGAGCTCCAGCTGACGGGCCCACGCGCCGTAGCCAAGCTTTTCCAGATAGCGCGCGTTCAACTCTTGCTCGTACTGATGCGCGACCGGGATCGAAAAAAGTGGCACTTTCAAGCTGACGGCCTCGCTTAGCAAGCTGAAGCCGCCGCCCGCGATCACCGCCCGGGCGGTTCTCAGGTCGTCTAGGAAGCCGGTCTCCGAGAAGCCGCACATCGTCACATTACCCTCCTGCCCTTCCCGGCCCATGCCGTAGACGCGGAAGCGGTACGGTAACTTGTTCAGCGTGGGCACCAGGCTCTGATTGGTGGGCGTGGTTTGATACACCAACACGTGCGCGCCAGGCTCGCGCTTGGCGGCGATCACTTCGGGCCGCAGGATGGGCGGCACGAGGGTGGTGTACTTCTTGCGCAGCTCTGGGAAGAAGAAGCTCGTGACAAGGTAGTGAAATGCGCCCGGCATTTTGATTTTCACGGCCAAGCGTGCAAGGTCGAAGTCGAACCCTTTGCCGGTGGTGACATCCTCGTCGTGGCGAGCACGGTTGATGATTTGCATGTTGTCGATGCTGACCACCGGCAAACGATGGTTGAGACCGTACAGGGCCGCCCACGACTCGAAGTCGCTGATCACGAGCTCGGGAATGAAGCCGCTTTCGGCCACGCGCTGGTAAACTTTGACGTTTTTTCGTAAGCCCTTGGGGGCCTTGCGCAAATTTTCGAACAAGCTCTTCGACCGATCGAGCGAGTTTCCGAAATAGCTCAGGGTCAGGCCATGGATCTCTTCGATGCTCACGTTCGCGTAGCCCGTCAGCCGCTCGCTCAGAAAACGATGCGCCCGCCCGGAGACGACGACGCGCACTTCATGGCCTGCCCGTAGCACATGCTCTAAAACGACGTGACTCCGCGTCGCGTGACCCATGCCCTCGCCCACGACTCCGTACAGTATGCGCACGTCCTATTTGCTCCGCGGCCAAGCATGCCATAGTCTGATTACGCTTTGGTGACTCCGCAGAGCTCGACGAAACTGACCGGCAAACAGCGCAGCTACCTGCGCGCGCTGGCGCATCCACTGAAGCCGGTCGTGCAGATTGGCCACGGCGGCCTGACCGAGGCCGTGCTTAATGCCATAGACGGCGCCCTCTTGGTGCACGAATTGGTCAAGATCCGGGTGACCGGCAACGAGCAAGTGTCGGCAGGAAACATCGCATCGGAGGTCGAGCAGCGGACCCGCTCCAGCGTGGCGCAGGTGATCGGTAAAACGCTGGTCGTTTACCGCGCTCGAAAAAAAAGTCCTTCGATCATCCTGCCGCAAGCAGACGGGACGCCCGGTAAGCTCGCGGTCCCGTCGAAAAGCAAACCGAGCACGGGTGCTAAGCCTCCGCGGTCGGCGACTTCCAGGACGGGCGCCAAGCTGCCGAGCAAGTTCGTCAAGCCGAGTAAGTTTGGCAAGCGGGGTTAACCATGGCTGATCGCGTCGTCCGAATGCAAAAAGAGGGCAATCTGGCTTGGCTCGATCTGGAGATGACGGGCCTCGACGCCCAGCACGACGTCATCCTTCAAGCCGCGCTGATCATCACGAACGCGAATCTTCAGCCGCTGGAAGAATACGTGTGTGACATCTGGCAGCCAGACGAAGCGCTGGCCCGCATGGTGCCGTTCGTGCGGTCGATGCACGACACCACTGGCCTTACGTCACGCGTCCGGGCATCGAAGCTCGACCTGGGGGCGGCGGAACGTAAGTTGATGGAGCGCGTCGCCGGCTGGTGCGGTTTCGGGGCAATTTTATGCGGCAACAGCATCGGCCAAGACAAACGCTTCGTCGACCGCTGGTTGCCGGGGTTGAGCGGTTACTTGAGCTATCGCACCGTCGATGTGACCTCGATCAAAATCTTGGCCAAGCTCTGGTACGGTGAAGCCGGCGTATTTCCAAAGCCGACGCAGGGAGAGCACGACGCCCTAGTCGACATCAAGAACTCGATCGCCGAGCTTACCTTCTATCGAAGTTTATTGTTCAAAACAGCGCTCTGATCACGGCGCACGTACGGCGATGGCCGCGGTGACGGGCGACAAATCCCTCGCTTTCGCCAGCAGAGAAATGAACTCGTGGCGGTCGCCGCTGGGATCTCGACCGACAGCTCCTTGAGCCAAGCTGCGCGCCGCATCCAGTGATGCGTACGACATGTCGGGCGCGCCGCGAAGAACCAAGGCCGCTTCCGCCACGGCTGCGGCGAAGCGAAAGTCCTCCGAGCTTTGCGCGAGCGAGAGCGCGCTGTCCGGGACTACGCGAGAGAATTTCGAGCTGAGCTCCGATGAAGGTTGCTTGTAACGGATATTCACCGTCAAGAGCTCGTCGCTGGCGGCGGCGGTGGCGATAGCAGGCGCGGTTTGATATTTCAGCGGGTCGGTCTTGGGGGCGGCGCCGCTTGCCTCGCCCTTCGGCACGACCTCGTACAAGGCCGTGACCGCGTGACCTGCGCCAATTTCGCCAGCATCTTTGGAGTCGTCGTTGAAGTCTTCTTTGGCCAAGAGCCGGTTTTCGTAGCCGATTAGCTTGTAGCTAGCGACTCGCGCGGGGTTGAACTCGACCTGCAGCTTCACGTCTTTGGCGACCGTAATCAGGGTGCCACCTGCTTCACGCACCAGCACCTTGCGCGCTTCGGCAATGGAGTCGATGTATGCGTAATTGCCGTTGCCTTTGTCGGCCAGCATTTCCATCGTGTTGTCTTTGGTATTGCCTTCGCCGAAGCCGAGCACGGTCAGGAAAACGCCCGACTTCCTTTCTTCTTCGATCAGCCGTTCGAGCTCGCCGGGGCTGGACGTTCCGACATTGAAGTCGCCGTCGGTCGCCAAGATCACGCGATTGATGCCGGCCCTGCTGAAGTGCTGACGAGCGGTAGCGTATGCCAGGCGAATGCCGTCCCCGCCGTTGGTCGAGCCTCCCGCCTCCAAACGACCTAGTGCGTCGAGCACTCGACCGCGATCGGCTCCCGTTGTCGCCGGCAGAGCGAGCCCCGACGCGCCCGCGTACACCACGATCGAGATCGTATCTTTGGGACGCAAGTTATCGGCGAGCAGGGCAAGCCCTCGCTTCAACAGGGGCAACCGATTTTCGGGCATCATCGAGCCCGACACGTCGACCAAGAACACGAGGTTACGCGCGGGCGTGTCGGACTGCGATATTTGCTGGCTCTTCAAGCCGAGGCGGACCAAGCGATGCGCCGGATTCCAGGGACACGCGGAGATCTCACTCGTCACCGAAAAGGGCTCATTGCCAAGTGGTTCGGGATAGCTATAGCCAAAATAGTTGAGCCACTCCTCGACGCGGATCGCGTCTTTTGGCGGCAGCGTGCCGTCGTTCAGGAAGCGCCGGGCGTTGCTGTACGAGGCCGTGTCCACGTCGATAGAGAATGTCGACAGTGGCTGGTCGGCGACGGCCTGGAATGAGTTTTCGGTGATGTGGGCGTAGCTCTCGGTGTTCAGCTCGGCGTCGCGCGGGAAGGGCGCGGCAGACCTCGGCAAAGGGTGCGGGGCATTCAGTCGCCCTCGAGAGCGGCCAAAGGCGAAGCTTTCTGCCGCCATTGCTCCGCGGCCAGACATACCGACGCTGCTCACGCCCACACCGCTGACGCCTTTGCGGGGGCCGGCTGCGGCGGTCGTAGGGGCAACACTTTTGCGTGTCGCGAGGAATGCACGCGACGCTTCTGGAGGGGCAGCAGGTGATTTTTGGTCCAGCTCCACGCTCGGCTGCGCTTCGTTCCCGGGCGGCTGGGCGAGACTCGGAATGCCCTCAGGGCGCCCGAGGCGCCCATCTTTCGGGCCTGCAGACGACACACTTGACCCGGACGTGTCGCGTGATGCCGGCGTCTGCGAGCAACCGCTGGCGAGCACCAGCAGAAACGCAGCACGGCGGCCTAGTAGGGAGCGAACGAGAGAACGAGAGGACTTCGAGCGGCTAACAACGTTCATCCGTGTTGTGACGCCGCAAGAACGAGAAAGTTCTGTCGTCTATTGCAAGTTGGGCGATTCTGCTCGAGTCGCGCGACTTGCCCGGCGAGGCGGAACGGGCATGAACGAGGAAGGTTCGGGCCCTGCGCGGCGTAAGAGGGCCTGCTCGGGGTGGGAGGTTATTGCACCTCGATGCTGCAGCACCCGGAGGCGCAACAACTGCTACCGAACGGGCAGGTCCTCTTGGTTGTCACACAGGTGCCATTGCTGCACGTAGACACTGGGCACGAGTTTCCGCCAATGGGCGCGATGAACGCGGTAACGCCACCCTGGCAATCGAGGTTGTTGCAGCAGGCGGCGCACGACGTGCCGCAGCAGAGCAAACCCTTCGCGGCGCACACCTTGGCCACGTTCCTACACGTGTGACTGCTCAGGTCACAGCTGTCCACGGTGCATTCGCTCTTGTCGTCACATTGCGCGTCGGTCGTGCATTGAATGCAGCCGCCGTTCGCGGGATCGCACGTGGGAGTGGCCCTCCCGCAGAGGCTTTGATCTGCTTTGTGCGAGCAAACCCCGTCATTACAGGTATCGACGGTACACGACACGTTGTCGTTGCAGTCTGCGTCCGCGCAGCAGGCCTTGCAGGTCTTGTCCGAGCAGCAGTTGGTCCCCGTTCCGCAGTCGGTATAACTGCATTTGCCCGAGACACAGGACGCCGTCTGGCAGCCGCTGCCCGGCGCGCAGTCGGATGCTTTGATGCACTTGTCGGTCACTTGGCAGCCCTTGACCGGATCGCATGCGTAACCCAGGCGGCACTGCGCCGGGTCGGCGGTGTGACCGCACGCACCCTGCGCGCACGAGTCTTTGGTGCAGCTCACGGAGTCGTTGCAATCAGCGGCTGAGCAACACGAGCCACACGTAGCCGAGGTTTTGTCGGCAGCGGGACAACATTTGCCGTCTCCGCAAAAATCGGCATGTTTGCACTTGCCTGCCGAGCACGAGTCCTTCGTGCACGGATCCTTGTCGTTGCAGCCCGCGTCATCGCAGCATTCAGCGCAACCGACACCGGGACAGCACACGCCGTTGTTCGGGCAGGCGGTGGCGACGTGATTACACAACGAGGCGCTACAAGCATCGTCCGTGCACTTGTCCGCATCGTCACAGTCCATCGCGACCGAGCAGGCCTCCTTCTTGCGGCAACCGTTGGTGACGGAGCAGTATTCGTCGGCCTTGCACGTGGCGTTGTTCGCAGCGTGGGTACAGGCCCCGGCGAAGCAAACGTCGTCCGTGCACTTCACTTCATCATTGCAGTCCGCTTGACCGCAGCACTGACCGCAGGCCCCGTCACAGCATTTCTCTGTCGGGCCGCACTTGGGCGAGATCGTACATATCCCGTCTTTTCCGCAATCGTCGAGCGTGCACGGGTCCCCATCGTCGCAGTCTTCCGGGCCCCGACAGTTGCCTTTGACGGTCTCACCGCCCGCCGAGAAATCACCGGCATCCGCGCTTGGCCCACCGCCGCGAGCGGTCGACCCGCTCCGCCCGCTGGCGCCGCCGCCATGGCCGCCGCCGGTGGCAGTGAATGTCGAGCCATCACACGCGTAGGCCGTGAAGGAACAAATGGCTAGCAAGACGCTCGCACGTAACCACTGACTGAGGCGGTTGGGCTTCACGGATAAGTCTCCCTGGAAATAACCAAGACTATAGCAATCCTCGCCTAAAATCGATCCCGCGCGACACCCCGTGTCATTGACACTGCTGGTTTGGAGGTGTCGCACTTACACCGCGCATTCGGTGAGACTCGAGTGCCGCGAGACGGCGTGCACGGCGTGCACGGCGTGCACGGTGTGCGGCGCGGTGCACGCGAGCGGCGTGGTGCGAGTGAGGCGCGGGGCATCCACTGCTCGAGCTTGGCGTCGAACGTTTTGCCGGCCCAATACCCAGGCGCTTCGATTTGCGTGAGGGGCGACTTGCGCAACGAAGATTTGCAGGGCGTCGAGCGCGAAGCGTCGTCGACGGAGACACCCCTTTCGGTCAAATTTTCCGGCGCGTGTTTCCCGACCCTATCGGCGCGAACGTGAACCGACCGTCGGGCGAGCCTGGCACACGCCCGCTCAGCCGCAAACGTTTGCGTGGATGACTAAGTTTTCGGTATTGGCGGGACCCGCTATTCGAGCGCAGAATGCGCGCGCCGATGCCATCGACGCTAGCCTCACTTCGGCTCGAATATACCCGCGAGCCGGACGTCTCGGCGGTACTCGATCGAGAGCTGCGTGAGCTGCTGGGTGGCTGCTTCAATCAGCCTTGGCAGGCGTTCTTTCGGGAACGCCGCTACGCTCAGGAAATGCCGCTGCACCGCTACCTGTTGCGAGCACCGGACGGTCGGCTGGTGGCTCATGCTGCGGTACACGAAAAACGAATCCGTGTTGGCGGCGCGGAGCTCATGACCGGCGGCGTGGCGGAAGTATGCGTGCACGCCTCCCGGCGTGGCCTCGGCTTGGTGCGCCATTTATTGGAGCGCGCTCACAGCGGCTTGGTCGAACGCGGAATCAAGCATGCGCTCTTGTTTGGAGAGGCCGCCATCTATGCATCGCTTGGTTACCGGGGGTTGGATGTCGAGATCCGTCGCCTCGACGTCGGAACGCAAGCTCATGAAACCGGCAAAATGGCAGATCTTCTGCATTTGGCGCTGACCGACGAGCCTTGGCCGGCTGGCGCTATCGACCTGCTCGGACCCCTATTTTGAGCGAGCTAACCGGAAATTCGGTGCACGAGACCACGGCGGCGCTGGCCGAAAAAGTCTCCCAAACGCTATCGGTCGGCGAGCAACGAGCCTGTGAGGCGGAGCTTTCGGTGCTTCGTTTGGCGTGGAAGCGCAACCCATCGGAATTCCCGCCCGAGCTTTTGGAGATGTTGAAGAGAATTGCGAGCCTCTTGGCGGAAGGTGCGGTCCTCCACAAGCAGAGTGATCCGGCCGGTGTGTTGAAAGAGTGCTTTGGCTACGATGCCTTCCGCCCCGGTCAGCGCGAGATCATCGACACCGTGCTGAGCGGGCGGGACTGCATCGGGGTGATGCCGACCGGCGCGGGAAAATCCATCACCTATCAGATCCCCGCTCGCATCTTGGGTGGGCTAACGCTGGTCATCTCGCCGTTGATTGCGTTGATGAAAGATCAGGTGGATGCCATGACCGAGGTGGGCGTGCGGGCCACCTATTTGAATTCGACGCTTTCGGCAGACGAGCGGCGCGCACGCGTTTCCGAGCTGCGCGCCGGTCGTTACGAGCTTTTGTACTGCGCTCCGGAAGGCCTCGAAGCGTCGGTCGGACGCGCGTTGGGTGAGCTGAAATTGAACCTGATCGCCGTCGACGAAGCACACTGCATCAGCCACTGGGGCCACGATTTCAGGCCCGCCTATCGTAATCTTTCCGGACTCAAGGCGAAGTTTCCCCACGTTCCGGTGCTCGCCCTGACCGCCACCGCCACGCCCCAGGTGACGGCGGACATCGTGCAGCAGCTCGGCATGCGTTCCCCGGCGCGCTACCGCGGCTCGTTCTTCAGAAAGAATCTGCACTTGCACGCCTTTGCCAAAGGCGACTCGCTCGGCCGCACTGCCAAGGAGGCCGCCTTGGCCGTCGCGCGCAGCCGTCCTCGTCAGAGCGGTATCGTCTATTGTTTATCGCGGAAAACGGTGGAAAGCGTGTCCGAGTTCCTCAAAAAACACGGCGTGCGGGCGGGGCACTATCACGCGGGGCTCGAGGCCACCCAGCGCGCGGCCGTGCAAGACGCATTTCAGAACGACGAAATCGACGTGGTCGTGGCGACCATCGCCTTCGGCATGGGGATCGATAAATCGAACGTGCGCTTCGTCGTGCATCACGACATGCCCCGTTCCGTCGAGGGCTACTACCAAGAGCTAGGGCGAGCGGGCCGCGACGGTTTGGAGGCCGATTGCGTGCTCCTGTACTCGTGGTCGGAGGTCAAGGCCTATGACCGCTTCGCAGACAACACCGACGACGACGCGCAAGCCGATCGAACGCGCGCGCAGGCGCGCGAGGTGTTTCGCATGGCCGAAACGCGCACGTGCCGCCACGCGCAGCTAGCGAGCTACTTTGGGGAAGAGCTGGCCGCGTGTGGGGCCGCTTGTGACGTATGCCGGAATTTCGAGCTTTTCTCCAAGCAGCCGAAGCGCGCCACCGCCGAAGAGCGCGCCCAGGCGCGCGCTGCTCGCAAGCGGGATCGCCCCGAGCCAACCGAATCGACTCCCTTCGACTCCGATGTGTCGCTCTTCGACCGCCTGCGTGCACTTCGCAAAGACATCGCCCGCGAGCGAGGCGTACCGCCGTACGTGGTCTTTTCGGACGCCACGTTGCTGGAAATGGCCCGCACTAAGCCGCAAAACAGCGCTCAGCTCCTCTGTATCTCCGGTGTCGGCCCGACCAAGCTGGAGCATTACGGGGAACGCTTTTTGAACGCGCTCGGCCAATGAGCGGCACGCGAATGAATCGAAACCTAGGTGTTACGAGTGACGAGCCACGCGGCGTTACAAAGGCCGTTCACACACCGCGCAGGCGAACTCGAAAAACGGCGCCGCTTTGCGTTGGTCCCAAGGTCACGGTTCCCCCCATGCGCCCTACGGCGTGGTGGACGAGCACCAAACCGAGACCGGTGCCGCGTTCACCCTTGGTCGTAAAGAATGGATCGAAGATGCGTTCCCGGAGCATGACGGGGACGCCTGGGCCGTTGTCTCGCACGGAGATGCGTGCTTCGTGCGCCGCGCTGTAAACGCGCACCAGGATTTGAGGATGCTCGGCGTCGCTCGTCGCATCCACGGCATTTTGCAGTAGGTTGACGATGACTTGCTCGAGCAACGGCCCATTGCCGAAGCCGCGAACGTGGCGATCGCCCGCCAATTCCACACGCAAGCTCGAGTCGAGCGTCGCGATCGCCCGCTCGGCCGAGTCCCACAGCAAGAGCTTTTCCAGCACCGGCTGGGTACCGCGCACCAGCGACGTAACCGCACCCATTACGTCTCTGATGCGTCGCAGGGCGATGGCAACGTCGTCGACGGCGGCCGCGCGTTCGTTCTCGGACAAGCGTCGTGTGAGCTCCGGCTCACGCAAGCATTCGACACTGGCCAAGGCCGCCGCCAAGGGGTTTTTGATTTCATGGCCGATCGTCGCCAAAACCGATTCTAAGATAGCCTTTGGCATGCCTCGCGCTTGGTCGAAGACGTGTGGCGGCTGACGTCGTTCTTCGTCATCGGTGCGAAAACGTCGGAGACAGAACAAGGCGTCCTCCGTCGACAATGGCCGTCGCAGAGTGAGCGTCGCACCAGCCGCCAAGGCTGGGCCCTCCGGCTCGTCGGGGCCGAGCAATGCCAACGCTTGTACGGCCGAGTCCGGGCGAGAGATGCTGCGCAGCAGCTCGATCGCACCAGGCACGGCAAGCTCGATGATCGCGAAGCGAGGCACGAAAGCCAGATCCTCGACGCGCGCCGAGGCGGGCACGAACACCATGGTGAACCCCGACTCTTCGAGCGCATCGGCAGCCAAGCTCAAATCCCCGCCTGGGCTAGCAAACACCAGAACAGCCGACTCGAATAACTGGAAGACGCCACTGTCGGTGACGTCGGAGGCGTCGGCTCGGGCCTCGCGTATGGCACGGGGCGGGCGGGAGCGCGAAGCGCCTACATCGGGAAAACCGGTCATGGTGAACGCCAGGCGGCGCCACGCTCATGAACGGCATTAGCGTGCGAGCTTTAAGAGGTAAGCGTTTTCAGAAGGCCTCGCTGGGCATTCTTGGGCTTAGCACCGCGCGGTAAACGCGAATGCTCAGCGGAATTAAGTGCTTATCGTCCGTCGGGGTCAGCACGCCCAAGCCTAGGCTCGAAGAAGGATGATTGCTCGATCAGGCGGCGGAGCTCGGCCTCGTACAGCGCGGCGTCGAGGGGCAGCTCCACCGTCTGCTTCGTTAGCCCGGAATAGATCATGGCGTTCGCCAGCTCCACACTCCGGATACCGTCGCTCGCTGGGGCGATCAACGCATCGCCGTCCAAGATTGCATTCACGAAATTCGTGATGATCGCGTTGTGCTGACCGGCGCCCGGCGCGAGCTTCAACAGCTCCGTGGTCGACGGCGGCCGCTCGTAACGATCGGGGCTGTTCTTTACGTAGTCCATCACCGACGCCTGATTACGCGTGATTTCGAGGCCTCGGCTATCTAGAATGACTTTGCCCAAGTCGCCGATGACCTCCAAGCGATTGGTGCCCGGAGCCTCACCCGTGGTGGTCACGAAAACGCCATTCGCGCCGTGAGCGTATTCGAGGTACGCGGTCACTTGATCCTCTACCTCGATCTCGTGAAAGCGACCGAATCCGCAAAACGCGTGAATGCGCTCGGGCATGCCGAACAGCCACTGCCACAAATCCAAATTATGCGGACACTGATTGAGGAGCGCGCCGCCGCCTTCGCCGGCCCAGGTCGCGCGCCAGCCGCCGCTCCGGTAGTAGGCCTCGGTTCGAAACCAATCGGTGATGATCCAATTCATCCGCCGCAACGTGCCGAGCACACCGCCTCGAATCAACTCACGCAGCTTGAGGAACCGCGGGTCGGTACGCTGATTGAACATCTCCGCGAACACCTGCTCGGCCTTGGGGCGCGTGTCATAAGCGGCTAGCATGCGCAGACAATCCGCCTTGTGCACGGCCAGCGGCTTCTCGGTCAAGACATCGAGCCCTGCGCCGAGCGCCGCGATCGCCAGAGGCGTGTGAGAGTAATGCGGAGTGGCAATCAACACCGCATCGGCGACGCCGGACGCGAACAGCGTGGCCCCGTCGGAAAAAGCGGGGACGCCCGCGAAGCGCGCCCGCGCCTCGGGATCCGTGTCACACACCGCCGAAAGGATGGCTCGCGGGATCTTGTCCTGCGCCAGTTGGCGAGCATGCGCGGCGCCCATACGGCCAACTCCAATCACTGCAATTCGCACGCTACGATGAGGGCCCATGTGTTCGCTCTCGCTCAAAAGTTCGCCAGCACGGGACACAACTAACATCGCCGCTCACAGCGGAACCGGTTTCGTGCATGAGAGCTTGCAAAATTTGCCACAAAGCCCGATGACCATTGGTATATGGAGCGGGTCGACTACTTGGTAATTGGAGGCGGCAGCGGCGGCCTCGCGGCCGCGCGTCGCGCCGCATCTCACGGTGCGCGTGTGGCATTGGTCGAAGCAGGCAGCTTGGGCGGCACATGCGTCAATTTGGGTTGTGTTCCCAAAAAAGTAATGTGGAACGCGGCGCAGGTGGCGGAAGCCTGTCAGGCCGCCGCTGGTTACGGCTTCGACGTCCTGGTCCGCGGCCATGACTTTGGCGCTCTTCGCCAACGCCGCGAAGCCTACATCGCTCGCCTGCGTGAGGTCTACGCAAAGAACCTCGAGCGAGACAACGTGGAGCTGGTGATTGGGCGCGGCCGTTTCACGGGACCGCGAGAGGTCAGCGTCGGAGAGCGGGCGATCAGCGCCGCCCACGTGTTGATTGCCACCGGCTCCGCCGCAAGCATCCCGGACGTAGTGGGCGCCGAGCTCGGCTCGACGTCGGACGGCTTTTTTGCGCTCGAGGCGCTGCCCAAGCGCGTGTTGATCGTGGGCGCCGGGTATATCGCGGTGGAGCTCGCGGGCGCCCTCGCTGGTCTGGGCAGTGACGTGACGGTTGCAATGCGCCACGAGCGACCGCTCCGCGGCTTCGACCAGATGTTGGGAGATGCCCTGCGGACTTGCATGGAACAGGCCGGAATTGCCGTGTTGCACGAGGTAAACGTGGTCAAAGTGGAAAGCGTAGAGCACGGAGCGCGCGTTGCAACGCTCTCGGACGGCTACGTACTACCCCCGGTCGACGCACTTTTCTGGACCATCGGGCGCCATGCCAACGTGATCGATCTCGACCTCCGGGCGGCCTCGGTACAGTGTGACTCGACGGGCCACGTAGCGGTCGATGAATGGCAAAACACCAGCGCACCCGGTGTCTACGCGATCGGGGACGTGACCGGCCGCGCAACGCTCACTCCCGTCGCCATCGCTGCCGGGCGCAAGCTTTCGGATCGGCTCTTCGGCGGTAAACCGGATGCCAAACTCGACTACGAGGATATCCCGAGTGTCGTCTTCAGCCATCCGCCGATCGGCAGCGTGGGGTTGAGCGAAGCGGATGCCCGCGCCGCCCATGGCCACGACGTAAAAGTATATACTACGCGCTTCAGCAACATGTTTTATGCCCTCTCTGAGCACAAACAGCCCACGTTGATGAAGCTCGTCACCGTCGGCAGCGAAGAGCGTGTGGTCGGCGTCCACGTGATTGGCAAGGGCGCGGACGAGATGATTCAAGGCTTTGCCGTAGCGGTGAAGCTCCGTGCTACCAAAGCAGATTTCGATCGCACGGTCGCGGTCCATCCGACCGCGGCCGAAGAGCTCGTGACCATGCGCTGAGGCGAAGAGGTGGCCTCAGCCCGTGCGGGCCAAGACGATCTGATGAGGAGCGTTTGCCGTATAGCGCCCGCCCCGGAAATCGCCGTAGCGCGCCGCCAAGACGAGGCCCGCGCGCTGTAACAACTCGTCGATTTCGGAGACCAAAAAATAGCGCTGTGGAATGGCGACCTCGAGCCCTTGGCCGCCATCGCGCGGACGATAGCCGTAAGTTACATCGACGCGCTTCCTCGCTCGGTTCAGGCGCGAGCGCTCGAACACGTCGTACATGCGCCCGCGGTGCGCTAGGCAGACGATCGGCTCGCTCTCGTGCGCGTTTCGCGCGCGAGCCGACCGGTCGAGTGGAGCCGCGTTCCAAACATCGAACGCGAAGACTCCGCGCGGCTTCAGGGCCAGCCGCGCCGATCGAAAGCATGCGAGCGCGTCCCGTTTGCGAAGCAGGCAGTACAACGCATTGTAGGGCAAGAGCACGCGGTCGAAACGCTCGGCAAGCTCGAAGTGGCGGAAATCGCCCTGGACGAGGCGCGCCAATCTGCGTTGGGCGGGGCTCAACGCGCGCAGCCTCCGCCGCGCCAACGCGATGACTGCCGCGTCGCACTCGAGGCCCACGACCGAGCGCGACCCATCGCTCAACCCCGCAAGCACCCGACCGTAGCCCGAGCCAAGCTCGAGTACGGTGCGAGCGCCTCGACAGAGGCGTTGATAAAACTCCAGATCTCCGGGATTTCCCCGGTGGGTCAGCGCATAGAGCTCAGCCTCCGAGCTCACTCGCTCTTCTTCCGCTCCAATTCTTCCCAGCGCTGGGTGAGCGTGTCGACCTCGGCTTTGGCCAGCTCGAGCTCCGCGCCGACCTTGGCAATTTCTTTGCCGCTTGCCGCATAGGTCTTCGGATTGGCTAGAGCTTGGCCGAGGTCGCTGACTCGCCTTTCGGCGCGTTCGATGGCGTCGGGGAGGCTCCCTAACTCTCGCTGCTCCACGTTGTTGAGGCCTTTTTTCTTTGCGGAGCGGTCCTTGGCCACAGCCGCGACCGGTAACGTTTTCGCCGGCGCCGAGGGAGGGCTGCTCGGTTTGGGTACGCTCTCGCGCTCGGCTCGCAAGCGCCGATAAGTCTCGTAGTTACCGGGGTAGCGCGTGGCATGTCCACCGTCTTCGAACGCGAGCACACTGGTCGCGACGCGATCCAGAAACCAGCGGTCATGCGTCACGACCAAAGCGGTGATGCCGAAGTCGACCAACATGCTCTCCAGTGCGCCCAGGGTGGCGGTATCCAGGTCATTGGTGGGCTCGTCCAAGATGACCAGGTTGGCGCTCTGACGCAAAAGCCGCGCCAGTGCCACGCGGGCGCGCTCGCCACCAGAAAGGGAGCCGACGATCTGGCGCTGCTTGTGAGGATCGAATGCGAACCGCTCCAAATAAGAACGCGCTTCGATGACCTCTCCGCCGAGCTCGATTTTCGATTGGTCACCCGCCACGTTGTCGAAAATCGACTTCGAGTCGTCGAGGCCCGAGCGACGCTGATCGAAATAAGCCACCTTGGTGTTCTGGCCCAACACCACGCTGCCCGACGCGGGCTTTAGCTCACCGAGCAGGGTCTTCAGCAAGGTAGTCTTGCCGCTGCCGTTTGGGCCGACGATGCCGATGCGCTCGCCCTCCGTCAAAAATAGGCTCAGATCGTGGATCAGTACGCGGCCTCCGATCTCGACGCGCAGATCGCGCAACTCGAGGATGGTCTTTCCGCTGCGCACGACGTCTAACTCGAGAGTCGCGGTGCGGTCGAGCTTGGGAGCACTGACGCCTTTGGCGGTTTCAGCTCGCTCGATGCGAGCCTTTTGCTTGGTGCTTCGCGCCTTGGGTTGCCGACTCAGCCATTCGAGCTCTTTGCGCAAAAAGTTTTGCCGGTTCGACTCCGTGCGCTCCATGTGCGCCAGGCGTTCCGCCTTCTGCTCCAAGTACAACTGGTATCCGCCATCGTAACTGTACACTTCGCCATTGGCGACCTCGACGGTGCGCTGGGCGACTCGGTCGAGCAAATAGCGATCATGGGTAATGAGCAAGATCGCGTTCTGGTATTCGTCAATCAAATACGCTTCCAGCCACTCGATCGTTTCAGCGTCGAGATGATTGGTGGGCTCGTCGAGGATTGCAAGGTCCGGGCTCGAGATCAGCACGCGGGCCAGCGCAACGCGCCGTTGCTCACCGCCGCTCAAGCTCGAGACCTTGGCGTCGGGGCGACGGATGCTGAGATGGTTCATGAACGCGAGAACGTTGTGCTCGCGATCCCAGCCTCCGAGCCGTTCGACGTCGGCCTGCGCCGTAGCCTGCTGCTCCAGCAGATATCCGATGTTGCCGACGCCGCTGGACAGAGCAAGGCTTGCCGCCTCGTGACGTGCGACGGCGTCCGACCACCCGAGCAGGCCGCTCGTGACGGCCTCGAACGCCGTCGGGTCCCCCTCGAAGCTCGGCACCTGCTCCAAGTAAGCGATCGAGGCACCTCGGCGCCGAGCGACTGTGCCCAGATCGGCGGGCTCGGTTCCCGCCAGGATACGCGAGAGCGTACTCTTGCCCGCGCCGTTCAGACCAACGATGCCGATGCGCTCGCCCGGATCAATCGATAAGTCTGCTGCGCGCAGCACGGTATGATTGCCGTAAGCTCGATGAATTCCTTGTGCGGTGACGATAGACACTGGTGGGCGGCGCCCTAACACCGATGCGGCTCGGACGCGATGGGCGCGATGGGCGCGATGGGCGCGATGGGCGCGATGGGCGCGGCGGTGGGCGCTCGCCTCGTATTCTTCGTCGATGGGTAGCGCTGTGATAGCTTGGCTGCATATGGCGAAGCGCACGTTCGCGATCGGCGATATTCACGGTGAGACCAAGCACCTGTACAAGCTGATGTCGACCCTCCCAACGCTGACGGTCGAGGACACTATCGTGTTCTTGGGCGACTACATCGACCGCGGCCCGCAATCTGCGCAGGTCGTGGATTACGTGCGCACGCTCAAGGACAAGACGGTCGCCAAGATCGTAGCGCTCCGCGGCAACCATGAAGACGCCTGGCTGCGCGTGATCGAACGGGGTTGGGACGAGTTCGTGACTCCACCAGGCAACGGCTGCCTTGCCGCGTACCGCTCCTTCGTAGGCGGCGCCGTGCCCAAGGAGAACGAGGGGCCGTTGCAGAACGAGGCCATGATTTTTACCTCCGGTGATTTCTTCCCCACGGAGGTCGTGGATTGGCTCCGCGGGTTGCCTTATTGGTACGAGGACGAGCACGCCATCTACGTTCACGCTGGCTTACCGCGCGCGCCACAAGGCTTTCTCCACCCCAGTGCCGTGTCCGACCCGATCGTGCTCTTGTGGCTGCGCGACGAGCATTTTTTTCGTAATTACCGGGGCAAGCTCGTGGTCTTCGGGCACACGCGCACGGAATACTTACCGCCCGAGCTCTCCGGCTACACGCCGGAGGATCCAAGCGACCTCTGGGCGGGTGAGAACGTGGTGGGCATCGACACCGGCTGCGGCAATGGTGGTTTTCTCACTGCGCTCGAGCTGCCCGCCATGAACGTTTACGAATCCCGGGATTAACATCGAATCAGGCTGAGATCGAGCCAATGGTCTGCCTCGTAGGCCACCCCGGCCGCTTCGTCCCGCGCCAAATAGCCGAGGGCGCGCCCGCCATTTTCCAGCTCGATTTCCGTTCGAACGTACAGCGACCCTTCGAATGCGTCGAGAAAGGCCAAACGCGCGGGCGGCACCTCGAAGAGCTCGCCTCGCACCGAGCGCACGCCTGGGACGAGCAACGGATAACCCGATATTACGCGGAGCGCGAAGCGCGGCGCCGTGCGCGTCTCAGTGAGGAAACGCGCTGAGCCGAGCTCGCGATGATTCGAGTGCCCGCGTTGTAGCGAGCCATAGACGAACAGCAAACAATGATCGTCGTTGAGGGCCGCTTCGGTCACGCCGCGATTATAGCGCGACGCCCAAGCTCTTGGATTTTCACTTCACAGGCAAGTGCTCGGACAGGAGTTACTTTGGAAGTCCGGCGACCCGGGGTTCGCCTGGTGGCAGCTTTTGCCGTGCAAGGCCGCGCCGCGCGCCATTCGAAAGTCGGCCACGAGGTGCGTCGTCATCCGCGGCTCTGCGCCGCAGAGCGTCGCTGACGCCGCCCACGACCGTGTACACCTCGCCCTCGCAGCGAGCCTTCGCGACAACGTTGGTGTTAGCGCGCCAAAGGGGCTCCGGGGGGGCGACCGGGCTGCACCTCGCATTCGTCGAGTGCGGGTGCTTCGACCCGAACCGCGTTGGGAATCGATCTCGAGCCCGCAGCTGAAGGCGGATGTGGGCTGGAGGCCGGTTCTGGCGCTCCGCCGTATTCGCCAAAAACTGCGCCAACCAGCATCGGCGCCGCCAGCCTGGAAAGCTTCCCCGAACACCAAGACTCACGGACAAACCGGGCCTCACTGCGCGCGCGTTCGCGAAGTTTCAGCCTGAGCGGATGTGTTGTTGCTCCGGCCTTGCCCCTGGTCTAATCGCTGGTCGTTAGGCGTCAACCGTCGCGAATTGCCCGAGCGCCGCCGCTCGCGAAGACGGTAATTTATTTCAGAAGTGGTACGGACCAGCGGTCGGCGTGACAATCGCCAAGTCGGCGCATTTACTCAGGAGTTATTGAACATGGCACGAAAGAAGATTGGCCTCATCGGCGCGGGCAACATCGGTGGTGAGCTTGCGAGCCTGGCCGCGACGAAGCAGCTCGGAGACGTGGTGCTGTTCGACATTCCGGCGAAAGAAAAGTTCGCGCAAGGGAAGGCCCTTGACCTCGAGCAAGCCAGCGCACTTTCGGGCAGCGACGCCAAGATCACGGGGACCTCGAGCTGGGAGGATCTAGCGGGCGTCGATGTTCTGATCATCACCGCCGGCATTCCCAGAAAACCCGGTCAGTCGCGTGACGATCTGGTTGGCTCGAACCTCCCTATCATCCAGAACGTCGCCGACAACGCCAAGAAGCACTGCCCGGACGCGTTCGTGATCGTGATCTCGAATCCGCTAGATGCCATGGTTTACGAGTACAAGCGCCGCGTGGGGGCCCCGCGCGAGAAGGTCGTGGGCATGGCGGGAGTTTTGGACAGCGCCCGTTTTTCCCTCTTTTTGGCGCGCGAGGTGGGCGCTAGCATCAAGGATGTGCGCGCCACGGTGCTCGGCGGCCACGGCGACGATATGGTGCCGGTGCTCGGATACACGACGATCAACGGCATTCCCGTGCAGCAACTGATCAAGGAAGATCGCCTGAATGCGATCATCGACCGCACACGCAAGGGCGGCGGCGAAATCGTCGGCCTGATGGGCACCAGCGCTTATTACGCGCCGGCTTCCAGCGCGATTGCCATGGCCGAGGCGTACTTGTACGACCAAAAGCGCATTCTGCCCGCCGCAGCGTACCTGGAGGGCGAGTACGGCTACAAGGATTTGTACCTGGGCGTACCAGTCGTCATCGGTGCGGGCGGCGTCGAGAAGATCCTCGAGATCGAGCTGTCGGACGTTGAAAAAACCATGCTCAAGACCAGTGCCGACAGCGTGCAAAAAGTCGTCGACATCGTCAAAGCCAAGTCCTGAACCATGAAAATTCACGAATACCAGGGCAAGCAGTTGTTTCAGCGCTACGGCATAGTAACCCCCAAGGGTTACCCGTGCTTCACGGCGGCCGAGGTCGAAATCGCGGCTCAAAAGCTGATCGACGAGACCAAAATCCCGGTCGTAGTCGTCAAAGCGCAGATCCACGCCGGCGGCCGCGGTAAGGGCGGCGGCGTCAAGGTCGTCAAAGGCGGCGCGGCGGAAGCCAAAGTCGTTGCTTCGCAGATCTTGGGCATGCAGCTGATCACGCATCAGACCGGGCCCGAAGGCCAAAAGGTGCAGCGGCTGTACGTGGAGCAAGGGCTCGATATCGCGCGCGAGCTGTATCTGGGCCTGGTCGTAGATCGCGAAGAACGGCGCATCGCCGTCATGGCGTCCACGGAAGGCGGCGTCGAAATCGAGACCGTGGCTGAGCATACGCCGGAGAAGATCCTGACGGTGCACGTGGATCCGGTCACGGGCCTGAGCGCTTATCAAGCTCGAGATCTTGCTTACGCGCTGGAAATCGGCAAAGGCACGCCGAGCCCGAAAGAGACCATCGGTGCCTTCGTGAAGCTCGTGCAAAAGCTGAGTGAGCTGTTCGAGAAGGAAGATTGCTCCTTGTGTGAAATCAATCCGCTCGTCGTCACCAAAGACGGTAAAGTGGTCGCGCTCGACGCCAAGATCACCTTCGACGACAACGCCTCGGGCCGCCATAAGGAGTGGATCGAGCAAATGGACAAGGCCGAAGAAGACCCCGTAGAGCTCGAGGCCAAAGATGCAGGCCTCAGCTACGTCTCACTGGACGGCGACATCGGCTGCTTGGTCAACGGCGCCGGTTTGGCGATGTCCACGATGGACATCATCAAGCACGAGGGCGGCGCACCTGCGAACTTCCTAGACGTGGGCGGTGGCGCCACCAAGGATCAGGTCAAAAAAGCGTTCTCGATGATCTTGTCCAGCGCCAAGGTCAAAGGCATCTTCGTCAACATTTTCGGCGGGATCATGAAGTGCGACGTGATTGCGGAAGGCGTGGTCGCGGCCACCAAAGAGCTGGGCCTCAAAGTGCCGCTCGTCGTCCGCTTGGAAGGTACGAACGTGGATCTAGGTAAGCAAATCCTAAAAGATAGCGGGCTTTCAATTCAGGCCGCCGACACGATGTCGGACGGGGCCAAGAAAATCGTCGCCGCCGTGCGCGCTGCGTGAATAGGGTTCAAGAGCATGGCAATTCTGGTCGACAAGAACACCAAGGTCCTGGTTCAAGGGATCACCGGCTCGGCAGGCTCGTTCCACGCCAAGCAATGCATCGCTTACGGCACGCAAATCGTGGCAGGGGTGACACCCAACCGCGGTGGGGAGCAGTTCGAAGCCGCAGGACCGGACGGTAAGAAGGTCGTTGTGCCGGTGTTCGACACGGTTGCCGACGCGGTGAAGCAAACTGGCGCTAACACCTCCTGCATCTTCGTGCCGCCGCTCGGCGCGGCCGACTCTATCTTGGAAGCGTTCGACGCCGAGCTCGCGCTCGTGGTGTGCATCACCGAGGGCATCCCGGTGATGGACATGCTCCGCGTGCGGCGCGTGATCGAGGGCCGGAAGGGGCGTCTGATCGGCCCGAACTGTCCAGGCATCATCACCCCGGGCGCGTGCAAAATTGGCATTATGCCGGGGCATATTCACCGCATCGGGAAATACGGAGTCGTGTCCAAATCTGGCACCCTGACGTACGAAGCAGTTGGGCAATTGACCGCCCTGGGCATGGGTCAGTCAACGTGCGTGGGCATCGGCGGCGACCCTGTCGCCGGCATGGACTTCGTGGACGTGCTGAAGCTGTTCAACGACGATCCAGACACCGAGGGTGTGATCATGATCGGCGAAATCGGCGGCAATGCCGAAGAGCGGGGCGCCGAGTACATCGCCAAACACATGAAGAAGCCGGTCGCGGGCTTCATTGCCGGCACGACCGCGCCGCCTGGCAAGCGGATGGGCCACGCGGGTGCCATCATCAGCGGCGGCAAGGGCACGGCGAAGGACAAGATCGCCGCGTTGGAGGCGGCGGGGGTGCGCGTTGCGCCAACCCCGAGCGATATGGGAACGACGCTACGGAGCTTGCTCGAAAACTAGAGGCCTCAGTCTGGCTGCTGAACGGAGCTGGAAGCCGCTCGCGCCGGCTCGACCCGCTCTCGGCGCAGGTCCGGGACATTAGTCGACTTCGGCGCAACGTGCGGCGGCCTCGCACGACGGTCTGGCTGCACCGTTTGGCGTTGGCACCGTTCAGTCGCCTTCACATCCCCAGCTGGCCCCATTGCAGAAGCACGCGCGGTCCGCATAGTTGCAAGCGCGGACGCCCGTGCAGGACCCGCCTTCTTTCGGCCTTTCCGCCGGGCACGCGGGCGCAGGCACCGCACAGCTCCACTTGTCCTCGTTGCCGTACCTTCCCTCGCACACGCAGAACTCGGCGCCCGGATAGGGGCACTCCGCGCCAAAGCTCGGTGGCTTGCACGGAGACGACGGCGCTGGCGCGGCAGCGGGACACTTTTCCGGAGCTCCGTAGCAGCCCCACCGATGGGCGAGCGGTCCAGGTCCGGCAGCAGGAAGGCAACTGCAGGCAACGCCTGAATAGAAGCAGCTATCGGGCGTGCTCACGGAGCAACCGTTGCCCGGCGTCGGGGCTGCAGCTGGACAATCCGCGCCGCCGCTCATGCCGCCGACGCTGCTGCCGCCCCTGCCCGCGGAGCCTGCGGCTGTACCGCCCGCCGCTGTACCGCCCGCCGCTGTACCGCCCGCCGCTGTACCGCCCGCCGCTGTACCGCCCGCCGCTGTACCGCCCATGGCGGCCAGTGCTCCGCCGGAGCCTGCCGTAGTTCCACCCGAGCCCGCCACGCCGCCATGCACAGCGCCACTCTCACCGCCGACGCCGGTTGTTTCGCTGCCTGCACCACCGCCGCCGCTCGCCCCGCCAACGTCGGTGTCTTTACCGCCCACGCCAAGCGCACCTGCTGCTGCGGCGGAGTCAGAGCCACCTGAGCTCGCCGCGCTTGATCCTGGATTGGAAGCTCCACCATCGGCACCGCCTTTGCTAGATCCCGCGGTCGTCTCGGAAAAAAGCCCCGTATTGCCCGAGCCACACCCGGCGCTCAGCACCGCGGAGCTCATGGCCCAAGACACGAAGAAAAAACCACGCGCTAATGTCATAGGTGCTCCGAAGACTACTGGGCTCGACGTCTAACCGACGGCAGGCAACAGATAGAACCTTAGAGCAGTTGTAACTGTTATCCTCTTCTTCAGCTCACTAAAAGTGAAGGAGACAGTGAGCGCACCGGAATTGCGCGTGACACTTACAACCAGGTTTCAGCTTGATGTAGTGAGTGCAAGCCCTGACCACAAGCACCTACTTGGAAGTGAGTACGCGCAGGCTAATCATATCCAGTTGCGGTCCGGCGCCGGGAAATCTTCCCCAAATGCTCACCTCGTAACGGCCCGACTCGCCCGCGTTGCCGAGGGGAACGTCGATACTGAAGTGTTTGCCGCGGACAAGGACCGGCTTCTTCGTGACGAAGCCGGCGGGAAAGTACAACTCTTGCGGCGCGGGCACCGGATACACGTAAGTGGTGTTCAAATACGCGGCCGTGAGTGGCTGCCCCAGCTCGATGCGACCGATGCCAACGCCGCCGAATGCCACGCTGCTTTTCACGTCACCCTCGATGTGAATCATCGCGCCCGGTGCGGCGGACCTCGGCAGTGCACCGTAGTCGCCGTAGTCATCGACGAATTCCTGTGACAGACACGCGAGATCAACGCCCACGGGCTTTGCGATGCCCAGCCCGAGAGCGCTGTGCGTCGGCTTGAGGATATTTCTCCGATGGCCGTCGCGTGGTGGCGTCTCATCCATGAATGCGCGCTCGACTCGCTCGATTTGCCGCGCTTCGAAATGCGCGGGGGCTTCGAGGACACGGGAGCGACCGTCGGCTAAACATCCCGCGTTTTCTTGGACGAAGTCCGTGCCGCCGGCCTCTGAATAGCGTTGCTCCGGAACCGAGCCGTCCGTACCCAGGTGGGCGGTGTAACCCGCGTGCGCCATGTCTTCGGCGTGGCGCTGACCCGCACGCGTCGCCGCTTCATCGAGTGGCAGCGGTGGCAGTCCGTACCCCGAGCGATCGCGATTCACCAACGACAACAGATATTGGCGCGCCTGCTCGAGATCGAGCGGCCCACGCGGCGCGGCATTCGGCCGTGGCGCAGGCGCACCCTGCCCCTGCGCGGCCGTGATCGTTGCATGCGGGGCGGGTATCGACGCTGGTTTGCTCGGCGCGGGCGTGGCGGCGCACGCGCCAAAGCCCAGCCCTACGGCAAACCCCACGAGCGGGCGGTCACGTAACGTTGCACCCATCACGGAACGCTATCGCAAGACCCGCGAAAGACCAGCGCGCTCGGCGGTTGGTTGGCGGAAAATCGAATGCTGAAAGATGCCGTCACTGACAACGCGACGCCCGCCTCTCGCGCTCCGGCCACCGCCAACGAAAGATGTCTCACCCGATCGGGTGATGTTATTGCCCATCCGCTCGAACAGCGGCCGGGCCGCCAGCGAACGCAGTCGCGCCGTAACAGGGCGTGCCGCGGGGCTCGAGGTCGGTGTCGGCCAGGCCATCGCATACGCCAGCGCCCTAGTCGCCAGCTGGCAAGTAGCGCAGTACTTGTGCGAGCCCCTGCTTCGATAGTGCCTCCGCAGCTCCCCGCCTACCGCGCGTGGCGAAAAAAGGCCATATTCTGGGTATGAAGTCGACAAGACCGAAGGCCGCGGGTGCGCTCAAATGCTGGCCATGAACCGCCGTTTCGCTGCGCTGTGGTCGTTGGCCCTGTCCGGCTGCCTGACGAGTATGCCGAACGCCACTCCGAGCGCCGCGCCCGCCGCTGGAGCGGGCGATCCCGGAAGGAGCACGGGGCGAACCGAGAGCGGCCCCGGTAGGCACGTCGTCGCCCCCGCCGCACGTCGGCCGATCCAACGCGTGGTCGGCTATTTTCCCGACTGGACCTACGCGCGCGACGCGAAGTGCCGCTTCACGGTCGAAGATATCGACCCGACCTTGTTCACGCATTTGAACTTCGCGTTCGCGCGCGTGGATGGCGGAGATCGCAACGCGCCGAGCTTCAAGCTCGCGCCGTTCGATAAGACCGACCTCGGGCCAACCGGACAGTATGCGCGGTTCGTCGCGTTGAAGAAGAAGAACCCGAACTTGAAAGCATTACTGTCCGTGGGCGGTTGGAGTCACAGCGATCCACCCAACGATTGGATCTTTTCGGCGATGGCCGAAACCTCGGCGACTCGTAATCAGTTCGTCGAGTCGGCCATCAAGTACCTCAGAGAAAACGGCTTCGACGGGCTCGACTTGGATTGGGAGTATCCCTCCGAGCCGACGCGTGGAGGGCGCGCGATAGATACGGCAAATTACGTTAAACTACTGCATGATATACGCGCTGGCTTCGATGCCGAGGCGCGGGCTACCGGCAAAGATGAGTTGCTGTTTACCGTGGCCGCGCCGAGCGGCGTGTATATCAAGTGGTATGATCTGCCGAAGATTCACGGCTCACTCGATTGGATAAACCTGATGAGCTACGACTATGCGGGGGCATGGGATCACCGGACCGGGCACAATGCGCCGAACCCCGAGCTCGGGCCAGGGGTCGCCGCGAGCGTGTCGATTTACGAGGGCTTCGGGGTTCCGGCGGACAAGATCGTCGTCGGGCTCGCGGCCTACGGTCACACCTTCGGCGGGGTGGAAGAGGCGAAGGTCGGGACCTTGTCGAGCGCGAGCGGCCCGAAGCAACGCTGCACCCAAGAGCCCGGGCTGGTGGCCTACTTCGAGATGCAGGAGCTCCTGAACAGCGGCCGAGCAAAAGCCGAATGGGACGAGAAGGCCCACGTGCCCTTCGCATACGACGAAAAGAATCGCGTTTTCTTCAGCTATGACGATCCCAGATCATGGGCGCAGAAACTCGACTTCATCGAAGAAAAAGGCCTCGGCGGTGCGATGATTTGGGAAATAGATCAAGACGACTTCCGGCGCGGCAATCCACTGATCGCTTCCGCCGCCAAGCGCGTAGCACGCCAATGACCCCTCACGGCCGGCACGAGCCGTAAGGGTCGAGAGCACGGCAGACTCAGCTCGGCCGCGCGTGCTTACCTGGCGTTGCCGTTGGCGTTCGTCGCCTCGACCGCACTTCGGCGCGCGCCTAGCCTTCGATTCGGCCCCGCTGCCCTCATGCGGGCGCTGCCACGAGGCCGGACGGCCGCACTTCGCGATTGTCAAAGCGCCGAGTCTTGCTATGAGTGCGCGGAACAAATCGCCCTAGCCGGAAAAGAGAAACGATATGGCTCTCGAGCGCACGCTCTGCATCATCAAACCCGACGCCGTCGAAAAGCGAAAGCAAGGGGCCATCCTGCAGCGCTTGCAGGAGGAAGGCTTCCAGATCATCGGTCTCCGCCAAGCCCAGCTCGCGCGTCAAATCGCGGAGGGGTTTTACGCGGTCCATCGCGAGCGTCCATTTTTCGCAGAGCTGTGCACCTTCATGACGCGCAGCCCTGTGCTCCTGATTGCGCTAGAGCGTGAGAATGCCGTTCAACACCTTCGAAGCGTGATCGGCGCGACCGACCCAGCCAAGGCCGCGGAAGGCACCGTGCGCAAGCAATTCGGCTCCAGTGTTGCGGAAAACGCCGTGCATGGCTCGGATTCCCCCGAAAATGGCCGACTGGAGACGAGCTATTACTTTCAAGGCTCAGAGCTGGTCTGATCGGCCGGCCGCTGCGGCTGCGAGTTGCTTGTCAGCGCTGCGGCGAAACTGGTCTAGCCTAGAACACGAATGCAGAGCGGAAAGCCGCCTTCAGTATCCGGCAGCGACGGGTTCGGCACTGCGGGCGCCGCGCGCGGTACGTTACGGGAGGCCATGAGTGCGCTGCGCAATTTCGCCGAGCTGCTGCACTCGGTTCGAGTTGGCTCGAAAGCGCTAATCTCGGTGCTACCCGACGTCGCCGCTGGTTGCGCACCGATGCAGGGCACGGTCGATGACTTGTTGCGTGCGGTGGCCGTGAGACCGGAGCTTGCGGAGGCCAGCCAGGCATTGCAAGCCTACTTCGCGCCTCGTTTGGAACGCTTGAGCGGCGAGCTCGAGCTCGCCGGGCCCCGACCCCTCACCGCAAAATCGAGGCTGGCCCTGGAGCAGGTCATCACCAAGCTTTCGCTCGAGCTCGATACTGCGCGCGGCCTGCTCGATCTTTTGGCTGATGCAGTCGCCGAACGCTCGCTGCCGGTGGATCTGTTCGAGCTCGTGCACCAAAGCTTTTCCGCACCGCCGAGCGGTGGTTCTTGGAATCGCGAACGCATCCTCGCGACGGTCAGTTTCGCCGCGGTGAAGGTAGAAGTTGAGCTGAGCCCGCGCGTCATCACGGCTCTGTTCGCGCTTGGAGTAGAGCTCGTAGCCAAGGGCGGCGTGGGCACGCCTCATGTCTTGGTCGACCGAGATTCATCAGGGGGTTACCGAGTAGGGATCGAGCGACGCGCCGCCCGAGAAGGGGAGGATCTCATGCTCATTGCGCGCGGAGTGATCGGTCCAACCTTGAGCTGTTTGCGAGCGGTGGCGCGTATCTCTGGTGTGTCTCTGCTTTGGGAAGAGGAGACTGCGAGCCTGCACCTAGCCTTTCCCGAGCGAGCGAAGGAGAATTGCGAAGCGAGCTGACGCGCTGACGGATTATGCTGGCTCTTGCGACCGTCCGGAAGGCCGCGTATTGAGACCCAATGTCCGCATCCGAGCTAAAACCGCTGATCGAAGCCGCTTACGCCGACCGTTCGTTGCTCGCCGATGAGGTATACAAGGCGGCCGTAACCCAGGTGGTCGACGACCTCGATCAGGGCAAATACCGTGTTGCAACGCAGGACGGCCCGGGAAAGTGGACGACTCACGCTTGGTTGAAGCAAGCCGTGTTGCTGTATTTCGGGATCGCGAAGATGGAACGTATCGAGCTTGGCCCATTCGAGTTCTACGACAAGATCCCGCTCAAGAAAAACCTCGATAGAGCGGGCGTGCGCGTCGTGCCGCCCGGCACCGTGCGCTACGGTGCGTTCATAGAATCGGGCGCGATAGTGATGCCGGGCTACGTGAATATCGGGGCCTACGTTGGCTCGGGAACGATGGTCGACACTTGGGCGACCGTTGGCTCATGTGCGCAGGTCGGTAAAGATTGTCATTTGTCCGGCGGCGTTGGCCTCGGTGGGGTGCTCGAGCCTCCGGGGGCGCAGCCGGTGATCATCGAAGATGGCTGCTTCATCGGCTCGCGCGCAATCGTGGTGGAAGGCATGTTGGTCGAGCGTGAAGCGGTGATCGGAGCGGGGGTTGCGCTGACGGCTTCGACTGCCATCATCGACGTGACCGGTCCCGAGCCGGTCGAGTATCGCGGACGCGTTCCGGCGCGCAGCGTCGTGATCCCCGGCATGCGCAGCAAGCAATTTGCCGCCGGCGTTTACCAAATCGGCTGCGCGTTGATCATCGGTCGGCGCACCGAAAGCACCGACAAAAAAACCAGCTTGAATTCGGCCCTTCGCGATTTCAACGTGTCAGTCTGATGCAAACTTTGGCGGAGACACTACTTTGGCTGTGTCGGATCAAGTCACCGATCGGTGAGGAGCGAGAGATTTGCGACCGTGTCAGCGAACGGCTGCAAGGGGTGGCGCTCGCCGCGCCGATTCGCCGCTACGGCGAGTCGATCGTCGTCCCGCTCACGCGTGGCAACCGCGGACCACACGTGGCGTTAGCCGGGCATCTAGACGTAGTCCGAACAGAGCACGAGGGTCCTGCCCGCATCGAGGGCAATAAACTGTACGGCGCGGGGGCCGCGGACATGAAGAGCGGCTTGGCCCTGATGCTCGAGCTGGCCGAAGCGGCGAACCGTCCAGCCGTGGACGTGACACTGGTGTTCTATGCTCGTGAAGAAGGCCCGTTTGCCGAAAATGAGCTTGGCCCGGTTTTGGAACAGGACCCCGAGCTGAGTCGGGTGGACGTAGCCGTCGCGCTCGAACCAAGCGACAACAAATTGCAATTGGGTTGCGGTGGCTCGCTGCACGCAACCGCGCGTTTCCGCGGCCGGACGGCCCACAGCGCCCGTCCCTGGCAAGGCGAGAACGCGATTCAAAAATCCGCGTCATTTCTGGCGAGGCTCGCCGCCGAAGCGCCCATCTCGCACGTTGTCGACGATCTGGAATGGCGCAGCGTGATCAGCGCCACGATGGCAAGCGGTGGCCGCGGTAGAAACGTCATTCCCGACGTGTTCGAGCTCAACTTGAATCATCGATTTGCGCCTGGAACGAGCGCAGAGGACGCGCAGAGCTACGTGCGCGGTCTGGTCGCCAACGAGGCTGAGCTCGAATTCACGGACGTTTCGCCATCAGCCGCACCTCAACGCTCGCATCCGCTCGTGCGTCTGCTGGCTGAAAGTGGCGTCGTGAGCGTCGAGCCAAAGCAGGCATGGACCGACGTTGCCCGCTTCGCAAGCCTTGGCATCCCCGCCGTCAACTTCGGACCGGGGACGCAAGCGCAAGCTCATCAAAAGAACGAATGGACGGAGTTGGCCTTGCTCGATGTAGGCCGCGACATTTTGCGAGGGTGGCTGGGCAAGGTTGCCGCTCACACCACGTGAGCAGCTGCAAAACTTCAGCGCTACTGGTCAGGTTGCGTCGAGACAGCGTCTTCCGGCAAACGTGTCTGCCGAGCCGCGCGTGTGGGCTGTGGTAAAGTGGCTCTATGTTCAGGGGTCAGCTCGCTTTCTTCGTGTTATCCGCGTCTTTTTCCGCAGCTTGTGCTGGATCCAATCCGACCGCAGAAGCTCCGAGCGAGGTAGCGCCGGCCACCGAGCGAGCCGCAGCGCCGGCCGTCACCGCAGAGCCCGAAACGAGCTCCGACGCCGCGACCAGCGAAGCCCCGACCCAAGAAGGGGTCCCCGAGCCTACCTTCAACCCCGAGATGTCCGTCGAAGAAGCGATTGAAGCCATCCCGCAGTCGGCCGAACGCATCAACCTCGATCAGGAAACGCTCAGCAAGCCTCTTCAGGAGGAGTCGCTATACGCGCCGTGCAAGCCAGGCGCGGCGCACTTCACACTGCGTGTCGCGGTCTGGCGCGGCAAAGCGGTGGCCATCGATCTGACGACCGCCCCAAAGAATCCGAAGCTTGCTGAATGTTTGAAAAACCGCATTCGGGAGCTCACGTGGTCGGCAAAGGTGCCCTCGCTGAATACGGTCGAATACTCGCTCTGAGTGCGCCGTCACGTTCGGCTTTGCCTCGGAACGCGCCCGCGCGCATTGCGTGACAACTCGACGAAAGCTCGTCGCGCTTTGCGCTAGCCCACTCGATCCAACGGGTCGAAAGCACTTTGCGGCATTTGTACTTGCTCGGAAGTTTTGCCGAACCGACGCTCTTTGTGGCCATACTCGGCGATCGCAGTGGTGAGCGTTTCGGGCTTGAAGTCGGGCCACATGATGGGCAAGAAAACGAGCTCCGCGTAGGCAGATTCGAAGAGCAAAAAGTCACTGACGCGAGTTTCCCCTCCGGTCCGTATGAGCAGGTCGACGTCAGGCAGCGAATGGGTGGTCATCTCGCGGTGGAAAAAGGTCTCGTCGATCTCCTCGGGTAAGACCAGGCCGGCGCGCGCGCGCACGGCCAAGGAGCGAGCGGCTTCCACGATGTCTTGCCGGCCACCATACGAGAGCGCGAGCGTCAACGTCATACGCTCACCCTCGGCCGTGTATGCCATCAGGTCCTCGACCGCGTGGCGCGTCGAAGTAGGGAGATCTTCGAGCGCGCCGATGACGTTCACGCGAATGCCGTTCTGGCGAAGATCCGCTCGCTCTTGACGCGCAAATTCCACGAGTAACCGCATCAAGGCTTCGACCTCCAGACGCGGACGCGCCCAGTTGGCGACGCTGAAGGCGTACAAGGTGAGGTATTTGACGCCCACCCGCGTCGCCGTCTCCACCGCTTCGCGCACCGCGCGCGCGCCTTCGGCGTGACCCTCCGCTCGTTGCAGGCCGCGGGATTTTGCCCAGCGCCCGTTGCCGTCCATGATGATCGCCACGTGGCGGGGAATGAGCGAGGCGCTGTTCGACCCGTTGTTGCCACTGACCACGAAAGCTCTCTTTCCGCTGCCTAGGCATAGCCAGGCAAAGCGCAGTTGGAAGTTAAGACGCGGCCGGGAACGTGCAGACGCAAGTTGGCGGCTTGACTACGTTTTCCCACAGCGGGCGCCAAAACAGTGTGGAGCTTTCATGGAGTTCGCATAGCGACGCTAAGCGTCGAATTTAACTCACGATATTCCTTGGGCTCGAGCTTCTGCCTTCGCCCGCGGCCGTCAACTCCTGGCGCGCGTCTTGGACTGCCTCCAGAAGTCGTTGCGCGGCGCGACGCCGAGCTGGCGGAAAGCTGACTTGGAAAATGACTTCCGGCGGTCCTGGATTCAGTAACTCGACATGCCCGCCGTGGGCCTCGGTCACGGCTCGCACGATGGCCAAACCGAGCCCAGTACCGCCCTTGTCCGAGCGCGTCGTCACGAAACGGCGGAACAGCCGCTCTCGAACGTGACGCGAGATGGATCCTCGGCTGATCACCCGCAGGTCGACCCATTGCTCGCTGCGCGACAGTTGGACGTCGGGCGCCGACCCGACGGCGCCGTGGGTCAGGCCGTTCTCGATCAAATTGGTCAGAGCCCGTACGATCCATTGCTCGTCGCCGCGGACGCGGGTATCGCCCGAGCTCTGGAGTGAAACTCGCGCCTGGCCATCGCCGAACGAGTCGATGGCACGTCGAGTGAGCTCGGTCAGGTCCACCGGCGTGAACGACTCTACGCCGCGCGCCTCGATACGCGCCAAGCTCAAGAGCTCTCCAAGCAAACGCTCGATGCGCGCGGTCGCTTCGCGAATACGCGCTACGAAGCGCCGAGCCTCCAGAGGTTCTTCGAGCGCACTCTCCTCTAGAACTTCCGCGCTGGCTCGAATGGCAGCGACGGGATTTTTCAACTCGTGCGACAGGTCGGAAGCGAAGGTCTCGACGAACGGTCGCCCTTCCAAATCCCGGCGCATGGAATCGATGGCGCGCGTGAGTCGCATCACTTCCCTACCAAATGCGATGGGCGGCGCGCCGACGCGCTCGCCCAGGCTCACACGCTCACCGAAGACGCTCAGCGCCTCGATCGGCGCCGCGATGGCGCGCCCGATCCAGGCGGCGGCGAGCGCCGCCGCAGTACCGAGGATCAGACTGATGACCAACACAGTGGGCGCAAAGTCGGCCAGCAAGTTGCGCATCGCGACCGTCGGTTTGACCACCCGCACCGCACCCACCCGCGCCCCGCGCAGCCGAATGGGCACGTCCACCGAGACCACGCCGCGCTCTTGATTCGGGGCTTGGATCGGAAACAGGCGCGCGCCTCGAGCGTCGAGCAGCATCAGCCTGAGATCCGCGCCGCGACCGCGTTCGTGCTCGAGGCGTGCCGCCAGGTCAGCGACACTGACGCCGGTGCGGTCGAGCTCGCCGGCCATCATCCCGGCCAATGCCGCGGCTTCGTCTTCTGCTGCCTGAGAGGCGATGCGCACCGCCCTCGCCTCGATGCGATCGATCACCATCAACCCGAGCCCAAAGGCGAAGGCGCCAACGATCACGGCTAAGGCCAAAAATATTTGCATGCGGATCGACATGCCGCGCGTGCGCGTTCGCAACAGCCGCGACACCACGAAGGCCACGAACACGATCAGCCCGACGGCGGCCGCCGCAACGACGACCAAGCGAATCACGGCGGGCTGCTCGGCGCGTCCGTGACGCGATAGCCGACACCGCGCACGGTCTCGATCAAACCAGGCTCCGCACCCGCTTCGGCGACCTTTTTGCGTAAGGCTTTGACGTGCGAATCGATGGTGCGGTCGGTGATCGCGAATCCATCACCCCAAACCCTCCCGATCAGCTCGCCGCGGCTGTAGACGCGCCCCGGCTGTTCCAACAAGCAAGCCAGGACGTCGAACTCTACGCGCGTCAGCTCCAAGCTCGAGCCGTTTGCTCGAGCACGGCGGGTGACTGCGTCCAGTGCCAGCACCGGCGCTCCCTGCAGAGGAATCTCCACTTGCGATCGACGCAGAACCGCGCGCACGCGAGCCACGACCTCGCGCGGCGAAAACGGCTTGGTCACGTAGTCGTCCGCTCCCGCTTCGAGCGCGGCCACGCGGTCCGCCTCCCCATCCCGGCTGGACAGCACGATGATCGGTATTTTTTTGGTTTTGCGCCAAATGGCGATCAGGTCGAAGCCGCTACCGTCGGGCAGCATCAAGTCCAAAACGACCAGCTCTGCCGTGTCTGCGAGCGCGCTAGCGGCGCTCGCGGTGGCCGCGACCGTTACGGAGAAGCCGTCCCGGCCGAGCGCGTAAGCCACCGACTCTGCGATCGCCGGCTCATCTTCGACGACCAGAATACGGGCAGACATTTCCGACCCTACGTTAGCATTCGAGCACTGAAACGACGAAGAGAGCGCTATCGTCGGGGGTCATGAGAACCTTGCTCATCCTGCGCCATGGCAAAGCCAGCCAAGAGGACGAGGGGCTAGATCGCGATCGTCCGCTGACCAAACGAGGTGAGCGTGAAGCCGAGCTGATGGGCCAATGGCTCGCCAAGGAGGAGCTCGTGCCGAATCGCATCCTGAGCTCGACCGCGCTCCGAGCTAGCGAGACAGCCCGCCGTGTCGCACGCGTGACACGGTTCGCCGGCACCGTGGATGAGCTAGACGAGCTCTACTTGGCCGGCCCGGAGAAGTATGTGGAGGCGCTACAGCGGCTAGGATCCGAGGCCGAACGCGTGTTGGTGGTCGGGCACAACCCCGGGCTAGAAGCGCTGGCGCTGGTGCTGACCCGCGAGCGCACGTCGCTCCCAACCGCCGGCCTGATCGTGTGCGCACTGCCGATTTCCAGTTTTTCCGAGCTATCGTTGACTGTTACCGGGAATCTCACCGGATTCGAGCGTCCGCGGGACCTGATCGACTGATGCGCTCGGTCCGGCGGCTGGCAATTTCGCGCGGGGGGCGCTAAGTAAGGTCGCTCATATGGCTCCGACGGCTCGCCTTCCACCTAAGAAGGACGTCGCACTGGCGTTGCTCGAACAGGCGTCGATGTACGTTCATCTCGATCCGCGTGCGGAGGCCGTGCAGGTGCCAACATGGTTCAAGAAGCAACCGCAGCTGGTGCTGCAAGTCGGGCTGAACATGGCCGTTCCGATACCGGATCTCCATGTCGACGAGCACGGCTTGTCCTGCACGCTGAGCTTCAACCGCTCGCCGTTTTTTTGCATGATTCCCTGGCCGGCGATCTTTGCTTTGGTGGGCGAGAACGGGCAAGCCATGGTCTGGGCGGAGGACGTGCCCGCCGAGGTGGCGGCACAAGCCCAAGCGCAGAAGGCACCAGAAAAACCCCGTCCGCACTTGCGCTCCGTCGGCGCTGACGATCAAGCGGCTGCAGCGGACAAGGCGGTCGACGAGCCTGCGGCGAAGCTCACGGACAAGAAGCTTGCGAGCAAGCCGGGCAAAACGAAGGTGGACGCGGCGAAGGCTGCGGCGGAGGGTACCAAGCGCGCATCGAAGGCCTCGCCGCGACCCAAGCTCGAGCCCGACAAGGAACCAAAAGCTACGCCGCCAAAATCGCTCGCGCGACTGCCCGCTAATCCGAAAGTCCGCGCCAAGAAGGGCGCGTCGGCCCCCGTGCCCGCGAGTCGCCCTCCGACCGGGGAAGCCCGGCCCGCTCCCGTCCCTGCCAAGAAAGCGGCGCAACCAAAGCCTGAAGCTGCGGCCGCGGACACGGAGCACGGCAGCAAGCCGAAGCGTGAGCTCCCGCCATACCTGCGTGTCGTGAAGTAAAGCTCAGGGCGCGCCCGCAGCGCCCGCCACCGCGAGAGACGACTCACCCGCAGCGCCCGCTGAACCGGCAGCGGGCTCGTTGGGGGCGCCGGCGACGCCGGCCTCTCCCCTGACGCATTCCCAACGTTCCGAGCTCGAATTGCAGACGTAGCCGTGAACGCAGCCACTGAAAGTGCAGTCGCCAGTGACGCACTGGCCGGCCGTACCGCAGGTCTCGTTCACGCTGCAGTCGGCCGGCGCTCGGCAGGTGGACCGCGGGGTCTGCTGATAACAGTCGCCGCTGTGGTCGTCACAGTCGAACCCGGGCGCGCAGTCATCGCTCGAGTTACAGTTGCCGGCGTCATGGTCGTAGATGGGGCAACCGGGAAGCACCGCTACCGCGCACAATATCAATGCCGTCAACACCGGTCGCTTCATGAGATGGCCTCCATAAAAGCTCGTAGAGCACTCAGCCTAGCAAGCGACATGCCCGGTACAAGTGAAGCGCCTCCAATAACCAGGCTGCGCTCTGCGGCCTATGCTGTAAAACGGCAGCGCGAACGGCACTGCTAGGGCCAAAGATTTCGGTGGCAAATTCGCGAGCATGCTAAGTTTTTTCACCCTTCACCCCGGGCGATATGGACGTTCGTTGTAGTCGCTGCGCCACCGAGTACGAATTCGACGATGCCCTGATATCGGAACGGGGCACCACGGTGAAGTGTACGAACTGTGGGCTCCAATTCAAAATCCTTCCGAGCGCGGGCAAAGGCCTCGCGCCCGAGCGGTGGGTCGTACGCACCGGCTCTGGGCGTGAGCTCGTGTATACGTCGCTGCGCGAGCTGCAACGAGGGATCGCCGACAAGAAGATAGGCGCGACCGACCTGCTGTCGCGCGGCAAGCAACCACCGCGCGCATTGGCTTCGATCGCAGAGCTCGAACCGCTGTTCCAAGCGGGGCCGGCACTCCGTAGAGCGGGCGAGCCCGCACCCGTGCGGCAAACGCTCCAGGGTGTGGCCCCCCCCGCCGTCTCCGCTGCACCCGCGCAGCCGAGAGCGGCGGCCACCTCGGTAGGCGATCATTCTCCCCCAGCACTGGGCAAGCCTGAAGGGCTCCCTGGTGCGCCGCCATCGCCGCTGGCGGGCGTTTTCATGCCTCGAGCCACGCTGCCCGGTGGCTCGAATGCCGCGATGCTGCACGCCGATGACCCCGCGGTCGTCGGTCCACAAGTGCCCTCCGAACGCCTACCCGATTCGTCGCCGTTCACGCCGCAGGCCCCTTCCTCGTCGCGGCTGGTGGCCTTCGATTCCACGCTCGAGGTACCGCCGGGCCTACGGGCGCCTGTCTCGTCGCCGCGCAATCTGCCGCCGATCGAGGTGGAGAGCATCCGCGAAAGCTTCAAGTCATACGACGAGCTGCACAGCGAGCCCGCTCTCGATCACAGCCATGCGCGCAGCGCGCGTTCGCGTTGGATTGCCGGCGTCGTGGTGGTCGGAGTGCTCGGCCTGCTCGCTTCTACGGTGGGGCGGCGCTACCTCGCGCGGCTCACGAGTGCGGCCGATGTCAAAGCCTCGAGCGACGTACGAGTCGCGGTTTTTTTGAGCGACGGCAATCGCCTGCTGGACGACGACGATTTCGAAGGCGCCAAAGAGCAATTCGACAAAGCGACGGCGCTCGCCGAAAAGGATCCCGCGCTCCTCACTGCGTTGGCTCGCCTCGAAACGCGGCGGGCCGACCTTTGGTGGCTCAGGCTGCGTCTGATCGATCCGAGCTCGAACGACCTCGTGCAAGCCACGTACCGCGAGCTCGGCCGGCGCGTGGGCAAGGCCCGGTCCTCGGTTGACCGCGCATTCGCGGTTTCTCCCGAAGATCCCTCGCTGCTTCGCGCGCGCGTCGACGTGCTCCGGCTGAGCGGCGAAGGCGACAAAGCCCGCGAATGGCTGGCGCCCCTCAGCGCCAACGCCAGCCTGCCCGAGAACGCTTACGTGCTTGCGGCGCTCGATCTCGCCGAACCGACCCCGCTTTGGCCCGCCGTGATCGATCGATTGCGCACGGCCGCGGCAGCCGAGCGTAACCCAGGACAAGCGCGCGCAGCGCTGATCTATGCATTGGCACGCACCGGCCGGCTCAGCGAAGCAGACAGCGAGTTCGCGAAGGTGGACGGTCGGTCCCGACCGCACCCACTGCTGGAAGAGCTGCGCGCTTTCTTGCAGCGCTCCAAAAGCTCGCTCGACGTGAGCACGGGCACCCCGCCGAAGCTCGCGACGCTCGACTTGAGCACGTTACCGAAGCTCGATACCTCACCTGCACCCGAAGCCACCGGCGACTTCAGATCCCGCCTGTCGCAGGCAGCGGTTGCGCTGCGTCAAGGTGACCTGACCCGCGCCGCGCAATTGTATGACTCGGTCGTCGACGAACAGGCGTGGAACGCCGAGGCGCTGAGCGGCTTGGCCGATGTAGCGGAGGCGCGTCACGATCCGGCGCTGGCCGCGAAGCTGTACGATCGCATATTGCTCGAAAATCCAGCGTATTTGCCGGCGCTCGTGGCTAGCGCCGACCAAAAGTGGGCCGCCGGAGAGCGGGCCGAAGCGCTTTCTTTATATCGGCGCTTGCTCGAGCAGGCTCGCCCCGGCTCCGAATATGGCACGCACGCCAGCGCGCGTCTTGCCGAAGGTGCGGCCAGCAGCGGCGAAGCCGCCTCACTCGACGCGGGCTCCTCGATGCCGGAAGCTTCGAGCCCCACTCCCCCCAGCATCGACACCACGGATGTGCCTGAACCAAAATGAAATTCCCCGCGCGCTGGCTGCTTGCCCCCTTGTTGGTCGTCGCCTGCAGCGGGCGTCCGCGGCACATCGACTCGAGCGCCTCGCCCAAGGTGGTCGCGATCAAAGACGACGAGCCGCGACTGATCGAGTTGGATCTTAGCGCGGGTGTGCCCGAGACCATCGACTCGAGCGCTCTGTTTCATACGCCAGCCGCGCAAACGTATACCGGCCTGGTCCGCGCTATCTTGCACACCGCGACGGATGACAAGGCGCGAGGCCTGTTCGTGCGCTTGGGTGCGGCCAGCTTCAATCTGTCGCAGAGCGAAGAACTATCGCGCTTGCTCGGGAAAGTCCAAGCCAGTGGCAAGCCGGTGACGTGCCACGCGCACGAGCTGAACAACTCGACCGCGCTCTTCACGTCACGTGGTTGCGGCAAGGTTTGGCTGAGCCCAGCTGGTGAGGTCTCGACCATCGGTATCGCCGCGCAGATGGTGTACCTGCACAGTATCTTCGCCAAGCTGAAGGTCGATGTCGACTTCTTGCATATGGGCAAGTTCAAGAGCGGAGCCGAGCCCCTGACGCGTGAGGGGCCAAGCGAAGAAGCGCGGGCATCACTCGTCGAAACGCTGGCCGCGATCCGGGGCGCCTGGCTCGACGAGAGCAACGAGGTACGCAAGAACGACGCCTTGCGTGGCGCTCTCGAGCACGGCCCGTTCAGCGCGGGCGAGGCGTTGGGGCGAGGCTTGGTCGATGAGATCGGCTTCGAGAACGAAGCCCTGGAAGCCGCGAAAAAGGCCGCGAAGGTCAGCGCAGTCGAGGCGATTTTTGGACCGCGCGCACAGACCGGGCGCGGCTTCGACATTGGCCAGCTGCTGCGCATGCTCGCCGGCTCGAGTAGCTCCCGCGAGCACAAACCCCACGTTGCGGTGGTGCCTGCGGAGGGCGCGATCACCCTGGAGTCAGGCGGACCCTTGCAGCAAGGGGGCATCACCGCTAGCGCACTCTGCAAGACACTACGCCGCATGCAAAACGACGACTCCGTCAAAGCGGTCGTGCTGCGCATTGATTCGCCCGGGGGCTCGCCACTCGCGAGCGACTTGATTTGGCACGAAATGATGGAGCTGCGAAAAAAGAAACCGATCATCGTTTCGGTGGGCAACATGGCGGCTAGTGGAGGCTATTACATTGCCTGCGCGGGCCAGCGCATCTTCGCCGAACGTACCAGTATCGTCGGCTCCATCGGCGTCTTTGGGGGTAAGATCAATGTGGCACCTGCGCTCGAGCAATTCGGAGTGCATGCCGAAACGTTCGCCGCGAGCCCCGAGCTTGGGGCGGCCGAGCGCGCCGCGTTCAATTCACCGCTCACGGCGTGGGATGACGCGACCCGCGAGCGTGTGCGCGCGCAGATGCAAGGCATCTATGATCTGTTCCTCGCCCGGGTGGCACACGCTCGTCATATGGAAGTCGAGAAGGTGCGCGCCTCTGCGGAGGGCCACATCTGGAGCGGGGATCAAGGGTTGGGGCGTGGGCTGATTGACGAGATCGGTGGTCTATCGGAGGCGTTGGCTGCCGCGCGTAAAGCGGCGCACGTCGACGCGGAGATACCCATAACGGTCGAAGGCGGTCGCGAAGGCTTACTCGACAGCCTGCTCGTATCCGACGACGCCAGCGACGCGGAGGCCGCCGCAGCATTTGCCCGCCTGAGCGCTACTGCGAACCCATTGGCGGACGTGCCGCTCGAGCTGCGCGCAGTCGTCGCAGCCTTCTCGCCCTTGGCGGGCCATGAGCACATGGCCGTGGCCCTGCCTTATGGCCTGCTGATCCACTGACGTTGCGTAGGCGGCCATTGAGTTACGAATGAGGGCCGTGCACGTCGTGGGCGTGCTCATGCTCGTGCGGCGCCGGCGGCACGATCGTCGATAGCCAGAGCCGCGCGCCTCGCTGCCAGATCCCGAAGAGAAAAAGCAAAGCCAGGGCAACCGCGGCGCGGGCGCCGAAGCCTCCAGCGGAGAGCGAGCCATCCAGCGCACTAGCCGAAAGGCCCAGCCCGTCACTGGCCGCCGCGGCCGCCATGCACACGCCACTCGCCAGCAAACGTACCCACAGAGCAGGTCCCAGCAAGGCGCAGATCGGCGCGAGCGTCGCAAACAGTAGGCTGGCGCCCGATGAAAAACCGATCGCGCTCAGACCGGTGGCGATGAGAACTGCGGCCGGCGCCGCCATGGGCGTCAAATTTGCGACCAACGCGATGGCGAGCAGGCTAGAAAGGTTCGCTGATCGCAGCGCCGCCGCGTTCACCGGTGCCGTGGATAACAGCGCGCCAAACAGCAGTCCGAGCACGAGCCAGGGCCCGGAACGCTCGAGCGCCTCCAGCGCGCGAGCCCGCCACGGAGGATCCGTAATGAGCTCTTCGGGCATCGGCGCATGCTGCATGAGGCCGCGGGCGGCAACCGCGGCGCCCGTCAGAAGCAAGCGCAAACCTCCGCCAGTGAAACCCAACAGCGCGAGAGTGAGGAGCACACTCTCTGGACCGAGCGCGCCCGCGGGCAGCGTTGCGCGCGCCAGCACCGAACGTCGGTCGGGCAACCGCAAGGAAAATGCGGCCGCCAGCAAACCCACCAAGATCACGAGGGAAGTTCGCTCGCTCAGCTCCGCTAGCCGGCGCGCGAAGGCGCGAATGCCCGGCTCGGTGCTATGCCACACGCCGAGCAAGCTCACGCTAACGCCGAGCGCGGCAACACCGAGATCTAGGAGCCGCGCAAACGGCGTGAAGGCTTGGTCTGCCGTCAAGTCATGGGTGACCACGTGCAGCAGCAATCCGGCGGCAACGGCCGCGATGATCGGGGCGAAGCGTTCTATGGTTTGCGCACTAATCAGACTCGAGAACGCGATCCCGACCACGCTCGCGAGAGCCAAACCGAGCGAGCGCAACACGGCCGAGCGCGCGCCGTAGGTCGTTCGATAGGCGAGCGAGACGACTGCAATCAGCGGCACCGTGTGCGCCGCGAGCGCTACGATCACATCGAGGTGTGTACCCTGAGCCGTGGGCAAGCGCGTGTACGTCCCCAGGCCGATACCGTCGGCGACATGGTGCACGACCAGCCCCCAATAGCCGGCCTCCAACACCGCGTGCGCGACTCGGCCTCTCGTCGAACGCTGGCCGACGAAATGCGCGGCGGCGGGAGCGAACCAGCCGCCAAGAAAGAGCAGCAGCGCCGGCAGCCCGAGCTGCCGTAGTGCTTCGGGTAGCAGATGCGTGACGACCACTGCCAGCGCGGCCAAGGTCGCGAAAGTCCGCATATAACCGAGTACCGTTCTCGAACGGTTCGGGACGAAGGACACTGCCGCCCCCAATAGAACGGAACTTACGGCGACGAGGACGGCAAACAGCACGCGAGACGCCCGTGTTAGCCCGAGTCGCGAGCGATCGCCAAAGTGACGGCGCGACGGCGGCAATAACGCCTCGAAAGCGAGGCGCCGGTGACTCGCGCCGAATCGCTAGATCTCGCTTGCGCGGTCCCAGCCCGGCGTACACTACGCATATGAACCGTCAAATTCCAAAACTCATTTCACTGAGCGGGCTATGCGCAGCGCTGGTCGTCGCTTGTCATTCTTCGCCGTCGACCGAACATGCAGTGCCCAGCGCGCCGGCTTCGGAAGCCAAGCGAGTCGCTGAAGTGACCGTCGGCGAAGTGCAAACCCTAATCCAGAATAAGGGCGCTACCGTGTTCGACGCGAATGATGACGATACACGAAAGGAGTACGGTGTGCTGCCAGGCGCGGTGCTCCTGACAAGCCACACGAACTATCCGCTGAGTGTATTGCCCGCGGCAAAAACCGAGAAGCTCGTTTTCTACTGCGGCGGAGCTCAGTGCCGCGCCTCCGACGCAGCGGCCTCGCGCGCGTCCGCCGTCGGTTACAGCGACGTCAGCGTCATGCGAGCCGGCATTCGAGGTTGGAAAGACGCGGGTCAGAGGACGAGCCCGGCGCCGCAAAGTTGATTCAAGGCAGCGTGGCCGTGTTCAGCCACGCAGGCGTCCCTCTCGCGCGCCCGCCCACGCGCCCGCCCACGCGTCCGCCCGACCGGCCTCGGGCCCGCGCGGCCCGTTCTCGATAAAACGAGATGTGAGAGGGCCGATAGCGCTAGCTTCGTCGCACTGGAAAGTTACCTTACTGCGCCAATTTCTGAGTGTGTCTATCTTTGTCGATGTGTGTCGGGGTGCCTGATCGGGGTGCCCCTTCGACACTGTAGGTTCAATGGCAAAATTTCGAAGCGTTGAAGCACTCACACGTGTTGTGGCCTTAGGTTCGTTACTGCTCGGCAGCGCATGCGGGAGTAGCTCCAATTCCGACGCGGCGAGCACCAGCGGCACTGGAGGCAAAAGCGGTGGCGGCGGAGGGAGCGGCGGCGACAATAACAACGCGGACAGCGCGGGAGACAGCTCGACTGCGACCACGGGCGGCACCAGCAACGCGGCAACTGGCTGCCCGAAGAGTGCGCTGAACATTCTGTTTTCGCCGATGTACTCTGCCTACGATGGAATGCACACATTCCAAATTCCGGCAGTGGTGAGCAGCCTCGATCCCACCCAGGTCACCATCAACTGGAGTGCCTCTGATCCGACAATGGTCAAGCTCGAGCCCGACCCGACGACGGGTGGCGTGATGATCACGACGCGGAAGGCTGGCAAAGTTACGATCATCGCTAGTGCCGGAGATCTGTGCGGTTCGTCGCTGCTGACCATCACTTCCGCGACGCCGGAGGATTGGACGGACGGCAGCATGCGCTACAACGATGGCGTGGTGATCAATCGGGTGCCCCGCACAGGAGGCGGCGGTAAGGGCGCCGGCGGCAGCGCAGGGACCGCGGCCGGCGGGGGCGCGAGCGGCGGGGGCGGAGGCGCAGCTTCCGCGCAGG
>CAHJWM010000019.1 GCA_903642325.1 Myxococcales bacterium | reverse complement strand
TGGGGGCCGCCGCCGGAGGAGCCGCGATGACTGCCGGTTGCGGCGCCGCAACGGTCGTCGTCGGTGCCGGCGGCGCGTAGGGCGCGGGGGCGGCGGCGGGCGTGTCGTTGTCCTTGGCACAAGCGCTGACGACAAAGGCGGCCGCGAAAACGGCCAGCAGGGACATGCGTAACATCGACTTCTCTTTCCGCGCCGGCGGGGCGCTTCCAAAACTGATCACCCGAAGCTAGACGGATCGGACGGCGGAATACTACACCGCTCGCCTTTCACAAGCGCTGACCGGCGCCGCTCACCTAATTTTGCACGAAGCTACGACGGTGGTTTGCTGCTGACTAGCGCGTTCGTGTCATGAGCGGGGCAGAATGCGCCGGCTGGGCCGGTGGAGCGCCGGTCGTGCTCGCCACAATCCGGACATAATCCGAAAGGCAGCGCACGCGCGACCTGACCGGATGCGAACTTGACGATGAGCTTTCTCGAACCGCATTGGATCCTCACCCATCATGCAGTGTCCATCGTCAGCAACGTGCTCGTGCTCGTGCTCGTGCTGTCGCTGCTCCGCCAACGCCGTCGGCCAGTCGGCACCGCGATCGCATGGCTGCTTTCGATCATCCTGATTCCTTACTTCGGTATTCCGTTATATTTGGTGTTCGGGGGTAGAAAGCTGAAGCAGCGCGTCGCACGTAAGCGGAGGCTGGAACCGGGAGCGCAACCCATGAGCGACGGCACCGGTCAGCACGCCGCGCTCGGCGCTCGCGCCCATTCGACGCTCGCTCATGTGCAATGGCTCGACGATGGGGTCCTGGCGTTCGAAACATTTCTACGCGAGATCCGAGGCGCGGAGCGCACGATTCGCATCGTAACCTTCGTGCTCAGCAACGACGACGCCGGGCGTCCGCTCGTGGAGGCGTTGATCGAGCGAGCACGAGCCGGAGTGGAGGTGCGGTTGTTGATCGATGACCTGCTGCGCTTCCATGCGCCACGTGCCGCTCTGCGCGAGCTGGTCCGCGCTGGCGGCAGGGTCGAGCGCTTCATGCCTCTCGTGCACCTGCCGTTTTTAGGTCACAATAATCTGCGCAATCACCGAAAGATTGCCATGTTCGATGGTCAGCGCGCGATCATCGGTGGCATGAATTTGGGCCACGAGTACATGGGCCCGGGCCCGGATCCAGCGCGCTGGCGGGATCTGTCGTTGCTGGTCGAAGGTGAGGCAGTCCACGAGCTGGACGTGGTGTTCCGGGCAGATTGGGAATTCGCGTGCGGGGAACGCTTGTCGGCGACCGCTCGGCTCGAGCCCGGACCACTGACCGTGAAGGTCGTGCCGAGCGGCCCCGACAGTGCCAGCGACCCGATTTACGACGCCGACTTGACCGCCATTTTTCGTGCCGAGCGACGGGTCTGGATCGCGACGCCTTACTTCGTGCCGGACGACGCGCTGCTCCGCGCGCTCGTCATCGCCGTGCGCCGCGGCGTGGAAGTGCGGGTACTGACGCCGGCGCGCTCGAACCATCTGCTGTCCGATTTGGCCTCCGCGTCCTGCCTGCGCGACCTGAGCGCGGAGGGTGTTGCCGTTCATCGATTCCACAAAATGTTACATGCCAAGACCTTGCTCGTGGACGACTCATTGTGTGTCGTAGGCTCTGCCAATTTCGACATGCGCAGTCTCTTTTTGAACTACGAAATCGCCCTGTTTTTCAACGGTGCGGGAGAGATTGAGCGGCTGAGCCAGTGGTTCGAACAGACCTTTCCAAGCAGCTGTCTTGGCGCGCCGCCCGCCAGTGCCTTGCGCTCCGTCATTGACGACTTAGCGCGCTTGATTGCGCCGCTGCTTTGAGCAGAGTGCGGCGCCGCGTTCGCCGCGCATGCCCCTTCAGTCAATCACCAAACGCGAAGTAGGTGAGTGAAACGCGTACGCTTCCACCTTCAGCTACGTTGGAGACTTGCCACGAAAGCACGTGCGCCCCGGGCGCCGCGAGCGCGGGAGCATCGATGACGACCGGCAAGGTTTCCGTTCCCGGGCACCAGTTGGCGCGTGCCGCTTTCACGCTCGCGACCGCGCCGCACGGGTTTTCCGTGCAGTAAGCGAGGCCGCCTGGCCCTTTCGTCTTGGACAGGGTGCAGCGGGCTGCGCAACTTTCCCAAGGCGTGAAAGCCTTCAGCATCGCCCCGTCCAGCTTCAACGTGTGCTGACGCTTGCAGAATTCTTCGGCAGGGCCATTGCACGAGAACGCGTCGCCCGCTGCTTGGCCGTGCCCGGTAGTTCGGTATTCCAGAAACGCGGTGCGCGTGCCTTTCGGGGTAGTGAACGGCGCGGAGCTCGCCACGGCGCTCGTCACGTCACCGTAAAAGAGCGGAATGACGGCCAACGGGCGGCGACCCGGAGCGCCGCGCACGAGCTCTACGCGGAGCGACACATTCCAACCCGCAGCTGAGCCGGTGACGAGCCCGGCGGGGTCCGCAAAAGTAGGGATGCGTGCATGCATTCGCCCCCCTTTGGGCCGGGCGTTGACGATCGCCGTCAGATCGCGCTCGACGCGGAGGGGTCCACCAAAGGGCGTGATGGCCCGCACCAACTCGAGCCCAGGAGAACTTTTACCAGCGCCAGACCTCTGTTCCGAGCCCTCCAGCGAGATTTCAAAGTTTCGGTCGAAGGCGTCGCAGTCAGCCGGCCAATTTTGACCCGCTGGCGGCGAGTTGATCGCCCAAGTAGAAAACGGCACGCACGTGGTTTTTAAATCCGCGATCAACGTTGCGCTTTGGTATGGCCCGCCCGACCAATCGACGTCGGCCGCGAGCTCTTGGAAGTTTGGCGTGCCGTCCAGGCTCGAAATGCGTGCGTCGTCGAACACGACGATTGATTCCACGGTGGCCGCGCCGGCCGCGCCGGCGTCGCCACCGTCGCCACCGTCGTCGGTGGTAGCGCTGGCCCCGCCGCTTTCGCTGACGAGCCGGGGCGACGACGAAGAGCTGGAGCACGCGCCGAACATCGCGGCCAAAGCGAGAGCACCGACCCGGCGCGCCGACATGCGCTGATTATAGCAGGGTTCATGCGACTTCCGCACATCCGCTTACCCTTCGTCTCACCGCGTACGTGCACGTCAATGTGACAACCACGTGACGTTTGGTTGCTCAGAGGAAACATTCGAGCAAACTATTGGTGTCTCGCCGGTCGAAGCTGGCCTAGCGCAGGAGATCAGTCATGGCTCACCCCGTCGCAATCGTTCTCGGTCTGTCGTTAGCCGTCTGGGCCGCCGATGCACGGCTGCCCGCGCTGCTGGCGCCGTCGTCCCCGCCGGCCGACTGTCAAAGTGGCCCAAGCGGCGTCACCCCGCCCGGGGCAGATGTCGAAGTGGTGGTCTGCGGGTCGCGCGTGGCTCGCTAGACCGGGCTGCTGGCCTTCAGATTTTTCGAACGGTCGGCGTGGACGCCCGTCTTCGGTCGATGCGTGCGCGGAAGCACCGCCTGACACTGGCGGCACCGTGAATTGGCCGCATGAACTCAGCACGCCATGCCACTCCCGCTTTCTGCTCTCGATCTAGTCCCGTTCGCCAGCGGAAGCACCAGCCACGCCGCGTTACTGGCGGCGGTAGATCTCGCGCGCGCCGTGGAACGCTTGGGCTTTCGGCGACTCTGGTATGCCGAACATCACAATATGCCGGGCATCGCCACGACCGCGCCCGAGATCTTGATCGCCCACATTGGTCAAGTGACGAGCCGCGTGCGGCTGGGTGCAGGCGGGGTAATGCTTCCAAATCACGCCTCGCTCAAAGTCGCAGAAACTTATCGCTTGCTCGAGGCCTTGCACCCCGGTCGAATCGACTTGGGCATCGGGCGAGCCCCGGGCACCGATCCGCTGACGGCGCTCGCATTGCGCCGAACGCGCGGCGCCCCCTTGGCGGACGACTTTCTGACTCAGCTCGCGGAGCTGAGTGGGTTCGGTAATGGCACGCTACCAGCAAATCACCCGTTCTCTAAAGTGCGCGCGATGCCGGACGATGTGCAGTTGCCGCCCATTTGGCTACTCGGCTCGAGCGATTACAGCGCGAACGTTGCGGCCGAGCTGGGCCTCGGCTTCGCATTTGCAGGTCACTTCAGTCCGGATCCTCCGGAACATGCCATGCGCGTTTACCGCGAACGCTTTCGAGCTGGCCCGCTCGATAAACCGCATGCCATCTTGGCGCTCTCCGTCTTTTGCGCAGCTACGGAGGAAGCCGCCACGCGTATGGCCTCTTCCATGTTGCTCTCGTTTGCGCAGTTGCGCGCAGGGCACCCAGGGCGAATGCCCAGCCCTGAGCAGGCGCTCGCCCACGTGTACACGCCCGCAGAGCGAGCGACCGTCGCCCAATTCAGTCGGCTGCAGCTCGTCGGCACCCCCGATCGGGTGCGCCCCGCCCTCGAGCGCTTAATCGAGAGCACTCAGGCCGACGAGGTCATGCTGGCCACTCATGCCTACGACCCAGCCGAGCGCATTCGCTCCTTCGAGTTGGTTGCGGCTGCGTTCGGCTAAGCTCCGCAGGCAAGACCCCATCTGGTGGGGCCGGTCACTGAGCGCCAACACCGCGCACTGACGCCCGGGTACTGCTGGAGACGCCATTTGACGCCGAAGGCTTTGCCGCCGCTCGCCGTGCTGCGTGACCACGATCCCAACCAACGCGACGAACGAAGCCCCGAGCAGAATGACTGCGCGGGGCTTCGGACGTTGCGGGCGATCTCGGCGCCACGCGGAAAGCGCGAAGTTACTTGCGGGCGGCCGCTTCTTTGGCGAGGCGCTCGCGGTAGACTTTGATCATCTCTTCTTGTTCTTGCTTCGGCACGGCCGCGTAACGCGCAAACTCCATGGTAAAGTTGCCTTTACCCTGGGTGGCGGAGCGCAGATCGGTCGAGTAACCGAACATGGCGTTCAGCGGAACCTCGCAGGTCACCGTCACGTTCTCGTCGCTGATTGTCTCCAGGATCAGACCACGACGCTGGTTGACCTGACCGACGACCGAGCCTTGAAACTCGATCGGCGCCGAGATCTCTACCTTCATGATCGGTTCGAGAATGGTCGGTTTGGCGCCCGAGTACGCTTCGCGAAAGCCCATGAGGGAAGCGGTGCGAAATGCCTGATCGGACGAGTCGACGGCGTGCGACATGCCGTCGTTGATCACGCAGCGCACGGCCACGACCGGGAAGCCAATCAGGTTGCCACGCTTGATTCCGTCCTTGAAGCCCTTGTCACAGGCCGGGATGTACTCCTTTGGAATCGAGCCGCCCGTGGTTTCGTCGACGAACTCGTAGTTCTCGACGGCGTCGGCCGGCAGCGGTTCCATGTAACCGTTGACGCGGGCGAACTGGCCGGAACCGCCGGTCTGCTTCTTGTGCGTGTACGCGATCTCACTGCGCTGCGTGATGGTCTCGCGGTAAGCCACCTGCGGCTTGCCGGCGATGACTTCGCAGCTGTACTCGCGCTTCATGCGCTCCATGTAAATGTCGAGGTGGAGCTCGCCCATGCCGCTGATGATGGTCTGCTGCGACTCTTCGTCTTGGTGCACGCGGAAGGTCGGATCTTCCTTGGTGAAGCGATTGAGAGCCTTGGAGAAGTTGGTCTCCGCCGCGCGATCTTTCGGAGCCACTGCGAGTGAAATCACCGCCGCCGGTACGTGCATGGAGGTGAGCGTCCAATTGACCTTGCCGTCGGTGAACGTTTCACCGGAGCTCGCTTCCACTCCGTAGAAGGCGACGATGTCGCCCGCTTCTGCCGTCTTGATCTCTTCGCGATCCTCCGAGTGCATGCGGAACATGCGCGGCACGCGAACTTTGCGGCTCTCGTTCGAGATGTTGTAGATGGTGTCGCCGGCGGTGATCGAGCCCTGGTAGATGCGGAAGTAGGTGAGCTGACCGTATTTGTCCTGCTGCAGCTTGAACGCGAGACCGACGAAGGGCTTGGTCGGGTCGGAGTCGACGACCACCTTTTCTTCGTTCTTGTCTTGGTCGTGGGCCTCGTTGACGACTTCCTTGGGGTTCGGCAAGTAGTGGACCACGCCGTCGAGCAACAGTTGTACGCCTTTGTTCTTGATCGCCGAGCCACACATCACCGGCGTCATCTTGAGCGCGAGGGTGGCGCGACGGATTGCCGCGCGCAGCTCTTCGACCGACACGGGTTCCTCGTTGATGAATTTTTCGGCTAATTCGTCGTCCACGTCGGCCACACGCTGGATGATCTCCTCGCGCGCCGCCTTGGTCTTTTCGGCGTACTCCGCGGGCACGTCCACCTCGCGGATTTTCTCGCCGTCGTCGCCCTCGAAGTAAAAGGCTTTGCCGATGATCGGGTCGATGATGCCTGCGAATTTGTCCTCGGAACCGATCGGCACTTGAAGGTTCACCGAGTGGTGACCAAGCTTCTCTTTCAGCATGTCCGAGACGCGCTCGTAGTTTGCGCCCGGGTTATCCATCTTGTTCACGAATGCAATGCGCGGCACGTGGTAGCGCTTCATCTGCCGGTCGACGGTGATCGACTGCGATTGCACTCCCTTGCCGGAGTCGAGCACCAGGATCGCGCCGTCTAGTACACGTAGGGCGCGTTCGACCTCGATCGTGAAGTCCACGTGGCCGGGGGTGTCGATGATGTTGACGTTGAACTCATCGAACTGCTTCTGCGAGCCATTCCAAACGCAGTACGTCGCGGCGGACTGGATGGTGATGCCCTTCTCGCGCTCTAGATCCATCGAGTCCATCTTGGCGCCGACACCGTCTTTGCCGCGCACTTCATGGATCGCGTGGATGCGACCCGTGTAGAACAAGATGCGCTCGGTCAGGGTCGTCTTGCCTGAGTCGATGTGCGCCGAAATACCGATGTTGCGAATGCGATCGAGCGGAATACGGGTTGCCACGGTGGCCTCTTCGGTGATTGGGGAGTCGGGCAGGTAGCGAAACCGGCCGCGGAAGGGAAGCGGCTATCGCATTTCTCCGTTGTTGGCCACAGGGCCTGAACGTGGCGGGCTGAGGTCGCGCGTTCGAACGCTGAAGTTATTTCATAGAAATCGAATGGTTAGCCCCGGTCTTGGGCGGCCGCGGCGTTGACAGCGGGGGCCCTTGGCCTATGAGCATGCGCCATGGATTTAGAGCTTCGCGGCAAGCGTGCACTCGTCACAGGTTCCACGGCGGGCATCGGTTACGCTATCGCGCGGGCGCTGGCCGTTGAAGGTGCATCCGTCATCGTCAACGGGCGGAGTGAGGAACGCGTGGCCCGCGCACTCAATTCGCTTCGCGAAAGCGGGCTCGCCGACGCGGACCTGCGAGGTGTCGCCGCCGACTTGGGCACGGCCAAGGGCTGCGCCAGCATGCTGTCTGCTGCCCCTGAGATCGACGTGCTCGTCAATAACCTCGGCATCTTCGAAGCCAAGCCGTTCGCAGAGATCACGGACGCCGAGTGGCTGCACTTCTTCGAGGTCAACGTACTGAGCGGCGTCCGCCTGTCGCGCGCATACCTGCCCGCCATGCTCGCCGCCAATTGGGGTCGTATTTTGTTTATTTCCAGCGAGAGCGCCCTGCAGATCCCGGTCGAGATGATTCAATATGGCATGACCAAAACCGCCCAGCTTGCCGTGGCGCGCGGCCTCGCGGAAATGACGATCGGCAGCGCCGTCACGGTGAACTCTATCCTGCCCGGTCCGACCAAGAGCGAGGGCGTGGGCGACTTTGTCGCGGGCCTGGCATCCCAACAGGGCAAGAGCGCGGAAGACGTGGAGCGCGATTTCTTCAAGCACGGCCGCCCCTCCTCACTGCTGCAACGTTTCGAAACTCCGGACGAGATCGCTGCGCTCGCCGCATTCATTGCGAGCCCGCGTGCCTCCGGGGTGAACGGTGCGGCCTTGCGAGTGGATGGCGGCGTCGTGCGTGCCATCGCCTGAGCGGTGCGAACGAAAGAAAAAACGAGAAACATCGACAACGCCGCGGGCCAGAACTTGCGCCTCGAATACAAGAACAGGATAGGCTCGCATCATGTATTACGAATCGTTTTTGCAGATGAAGAAGGTGCTCGGCCAGCTCATTGGCTGGCTGGACAAAGCGGAAGCTCACGCGAAGGAGAAATCCTTCGACCCGAGCTTGTTCGCTGGCTTTCGCTTGGCGCCCGATCAGCTGGCGTTCGCGCGCCAAATTCAGGTCGCGTGTGACACCGCGAAGCTAGGCGCTTCCCGCTTGACCGGCAAAGAAGCGCCCTCACAGGCCGATACGGAGCAGTCGCTCGACGAGCTCCGTGCTCGGGTCCGCTCGGTGATCACCTATCTGGACGGCTACTCCGAAAAAGACTTCGAGCGCAGCAGCACGGTTTCAGTGACGCAACCGCGTTGGGAGGGCAAAGTGATGACGGGCAAGGACTACTTCTTCGAGCACGTGCAGCCGAACTTTTACTTTCACGCGGCCCACGCGTACGCGATCTTGCGACACAACGGCGTGCCGATCGGCAAGCGCGACTACCTCGGCGCGCTCACGCAACGATTGCCGTGAGCCCGCGGCGTCGCGCCGGAGCCTCGTGCTGACAGAAAACGCGATGGCCAACTCGGCCATCGCGTTTTGAAGATCCTCACGGTGAACGGGCATTGCTAAACGAATTGTCGGCCCGATAACGCCCGCGATCGAGCGTTTTACTTGCCTCCGCTCACATGGACGCTGCCCGACGCAGCGGCGGAGGTCGCCGCACTGCTCGAACCCGAGGTCGAGGCCCCGGTGGGCTTCCCACCCTCCGCAGTATCGGCGTAGCTGCCCGCTTTGACCTTGGATGCAGTTCCGGGCGACATGCCGTCCATGCGCGTGCCCTCGAGGATGGGGCTCGGAGAGGCGTTCAAGTTATTGGCCGCCGCGCTACCGGCCACGTTCGCGTCGCCCAGCTCGAAATCGACGCGCCGATCGAGGGCCCAGCTCGCCTCGTCATTGCCCATGGCGCCCTGCGCGCCTCGGGCGATGACGCGAATGTTCGAGGTCGTGACTCCATGTTGAACGAGATAATCGCGCGCCGCGTTCGCACGATTAGCGGACAGCTCTTTATTGTACTCTGCGGAACCCCGTGGGTCAGTACGGCCGATGATGCTCATGGTGCGACCCTTGAGCGGTCCGCTGCTCAAGCACTTGGCAACGTCATCCAGAATGTTGGCACCCCGCGCATGCAGCGTGGCGTCTGCGTAGTCGAAGTGCGGGGCCTCTTGCGGGGCATTGGGCAGCTGGCACTGACGGCGAAAATCGTCCGAGAGCTGAATAGTGGTGTCCGCGTCGTTGCGCGCCGTACCCTCACCGGTCTTGGAGTAGGTGTTCGGGGTCTGAGATACCGCGGTCTGCGGGGGGGGCTGCTCGCTCGCACAACCAGCGAGCGTGACTGCAAGCGCGCCACAGCCGAGCCACTTTGCCGCGACGCGGCAGTTCTTCGAAGAGGTCATATTGGTCTCCTTCACGAGTTCGAGCCAATGTCTGGGGCTCGGCGCCCGCCATTGCAAAGCCGGGGCCAAGGCCGAATGCTGTCAGTTGGCGCAATGGGCGACGGCACGCCGCGCCGAACTCCAACACGCTTTTACGATGGCACCTCGAACGCTCGAGCTTCTCGAAGAGCATCAACGCGCGCTCCGCGCCTGCGTCGCGTGCACGAACATGCACCGGCCCGCGGTGGTCGGCACCGCCGCGGTCTCGGAGATCCTGCTCGTCGGTCAGGCGCCCGGCGATAAGGAGCCGGTGCTTGGCCGTCCGTTCGCTTGGACCGCGGGTAAGCAGCTCTTCAAATGGTTCGCGCCGCTCGGATTGAACGAGGCGGAGTTCCGGGCGCGCGTGTACATGGCCGCGGTCTGCCGCTGCTTTCCCGGAAAAAATCCGGGCGGGGGCGACCGCGTCCCGAGCCCGGAGGAAGCCGCGAACTGTCGCCCGTGGCTGGAGCGAGAGATAGCGTTGCTACGGCCACGGCTCATCATCCCCGTCGGCCGTATCGCCATTGCCCAGTTTCTGCCGCCGCTACCGCTCGTCGAGCAAATCGGTCGGATGGCGAGCGTGCAGCGCGGCGACCTGATCGTCGACGTGATCGCGTTGCCGCATCCTTCGGGTGCTTCCACTTGGCCGCGCGCAGAGCCCGGTAAGACTCTCACCGTTCGCGCGCTCGCACTCATCGCCGCACACCCGGCGTGGCGCGCGCTGCTGACCGCGGTGCCTGCCTAGCTGACGCTCGGCGGTGGCGTCGGCCGCCATCTCGCTCGAATTTGCACGCAGGTGATCATCGAAGGCGAAGCGAGATCCAGCACCGAAGCGAACCCCCGGCAGCCGTGCGCCGAAACGCAGTCCGAGCGACCGTGGCACCGATGGCCTGCGGCCGGGCACCCGGCACGAGCCTCGACCGAGAGATGCGGGTGAGGTCGCCCGAAGGGGCTTAGCGCGCGCGAATTTTCGTCGCCCATCTTCCCGTCACAATCGAGTCTGCGCCGACAAAAACTGCTTTTCGGGCGCGCTGAACGCCTGACAAGCCCATGAAATCAAACCAAAAACGGCGGAATTTCGGTTATGACTGCGCACCGCGCGACCACTCCTCGCCGGGCTTCAGAACCAAGGAATTTGCATGGCAAAAGAAACGATCGTCTCCAACTTCAAGCTCAAAGGCCGCGAGATTCTCTCGTCGTACGCCAACTTCACCTTGGAGGGAGAGATCACGGCCAAGGTGGAACGCGGCAAAGAAACGTGGACCATTACCGAACGGAATGGCATCCCGAAGGGCACGTCCGACGGTGAAAACGAGGCCGTGTACATCCCGAACGACAAAGCCATCGAATCGATCGACAAGAACATCGCTCGGCTGCTGCCGAAGAAGGTCTCGATCAAGACACCCCAGGACATTTTGGACGCTGCTTCGGCGTTCGACCTGGCGATGGTCAAGAAGGCAGGTCCGAACAAGAAGCTGTGGGGGGGCAACGCTTGCCTTGCGGCGTCCACTGCGTTTTTTCAAACGCTGCTCAAAGCCAGCGGCTTCGAAGCCTGGGAAATCTTTGCTACCAAGAAGACCAAAACCTTTTACTTCCCGAATATCGCCTTCAACATGGTGTGCGGCGGCGAGCACGTGCCGGGTACGAAGCAGGACATTCAGGAAATGTTCTTCTTTGCGATGAAGGCCACGTCCGTCAAAGAGGTGTTCGAGGTCGGTACCAAGTTCTTTCGACAGTTCGAAAAAAACCTGGTGCGGGACGGCTTGCCCACCGGGACCGCCAAGGAGCGTGGCTTCGTTTTCCCGGTGAAGGACAATTTCGAGGGGCTGACGCGCATCAAAGAGTGCGCCGGGCAGCTGAAGTTGGGTATTGGTGACTACGCTATCGGCACGGATAACGCATTCAGCGAGGTGCAGAAGGGTGAGGACTTGATCAAAGAGGGCATGTACGACATGCGCTTTTCAGGCGCCGGGCGCAAAACCCGTGAAGAGCTGATTGAGTTCGATGGGTCCGTCGTAAACAGCTCCGAAAACTTCGCCACCATGGAGGACCCGGGGTCCGAGCACGACGTCGCCGCGCACAAGCTAATGAACGAAAAGTACGGTGATCGCGTGCAGATCGTGCTCGACGATTTGGTCGTGACGCAGCTGCGCTTCATCATCCCGTACCTGTGCGGCAAAAATATGGCGGACCGCGCGGGCAACAGCGTGCTCATCAAACTCAATCAAGCCGGCACGTTCACGGAGACGCGCCTGGCCGTCGAGGTCGTGCTCGGTCTGGCCGACGGCGAGCTGGTCGAAGAGTTTTTGAGCTCGCGCGGCGACCTCGATTGGATCCTGCAAGAGTGCAAGAAGGTGGGCGTCGAAAGCTTGGACGAAGCGCTCGAAAACATCAAAAGCTACGGATTTTCCGTGTTCATTTCGCACCGCTCGACCGAAGGCTCGAGCGAGTTCTTACCGTACATGCCCCTGATGTACGGCGCTTTGACGCGTCGCTTGTGGTTCAAAGCCGGCGCGCCCAACGGCGAGCGCAATCTCCAGAATTACAATCCGCTGATCCGCGCCGAGGAACAGATGCGCGAACGCGGCATCAAGACCGTCGTCGCCGGTTTCGAAGGCTTACCGGCCGGGGTGACCGTGCCCGCCGCTGGAAACTGAGCCGAGCGGCCGCTCTTCGGCTGGCCGAGACGCTCACACCGGCCTGCCGGCGCGGTGTGAGCCCGTGGGCGCCGGTGGTGGGGCGCCTCGCGCTCTAGCCCAGCCGGCGCGCGGTCTCCGCTTTCCTGAAGTCGAAAATGCGCTCCAGAACGCGCGCCACGAACAGCGCATGGGCCACGCGCCCGAGCGGGCCCAGGGGCTCGGTGTATTCCACGAGGTCGCGCATCAGCGTGGCGTCGCCCTGCGCCTCGAAGCTGTGCGTGTGTCGCCACAAGGCATACGGCCCCAGTTCCTGCTCGTCCACGAATCGAACGCCGGGTTCCCAGGCCGTGATCAGCGTGCGCCAACGCATCGGCACGCCGAGCAGAGAAATCTCGTAATCGATGCGCGCGCCGACCCGCATCTCGATCGGGGGCCGCGTGATCATCCGAAAGCGCAAAAACCTGGGCGTGATCGCCTCGAGATTGGCGGCGTCGGCAAAAAACGCGAACACCTCTGCGAGCGGACGCGCGATGCGCTGACTTCGCTCTAGGCGATGAACGATGGTCATTGGCGGACACTATTGCGGGCCCGCGCGACGTGCACAAGCTAGACAGGCCGTTTGATGCATCCCGAATCGGCCGCGACGCCGAAGGCTGAGTGTCCTTCCTCGGTCCGGGTGACCATCACATCAACCCATTCTTCGAAAGTTGGGTTTGGTGGTCACGCGGGCGTAGCGGCTCGTCAGAGCCTTCGGCGTCGCGCCCGAGCGCTGGTCGTGGGTCTCAGAATTCCCCGACTCCATCCAACAAGAACACGGGGCGGCGTTCGGCGATCGAGCGTCGGATATCGATTCTGCCACGCAACGCATATTCGCTGACCTCACCATCGATCAGGATTGCTTGCGTCACGGCCCAATATTCGTCCCCTTTGACGATCGCGGTGTGCGTGGGATTCCTGCCTTGCGCGTCGAGCTGAATGTGCGCGCCGCTGTCGAAGAGCGGTCGAATGGCGCGCTCCAGGTCGGGGGGCCCTCCCGAGAATGCGCCGAGCTCGGCCACGTCCAATACGGTTTCGTAATCGCGGCCCGAGAGCGCGCGCAAAATAGAGAACATGAGATTGCGGATGAGCGCGGTAAACACCCGCGCATTGCTGGTGATGTCCTCGTGTGGGATTTCGACGTCTTCGCCGATCGCGGCGATGAAGGCGGGATTTTTCAGGCGCTCCCACTCGTCGAGCAGGCTCGAGTCGACGCCGCGCACCAAGGTGCCCAGCGTCTCGATTAGCTCCTCCAGCTCGACCGTTCGGGAGAGCTCGGGAATGCTCTGCACCAGGGTTTTATACACCTCCGAGAGGTAGCGAAGGAGTGAACCCTCCGAGCGAGACAAGCCATACTCTTTGATGTAGCCGCTAAAGGACTGCAGGCTCTCCAGCATCTCGCGGGCGATGGACTTGGGCTTCAGTACTTCTCGCGAGACCCAAGGGTGCTCAGCGCCGAAAGCAGCAAAGCTCTCGTTCAAAAATTCGAGATTTGGCTTCGGGTGCTCGACCTTGTCCAGCTCGATCATCCGCTCTTCGTATTCGACCCCGGCCGCTTTCAGCTCGGCCACTTTCTGGCCCTTTAGCTTGTCGACTTGCGCCCGCAACACGACCTCCGGGTCTTCGACGATGGCCTCCACTAGGCCGAGTACGTCGAGCGCGTAGCTCGGGCTGTCAGGGGCAAGCCGCTCTACCGCGTCGACTACGTACAGCCCGAGCGCTTGCAGAAGCGAGAAATTTTCCTGCAGCTCGGCGTTCAAGCGAATGCCGCCACCCTCGCTGGCCGACCGAAGCTCGATCACGCCGGCTTGCCAGAGCGAACGTAGCAGCTCGAGCGCGTGCTTTTTGTGCTGTCGCTTGCGTGAAGCGGGCTCGAGGCTGTCTCTAACGAGCGATTTCATCGCCGAGCAGCCACCTTCCGGGCGCCCCAAAACCGAGAGCAGCATGCCGTGGCTGATCTGGAAGCGGGCGATCAATGGTTCAGGCTCAGAGCTGACCAGCCGCTCGAAGACCGCCTTGTCCCAGTGGACATAGCCCCACTCTGGCGGCTTCTTGCGGACGAACTTCTTCTTGCTGGCTTTGGCTTCCAGCCTCAGGTTTTCGACCGCGTGCTCGGGCGCGAGGGCGACCACGTAGCCCGCTTCATCGAAACCTTTGCGGCCCGCGCGGCCGGCGATCTGTTGAAAGTCGCGGACGCTCAGGATGCGCACCTTCTCCCCGTCGTATTTGCACAATCTGGTGAACAGCACGGTGCGAATGGGCACATTCACGCCCACGCCCAAGGTGTCCGTGCCACAGATCAGCTTGAGCATGCCGCGTTGGGCTAGCTTCTCGACGAGCAGCCGGTAGCGCGGCAAAAGGCCCGCGTGATGAATGCCGATGCCGTGGCGCAGCAACTTCAGCATCTCTTTGCCATTCGGGCTGCGAAAGCTTTCGCCCTGCAAGGCGGCGGCAAGCAGCTTTTTCTCGTCCTTGCTGCAAAAGTCGAGGCTGAGCAGGCTTTGCGCCGTTTCCGCGGCCCCCCGCTGCGTGAAGCTCACGATGTACACGGGCGCTCGCCCTTGATTGATCAAGGTCTGCGTCGCTTCCTGCAGCAGCTTGTCTTGATAGTCGAAGTGCAAGGGCACGGGCCGTTCGACTGAACGCACCGTGACCACCTCTGCGCCGGTGCGCTGAGTGATGAGCTTTTCATACGCGCTGACATCACCCAAAGTGGCGCTCATCAAAATGAAGCGAACCTGAGGCAAGGTGAGCAGCGGGATCTGCCAAGCTACGCCGCGCTCCTTGTCGGAAATGTAGTGAAATTCGTCCATCACCACGTAGTCCAAGTCCGAGTCGGCGCCGTTTCGCAGCGCGATGTTGGCCAAGATCTCTGCCGTACAGCAAATCACGGGTGCTTCGCGATTCACCGTCGCATCGCCGGTCATCATGCCCACGTGCTCCGGGCCGAGCTCGCGGCACAGCGTGAAGAACTTCTCGCTGACCAGGGCTTTGATCGGACACGTATAGAACGATCGCCTACCTTCGCTCAGCGCCTTGAAATGCACGGCAGAGGCAATCAGTGATTTGCCAGACCCGGTGGGTGTATGAACGATCACGTTGCTGTCGCTCATCACCGCCAAAATCGCTTCTTCTTGGTGCGGGTACAGAGTCAGCCCCGCACCGGCCGCGTACCGCAAAAACCCCTCGAGCGCCGCGTCCGCATCGGAACCGGGGGGCGGCAGACAGGCATAAAGCGGGGGAACCGTGGACATGTGCACGGGGCATGTCACGGCCGGGCGCGCGACACTAGTACCGGTTCCGCGCCGCACTCAGGATTTTGCCATTCCAGTCAATGACTGGGCGCAGCAGTACTCTCCACCCCGCCCGATTATCTTCGTACACAGTCTGTGCTCCCAATCGGCTCCCGATCGCGCAATACGAGGAGGGAAGTGAGAAAGGATGCTTTGGTTTCGCCATTTCCCGACGTGGAAGCGTGGGCCGCACACTACGTGTTGACCACGGATCTGCGCACCAAGTTGGCTCCGCCGGCAGCGCCGTCGTCCTTTCGTGCGGACGCGAAACCGCTTCGGTTGAGCGCACCCGGGCGGCCTGCGGTGTTTCGCGCGGCGCGCCGTGGGGAACGTACCCCCAAGCTCGAGGCCTTGAAAGAGCCTCACTATCGCGCCCGCGCGCTGCACGCCTTTTTCCATCACGAGCTTCAGGCAGCCGAGCTGATGTGTTGGGCGATCTTGGCCTTTGCCGACGCAGAGGTCGAGTTTAGGCGGGGGCTCCTGAGCGTCTGTTTGGACGAGATCCGCCACATGAATCTTTATCGTGAGCACATCGCGTCCCTGGGCTCGAGCATCGGCGATTTTGGCGTACGTGATTGGTTTTGGAAGCGCGTGCCCACTTGTCCCACGAAGCTCGGCTTCGTGGCCGTCATGGGCATGGGCCTCGAAGCGGCTAACTTGGAGTATGCGGCTGACTTTGCCGCCCGCTTCCGCGCCGTGGGCGACGAGGGAGGCGCGCGGCTTCAAGATCGCATCGCGCGGGAGGAGGTCGCCCATGTCGGCTTTGCCACGCGTTGGTTTGCTCGCTGGACGGGAGGCTGTGACTTTACTCGCTGGGCGGCCGCGCTTCCGCCGCCCCTGTCGCCCTGGGTGATGCACGGCAGTCCCATCGCGGAGGGTCCTCGACAGCGCGCGGGCATGAGCCCCGAGTTCATTGCTGCTCTCCGCGCCTACGAGCCCGAGAGTCATGGCCGGAAGCTACCGCTGCTCGGGCACGACGCATGACGAGATTTGCGTGGGTACTGAATCTGGACGCGGAGCTCGAGCTTGCGCGCCCAGACCTCGAGTACGTGCCGCGGCAAAAACTGCTGAGTCAGTTAGCCGAGTTTGGGCGACCGTCGCGCGATCTACTCGGGCCGGGCGATGTCGTGGTGGCACCCGGGGAGCCGCCACTGAATTCAGGTTTCGTCGGCCGCGCGTGGTGCCCTACGCCGCTCGCCACGGCGCAACTGGCCCGGGCAGGTGTCAGGGCGGAGCCGCACCCCGATTCCCAGACGCTGCGGCGCGTGAATCATCGGCTGTTTGCGCACGAGCTGGGCGGGGGTTTGTCCGACCAGCACTACTTCACCGAGCGCTCTGAGCTCGAGGATTTGTTTCGACTCGGCGGTCGCCGTTGGCTGTTGAAACGCCCGCTGTCCTTCGCGGGACGAGGCCAGATGCGCTTTTACGGCGAGATCACCACCAAACAGTGGGCCTGGCTCGATGCATCACTCGCGCAGGACGGCGTTCTTGCCGAGCCCCTCGTCACGCCGCTGTTGGAGCTCAGCTTACATGGATTCGTTTGGCAAGATGGCCGCTATGAGCTCGGGCGACCGTGTGTGCAGTCCGTTAGCTCACGCGGTGTCTTTCGCGGCATTCGGCTTGCGACCTTGTCTGACCTTCATCGCACTGAGGAAACGGCCCTTCTCGAGTGCGGAGAAACGGTCGCGCGCGCTTTGCATCGCGCGACCTATTTCGGTCCGTTCGGTGTCGACGCGTATCGATACGAGCTCGACGGTCAGTTGCGGTTTTGCGCCCTGAGCGAAATCAACGCGCGCTACACCATGGGCTTTTCAGTTGGCTTCCCGCGCCATCCGAGCGAGCTGCGACTCTGATGTTTTTGGCCGCGCTGTGTCGAAGCGCCTCGCGCGTCAGTTTTTGACGTGGCGCACGTGATTGTCGACGAATTGCTTCACGGTGCCAGAAAGGTCGATAGCAGCGCTCGCGGTCGCCTCACTCAGGCTCTCGGCCTCCTGACCAATCTTGTTTTCCAGGCTCAATATTTTGCCCTCGAGCTCCTCCCATTTCTGACGCGCGTCCAGGTTGAGCAAATGGAGGCTAAGCCGGATCTGCTCACGCGCTGCGCTGAACGATTCGAGCGGGTGCGATAGGTCGATAGTCGAATTTTTCATGGCGTTGGCCGACGGGATGCAGGATCCAAGCCAGCCGGTCTTGCATCGCACCGCGGCCGTGCGTCGCACCGCGGCCCTGCGTCGCACCGCGGCCGTGCGTCGCACCGCGGCCGTGCGTCGCGGAGGAGCGCGACCGTGTGAACGCGAGGGCGCAGCCCGGCACAGCCTCGTCCGAGCCACGTTCGATTTCGGCGATGTGCGCGGCATACCGCTCAGCGTCTGCTCCGGCGTGGGCGCGTTTTCGCCGTTCAGCTTGAGCTACACTGTCTGCCCGTGCACGCGTACCCGGCTCAGCTTGCAGACTTCGTGGTCGACCACTGGCCGACATCAATCCCTCTTCTGCTCGATCGTCGCGCGCTGAGCGAGCTTCTCTCGACTTGTTTTCAAGCTTCCCTTGCGCATGAAGAGGGTCGGAACGTGCGCTTTCGTTTGGTCTGCGCGAACGCCGTCACCGTCTCGCAAGCTTCGGCAGCCAGCGACTTTCTGAGCCTCGAATTTCAAGAAGACCAACCCTTTACGCCAGAAGCTGCGCGCCGGCTGAGCCCCGCCGCGCCCTTCCATTCGAGCCTGATCGGCGTCAGCGGCAAAGGCGACAAGTGGTCCATGTGGGGCATCGTGCATACGGGCGCTGACTGGCTCGCGCCCACTTGGGGAGGGCGGCGCAAGCGCCAAGAAAGCCTGCAACTGCCCGTCGTGCACGTGCTTGGGGCGGGCCGGATCGGGGTGTATGCCGGGCCGGACCTCGTGGCGTCCCTCGAGCACGGAATGATCGAGGCGACCACCACCGACGTCTTCATGTCCCTTTGGCTGAGTCGCCTATTTCGTGGTCAGCGCCTCAGGGACGAGGCAGAGCACGGAAGCCGCGCCAACTCGGATCTAGTGCGCATCGTGTCGCAGCACATGATACGGCGCGCCATCTTCTTGATCCGTCAGGCCGGGCACGGAGGTCTACTGTTGTTCGCCGATACAGACCTGCTCGACCTTGCCTCGGACCATGCGGCTTGTCCGCTCAAGTTGAAGTACATTTTCCGCGACAACGAGGCTCGGTGCCGCTACCGAACGTTGCTCGAGCGCTTGTTCCAAGCGCTTGCCAGGCACGGAGACGGCGCCGTCGATGTGCAGCGCTTCGTGGAAGCCGAAACACCCGATGTGGTCGGAGTCGAACAGTCTATCTTCGAGCTCAGCCGGCTGGTTAGCGGGCTCGCGGCGGTGGACGGTGCGGTGGTGGTCAACAAGCGTTTCGAGCTGCTTGGCTTTGGTGCCGAGGTGTCGGGTGAGCTCCCGTATCCAGATGTGGTGCATCAGGCGCTCGATGTGGAAGCGGAGCGCCGCGCTCCAGAGCTCGCGAACTCGGTCGGCACGAGGCACCGCGCCGCGTACCGTTTCGTGACGGCTCACCCCGAAGGGCTGGCCGTGGTGATTTCCTCGGACGGCATCGTGCGCTTCGTCGCGAACATCGGCGGTACGATCGTATTTTGGGATCAATTCGTGAACTATTGAGCTTTCTGCATCAGGGTGCGAATTATTTTCTGGCCGGCCGCTTTGCGCGGTGCCGAAGGGCGCTTTCGTACGCGGTGTGCAACGCGCGGAAGGCCGCGGCGTCCCCTCCGCGGTCGGGGTGGGCCTGCAGGGCCCGCTGCCGGTAAGCGCGTTTGATCTCGGCAACGGTGGCCGCCGGTGCGAGCCCCAGCGTGTCCCAAACCGAGGAGGGTTGGGGCGGCTTGGCAGGACGCGGCCCTCCATCTCCGCTGGCGCCGAGCGAGGAGAACGGCGGCTTGCCGAGCAACAGATTGGACCAGGCGCGCGCCCAGGCGTCTTCGATTTCCGTGAGGCTTACCCCGGCCGCTCGTTCTGCCGCCCGACGTGCTTCTTCGCGGGTGAGGGCCCCACCTTCGAAGGCGTCGGGTTTGCGAAACGGAGCACGCGTCGGTGGAACCGTCCACCAGGCTGCCCACATAAAGCGCCGGCGCCGCGTTGGCGCGATCGAGCAAACCGGTGCGAAGAGCACGGAAGACATTGCAGGGCGAAAACTAAGCTAGCCGGGTTACTTGATTGCCACTACTCGATAGGTATGTCCAACGCGGAGCTCACGCCGGAAGACCAGGCGGCGATCGACGAGACTCGCCGCTGGCTGACCCAGATCGTGATCGGTTTGGAGCTGTGTCCTTTTGCGAAACCAGTCCACGTGAAGGACCAGATTCGATATTCGGTGAGCGGTGCCGAGAGCCCGGAAACCCTACTCGAGGATCTGCTGAGCGAATTGACGCATCTGCGGAACGCGGACCCAATCGCACTCGACACGACGCTTCTCATCCATCCGCACGCGCTGTTGAACTTTTTGGACTACAACGATTTTCTGGCCGTAGCGGACGCGGCGCTGACAGAGCTCGAGCTCGACGGCGAGCTGCAGATCGCGAGCTTCCATCCCGACTACCGTTACGCGGGAAATGCGGTGGACGATCTCGCGAATTGCGTTACGCGGTCGCCTTACCCGATGCTGCACTTGTTGCGTGAAGTGAGCGTCGACCGTGCCGTCGCCGTGTTTCCGGATGCCTCGCTGATCGTAGACAAGAACAAGCACACTTTGCGGGCGCTGGGGCGCTCAGGGTGGCAGCGGCTCATGACTCGCGTCAGCGCCGGCTAGCACCGATCGAGAGGCTTTACTTCGGCGGCGCGACTTCAGTCGCGCAGCCGAACAGGACTTGGAGCTTGCCGCCTGGGTTCGCTTTGATGGAGTCGCACAGGGCTCCGCACAAGTTGATCTGGCTGCCGTCGGCCGAGTACTGCCAGCCACTGCCCATGCTGCATGCGGTGTTCGCTGGATCTTGCAGCACTTTGCTGACTTTGCCCGCGGCGTCGGTGTACGTGACGTTGACTTTGCCTGGATCGAGCAGCTGCCCCGCAGGCGGCGCGGGTATGGTGTAAGTGCAGCCGAGCACCGCCGTCGTGCGAATGCTGGCCAGGGCTGCGGCCAGCTCGGCTGCCGCATCCGCCTTGGTGTCGATCAAGAATGCTTTTTCCGTGCCCCCGGCCACCGCGATCTTGTTCAGATCAGTCAGGTTTGGACCGACTCCGAGCACGTAGATGGGAATGCTCGGCTGAGCCGCGACGGACGCTTTGGCGAGCGCTGCAGCCGCGTCGATGGTATTGGCGTTGCAGCCCATCGGGTAACCGTCCGTCGAATAAACCACGGCGACACGGTGAGTTGGATGAGCTTTTGCCCACGCTCGCGCGTGTTGAATGGCGCCGTCCAGCGACGGTACGGTCGGAGTGTTCCCGCCGGGCTCTTGCTGGGCAATGGCGGCATCCAGCGCGCGGGCCGCGTCTGGAAGCAGCGCTATTTCCTGAGTGGGCTGGACGTAGCTTGCTGCACTGCAGACGTTGTTGTTGCTCGGGAAGAAGCGTATCCCCACCCCGAGCCCAGCGTTCGCTGGGTCATCCATGAAGGCGCGCAGGGCGGCGCTTTCCACGGTCCAGCGCGTGGTCATCGAGAATGGCATCTTCGGCTCCACGTCGCACTGAGCAACGTCTGGTACCGGGCAATGCATGGAGCCCGTGATGTCCACCATGAAGTATAGATCAACGGGCTCGGGCTGACCGTCGGCCGCGCTCGTCGCGCAGGCAGCATCGGGGTCGAACGTATCGCCGGGGCCTCCAGTGGCCGCGCCGCCGCCAGAACCGGTTTTTAGGCCTCCGGAGGGGCCGGAAATCTGCCCACCGCCATTGCCCGTTTTGATGTTCGCGGATCCGGCGGCGGCGTCGACCGTCGACTCGTCTTTGCTGCCGCAAGCGAGCACGCTACAAAACCCCAACAGGACCGGTGTGACATATCGAAAGCGCATGAGTGACCTCTGCTAAATTCTCTATTGTAGCTCGGCCGGCGGCGAGGCGGTCTTTTTTTTACTTCTGCTCTAGCTTGCTCGCGCCAAACCCGTACGACGTAACGCCCGCTCGCTTGCTTGCTTAAGACCAGTCTACACGCACGCCTGATCTACGACTTGCGCACACCTACTCTACTCAGACCTTACCAACGCGAGGCTGTCGAGGCGGTGTTGGCGGCGCGCCGCATGGGCGTACGTCGGATGCTCGTTTGCTTGCCGACCGGCGCTGGTAAGACCGTCATCTTCTCGGCATTGGCCGAGCGGGCAAAGCGCCAAGTCTTGGTCTTGGCGCACCGCCAGGAGCTTCTGTCTCAGGCGCAGGACAAACTTCGGCATGCCGCGAGTGGCGCGCCCGTCGTCGCGATCGAACGCGGTGCAGAACGCGCGCCCGCCGACGCCAAGGTGCTCGTGTGCTCGATTCGATCGCTACACGAGGCTCGGCTCGCACGCGTCATTCTCGGGCGCGACGTTGGGTTGATTATCTACGACGAATGTCATCACGCGGCCGCCGCCGACAATTTACGGGTGCTACGCCAGCTGGGTGTGTTCAATCCCGACTGGACCGGCACGTTGCTCGGCTTCACGGCCACGACGGCGCGAGGCGACGGCAAAGGGCTCGAAGCCGTATTCGAACGCGTGGTCTACACGCGCTCCCTCCCCGACCTGATCGAAGATGGCTACCTGGTGCGGCTGCGCGGTTTTCGCGTGTCGACGAGCGCTGACCTGACGCGACTCTCGGCCAAAGGACTGGATTTCCGCGAGCAAGAACTTTCGCAAGCAGTCGATATCGAAGAGCGCAATGCGCTCGTGGCGCGGTCGATCCAGGAGCTGGCGCGCGACCGCCGCACCATTGCTTTCTGCGTGACGGTCAATCATGCGCGAAATTTGTGCCGCTCTCTCAATCTGCTGGGTGTGCCCGCCGGCATCGTCCACGGTGACCTGCAAAGCGACCAGCGCGCGCGCGCGCTCGCGGATTTCCGTGCTGGGCTGACCCAGGTTTTGTGTAACGTCGCGGTACTGACCGAGGGCTTCGACGACCCCGGTGTCTCGTGCATTGCCATGGCTCGCCCGACTCGCTCCGAAGGGCTATACACTCAGTGTGTGGGCCGCGGGACACGGTTGCACCCAGGCAAAGCGGATTGCCTGATCCTCGACTTCGTCGACGCGTCGGAGCTCAGCCTGTGCAGCTTGCCCTCGTTGTTCGGTGCGCCACGTGATCTGGATTTGCGCGGTGGGGATGCGAGCCGCGCGAGCCGCATCTGGCAGCAGATCTTGTTTGATCATCCGGGCTTCGAGCTGGAGGCTGGTGCCCTGACCCTACCCGAGATCCAAGAGCGCGCAGCGAGCTTCGATCCGCTGACGCTAAAGCCAGACCCGGAGCTTCGCGCCATCTCTGGCAACGCCTGGTTTTCGCTCGGTCGCCACGGTATTGGGTTGCACTTCGAGCGCCGACGCGGCGCCCAGAGTGAGGTCGTCGTGCTCTGCCGCACGGGGCGTGGCAAGCGTTGGGAGGTGCTGCTCGAAGGACGAACGAAGGGCCGCTTCTCGACCTTAGCGGCCGCGGTCGAGGCGGTTGACTACGAAATTGCGCGCATGGGAACCACGACTGCCCAATCGGCGCTCCCACAGGCTTCCTGGCGGCAACACCAGGGCATCGGCGACTGCCTGCGCCTTGCGGTCTGGCGGCGGATCGTGGGCCAGTGACTCGGCTCAGGCGCGACGCGTACGGGTGTGATCGTCGTTGTAGGGTCGAGGCCCGTCGCGTCCCACCCGGTGTTCAGCACGGAGCCGCCGGAAATGAGGCGCTTGTTGCGAGCGCCGCTCTGTGCGCAAGTCTAGAACACGTATGCTCGAGTCCCAGACCATCGATAGCGCGCGGATTGCCGGCGGTGGCGAATTCGTGCTCGCCAAGCACGACGAGGAGTGGATCGTCCGCGTCGATGGCCGCGTGCTGATGTCGAGCCGCATGCACGACTCCGAGGAAGCGCTGGCCGAGCATGCGCTCGAGCGCTGCCCGGATCCGGAGACGATCTTGGTGGGCGGTTTGGGGCTCGGGTTCACGCTGCGCGCCGTGCTCGATCGGGTCTCGGAGCGTGCCCAAGTCACCGTGGCGGAGCTCGTGCCAGAGCTCGTGGTCTGGAATCGCACGCACCTCGCCGCTCTTCACGAACACTCCTTGGACGACCCTCGCTGCCAGGTCGTCGTAGGCGATGTGTTCGACCATATCAAGCAGTCGCCGAAAACCTACGACGTGATCTTACTCGACGTGGACAACGGTCCCGTCGCCCTGTCGAGCGCCAAGAATCAACGTCTGTACAGTGAGTACGGGGTTCGGGCCTGCTATCGCGCGTTGCGCGCCGACGGCGTACTTGCAGTGTGGTCCTCCGGACCCAATGCACGCTTCGAGCGGCGAGTCGCCGCTGCCGGGTTCAACGTCGAAGTGCTGCGCGTCGCGGCGCGTAGGGGCTCACGTGCGCGCCACGTGATTTTCATGGCCGAGCGGCAAAGCCGCGGTCAGTAAGTCGCCCAGCCCGGGCCCGCGGCGTGCATGTCGCGGCGCGTCTCTTGCTACGTGATGCTCATGAACATATCGCTAACCGGTCTCGTGGTTTTATTGATCATCGCCGGCGTGTGCGGCGGTATTGGGCGCGCCATCGCCGGCGGCACCGGCGGTGGGTTTTTCGTATCGATCGCCGTGGGCTTCGTAGGGGCGCTGATCGGCTCATTCGTTGCGCACTATTTTCGTCTACCCGAGCTGCTCATGGTGACGATCGACAATCACCCGTTCCCAGTGCTGTGGTCCATCATCGGCGCCTCACTATTCGTCGCTCTGGTGCATCTTGTCTCAGGGGGGTCGCCGCGCCGAAGTTGGCGCTACCGCTGAGTGGCTCACCACTTCCGACTCGGGCGCCCTAGCCTCTAACGCCGCTTTCATCGAGCCGGCCGGGCTCCTCACGCACCTGTTGCCGCAGGCTCCGGCGCGGTAAATGCGGAGGAAGCCTCACGACGAGCGGGATGGCCCTGCCGCGGACTGAACGTTATAGCGCGCTCGCTCTTGCTACGGCTTGGAGGCGGTACGACGGCGCGTGGCAACCGCCTTGCGAGCCGCAGCTTTGCGTTCCGCGGGCGCCTTCGAGCGGGGCAGCCGCGTGCGCCTGGCGCGATAAGGCGGTCTTCGAGGCAGCGGTGCTCCCTTCTCGTTCCAGCGCCCGCTTGGCAGCTCGGCTGCGCTGCTTTGAAGGCGACTTGTTTGCGGTTCCGCTCGTTGCGCGGGCCGTCTCACGGGCTGCGCTTTTGCGCGTGCGCTCCGAGGCTGCGCCAGCTTTAGGCGGCGGCAAATCCACGCCCGACCGCCGTGCTTTCGAAAGGCCGATGGCAATTGCTTGCTTCGCGGAGCGTGCGCCGTGCTTGCCTTCGCGCACGTGATCTAGCTCCTCCCGAACGAATTCCCCAGCCTGAGTACTGGGCGCTTTTCCTTGAGCTTTGTCTTTTCGGGCTCGCTGCCTGGTTCGTTCTTCGGGCATGGCGACACGAATTGCAGTGCTCATGCCAGTTCGCGTGGCAACGCCTGGGAACCGCGGGATCCGAGCCCGCGCGGGTCGACGAACGGTGACTAGGCCAGGGGCGCCCTCGGCGGTGAGCGGCTCGTGATCCGAGAAAAATGTTTTTGCCCAAACAATAGCCCGCGGAGTGGGCCACTCAGCGTGACGCGCTGCACCTGGCCTAGCCGAGTGAGAGCCTGCCTGACGCGTGCGTCATGGCCGTTTCAAGCTGATTGCACATAAACAAAAGATTAACGCGCAAATCACGAGTGCCCAGCCAATCGAGATTGGCCGGGCACTCCGCGAGCTCAGCGTTTACCGCACTGATGCCGTTGAGGTCACTCTGCAGGCGCGAGCGAGTTGTCGACGAGACCGCTGGCACCGATGGCGTGCGACGCAGGTAGGGTCGAGATGACGAACTCGGGGTAAGCCGCCCCTCCGTGCTGGTCGAGGTCGAGCCCGTCGATCTCGCCCTGCTCCGATACCCTGAGCAACTTCATGGCGTCGAGCACCTTGAACATTGCCATGGCCGCCGCGAACGTCGCCGAGCACACGATGAGGCTGCCGATGCACTGCGCCTTGAATACCGCCAAGCCACCACCGTAGAACAAGCCGGTCAGAGCTTGGGGTGATTTGGCAACGATGTCTGGTACGCCGGTGGGGCTCGAACCGGCTGCGGAGTACTGACCAGAGGCGAACAGGCCCAGTGAAAGGGTGCCCCAAATACCACAGAGGCCGTGCACCGGCCATGCACCCACCGGATCATCGATTCGGAGATGCTCGAGCAGCTCCATACCCAAGATGACGAGCACGCCCGCCACCGCGCCCAGGATACAAGCGCCAACGTCACTCACCCAGTAGCAGGGGCAGGTGATGGCCACGAGGCCCGCGAGGAAGCCGTTCACGAGAGCCGCGGTGTCCCATTTTTTTACCATGAAGAACACGACGAACACCGCGGCCAGGCCGCCCGTGCAAGCAGCGAGCGTGGTGTTCATTGCCACGCGACCGGCGCCTGCATTGTCCATGATCGAGAGCGTGGAGCACGGGTTGAAACCGTACCAGCCGAACCATAGAATTAGCCCGCCGATGACCGCGATGGTGAGATCGTGAGGCAGCATCGGCCCACCGCCGTCACGCTTGAACTTTCGACCGAGCCTTGGCCCGAGGCAGATAGCGCCGGCGATGGCGACCCAACCACCAATCGAGTGCACGACCGTCGAACCGGCAAAGTCGTGGAAGTTCATGCCTAGGCTGGCGAGAAAGCCGCCCTCGGAGCCCATCGTTGCCAGGAAGCCGTCCGGCCCCCAACACCAGTGACCAAAGATCGGGTAGATCAGACCCGAGACGCCGATGGAGTAGACGACATCGCCGATGAAGCGCGTGCGACCCACCATCGCGCCCGAGCAGATCGTAGACGCGCAGTCAGCGAAGGCGAACTGGAAGATGTAATGCGCGACGATCGGAATACCTGTCGCGCCGTATACCGATAACACGCCCACGTCCTTCATGAAGATGAGGCTCTTCGTCGGATCGCCCGGCATGTGCCAGCCGATGAACGCGTTGCCGCCGCCAAACATGAAGGCGAAGCCGAACGCCCAATGGAGCAAGCCGCAAACACAGGTGTCGAACACGCATTCGACGAGCACGTTGACGGTTTCACGGTTCCGGCACATGCCCGCCTCGAGCATCGTGAAGCCCGCCTGCATGCCGAACACGAGGAAGGCGCCCAGCAGGACCCACATGGTGTTGATGGGATTGATGACGGGATTTTTAGCCTGATCGATCAGATCAGCCGGCAGCACCGGTGAGGCGGCGGCGACGGCCGCCGTGTCCGCGTGGGCGACCGTGCCACTCAGCATGTTCGTCGCATAGCTGACGGCAAAGAGAGCCACCGCCAGCACGGCGAGACCAAGCAACCTGCCCAGCAGCAGATTTCGGCCGAACTTTCGCCACTCGGGGTCGTGCAGACGGCCTGCGAGACGAGACAACTTCTGTGCGAGCGAGAGTTTCGCTGGCCTTTCGAACAGGGCACTCATAACACGATCCTTTCGGTTAAACGTCGATCCAACAATGGGCTGGCGGGTCGCGGCTGATCAGCCGTGGCCGAGACGCAGCAAGCGCCCTCGTTCCTGCATGGGATGCAGGCTCAAGGCCCAGCCCGCGCCAAGGATGGCGCGTGGTTTTCATGCAAAATAAGAACAGCTCGCGGAGGGCTTGCGCGCAGCTTCCAATCAACGCCGCGACCGTCGTCCTGGCGACGACGGTCTCAATGCCAATCGCAGTCTTCCGGTATTGTTGCCACATGGCCTGCGACTCCGGTGTTGGGCGCTACACGACGGACGAACGACCGCCCCGCGCCAGGACCCGGCCTGACGCCTTCTAACGAATTCCTGATGTTTCGTGCGAGTATTCCCGGCTCATGTTTCCCGTTGTTTTCTGATTCATTAACAAGTGGGCCACATAAAAAAAAAATGTGAGCAAGCGACCGCGGCCTAGCGATCCCGGACTGAGACAATCACGTCCAGCCACGGCCCTCATAAATGGCCGGTGAATCATCCGGCGAAGTCGAGCTGCGAGCCGGGAGTCCGGAGCCGGGACGAGCCAATCACCCGCGTTCGACGCTCGCTCAGCGCTCGAGCCACCACAGGCCGGCCGTGACCACTAAGTGCGCGGGCAGCATGGTGAAGAACGCGAACACGAAATATCGAATGAAGCTTGGCATCGCGTAGCGCTGAGCTTCGGCAACTGCCTTGACCATGAGGTTCGGCCCATTACCGATGTACGTGGTAGCGCCCATGATCACGCTGCCCGCACTGATGGCCGCAAGCTTTATCGGCTCGATGCCGGCGACCAATGCTGCGGCCTGCTTCGGAAGACCTCGGGCGAGCGCGGCGAATGCCGTGTAAGTGGGCGCGTTGTCGAGCACCGAAGAGAGCGCGCCAGAGCTCCAGAACAGCTGCCACGCGCTTTTCAAGGGTAAGTGCGGAGCGGCAGCGGCCAAGCTGTGCTCAACCGGGCTTAGGCACAGAAATAGCCCGATGAACAGAATGCCCACCTCCAGGATCGGCCCGAACGAAAATCCATTTGCTTCGTGGATGGCTTTCGGCGTCGTGAGCCACGAAGCGAAGGCGATGGCCAGCAAGCCCATTTCTCGAAAGCCTTGCGGAAGCAGAGCGATGGGGATGATTGCCAGTAAAAAAACCATATTTATGCCCCCGGCTAGGGACAGAGGCTCCACTTCGACGCGGTCCGCGTGCAATGCGCGCGCCGTCTCCTTGGCGTAGGCACGTCTTTCTGCCAGATAAAATGCGAACAGTAGACAAACGAGGTACAGCGCCCAAATTGGAAAAAGGCGCAGCGTCCAGAAGAAGGGCACACCCTCGATGTACCCCACGAGTAGCGGCGGATCGCCGAGCGGTGTGAGTAAGCCGCCCGCGTTCGCGACCAGCAATATGAAGAAGGGCACCAAGTGTCCGCGGTGCTCGCGCTGTCGGTTTGTCGTCAAGAGCGGGCGTATCAGCAGCATGCTCGCGCCCGTCGTGCCGACGACGCTGGCCAAGCCGGCGCCAATCAACAGGAACAGCAGGTTATTTCGCGGCGTCGCCTCGATGTCGCCCTTGAGCTTTATCCCACCAGAGGTAGTGAACAGCGCGCCGAGCGTGATGATGAACGCGAAATAGCCGCGGAGCGCCGCCCAAGCTTGGGCTGCGCGCCCGCTGGCGAGCTCGTACCAAAAGATCGGCAGGGTGCACAGCGCAACGAGCGCGAGCTGAAAGCCCCATTTCTCCCACTGGCGCGGGAGGACCATCGGGCAAAGCGCGATCGCCAGGACGAGCGCCGGGAACGGCAGCAAGGTCCAGGTCGGAAAAGTAACGCTCGGCATCGGGCGTTTATCGCGCGTAGATCTTCAGTTGGCTACGACCATGATCTCGAGTGAGGGAAGGGCCGATGGGAGCGCTTGGATCCTGGCGATGGTCTACGGCGCGGCCGACTCAGATTTCGAACAGGCCAGCGGCGCCCATGCCGCCGCCGATGCACATGGACACGATGCCGTAGCGGCCGCCGCGCTTACGCAACTCATGCAGTACCGTGGCCGTGAGCTTGGCTCCGGTGCACCCGAGCGGATGACCTAGAGCGATGGCGCCGCCATTGACGTTCAGCTTTTCGTCCGGCACGCCCAGCTCGCGCCCGCAATAACAGGCTTGTGCGGCGAAGGCCTCATTGATCTCGAAGAGATCGATGTCGGCGATGCGCAGGCCGGTTTGGGCGAGTAGCTTGCGGATCGCGGGCACGGGGCCGATGCCCATGATGTCCGGGTCGACGCCCGCGAGTGCGAATCCGCGCATGCGGCCAAGTGGCGTCACGCCCAATTCCGCCGCCTTTCGGGCGGACAACAAGCCCGCGGCGGCCGCCCCGTCGTTCGTGGGGGAGCTATTGCCCGCCGTGACCGAGCCGCCCACTTTGAACACGGGCTTCAGCTTGCCCAGCACCTCGAGTGTCGTACCGGGTCGCGGGCATTCGTCCACGCTGAACAGGAGCTCGGTCACGCTCTGGCCCTCGAGCACACGAGCTTTGACCGGCACGATCTCGTCGTTGAAACGACCCGACGCGATGGCCGCCAAAGCGCGCTCGTGCGAGCGCACGGCAAAGGCGTCTTGCTCGGCGCGCGTGACACCGAAGCGGGCGGCAACGCGCTCCGCCGTGTGGCCCATGGCGATGTATGCTTCGGGAAATTCGTCCATCAGCTTCGGGTTCAAGCTCACTTTGTTGCCGCTCATGGGCACCATGGACATGGATTCTACGCCACCCGCCACCGACACCTGCGTGAGGCCCGCCTGCACACTCATCGCCGCGTGCGCGATGGCTTGTAGACCACTCGAGCAAAAGCGGTTGATGGTTTCAGCCGGCACGGTGTTCGGCCATTTTGCGAGAAAGACCGCGTTTCTTGCGATGTTCAGGCCTTGCTCGGCCTCAGGCATGGCGCAGCCGAGCAGTACGTCGTCCACGTCTTCCGCTTTCAAACCGGGCACGCGCGCAAGCGCGCCATTCATGGCGGCGGCCGCCAAGTCTTCCGGACGCGTGCTGCGCAGGGTGCCCTTCAGCGCGCGGCCCACCGGCGTACGCACGGCGGAGGCGATGATCACATTGAGAGGGAATGCCATTTGAGGTTCCGTTCTTCGAGATCGCTCAATTGCGGAGCGGCTTGTTGTTCATCAGCATGAATTGCACCCGCTCCTGGCTCTTCTGCTCGCCGCACAAGGACAGAAACGCTTCACGCTCGAGGTCCAAGAAATGTTGCTCGGGCAGCAACGTACCGGCGGGCACTGGCCCGCCGCACAAGATGTGCGCGACCTTGTTGGCGATCAACGCGTCGTGAGCGGAAGCAAAGCCGCCCTCGACCATGCCCCAGACGCGCGCGCCGATGGTCTTCTCCGCGTCGTAGCCGGCGGCCGCGAGCAACGGCGGCAGAGGCGGGCGATAACCCGCGCCTGCGAGGCCTAGAGCGCGCTGCTTGGCTTCGAATAACTGGCGCCCCGAGCTCAGCGAAATACCGTCGGTTTGGCGCAGATATTTGAGCGCCTTTGCCTCTTCGGCGCTGGTGGCGACCTTGGCCATGGCGATGTTGAGGGACGCTTGACCGATGAACGGCAATAAATCCACCCCGCTCACTCCGCTCGACTCACCAGTGTAGCGCTCGACCATGCGTAAGCAGCCCCCGCCCGCCGGAATCAATCCCACCCCGACCTCGACCAACCCCATGTACGTCTCGGCTTGCGCCTGACAGGCATCGGCGGCCATGGCGACCTCGCAGCCGCCGCCAAGCGTGTATTGGAAGGGGGCCGCGACTACCGGTACCTTGGCGTAGCGCAAACGCTGGGTGGCCTTTTGTAAATTGCTAACCACACTTTCGATCTGCGACCAGGCCTTCTGCTGTGCTGCCATGGCAATCAACATCAAGTTGGCGCCGGCACAGAAGTGCGCGCCTTGGTTGCCGATCACGATCGCCTGGAAAGATTGCTCGGCGACGTCTGCGGCTTCGGCGAGCAGGGCGATCACGTCGTTGTCGAGCGTGTTCAGCTTGGTGTGAAATTCGACGCACAACACTCCGTCGCCCATGTCGACGAGCGACGCGCCGTGGTTCTTCTTCACCAGCCGCGTGGGGTCGCTCTTCAGCGAATCCAAGCGAATGACTTTCGAGCTCGTGGCTACGGGCTTCGGCGCGCGCGCACCCGAATCGAAGTAGTTGGGCGCAGCCGGGCCCCCTGCGTAGAAGGTGGGGCGCCCGGAGGCGAGCATGTTCTCCACCCATTCCGGAATCGCAAGTCCCTCGGTCTTCATGCGCGCTACGGATTCGGCAACGCCGATGGCATCCCACGCTTCGAACGGACCGAGCTCCCAGTTGAAGCCCCAACGCATGGCCTCGTCGATGCTGACGATGTCGTCGGCGATCTCGCCCAACCGGCGCGCGCTGTAGATGAGGGTCTTCGCCAGCACCGTCCAGGCAAATCTGCCGGCCACGTCGTCCGAAAAGACCAGCTTCTTCAAGCGCTTCTTGGGGTCTTCTTCGCCTTTGAGCGCGCCCAGGGAGTCGAAACGCACTTTTTCTTGGGCGCGGTACTCCTTGCTCCTCACGTCGTAGACGAGCAAGTCCGCGCCTGTCTTCTTGTAAAAACCGGCCGAAGTCTTTCGGCCCAAGCGGCCGGCGGCGACGAGGTCGGAAACGAAATCGGGGATCTCGAAGGTCATCCGAGCCTCGTCTTTGGGCAGCGAATCGAGGCAATTTTGGGCCACGTGCAGCAAGGTATCGATGCCCACGAGATCGGCAGTGCCAAAGGCGGCGCTGCTTGGCCTGCCCATCGGTTGCCCTGTGATCTTATCCACCGCTTCGATGCTCAGCTCGAATTCGATCATTTGATGCATCGTGAGCATCATCGAGTACACGCCGATGCGATTGGCCACGAAGTTTGGCGTGTCTTTCGCAATGACCGCGCCCTTGCCCAGGAGCTCGCCAAACTCTGCCATGCGTTGCATCACGTTGGGGTCGGTGTCCGGGGCCTTGGCCAGCTCCAGCAGATGCATGTAGCGAACGGGATTGAAGAAGTGCAGCACCAAGAAACGGTGCTTGAGCTCCGCCGGCAACACCTCGCTCATGCTCGCGATGCTGAGCCCGCTGGTGTTCGACGCCAGGATGGCGTCGGGCCGCACGAAGGGCGCGATGCGCTCGAACAGCTTCCGCTTGATCTCGAGATTTTCGACCACCGCCTCCACAATCAAATCGCACTCTCTCAGGCGCTCGAGGTGATCCTCCAAGTTGCCGGTGGTGACCAAGCGTGCGGCGTCCGGCGTAAAGAACGCGGCAGGCTTGGCTTTGAGCGCTTTGTCGAGGCCGGCGTCCGCGAAGCGGTTGCGCGCCTTGGGCTCACTCCGCTGATCCGGTTTTAGGTCCGGCGGCACGATGTCCAGCAAATGAGCTCGGATACCCGCACCGGCGAAATGCGCGGCGATCGCCGCGCCCATTACCCCTGCCCCGATGACGCCTGCGGTTTGAATTCGTTCAGCCATCTTGCCTCTTACCTTGAGGCTAGACGAAGGCGCAGGCTAGTGGCAAAGCTTGCCTCACGGAGTTCCATCTGACGCGGAGCCCTGCGCGAGACCTACAGTGTCTCGCACGGGCAGGGCGCACCAGGGCGTCAGGGACGCTCCTCGAGAAACGCCTGCAAGCGCTCGGCGGCTGTATCCCATTGCTTCGAGATCTGCTCCAAGCATTGCCGAGCCCGGAGTATACGACGCGGTTCCGCCTCCCAGATGCGCTCGCGGCCTTGACGCGTGTGGCGGACCAAGCCCGCTCCCGCTAGCGCCCGCAGGTGCTTGGTGATGGCTTGCCGAGTGATGTCGGTGCCTTCGCTCAGGCGAACGATGGACAGCGGCCCTTCACTACAGAGCCGTGAAACCAGGTTCAGGCGTGTCTGGTCCCCGAGCGCCGCGAACAACGGTGCCGCTTCTGTTAGGTTGGCAGTCGAGTTACGGCGAGACATATTTTTCAATGTTCCGGACCTGACCGCCCCAGCATCGCTGACGGGATCCATGATGAGCAACTCCTTGGTTGCCTATCTAACCGGCCGCGTCTCAATCGGCAACCGATTAGTTGCGCGTTGGCGGCTGCATCGGAGTTGGGGTCGCAAGCACGGCCTCGACGTTCATGGTTTCGCTGGACGGCGGAAACACACCGAAGTTGGTGTACCGGGCCCTGTCTACTCACGCGTCGGTCGACCTCTGAATCGACCCGCCGCTGATCGACCGCCCCGATCGTCCTCGCAGGTTCGTGCCCATCACGTCGGAGCAAGCTCGGCAGCGCAACGGTGCAACGCGCTGCTGTCTAAATTGCCGGTCGGCTACGAGCGCCACCAGTTGGGCAAACCAAACCGAGGTGGCCCTCGACGAGGCTTCGCGAGGCGCCGTCGGAATGTTTGAAACAATGGGTCGACGAGCGCGAGCCCGTAGACATTCAAAGTAAATGAGGCCGCGAAATCCCCGTGTAGCGTTTCGGGTCAGCTCCGCTTCGCGTTTCCCCGTCTCCACGTAGTCTTAGACAGCTACCATTCTGCATCGCGACTGGAGTAGATCCCAGTCGGATACCTCGACACCCTTCGTTCCTTACGCAAAACGTCACCGAGTTCGGGCTTGCCCCGCGTGGCGCGCGGAGCAAAGCTCTGAGCGTGCTGAATGCAAGGCGTGACTCGGGCTTTCGGACGCGGTCAGACACACGGCGCGTACTGATCGTGGACGACAACCATGACTCGGCGGAGCTATTGTCCCTCGTGCTCGAGCGGCAAGGTCATGAGGCCTGTGTCGTGCATCATCCGGAAGAAGCGATCGGCGCTGCCATCCAATTTCTTCCCACGCTAGCCTTCATCGATATCGGCTTGCCGGGCATGGACGGTTACGCGCTCCTAGGAATACTGCGCTCGTTGCCAGAGCTTCAGGGCTGTAAGTTCGTTGCCGTGACTGGCTATGCCGAGCTCGCCGCGGTCCCCGGCCTGCGCGGCTTCGACGATCACCTAGTGAAGCCCGTCGATCTTTCACGGGTGATCGAGCTGGCAGGGCAGGCCGTTGACCTCGAGCTCGATGCGGCTACGCCCGCAACGGCCTAAGCCAGCGGCCCCAAGTGGCTCAGGCCCTCGCCACTCGGTTGCCTCTCAGCTTGGCTTTGCAGGGGTAGGTAGATTGCGGTGGTTGATTTCTAGGTAGCCAAGCCGCGTCTCGCTGGCGGGTACCGGATTGAGCCCGACGTCGAACGTCGGGAGCTCAGTCTTCCACGCGCTTGGGAATGTCTTCAGCGCGCTGGCTCGCGCGGAATTCGATAATCCGAAATTCAGCCAGGCCGTGCCGGTGAAACGGGTCTTGCTCCATGATCCGGGAGAGCTGCGCTCTGGTCTTGCCAACCGCCAGAATGATGCCGCCATCGCGGGGGATCTTCCGGCCAGAAATCAGGAACGTGCCTGCCTTGTAGTGTTTGGTCAGAAAGACCACGTGCGCCTTCATGTGCGCGTCGATTTGGGCTAGGTCGACTTTATAAACCAGCTCGATCACGAACATGTTGCTCCTTGCCCGGAAAAATAATGAGTACTTTGAAGCATTGGGCGCACGAGCTGCAAGGTGCCTCGCCGGCCACGCTCCGACCTGACTCCGCCATGGCTGCCTGCGCTTCTCGAGTGCTCCTTTTCTTGCTTCTCTTCGCGTACGTGTCCTTGTCCACTCGTCGGGCGCAAGCACAAGTGAATGTGGAACCGCTGCGACAACAGGTCACCGCGCGCAAGTTTGGCGCCCACATCAGTGCCTCGACATCCACCTACGCGGGCAACACACAAGGCGTCGTCTTCGGCGGTTCAGCGCTGATGGGCGGGCGAACGGCGCGGAATTTCGGATACCTCGATGTTTCCGGGGATTACTCGCGGCTCAACGCCACGGTCAGCGTGGCAAAATGGTTTGCTCATCTGCGCCATAATTTCGAGCTCCGGAAGGGGATCTGGTGGGAAGAGTACGGGCAAATCGAGAGCGACCGCTTTCGGCGCGTTCAGCTGCGCGAGCTACTCGGCACCGGGCCGCGCGTCGCCCTCTGGCAGAGCGAAGCGTTCGAGCTCTTCGTGGGTATCTCATATCTGTTCGAGCACACGCAGCTCGACAGCGCAGACGTCGGTGCGCGCGGGCAGGGGACGGTGGAGCGCCTCAGCACCTACGTCGCAGCCACGTTCAAACCCGATGACCGCATCCTGCTCAGTACGGTCGACTATGTGCAACCGCGGGCCACTCGTTTTGCCGACTACAAACTGCTGAGCGTGAGCAGCGTTGCATTCACGATCACGACCCATTTGCAAAGCCGGATCGATGTGACGGCACGCTACGAAAGCTTCACGCCCTCGGACGTGAAGGGCGCCGATTTGGAGCTCAAAAGCTCGCTACAGCTCGTGTTTTGAGTCCGCGGAAGCCCCATCGCGAGAGTGAATCGCACTCTGTCGCGTCGACGCCGCTCACGCCGCTCACGCCGGCATGGCCGCGCAGCCCAGCGCTTGCTGCGCCCGCTCAGTCGCGAATGATGGCGTCGGGAAGCTCGTTGCGTTTTCCTGCATGAGCTGGGGCCACCGCGGCCAGGCGCGGTTCGAGCTCAGCGATCACTTCCATCAAACCGTCCCGGAGCCGCCCTTGCCGAATGCGCTCGACGAGCCGCGCGACCTCCCGCTGCCAGCCGGACTGACCGAGCTCCGCGTGAATCGTGGCGTCGCCGAGCAACACGACGCGCCGTTCGAGCTCCGTGACGAAAATCAACAGCGCGGTGCGTCCTTGTGTGCCGTACAGGCCGCGTTCGGCAAATAGTTGAAATGCGCGAGCGTGGGCCGCGCGCTGTGCGCCGGCCGGCGAAACGAAGAATCGTTGTAGCGGCGGCCACCCGAGCGCAATGAACGTTGCCGCGCCAACGATGACTTGGGCCACCAGCGCCGCATCCGCGGCCTTCCAAGGCAAGAAATGCAGCGCGGCCAGCGCTGCCGCCAGCGACCACGCGAGCGCGACGGCGACGCGGCCGCGCCAGTGATCAGCGCTGCGCGGCAGCACCGCGACGACTAGCTCGGCTGAGCTGTGCTGCTCGACGCGCGCGATGGCGGCTTCTACGGCTCGTGCATCCGCTTCTGAAAATAGCGATGTCACCACGACCCGGAGCTGCCTCCGCCCCCAAAGTTTCCGCCGCCGCCCGAATAACCACCGCCCCCACCGCCCCCACCTCCGAAACCTCCACCTCCGAAACCTCCACCTCCGCCCCAACCACCGCCGCCAAAGCCACCGCCGCCAAAGCCACCGCCGCCAAAGCCACCTCCGCCGCGACCTCCACGAGAGGCGAGCAAAAGAGGAATCAAAATCGGGGCGCCGACAAGAAGCAACACGAGCAAGGTCGACAGCCCTCCGCCGCTCCGGTCGCCAGCGTCGGGATCGGCGGCGGGCGGAGGTTTGGCCACGTCTTCGCCGGCGGCCTGGCGCTGCAGCTGATCGAAGGCCTGTGCGAGCCCGGCGAAGACCTTGCCCGCACGCATTGCCGGCGCAAGCACGTCGCGAATGAGACGAGCCGAAAACGCATCCGTGACGGTGCCCTCGAGGCCATAGCCGACCTCGATGCGCAGCTTGTGCTCGTCCTTGACCACGAGCAGGAGCAAGCCACTGTCTTTCCCCTTCTGACCGAGCTTCCATGACTCGACCACGCGAATCGAGAAGCTTTCGAGCGCGTCCCCCGAAAGAGAGGCGACCGTGAGCAGCACGAATTGCCGGCCCGTTTTCCGCTCATAATCGGCGAGCTGCTCTTCGAGCTGGGCACGCTCCTCACCGGACAGCAGGCTGGCGGTGTCGTTGACGTGCGCTTGCAAGGGCGGCACGTCGAGCGCGAAAGCGCTGGCCGGCAGGAGCAAAAGCCACGCGCCGAACAGCCAGGCGAAGCAGAAAAAGAGTCTCAGAACTTTACTTCCGGCGCATTCTCCGCGCCTGGTGCCGCTTCGAACGTGGGCCGGACGCCGCGCCCACGCATGGAAGCGCCGATGCTGGTCGGAAACTTTTGAACGACCGCGTTGTATTCCGCGACATCGTCGATGTACCGCTTGCGAGCGACGGTGATGCGGTTCTCGGTGCCCTCCAGCTGGGCTTGGAGATCGCGATAGGCATCGGTGGCCTTCAGCGTGGGATACTGCTCGGCGACCACCAGCAGGCGGGAGAGCGAGCCGGAGAGCTCATTTTGCGCCGCCTCGAATTTCTTCAATTTTTCCGGATCGTCGATGGTGGAGCTGTCGACCTTCAAGCCGGCCACTTTGGAGCGCGCCTCGACCACCTTGGTCAAGGTGTCTTGCTCGAACTGACCCGCGGCTTTCACGGTGGCGACCAGGTTCGGTACCAAATCCGCGCGCCGTTTGTATTGGTTCTGCACCTCGGCAAAGCTTGCCTTCACCTGCTCATCGCGGTCGATGATGTCATTGTAGCCGCAGCCCACGGTCGATGAACCGAGCGCCATGGCGAGCAGCAACAACGCCGCGCGCCGAACGGCGCGCCAGTGCTCGACCCCCAACCAAAAACGATCTTTTTCCATTGCTACGCTGTCCATAGGGCTCTCTCAGGCCACGGGCAAGACAATCGGCACGGTTTTACTCGTTGCCGAGCCCGGTGCAGGATTGCGTTCGAATCGATGATAGCTGTTCGACGCTCGCACGCGGCAGAGGGCACTCGGTGAAGCGGACCGTCCTGCGCGCGCTGGCCGGGTTGGCCGCGGCGGCCGCGTGTCTCACGCTCGGGCCGCACGCGCGCGCGGCGGACCCGCAATACACTGGGCCGTTCACGTGGGACCCGGCCTGGCGCCGATTCCGCAGCTCTGAATATGCGCTCACGGGCGTGCTCGGAGTCGCGGACTTTGCCATCTATTTTTACGTACCCGGGGCTAAGCAGCCGCATTGGACGGGTGGCATATTCCTGGACGACATCCTGCGCGACAGCTTGCGAGCGCGCACGCCGGAAGGTCGCCACGCCGCGCGTACCGCGAGCGACATCACCGCACTCTCCTCGATGGGCTGGGTGATCGCCATCGATTCCATGATCGTCCCAATCGCGCGCCGCAGTGCCGACGTCGCAGGTCAACTCACGTCACTGGACGCGGAGGCCTTTGCGTTCAGTTTGCTCGTCTCCAACTTGACTTCCAAGCTGGTCGGCCGTGCTCGGCCATCGTACGCCGACTGCCACCACAATCCGCTCTTCGAGCCGCTGTGCAATTCGAGCATCACCGCCTCCTTTCCAAGCGGGCATACGACGGCGGCCTTTACCGCGGCCGGCTTGTCCTGCGCTCATCATTTGCACGCGGGGCTATATGGCAATCTGCTGGCTGACAGGCTGGCGTGCGCCGGGGAAATCTCGCTAGCGGCGGCAACCGGAACGCTGCGGGTGGTGGGCGACCGCCACTACGCTACGGACGTCTGGATGGGAGCGGTGATCGGTTTCGCGCTGGGCTATGGTCTGCCTACCCTCTTTCATTACGGTAAGGTGCGCAGCGAGGCTCCGAGCGCACAGGCAGGTCAGACTCTGATGCCGAGTGTTCCGTTCGCCCCCAGTATCAGCGGCACTTTCTAGTGCGCATGGCTGAGTAGCCCTGGCGCTACGCGCGGCTTGCAGACTGGTCCGCGCTCCGATGACAGTGACGACCCGGGCGAGCTCGAAACATTTACGGGCGCGGTGCGCGGAGTGCGTCGCGGATCTCTGCGAGCAGTACTTCTTGCCTGGGAGCTTCCGGCGCGGCCTGAGGTGCCTTGTGCCTCAGCCGATTAATCAGCTGGATCATCATGAAGATCGCGAGCGCGATCAACAAAAAGTCGAACACACTTTGCAGGAACGCGCCGTACTTCAAAATCACCGGCGGGTTCGTTCCGACCGCCGGCTTGAGCACCCAACCGAGGTCTTTGAAGTCGACCCCGCCCGTCAGCAGGCCGAGCGGCGGCATGATCACGTCGCCCACGAAGGAGCTGACGATTTTGCCGAAGGCGGCCCCGATGATGACGCCAACGGCGAGATCGACGACATTGCCCTTGACGGCAAATTCCTTGAATTCCGTGAGTAGCTTCATGGCGATGTCCTATTCGTCCAAGCGATAAGGCGGAAGCGCGTTTTGCTCTGCGGCCAATTTATGCGGTTGCCGGCGGTCCTCATGACAGGCGGCGTGCCGCCCTCGTTAGTTTTGTTGGGCGATCGCGGGACCCGCGCCGCGAGTTTCGCAGGCTTCGCCTGCTAGCTCCGGCTCGAGTCTCCGTGCGCCGCCCTTTCGTGAGGCACCAAAAGATTCGCGGCAGTGAAAGTCGCGAGCTCGTCGGCGACAGTTGGCGGTTCGCTTGGTCGTCGTTGACTCGTTGCTTTCTCATCGCCAAAAGGTTCGGGTTTCGTCACCCAAGGCATCGTCGAGTGCAGCATACCGCCTCCTTCGGAGGAGATAACCCATGCGTATTCGATCTTTGATCTTGGTCTCGTTTTGTTCGGCGCTCAGCGCCATGGCCGGCTGCGGTTCCGATGACGACACGCTAGCGCCCTCGGGCGGCGCAGGCTCGGGCGGCGCAGGCTCGGGCGGTAAGGGGAGTGGGCACGCGGGCTCACAAGCCGGCGGTGCCGCCGGCGAGGGCGCTGCCGCGGACACGGCCGGCGCGGGCGACCTGGCGGGCGCCGCCGGTGACACACAGCTACCGACGTTGAACGGCGCGGCGCCGCTGGTGATCGGCCACCGCGGCTTGCCGGGCCTGCATCCGGAAGAGACGGAACCCTCCTATGACGGCGCGGCTGACGCGGGCGCAGATTCGTTGGAGGAAGACCTCCACCTCACCAAAGATTGCGTGCTGGTTGCGCGTCACAACCCCTGGCTCAGCGACAATACGAACATCACTACCGTCGCCGCTACGAACGCTGCGGTTGCCGCACGCAAGCGCACCGCGCCGGGTGTGCTGGTCGACGTCAAATACTCGGTCGCCACGTACGGCGGGCCAGCTCAGTACTTGAGCGATCTGACCGATCCAGCAGACCCCAAGTCGGTCTTGAAGTCGCTGGTCGTCGACGGCGAAGACCACACGAACGACTGGTCGATCACCGACTTTAGCGTGGCGGAGCTAAAAATGTGGGTAGCCGGAACCACTTACGACGCGAAAGACGAGCGCCCGACGGCGGAAAACGGCAAATTTCCCGTGCTCACGATGCAGGAGATCATCGACATCGCCAAGGCCAAGAGCGCAGCGAGCGGGCGCCCGATCTCGGTCTACCCAGAAGCCAAGAACCCATACTGGAACAACGCACAGGCCATCGCCAATGGCTGCGGCAGTGGCACGCACCCATTCGAAGACGCGATCCTGAAGCTCATCAAAGACAATCAAATGAACACGGTGGACGCGCCGCTGCTCGTTCAGAGCTTCGACCCTGCGAGCCTCAAGTATCTGCGCTCGGTCGGGCTCAAGACGCGGGTGGTGCAGCTCGTGGACGGCAATGATGTAAACTACGAAACCGGCGAGATGATTTACAAAACCGATGATGTTTACAATTTCGTGGACGGGCGGCCGTACAGTTGGACGGTCGCGGGCGATGGGCGGTTTTTTGGCGACTTGCTCACGCCCAAGGGCTTGGCCGACATCGCCAAGTATGCCGACGGCATCGGACCCTGGAAGCCGCAGGTCATGCGCTTGAAGTCCTCTCCATACACGGCCGGTGACGGTCTGGGCGCGGTCAATCGCGTGACCCCGACCAGCCTGATCTCCGACGCTCATGCGGCGGGCTTGTTCGTGCACGTGTACACGTTTCGAAACGAGAAGAAGTACCTGGCTGGCGCGTACAACGGGGACCCCAGGGCCGAGTACTTGGCGTTCTTCAACGCGGGCGTGGATGGCGTATTCTCAGACTTCAGCAACACGGCCGTGGCCGCGCGCGCGGAATTTATCAAGGGGTATGGGCGCTAATCGCCTCCGCGGGCTGACAATGAGCACGGGGCTCGATGCGCGCCCGTGCCAGGGCGATCAGCGCACCGCACGGGCAAGCAACGCGAGGGCTAGCCCGGTGCGCACCGTCCACTCCGCCCGCTGATTTCAGTGTCGTTTCGGATTTTCGCGGTCGGCCGGGCTACGCGCCTCGGCGGATTCTCGGCTCCCACGGGCGTGCCAAAATGTGCTACGAGAGCCCGATATCACCATGGCAAATTTGAAGCTAAACCCCGGCGTCATCACTGGATCCGCGCTGCAGGAGCTGTTCGCGTACTGTAAGGAGGCAAAGTGTGCATTGCCCGCCGTCAACGTGATCGGCTCGCACACCGCCAACGCGGCGTTGCAGGCGGCGAAGGAGGCCAAGGCTCCGATCTTCATTCAGCTCTCGCAGAGCGGCGCTCAGTTTTACGGTGGCAAGGCGCTCGACAACAGCGCCCAGCAAGCGTCGATCGCCGGCTCCATTTCCGGGGCCTTGCACGTTCGCACCATGGCCGAGGTTTACGGCGTCCCCGTCGTGCTTCACACCGACCACTGTGCGGCGAAGCTGTTGCCTTGGGTCGACGGCGTGCTCACCGCGGGTGAGGCTTACTTCGCTAAAAACGGCGAACCGCTCTTCAGCTCGCACATGCTGGATCTTTCGGAAGAGCCGCTGGAGCACAATTTGGAAATCTGCCGTAAATACCTGACTCGTATGTCCAAGCTCAAGATGACCCTCGAAATCGAGCTGGGCGTCACCGGGGGCGAAGAAGATGGCGTCGACAATTCGAATGTCGAGCACTCCAAGCTCTACACCAGCCCGGAAGACGTATTGCGCGCCTATGACGTGCTGGGCCCCGTCGGTAACTTCACCGTGGCGGCTTCGTTCGGCAACACGCACGGCGTGTATGCGCCGGGCAACGTCAAGCTGAAGCCCAGTATCTTGCGAGATTCTCAGGAGTTCGTGCAGAAGGAGCGAAAGACGAGCGAAAAACCGCTAGATTTCGTGTTTCACGGTGGCTCTGGGTCCACGCCCGAAGAGATTACGGAAGCCGTGTCTTACGGCGTGATCAAAATGAACATCGACACCGACACGCAGTGGGCCTTCACCCAACCCGTGAAAAAATTCATGGATGAAAAGAGCGCCTACCTGCAATCGCAGCTTGGTAACCCCGAGGGCCCAAGTAAGCCGAACAAGAAGTTCATCGATCCGCGGGGCTGGGTGCACCTAGGCGAAAAGGGCATGACCGCGCGCTTGGTCGAGGCGATGAAAGATCTCGGCGCCTTCGGCAAGTTCGACTTCTAATCGACCACACGACGCTCTGGGGCTGGCGCGTACTGGCGCTGCCCCGGCCGACGGGCGAGCCTCTAGAGGCTCGCCGCGGCCTGATGCAAGGCCTGGGCGGCAGTTTCGCCAACCGACATCCGGCTGTGCCCGACGATCACACGCACTAGATCGGGGATGCCGGCGAGGCGGCGCAAGTGGGCCGCCAAGGCGACTCGGTCTTTGACCATCTCGAACTTGACGAACGGAGTGACGCGGGGACCCGGACCGAGCCCGGCGATCTTTACCGCAGCCCGACCGAGGGCGCTTTTCGGCGGTTCGAGATCGAACATCACCTCCGTCAGCACGACGCTCGTACCGTCGTGGGAGCGTACGAGCAGCGCGCCCTCCGCCTCGCCAGTCCCGTCGAGGAGCTCGAGCGACAGCGCGGGGTCATTGGGCACTTCTGCATAGGTGCCGTCAACGCGCACAACGGCTTTGGCTTTCGCCATCACCCCGGGCGGCGCGAAAACACGCAGCGCCGGGTATCGATGCTTGAAACGTGCCGCGTCCATACGATGACGTACGTGCGGAATCAGCATGACCTCGGGCCGACCCCAGGCTTCGAGCCGCGCCACGGACGCCTCATTCATGGCAATGGCGCTATGGATAAGCAGCCCTCCGGTCTGGAGCCGCACCACGGTCATGACTCGTTTCATCGAGAAGTGCGGTAGCTCGCCTTCCACTCGCCAAAGGTTTTCACTCAGCTCCTGAATTGGCTCATGGGGTAGAACCTGCCACTCCGTACTGCTGGCGCTCATGGGCCGGGACCATGGGGGTCGGAGCCCTGCTTGGCAAGGCCGGCGACGGGGCAATCGCTGAGCCCCGTGCCGCGGGCGCGCAACTGAGGCATTTTGCGCCAGGTGCGCCGACAAGCCCCACGAGATAGAATCTTGAACCTTCACCAAATGTCGAGCCCTTGAAATCAAGCTGCGCGCGGGGCAAGAGTTCGGTCGCGCGCACGTATCAACGTCATGGGCCGGGTTCTGACCACTTCTAAGCAACGCTTTCGAGCATTTCGCGAATTGAACCGGAAGCGGGGCGCGGCGTTCGTCGTCGACCCGGATCTGCGAAGTAGTGAGCGCCCCCGCGGTCGTTTGCGGTCGGCTCTCGTCTGGCTACGCCCACACCGGCGCACACTGCTCGCCATCGCAGCCTTGGGCTTGTCCAGCGTCGCTATCGACATGCTGTGGCCGCTCGCGTCCCGGTACATGGTGGACCAAGTGATTCTGCAGACCGGCATGCCGGTCGCGCTGAAGATCCGACGCCTGGCCGTCATCTCGGCAAGCATCGCTCTACTATTCGTTGCCAATTCCTTGCTCGACATGTTGCGGAGCTTCCGCACTCAGCTGCTCGACTCGCGCTTCTCGTCCGCGCTTCGCGCGCGGCTATTCCGTCGCATCCTCCGGCTGCCCATGGCCGAGATCAGCGAGCTCAAGACGGGAGGCGTCGTATCGCGGCTTTCGAACGACGTCGACAATACGACCAGCTTGTTGCAGATGGCACTGGTCAATCCGCTGCTTTCCGGCGTCCGCTTGCTGGTCACCCTGTGCGTCATTTTCACCCTCGATTGGCGGATCGCGGCGGCAGTTTTGATCGCCGTGCCACCGATCGTGATTGCCCAGAATTTTTGGCTTCGCCGCAGCCGCGCGATCTGGAAGTCGATGGGCGAGGATCGCTCCGAGATCGATGCTCGCGTCAGCGAGGGCCTGAACGGCCTGCGCGTGGTGCGCGGGTTCGCCCGCGAACGAAGCGAGGAAAGCTCGTATACGCTTGGTCAGCACACGGTGGTGCGCAAGCACAGCCTGGCGACCAACACGCAGCGGAGCGTGGCGCTGGTTTGGGATCTAGTGATGCCGCTCACTCAGGTCACCATTCTGTGGTTCGGTGGCTACTTGGTGCTGCGCGGGCAGACCACGGTCGGCACATTGATCGCGTTCCAAGGCTATCTGTGGCGAGTGATCGACCCCATCAACGAGCTCGTCAAATCGATCAGTGACACGCAGCGTGGCCTGGCGGCGTTGGATCGCGTGTGGGACGTCTTGGACAAGCCCGAAGAAAAGCCAGACCGCCCAAAGGCCGTGGACGCGCCGGAGCGGGTGCACGAGATCCACCTGAACCACGTGTACTTTGGCTACCGTAAGGGTATGCCCGTGCTGCGCGATTTCGAGCTGCGCGTCCCGGGTGGCTCCGTGGTGGCGTTGGTCGGTGCGAGCGGCGCAGGTAAGACCACGCTCACCGATCTCGTGGCCCGATTTCACGATCCCACGAGCGGCGCAATCCGCCTCAACGGCATCGACATCCGTGATATTCGGCTGCGCAGTTACCGAAAGCTGCTCGGCATCGTGCAGCAGGAGGTGTTCCTGTTCGACGGTAGCGTCCGGGACAACATCGCCTACGGCCGCGGCGAGGCCAGCGATGCGGAGGTCGAGGAGGCCGCGCGCTCGGCCCACGCGCACGACTTCATTCGTGAGCTTCCGGAAGGCTACGCGACGCTCGTCGGCGAACGCGGGGTGAAGCTGTCCGGTGGCCAGCGTCAGCGCTTGTCCATCGCGCGCGCGCTACTAGCGGCGCCCGAGATTTTGATCTTGGACGAGGCCACCAGCAACCTCGACACCGAGAGCGAGCAGCTAATTCAAGCCTCGATGCAACGGCTGCTTGCAAATCGCACCACGTTCATCATCGCGCACCGGCTGAGCACCATCACCCGCGCGGACGTGATCGTCGTCCTCGATCATGGGGAGATCCTCGAAGTGGGTACCCACGAATCGCTATTGCGTCGCGGTGGCGCGTACGCGACCATGTTCGAGCGCCAATTCCAAGACGCGGATCGCTCGCCCGAGTCTCATCGGAGTCGCAGCCGCCCGCGTAACAGCCTGGCTGGCGCGGAATGATCGCCGAAGGATGGTCTTGCCCCATGCGCTGAGCGCGGCCACCAGACTGCTAAAGCGCCCGGTATGGTCGGGGGCGTGAGCCGATAGCGCTTCGGTCGGGTTTCCAGCGACAAGAGATCGACTGCGAACGAAGCGACCTCACCGGAGCGATCTGTCACGCCACAGTTAAGGCCACGCAACCGGCTTATTTGAGGCTATTTTGCGTGGCACGGCAATCGCATTGTCTCGGTCGATGCCTGCAGACGCCACGCAGGGGGGCCCGGCCGGAGACGCCGACGAGCACGCCGACACAGAGACCCCCACGCCTGTTCCGGACTCCGCGCCGCGTAAGAAGAACGAAACGCAGGAGGTCCCGAAAGCCGAAGCCGCCCCCGCCCAGCCGAATGCGGGTAGCGATAAAAAAGAAGCGGCCAAGCCTGAGCAAAAGCCCGAAAAAAAGCCGCTCAGCAAAGGCAAGCGGCTGGCGTTGCTAGGCGGCGGACTAGTACTGGTTTTGGGCGCCGTCGGCTGGTGGTACTACGGGACATTCTTCGAGGACACGGACGACGCCCAGATCGACGGCTACATTTCGAGCGTCTCGTCACGGGTGGCCGGAACGGTGACGGCCGTATACGTCGATGACAATCAGACCGTGCGCGAGCAGCAACGGTTGATTGACCTGGATCCGACCGATCTGCGTGTCGAGCGGGATCAAGCGAAAGCCGCGCTCGCGCAGGCGGAAGCACAGCTTCGGTCCGAGCAATCGAACGCCTCGGTGACCGAAACCACGAACGAGACCCTGGTCTCGACCAGCTCGAGCGACGTGGCCTCCGGGCGGGCGGGTGTGGCCGAGGCGCAGCAATCCGTGGCTCAAGCCCAGGCACAGATCAAGCAGGCCGAGGCCAATGCGGCGCTCGCGCAGATCGAGCAAGCGCGGGCCTTACAGCTCTTCGATTCGGGAGCGGTCGCGCGTGCAGAGCTCGACAGTAAGACCGCTGCGGCGGAGTCGGCGGCCGCCACCCTCGTTGCGCAGCGCGAGGGCGTCGGCGCTGCGCGCAGGCGTGTCGATGCGGAGGCCGCCAAGGCGCAAGCCGCTTCCAGCCGCTTGCACGACGCAAAGCAGAACGCGCCCGACGTGCTCGAAGCCAAGCGCGCGACCGTAGACCTCCGTAGAGCGAGCGTAGACGCTGCGCGTGCGGCGTTGGAGCAAGCCGAGCTCAACGTCGGCTACGCCACGCTCAGCGCCCCCGTCAAGGGCATCGTCGGCAAGCGTTCGGTGAACGTCGGGGATCGAGTAACAGTGGGCCAGGCGTTGCTGGGCATCACGCAGGTCGAGAGGCTGTGGGTGACGGCCAACTTTCGCGAAACTCAAGTTCGTCACATGCACGTCGGGCAGCGCGTGACGATGCACGTGGACGCGCTGGGCCGCGATTTCGACGGGGAGCTCGAGAGCATCGCGGCCGCGACCGGCTCGCGATACAGTGTGCTCCCGCCCGAGAACGCCAGCGGCAACTACGTGAAGGTCGTGCAGCGCTTACCCACGCGAATTCGTCTGACGCCAAAGCAAGCAGGCCTCGAGCTGCTCCGTCCCGGAATGTCAGTCGAGCCGAAGGTGCGCGTGAAATGAGCGACGGCGGGCCGGCGGAAGCCGACCGCGCGCAAATCACGGCCGAAGGCTGGCACCCCGGCCATAACCCGTGGCTGATTGCGCTGACGGTTACGATGGCCACTTTTATGGAAGTGCTGGACACCAGCATTGCGAACGTGGCTCTGCCCCACATGGCCGGCAATCTGTCCGTGAGCCAGGACCAAAGCACGTGGGTGCTCACGTCGTACTTGGTTTCGAACGCCATCGTGCTGCCGATCAGTGGCTGGTTGGCCACGCGCTTCGGGCGCAAGCGCTTTTACATGGCGTGCGTGGCGCTGTTCACCACGAGCTCGTTCTTGTGCGGGATCGCCCCGAACCTGGGAGCCCTGATCTTCTTCCGGGTGCTGCAGGGCATCGGCGGCGGCGGCCTCGGGCCAAGCGAGCAGTCGATTTTAGCCGATACCTTTCCGCCGGAAAAGCGGGGGATGGCCTTCGCCATCTACGGCATGGCTGTGGTGCTCGCGCCCGCGCTCGGTCCGACCTTGGGCGGCTTCATCACTGATAATTATTCATGGCGCTGGGTATTTTTCATCAACGTACCCGTCGGTCTGTTGTCGCTGTTTCTGTCCAACCGGATGGTTACCGACCCGCCCTGGCTCACGAAAATGAAAGGCAAAACCGGGCCGATCGACGTGGTTGGCTTAGGCCTAATCACGATCGGGCTGGGCAGCTTGGAGATGGTGCTGGACAAGGGCCAGGAAGACGATTGGTTTCACTCCTCATTCGTCGTCGGATTCACGATCACGGCCGTTGTCTCGCTCGTCGCCCTCGTGCTGTGGGAGCTGCACACCGAGCACCCCGTGATCGACGTACGGCTGTTCAAGAACCGCACTTTTGCCATGGCCAGTGCGATGATGTTCATGCTCGGCATCACGCTCTTCGGCACGACCGTGCTGCTGCCGCAGTATACGCAATCACTACTGGGATACTCGGCCGCGCAGGCAGGCATGGCGCTCTCGCCCGGCGGGCTATTGATCCTGTGCATGATGCCTTTCATCGGCAAATTCATGGGCAAGATAGACGCTCGCAAGATGATCGCGTTCGGATTTTTCTCGCTCTCGGTCTCGCTTTTTTACATGTCGCACCGATTGTACCTCGGTATCGATTTCAAGCACGCAGTTCTGCTTCGCATGTATCAGGCGTTCGGTTTGGCCTTTTTGTTCGTGCCCATCAATACCCTCGCCTACGTCGGAACGCCGCCAGAGCAAGGCAATGCGGTCTCCGGGCTGGTCAACCTCGCTCGCAACATGGGCGGGGATGTCGGCATCGCGCTCGTCACCACGCTACTGGCGCGGCGTACTCAGCATCATCAAGTGGACCTCGTGGCTCACACTTCCCTGTTCGATGCGCCTTTTCGTGACCGGCTGACAAGCATCACGCGTGCGTTGCAGCACTCCGGGGCGAGCGCGAGTGACGCGACGCTCGAAGCCTACCGCGCGCTCTATCGGACCGTGATTCAGCAAGCTCAGACGCTTGCGTACGTGGATGTACTGTATCTCCTGGCCTGGGCGTGCGGGCTCATGGCCCCCCTTGCGTTCATCATGAAGCGCCCAAGGGCGGGCGCGGCTGCGGTCGGCCATTGACGCGGCGCGCCGGCGTTACACTAGGATCGTTCAGCGCGGGTACGAGACCGCTGCACGAGGTGCGTTGCGGGACCCCGGGCGCCCAACCTCCGCTGGGCAACCGAGGTTTGAATTCCGGGTCCCGGCTCAGGTGCCGGATTTAGACGTCGTGGGGAACGGCTCGCGAGTTGCCTCGAGGATGTTCGATTCGTCCGTGCCACCAGCGAACTCTTCACCTGCGGTCGTCGTGACGAATGGGCCGCCGCGCTCTTCTTCGGTCACTTGGTCGTGCCGGTCCGATTCGGTGTCCTCACCGGATGTGGCCGCTTCCAAGAAAGCCTCGCCCATGTCCTCGCCGATTGGCTCTCCAGTGCGGGGCATGTTCAAGAACGCCTTGTCGCTGCCGTCCTGATTTTTATTCTCGCGGGCGCTGTCGAGCAGCTTCTTCTGATACTCGGGGTCCAGGTGGCCCGTGGCGTCGCGTCGCTTGATCTCGGTCATATGACGGCTCCTTGGTGCGTGATCGCGCCACATATCGCGGGGCGCGGTTTCGACGTCCCCACATGCAGGGTTCGTGCTCGGCGCAGTGCCGCCGCGACCGCCAGGCAGGGGGCGTCACCGGGGCCCTTTTTGGAGCGAGCGCTAAGCCGCGTGCGCGCCCCTCAACCGCCCTCGCCGCTTTCGCCGCCCGCGCCGCCGGAACCGCCTTCCGCCCCGCTGACGCCGCCCGCGCCGCCCTCACCTGGGGAGATCGGAATGGCGTGATACTGATAGCTGCCGAGCTCTCGAGTGTCGACCACTCCTTTGTGGTCATCCACGGTAAAGTTTTTGAACATGGCGGAGTTGCCGTCCAGGCTTCCGCCCGTGACGAAGTCGATGCCCCCGGTTGGCGTCACGTGCACGCTGCCGACCAACGTTTCGCCGAAGTAGGCCGGCCCGCCGTAAACCATGTCCTGCACCATGTTCGAAGACGCGCTGGCGGAGGTCTCGCTGTAATATGGGCGCACGAAAGCGGTGATGGGGTCTAGGGTCGTGGCGCTGCGCACGACCACCACGTACGCATTTGCTTTGCTATCGTCGATCAGCGCCGGGTCGGTGCGGTGGTGTGCGACCAAGAAGCGGTCGAGCTCCGGCGCGCCTTCACTGACGAGCGAGATGATCGACGGATAAGAGACGCAGAAACCGCGCGCTCGACCGTCCTCCTGGCCGCGGCAGCCGCCCATGCCGCCCGATGTATTCGGCGTGGAGAATGCGATCAGCTTCGGGTCGACGACGACCGTCAAATCCGTTGGAGTCCCGGCGCTAACGGTGACGGGCTTTGGTAAATGTACGGTCTTTGTGTTGCAGGACCAATTGCCTATTTTCGTAAAGTCCGGATTGACGCTGTCCCCCTCCGCCAAGCTCCGAATGCCCTGCGCGTCCGCGGCATCCGCGCTCGTCACGTACGTCTTGTGCTCGCTCGCGATGGTGAAGCTGCCACGGATGAAGCCGGGCGCGGGCGTCATACCGTTCTTGCCTGCGGCGCACATTTCCATCGACACGCTGTCGTAGGTGCCGACGTGGACTTTTGCAGACCCAGCCGCGGCCGCGATTGAGTCGAGCGAGGCTTGGTCGGTGACGTCGACCAAACACTCTTCCTCAGTGGACGCTGGGCACGAATAGAGCACGGCCTGAGAGGTTGGATTACCGTTGGCATCGGTTGCCGAGAGCACGATGCGCATGACGGACAGCTTGAAGCCAGTCGGCGTGAAGCTCACTTCGCCGGGCATGGCATGGGTGAGGGCGCTCCAGCCCAGGACGGCGCTCAACGCGGCGCAAGCAACTGAACAGCTTCGAAGTCTAGTGCTGTGCTTCATGAGCCCCTCACTTGACCTTCAAGGTAAGTTTCACGACCCCAGTCGTTTGCGAGCTCGACGTTCCGCCAGGAACATCATGCCCGACGCCCCCATTGCCGTTGTTCGAGCCAGAGCGACCCGACGAGCCAGACCGATCCGACGCGCCCGCTGAGCCGCCGGCGTTGTCTTTGGCTGTTGAATCTGCGTCGTTACCGCACCCGACGGTTAGTGCTGAAAGAGCTACCCACAAAATGCCGGCATAACGTGCGATAAGTCTCAAGTCAGGCTCCGCGGGATCTGGAAGCAACGCGCTTCAGCAGGCTCGAACGGCTCCCCTGAGCTGCGGTTAAGCATCGACAGGCGCTTTAATGGCGCCCACATTGTGCGTTGCTGCGGCTTGCTCCCGCACTGCCTCTAATTCTGCAACTCGGCTCGGTTTGCCGCGGGAGCGTTCGTGCCTCGCTCGGCGGCGCTAGCCTTGCTCACGCGCAAGCGGCCCAGCTGACTCCCTGGTACGAAAGAGAGTCAGCTCCGTCGATATGTGTAACGTTCGGGCTCACTGCACGTGCTGTTTAACTGCTTTCTTGGCCGCTTCGTAACGCTCTAATATTTGTTTGGACTCCGCTTCGTCCACGACCTGCTGAGCCCTCGGAAAGAAGTCGTTCTCCTCCTCCTCGACGTGGGACTGGACCAAGGAGAACAAACGGTTGAACGATAGGCCCCACTCCTCACTCGAGTAGTCCTGCGCATCCACCTCGGCGATCGCCTTTTCCAGCGTGTGTGCTTCGTCGTTGTGTTTCACCACGACCTCACGCATTTGCTCGTAGTTGGCGAGCAACGAGTACACCTCGGCTAACTCCCCTTTTTCATGGGACAGCAGCTCGGCGCGGATGTGTGGAAAGTGCTCGCGGCGGACCTGCGCGTCGCTGCTCTTGCTGAGCCGCTTCATGAGCGCGCCGACCTCGCCATGCTCTTCCGCCAAGTGTAAAAACACGCCACGCAGGCCCTTGAACCCAGCACTCACCGCTTTCACCGTGCCCATGGCCTTGGCTGCAATATCTTCGATGGGATTTGACATTGACGACCTCCGAAGATGACCAAGCAAATGGTGTGCCGAAAGTGCGCTCGCAGACGGCCGCCGTGAGACTCACACTACGCGCAAAATCCCGTGCAAAAAACGCGGCAGAACGAGGCGGCCATGCCCCCACAGCACCGAGATATCCCCGCGGTCGCGTTTGATACGTTTGAGCTCGGTGGTGAGGATGCGCAGCCGGTCGTACTTGTTGCGGTCGAACGTGGCGCGCGGGCGGCGCCTAGCGCGCGGGTGGGGCATTGCGGCCAACTCGCTCGGTGCGTCGCTGGCTTCGAGCAAATCGCCGCCCCGGACGAGAAGCAGCCTGGCGCGCGAGCTCTCCGGCTCACGATAGATGATGTTGCTGTCGTGAATGAGCTGAAGCCAGCGCGCTCGGCGATAAGTTTGATAGGCCTGGGCGGCGGCGCGCTCGAGGTGGCGAGCAACCCGCTCTGAGTCCCAGACATTCGTTTTAAGGGTGGTTTCGGCGCTCTCCAAGTCTTCGGCCGGCTTTTCCCCGGCCCGGCTGAGCAGTAACGCGTGAGCGAGGCGCAATACGGCGAAGCGGGGCGCGCCGATTAGCGCAGCACGATGGCGCCCTGAAAACTCGGCCCAGCCCGTTGTGAACACCTCGGGACTCGGCGGCCACAAGGCGGATACCCCCACCGCACTGCTGCGTAAGGCCGCGCTGCAGGGCGCGCCCGCTGCGAGCGCAATCAACGCCGCCAAGGGTCGCAGGGAGTACTCCGATGGAACAGGACCGAGCGTGTGCTCGTCATCTGGCGTGGCGGCCGCGTGCTCGAACGTGGCGGTGCTGTACCAAACGCGTGGGTCGCCCACCGTGAGTTGGACGTTGTACGGTGGTTGAAGTGTTTTTATGGTTTCATTCTCGAGGAGCGCGGCTTCCAGCGCGCTAGCCACGACGGTGACTTCGATTTCGCTGACCTGAGTCAGCATCTCGGGCGCTTGCGGCGTGCCGCCACGCGCCCCGAAGTGACTGGCCGCGCGTTTCTTCAAGCTAGCGGCTTTGCCGACGTACAACACGTCCCCGTTGCTCCGTAAAAATTTGTAGACCCCAGGCGCGTCAGGCAAAGTTTTGTACCGCTCGGGCGCTATTGGGTACTTGGGTTTTTTCGGCCGCGGCTTGGACGGGGCGCGCTCGGCGAGCCAGGCTTGCAGCTGCTCCCAGCTCTCGATGCCCCGGTTAGCCAACCCCGCGCACAGCTTGCGCCAGACGAAGGCGGTGGCTTCGACGTGCCCCAGCGAGCGCCGCGTGAGATCCAAGCCGTGGCCCAGGTAGCCTGCGAGCGCGCGCAGCGATTGGCGCGGCAACTCCGGGTACAAGCGCGTCGCGATGGCATGAACGCACACCGCGTCGATTGGGAATGGCGCGTCCGGCACGAGGCGAGCGGCCCAGTCGCGCAAGAAGGAGAGCTCGAAGCGCGCGTAGTGGATAGCCGTTGGCGCGAACGTGCTCGACGCCACGGTGCTGCGCAGCCGTTGCCAGGCGTCGCCGTCGGAGATGCCGTCCGGCACGTGCATCGGATCGTAGCCGGTGAGCTTTTGGACCTGCAGCGGCACGCTGTGACCCTGCGGCAGAGTAATCCAGTGCGCTTGCAGCGCTCGCGTTTCTGCGTCGCTTGCCCGCGTGACGCCCCAACCCAGCTCGAGCACCGAGCCGAACGCGGGGCTTGCGCCTGTTGTTTGGCAATCGATGATCAGAACATCGAGATCTGCCAGGGCTCGCACACACTAGTGATGCGAGTTGCGGTCGCGCTCGTCAAGTCGCGCACGGCCATTTGTACGGTTGTATACGCTCCGCGGCGTGCCGCCTGCGGCTATGATCTCGCGCCGCGGTGATGCCGCGGCGCGCCGATTCCGCTAAGACGCGCGCGGGGTTAGAATTGGGTGCGAGCGATATCGAGGCGGGCGCTATAGGGGAACTGGAGAGCGGCCGCTCGCTGTCTAATGCAGGCTCCTAGGGCGGCGTCGGGCGGGCGGGTGGTGACGGTGACGGCGGTTACTTGGCCTCGTCGAATGGCGACACAGACGCCGAAGTGCGTGCTGGGAGGTACATGGCATGTGCTCACCCAGGCGCCATTTTCGAGCACACCCGCGATCACCGCACTGGGTAAATCGGCGGTGCGATCGCTGCTGGAAAAATCGAGGTCTTGCACCGCTGCTGCAGAAGCAGCCTCGCAGGTCGGAAGGTCAGCGCCCCTGCGCGCGCCGCTTGGCTCAGTGAATGGGGCGCTCGGCGCAGTGAGCGGGGCGCTCGGCGCAGTGAATGGGGCGCTCGGCGCAGTGAGCGCGGCGAGGCCGGCGGCTTGGGCATGAGCGACGGCGTCACCGAGCCGGTCTGCATGTCGGTACCCGCTGCGGCCAGGCGAGCTGTCGCCACCCCGATCGTCGGATTGCTCGCGGTCGAGGCGCGCAGCCCGTTGGTCCTGGGGCGTGGTCAAGTCTGTCAATTCGCTGGGCTCGCTAGCCTTGGCCGGGAGCCCGGGGTTCTGGGAGAGGTCGCTGGGCTCGGCCGGGAGCGGCCCCGCCACTTCTGAGGCCGAGAGCGCGGTGGAGCGCGGGCCTTGATCGGGCTGCGCGTGGAGGAGCGCGTGGCAGACACCCCCGACGACCGCCCAATAAGCCAGCACGGGCAACGCAAACCGAGGCACCCGAAAACCGCGTCGCGGTTTGGGTACCGAAAAACCCTCGTGCAAACGAATGCGCGGGCGGATGGCAAGCTCGAGCGGCATGAGCGGCACCGATGCTGCTACGGACCGCAGCCCCCGCCTAGCGATTTCTCGAGCGCACTTCCCGTCCGAAAGTTCGTCATGCTCTCATCTGAATCCTCCCTCAGGCAGGCCCAATGATTGTCGTCATCAGCGATTTACACTTGCAGCACACGAAGCACGACGTCATTCGGCGGAACGAGAACGGGCGGGTGTTGGAGACCCGTGTCGTCCGAAACGTGAACGCTGGCGCGCTCTCCTTGCTCTTCGCCGAGATCACGGAGAACGTAGAGCGCTCCGGCGCGACCGACGTGCAGCTCGTGCTCGCTGGAGACATCTTCGAGCTGCACCGTACCCCACTCTGGTTCTCGAACGGTGAGACTCGGCGTCCGACCGTGCACCCGGGGGCGGAGTCTTTAGAGCTCGAAGCCAAGGTGCACGAGATCTTGAGCGCGATTGAGCTCGATAATCAGGACTTCTTCGACACCCTGAGGGAGTTCGTGAAGCGAGGCATCGGCGGTCACGCTGGCGCTCGGCCTGCCATCGTCGTCACGCATTACATTCCCGGCAATCACGATCGGCTGTGCCAGCTTTGGCCCTCCACCCGTCAGCGCGTTCGTCGGCTGCTGTGCCTGGGCACCGGACTGGTGCCTGCCGACGCCCCGTTCCCGCACCAGCTCGAGTGGAAGCGGGCCGCGGGATATGGCGTTCGCATCCGGCACGGTCACGAATACGACCCGGCGAATTTTTCCGAGCCGTTCGATCCCAAGCGCCCTTCGGCGAGCTTGGCTTACGACAAGCCAACCTTCGGTGACTGCGCGACGGTCGAGGTCGCGACCAGGTTAGCTCTGGCGTTTCGCGTCTTTTATGCGCGCGAGCTGCGCGTTCCGGGCGTACCTGGGGAGCCCTACCGGCGCATCTATGCCGCGCTCACAGAGTTCGACGACGTGCGCCCACAGAGCATGATCGTGCGTTACCTCATCGACTACGTGGGGGCGAGCGAGCGTCGCACGTTCGAGATCCTCCGGCCGGTGCTGCGCGACGTCGTCGAGAGCGTTCAGCACGATCCCTTCTTCATGGCTCAGGTCGCGGGGCTCGCGAGCGGGCTGCTGTCGCCCGTCGCAGAGTTGATCAAGCTTTTCATGAACAGCGGCTCCGCCCATCACATGGCCCAGCTCGTCTCCGTGCTCGAGGTAGCGATGAGTCACAGCGAAACCGGCCGCCCCTCGCGAACAGCGCAGGCCGAGCTCGATCTCGACTCGGGCGACGTCTACCTCGTCATCGCCGGCCACACCCACCAACCTGACCACGTTGCATTACCGGGGCAACGCAAACTCGGAGCCCCCGGGGGCGAAGCGTATTTTCTCGATACCGGCACGTGGCGCACGCGGCTCGACGCGGGGGAGGGCGGCACATTCGGGCGCTTACGCGGCTACACGATGGTCTTTTGTTACCAGGATAGCGAGCTCGCGAGCGGCGATCGACGCCGCTTCGAAACCTGGACCGGCCACCTCATGGCCGAAGATTTCGGACCGATGTTCTCGGTCGACATCACCGATAGTGTCAGGCCCGAGTCCTCGTTTCCCGTAAAGCAGCGCGTCCATTTTTCGGAGTGCCGCATCGAGCGCATCGACGAAGGCGACTCTCGCAACGGTGCCGAGCTGACGTTGTTTTTCGGCGTCGATCACGTAAGCCTGCATTCAGAGCAACGAGGCGTGCGAAACGGTCAGGTGGTCCCCCTGGGCAGCACGCTGACCGTCGATCCCGCGCTGGATGGTGAGCTGTGGTGCCACGCCATCGAACGGGACCTTGGCTCGTACTTCGACCCGGACGACGCCATGCCCTGGGCTTTCATGTTTTTGCCGCGCGTCTCCGAGGCTCCGGGGGCACCCTTCGAGCTCGGAACAATGACGTTGCGGGCGGCAGACAATCGGAGCAATTCCTTCACATTGATCTTCGAGGTGCTGAGTACGTGCGCAAACGCGCCACTATCGCCTGACGTGCCGTCTAGTGCTAGCGACGGTGCATGACCAATAGCGCGATGGGCCCCGTGATCCTGGGCGGGAACGTGTTCGGCTGGACCGTGGAGCGCGAAGCGGCATTCCATATCTTCGACGCATTCGTCGACTACGGCGGCCTGACGATCGATACCGCCGATGTCTACCCGGCTTGGGCCGCCGGGCGAGAGGGCGGTGAATCCGAGCAACTGATCGGCGACTGGCTGGCCGCGCGCGGTCAGCGAACGCGCGTTAAAATCGCGACCAAAGTCGCCAAGTGGCAGCGCCAGCCAGGGCTTTCGACGGCCAACATTCAGGCCGCGATCGAGGGCTCTCTACGTCGCCTACGTACCGATTATATCGACCTTTACTACGCTCATGAGGATGACCCGAGTGTGCCGCAGGAGGAATACTTGCGAGCCTTCGATCAGCTGGTGAGGGAGGGCAAAGTTCGCGCGCTCGGCGCGTCCAACTTCAGCGCCCCGCGCCTCTCGTCTGCGTTACGGCTCAGTCGTGAAAACGGCCTGGCCGCGTTTGAGTTTTCGCAGGATCCCTGGAGCCTGGTCGAGCGCGGTATCGAGACCACGCTCCTGCCGACCCTGAAAAAAGAGGGCATAACCGAATTACCGTACTACTCACTCGCGTCTGGTTTTTTGAGCGGTAAGTACCGTCCCGGTAACGTTGTCGATTCGGCCCGTGCACGAGGTGCGAGTGTTTATCTCGACGAGCCACGCAACGTTTCCCTGCTCGCGCTGTTGGACGAGATCGCGGACGCGCATGACGTCGCTCTTGCGGCCGTGTCGCTGTCTTGGTTACGGGCCCAGCCCATGGTGGGTTCGCCGATCGCAAGCGCGCGGACCCTCGACCATCTCCGTCCTTTCTTCGAATCCGCCAACCTCGAGCTCAGCGCCGACGAGCTCCGCCGTTTGTCGGAAGTCAGCAATCGGGCCCCGGTCGGTTTTGAAATCCCTCTCGGCTAGTCGAGGGTCCCCCAAGCTCGCGCGCGCCTAAGCGCAGAGCCAGCATGATGGGCTTGGCGCGAATGCAGCGAAAGCAGTGACCTTAGCTCACAGTGTCGCTCGCCGGCGATCGCGAAGAGCTATGTTCGAGCAACGTGCTGCGTTCGCTCGAACTCCGAGTTTGCGTTCTTGGCACTGGCGTGCGTGCGTTTTCGCCTCGTGGCATTCGAGCCGACGGCCGCCGTGCATCGCTTCGCGTCGTGTCTAATCGCCACGGCGGCACCTCGATCCAATCGGTGGCGTTGAGTTTTCGGCACTGCGGCGGCCATCGGTGGCCGGAGCGCTCCGCCGGCCATTAGCGGTCGGCAGAGCGAACGGTTGCAGGTTAGGGCTGCAGCACGATCTTGATGCAGCCATCCTTTTTGTCACGAAACGTTGCATACCCCGCCGGCGCCTGTTCGAGCTTCAGACGATGCGTGACTACGAAGGAGGGATCGATCTCACCGGCCTCGATTTTTGCAAGCAGCGGCTTCATGTACCGATGCATGTGGGTTTGGCCGGTTTTCATGGTCAGGCCCTTGTTCATGAAGGCGCCCATCGGGATCTTGTCCGGAAAGCCGATGTACACGCCTGGCACGGAGATGCTCCCTGCTTTGCGACAGCAATAAATTGCCTGCCGAAGAGCATGCGCGCGGTCGGTGGTCAAACTGACGGCGGCTTTGACCTTGTCGATTACAGCGTCTACGCCTCCGGTGCCATGGGCTTCCGCGCCCACGGCGTCGATGCAGCGGTCCGGGCCCCGGCCGTTGGTCATCTCCTGCAGTCGATCGTAAACTTCCTCCTTGGTGAAGTCGATGGTCTCGGCTTTGCCATGGGTGCGCGCCATTGCCATGCGCTCCTCGACGCAGTCGATTGCGATCACTCGGCCTGCGCCGAACATCCATGCGCTTTGGATAGCGAACTGCCCGACCGGACCACAGCCCCAAACGGCCACCGTGTCGCCCTGTTCTATGTCCGCGTTTTCGGCGGCCATGTACCCCGTGGGAAAGATGTCGGATAGAAAAAGCACCTTTTCATCGGGGAGATCGGACTCAATCACCAGACAGCCGACATCGGCGAAGGGCACGCGTAGGTACTCGGCCTGACCGCCTGCGTATCCGCCCGTCAAATGCGAGTACCCGAAGAGACCGGCGGGGGAGTGCCCCATCATTTTTGCCGCCATCGCCGCGTTGGGATTGGTGTTGTCGCACGCCGCCCACAAACCCTTGTTACAGAAGAAGCAACTTCCGCAGGCGATCGTAAACGGAATGACGACCCGGTCGCCCTTCTTCACGCGCTTCACCGCGCTGCCCACTTCCACCACGATGCCCATGGGCTCGTGTCCCAGGATATCGCCTGACTCCATGGTCGGCATGTAGCCGTCCAGTAAGTGGAGATCCGAGCCGCAAATTCCACTTGCCGTGACCTTGATGATCACGTCGGTAGGGTCCTTGATGACCGGATCCGCGACCGAATCTACCCGCACATCCCCATGCCCATGCCAACAGAGTGCCTTCATGATTTCCGTATCTCCTTCAATGGCCGTCCAAAGCATCGAACGTGCCGTTCCGGAGCGGAGTCTCGCGCCATACCTGGTGGCGACAGCCGCCCCTAGCGCCTCCTCCACCGGTCTTGTCTTCCGTCCGTGACCGGAAGCCCAAGACCAGCGGGAGAGGGTGCCGGGGCCGACTGGACCACGTCTGGACCGTGTCAGCAAAAGCGGCTCTTGCCGCGGGCCGCGACGGCGCACGTGGTCAGCCATTCCGGCTGATGGTTAAGGGGTAGCCAGCGCCAGACGGACCCACGAGGAGGACGCGCGCGGCCCGTATTTCATCGCCGACGGCGGCGGCTGAGCACCGATGTACATAATTGCAACACGGCTTTAAACAACACATCGCTGCGCGCACCATTTCGCTTACGCGTTAAGCTTAGCTTCGGCATGAATCTCGTCACTACATCCGTGGGCGATGTACACGAGCGCGAACGCATGGCCGCGCGCTTGAGATTGCTCGCAGACGCGGCCAACGATTTCTCAGAGGCTACCGGCGATTACGCCCGCTTGTTAGCGGTGATCGCACGTCGGATCAGCGACACCATGGGCGATCTTTGCGCCATTCGCGCCGTGAGTGAGGATGGGCTTTGGCTCGAGACCGGTGAGGTGCACCATCACGATCAGGAAGCGGTTGCATGGCTCCGGCAAACGTCGATGCGTCTGCCGCAGCGCGTGGGTGAAGGCGTTACGGGGCGGGTTGCCGCCTCGCGCCAGCCGCTGTTTTTGCCGAGCCTTGCCGAACATGAATTTGCGGCGTCCGCGCCCGAAGAGTATCGGGAGTTTTTGGCGCGCCTGAACGTGCGCAGCGTGCTTGCGGTACCCATGGTCTGCCGGGAGCATGTGGTGGGAGTTGCGATGCTGCTGCGATCTGGAGCCGAGCATCCCTACACCGAAGACGACTTGAACCTGGTTCGAAGTGTGGTGCACCATGCCGCCATCGCGATCGCCAACGCCCGGTCTTATGCCGCAGAGCGCGGCGCGCGCGATGCGGCAGTGGCAGCCAATGCGGCCCTGCATGAATCGGAAGAAGCACACCGGCTGCTGTTCGACGCGAGCCCCGTGCCGCTCGTGGTTTTCGACGTAGCGACGCTCGCGACGCTCGCGGTGAACGACGCTGCGCTCAATCTGTATGGTTACACTCGAGAGGAGATGATGTCTCAGAAGATCTCCGTGCTCAGCGGCGACGGCGAAGACTCGGTCAAAAGCAGGATTTCTGCGATGCCAACCGGTGAAGTTAGCGGACGCAGTCGGCACGTGCGGAAGAATGGTACGCAGCTGATCGCGGAGTACACGACCCGACCACTTTCGTTTGCCGGGCATCAGGCGCGGATCAGCGTGGTGAACGACGCCACCGCGCGCTTCGAAGCAGAGCAGGCGCGCGCGCTGCTCGCCGCGATCGTGGAATCGTCGAACGACGCCATTGTCAGCAAACGCCTGGATGGCACCATCACGAGTTGGAACCGAGCCGCCGAGCGCCTGTTTGGACACGAGGCGGAGCAGGTGATTGGCAAACCGATCAGCCTCATCATTCCCAGTGACCGTCGGTTCGAGGAAGAGCTTCAATTGCCGCGCCTCGCCGCCGGCGAGGCCGTCGACCCGTATGACACGGTCCGCTGCAAAAAAGACGGCACTGCGGTTGCAGTTTCGGTCGCGCTCGCGCCGATCCGTGACCCGAGCGGCCAGGTGGTGGGCGCATCGAAGACCGCTCGTGATCTTTCGGCGCAGCGCGCGGCCGAAGAGACCCTTCGACGCACCGAGGAACAACTACGCCAGGCTCAAAAGATGGATGCAGTAGGCCGTCTTGCAGGTGGCATTGCGCACGACTTCAACAACCTTCTATCCGTCATCCTAAGTTACGCCGATCTGGTGGCTTCCGACCTCAGCCCTTCGGATCCAGCTAGCGCCGATATCGCCGAAATCAGCCGAGCCGCGCAGAGCGCAGCTGAGCTCACCCGTCAGCTGCTCGTGTTCAGCCGTCAGCAGGTCATCGCGCCGCAAGTCTTGGACTTGAACGATGTGATAAGCGCCATGGATAAGATGCTGCGCCGAATCTTGGGCGAGGACGTGAGCTTGGTCTCCGCCTTGGCGCCGCGCCTTGGCCGCGTCCTAGTCGATCCCGGCAATGTCGAACAAGTAGTCATGAACTTAGCTGTCAATGCGCGCGATGCGATGCCCACCGGTGGCAAGCTTACCATCGAGACCGACAACGTGGAGCTCGACCAAGAGTACGCGCGCCAACACTTGGGCTCAAGGCCGGGGCCGCACGTGATGCTGGCCGTGAGTGACACCGGCACGGGCATGGAGCGCGCGACCCAAGCCCGCATTTTCGAGCCGTTTTTTACGACCAAGGACGTGGGGCGGGGCACCGGTTTAGGCCTCTCCACCGTGTTCGGCATCGCTCAGCAAGCAGGCGGCAGCGTGTGGGTTTACAGCGAGGTTGGCAAAGGTACGACGCTCAAAGTCTACTTTCCGCTTGTCGACGGCGAAGTGCAAGCGGCCAAGCCGCGGCTCGACCCAGGCACCCTCCGCGGCTCTGAAACGATTTTGCTAGTCGAAGACCAAGAACAGGTGCGCGCGGCGGCGCTCGGCATTCTCAAGCGGCAAGGCTATCGCGTCATCGTGGCGCAAAACGCCGGTGAAGCATTGCTGCTCTGCGAAAGCCAACCCGGCGTGATCCATTTGCTGTTGACGGATGTCGTGATGCCTCACCTGAGCGGCGCCGACTTGGCCAGACGCATCGCCGTCACGCGCCCGAGCACCAAGATCTTGTGCATGTCGGGCTATACGGACGACAGCGTGATCCGCCACGGCGTGCTCGAAAGCGGAGTTGCGTTCCTGCAAAAGCCCTTCACCCCCGACTCCTTAGCTCGCAAGGTGCGTGAAGTGCTGAACGCGCCGTCGATCGAAGTCGCACGGTAGAGGCGTTGCTGAGCGCTGGCATTCGTAATGCATGCGTTACGCGCTCATGACGATCGAAAAGCCGCGCCCCAGTAAGACTACAGCCCCCGGAAAGCCCAGCCCTACGCGAGCTGGCAACGTGCGCAAAAAGGCCAAGCGCCCCCCCGCCACCAAGAAGTGGTCGCAACGGGTGAACGAAACGAGCGACGCCATGGATCTGAAAGACCATGTCTTCAAGCAGGGAAGTGCACGCGCCATTGCCGCGTCAATCAAACGGTCGGCGGAGCGCAGCAACCGACGGAAGTCACCGCCCTATCGAGCCGCGATTTCCATGCTGACGTTTTACATCAACCGGGGCGGCAAAAACATTTCAGCCAGCCAGCGCCGCAAGCTGGAGCGCGCGAAAGACGAGCTACGCACCCTATTCGGCAAACCCGCCGCGTCCGTTCGCGCGTAGTCGGCCGCTACCTCCCGACCGGCTACGTTTACAGGGGGGTCGGCCGGGCGTTCAGGGCCGCGCGGCGGGAAGGGCCCAGGGTTGGCATGTCGCGTGGTATATCCATCGGGCCATGCAGGAGCAACCATGACGATGCCGACAGCAACATCGCTGGAAATGTTGTCCTTCAACCTGAAGCTCCTCGGCTCGAGAAGCCGCAAAAAGGTCTTGGTGAGCGCGGGCAGGGAGACGGATAAGAGCCGAATGTTGCCGGCGATACTTCCGCTACTGGCCCTCGGCGTGGACTTGTATGCGACGCCGGGTACGCATCGCTATCTGGCCCAGAACCGGGTGAGCAGCAACGAAATCCACAAGATTGCCGACGGGCGCTCCCCGAATATCCTCGGCTTCTTGAAAGCAGATCGCTTCGACCTCGTGATCAACATCTTGACGGGTGATGAGGACTACGACGAGACGTCCGACGCCAAGCTGATCCGTAAGCTTTCGATCGAGGGTGGCATCCCTTTGATCACCGATTGCGACGTCGCTATTGCCACGCTCGGGAAAGTAGTGGCAGACGCGGAAGGTGGTACCTACCGATATCGAATTGCCAGCGGCACCGAGCCATGGAATCTCAAGCTTCAATTCTTGAGTAACGCGGAACGCCTCGGGGGCCTCGCCAGCCATCACGCCCATTTCGACAAGGCATATCTCATCACGCCAGAGAACTTGCGGTTGAGTCAGGTCGACATGCGCAAGAAATGGGAGCTCTACCGATATCTCAAGGAGAATTACACCTACGATGATCTGATCGAGCGGATCTCGCGGGGTGTCGACGTGATGATCCAGCAAGGGGTGACCTATTGCCGAACCATGGTCGATGCCGATAGCACGGTGGGCTTGCTGCCCATTCGAGCCGCGGTCGAGGTGAAGCGGCGTTACGCCGACAAGATCACGCTCGAAGTCGGGGTGCAGCCGTTACAGGGTGTGCTCGAGCCGGCGTCATACGAGCAGTATGCGGAGGCTTGTTCACTCGCGGACTATTGCGGCGGTCTTCCTTCGAGGGATCATCTGCAGCCGGAAAAACATTTGGATGTAGTGCTTCAGCTCGCTAAAAAACTCGGCAAACCGGTCGACGTGCACGTCGACCAGGAAAACAATCCCAACGAGAGCGAGACCGAGCTCTTGGCGATGAAGACGATCGAGCACGGCATGAAAGGCCGCGTATTCGGTGTCCATGCCATCTCGGTCAGCGCAAAGGAAGAACGCGAACAAGATCGGATCATCGAACAGGTAGTGGAAGCGCAGTTGGGCATCATCATTTGCCCTTCCGCAGCTTTGAGCATGAAGCAGCTGCCCATGAACGCCCCCTTGCACAACTCGATAGCGCCTTATCCCAAATTGCGAAGCGCAGGCGTTCAATGCTACCTTGGAGTGGACAACGTCCACGATCTGTTCATGCCCATGGTCGATGGCGACATTTGGACCGAATGTCGCATGCTCATGGAAGCGTGCCGCTATTACGACATCGACGCGATTGCAGAGCTAGCCTGCGCGCGGCCCATCCAGGCTCAACGGGCCCTCTCTTCCTGAAGTCGTGACGTGCGGCCCGGCGAGCAAGCGACATAGCCGCGCCCCCCTCAGCCTAAGCCACGCATGGAAACGCAAGTCACCCCGCTGTTGATGTTCACTGGGCGCGCGGAAGAGGCGATCAAGTACTACTTGTCACTCTTCGAAGACTCGAAGCTGATGCACATCGAGCGCTACCAGGCTGGCGAAGGAGGCGCCGAAGGAAGCGTGCTCCGGGCCGAATTCTGGCTCGGCGGTCAACGCTTGCTTTGCGCGGACAGCGCCGAGACTCACGGCGTGGGCTTCACCCCGACAAGCTCGCTGTTCGTCGACTGTACCAGTGAAGCCCAACTCGTCAGTCTGTTCGCCGCGCTGTCCGCTGGGGGTACGGTGCTGATGCCGTTGGATGGGCACGGCTTTAGCAAAAAGTTCGGTTGGGTGAGCGACCGGTTCGGCGTTGCCTGGCAGCTGAACCTAGCGCACTCATCGCGCTAAGCTCAGCTCACCAACTTGGGCGCGTCCGCGACGCGGGCACTCCCCCGCAGACGATTATAGGCCTCACCCGGCGGTGCATAGGGCGTCCAGGCAGACCCCCTTCGCGCACGAGCTCGACGAAGAGCATTGCGGTTCCGCTTCACCCGGTGTGACGCACAACCCTGCTTGGCAGACGCTAGCCGCCGCGCATGTACAACAGTCCGCGCTGCTTTGACATTGGCTGCGGCAAACCGCGTTCACGCACACTTGCCCTCCGCTGCAGCCCGCGCTCGCTGAGCACCCAGGGGTTGGACCATGGTTGGCCTGACAAGTGCCGTTCAGACAAAGGTCGTGGGCGCCGCATTGCGCGCTCGTGGCGCACGGCAGGAGGCACGTACCGTTCTCACACACTGACCCGGGCTTTGGACAAGAACTGTTATAGAGGCACTCACCGCCGGATGCGGGATTGGGCTGGCAGAAGCCCGCCACGCACGCATCCCCGGCACCGCAAGATGCCGTCGTGGCGCAGGGCGCCTCACAGATTCCGTTGGCGCACCGACCATTCGCGCCGCATTCGCTATTGAACTGGCATTGCGGCGGTTCACTGGGCGTCGCCTGGCACATGCCCGAGACGCAGCAGTTACCAGTTCCACAATCTGAAGTCGCCATGCAGGATTGCGCAGGATGGGTGCCGCTGGCACCGGCCGCGGAAGCGGTGCCGCCGGCGGACGAGCTGGAGCTACCAGAGCCCGCCGTGTTGCCACCACTGCCATTTTTGCCCGAGCCGCCGAGGCCAGCGGACGTGTCACCCACCGCGCCCGCCTCACCGTCGGCCTCGCCTTCATCACCCCCGGCGCCCGCGGTCTCGACTAGCCCGCGGCCAGCACTCCCCGCACTTCCCGAACCGTGCCCACCGGCGTGGCCGCCGTGATTCCAGTCCCCATCGCCGCTGCCATCGCTCAGGCAAATTCCGTCGAAGGAACAGTAGCTGTGATAGGGGCAATCATCATCATAGAAACAAAACGCCGCGTCGTCTCCATAACCATGGTGGTGCCGGTAGTTGGGCTCGAGCTCACAAGCTCCGAGCGCGATAGACAGCACAACCCCTAAAAAGAGAGCCGCAAAGCGCTGCATAGATTACTCCTTCGGCGTGGGCGAGACGGAGCCAGTATGACTCGTGGTCTTAGTTCGACAACCACTTTCGGTCCCGCAATCGCATTCCTTACCATGACGGGATGGGTCGCCCGCGGCCTCGCTTACATGCGCAGAACTATGACGCTGAGGTTAATCGGCCTTGGCGCGGGGAGTGTACCCGTCGAGTATCACTCGGATGCGCATCAACGAGAGGCGCAAAAGCGAGGGCCAATCCATAATCATTTCAAACATCAGCGGCCTCCGAAACGCGGACCGCCAACAGGGTGGACTGGCTCTCTTAACGCTCGATAACCTCGTGATGTTCATCACGTGCGTCAGATCAGGCATCCCGCCACCGGACGCGCGGCTCGAGGTTCACGGCCTGACGAGCCGCACGCACGCAATCGGTAAAGAGGGTGCCCAAGCGACCACGCGCTCAAAGGCCCAAGGGCGTGCGAGGAGGCTAGTTGCGCCCCACCGCCCTTCGCATCCGCAGCGCGCTGCAGGGATTCCTGAAACGCTCAGTCTAACAAGCGCGAAAAAGCAAACGATTTCGTGGATTGACGCTAAAGCAAGTGCTCGTCGCCATCCGGCAAACCTGATGCTTATTGCGTCCGAAGGTGAGCTTTGGGGCAGTCAGCCTCATGCGGTTCGGCCGCTCTCCGATCTCTCATCGCAAAACCAATGTTTCGGCGAGGGATCGCCGAGCGCGGACGGGTTGGCGCGCAACTTGTATAGGGGCGCGCATGAAAATGACCCGTGTATTGTGTTTGGTGTGTTTGTCCGGTTTCGGGCTTATGGCGTGTAACAAAGGGGAGGATCAGGCGAAGTTGGACACCGCGAAGCGCGAGGCGGCCACCAAGGTCGCCGACGCCGAGCGGGAGGCGAACGACAAGAAGGCGGCTGCGGAGCACGACCTTGCGGACGCCAAGGCAAAGGCGGACGCGGCACGCGCTGACGCACGCGCTTCGATTCAGAAAGATTTAGCGGCCGATGACCGGAAGGCTGTCGACCTCAAGGAGCGCGCTGCAAAAGCGACGGGGAAAAAGAAGTTGAATGCGCAAGCGGCTTCCACAGAATACGACAAGCGGCGCACTGCGGCCGAGCACGATCTCGAAGGCCTGAACAGCGCTAGCGGCGATGCTTGGGACAACTTGAAGGCCCAGGCGCAACGCGACGTGGATTCAGTGAAGACTGCGCTCGACGCCTTTGACACCACCCTGACTCATTGAGCGGAGACCCGATGCCCAAATTCGAGCACAACTCCGATAAATTCGGATACATCAACTTAGAATCAGTAGCTGGAGTGCAGAAAGCACTCACTGCCCTCGGCCACGATGCGGGCGCCGCTGACGGCAAGGACGGTCCAGCGACGCAAAAGGCCGTGCGCGAGTTTCAAGCCAGCTTGTCGATTCAAATCGACGGGATCGTCGGTTCCCAGACTCGCCAGTCACTCATGGACGAGTTACAAAAAAAGGCGACCGAAGGCGCGGCGCCTTCGGCCTAAGTCGCCCTGCCCCCCAGCGGTCATCGCTGGGGTGGCCGGACCTCGCTGACTTTATTTCTGGTCGGCCGGGTCACCGTATGGATCAGCGCTCGCAGGCTTCACATTGCCTGGCACTCGGCCAACGGAGGAACCCACCGCGCCTGGGTCACCGTATGGATCTTGGCTCGCGGGCTTGGGGGCGCCTGGGTTGCCGTATTGCGCCTGATGTTGGCCGAAGATACTAGTAACCTGGTTGAGTAGGGCGCTTGGATCGAACCCCGTGTGCGACTGTTGACCGGCGTGGTCACCAATGGAATTTTTTACCGCATCGAGCAACATATCTAATGGTGATGGCATTGGGTTCCTTTTCGAATCGAGTGGTCTGGATCGAGCCGGTCAATTACCGGTTCACTGGGCTTCCGCGTCGCTGCCCATGCCGGTTAAATCACGCCCGCTAGCGCTATTGTTGAAGCCCTGAAAGTTCCGATAATCCGCCGCTTCGCTCTCGGGGACCTGAATGCCGCCGGGGGGCGGTGTGACCCAATGGGCACGGTGGTCGGCATCACGATAATAGACACGCCCGTTCTTAGATAAATAGTACTGACTGTCCTGCCCTGTGCCGGCGGTCGCGGTTTGATGGTGCTTGTACAGGTAATAGAGTGCCGCGGCGCCCGCGAGCACCGCGACCTTGGTCGTGGTGGATATGCCGGTAGCTGTCGGCGTCGGCGTCGGCGTCGGCGCTGGCGCTGGTAAGGGAGTGGTGGTGCCCATGTTGCTGCGGGTGTCGTCCACCGGCGGTGGCGGGTCCTGGTGGGTCTGACAGCTCATTACGCTGGGAGAAGCGAGCGCCGTGATCAGCAGCGGCGTCGTCATCAGCTTGGAAATGGTCGCGCGATATTTCATTCGGTTGGTCCCCGCGTTGCGCCGATACGGCGCCCGCTGAGCCGACCCAGTGCAAGGAATGCGCCTGATGGTCAGCCTATGTCGGAGCAAAGCGGGCTCCAGGCTGCGAACTATGAGCCGGCGACCGCATTTCGAGCAACGCTCAGCGGTCGGGCAGTTGTCTCGGTATTTTCAAGCTCTGACGAGATTGTAGACGCTCCGACGAGACGTTCGCCTGACGGGCGAAACGCGGGCGAGCGGCAGAAGTGTAATCTGCTCCATCAGCCGTAGCAGACCGCCCCGTTTTCGCGATTTACGCGACGAGAAATCGACGCAAAAGTCGCGCGAACGCCGCTCGCTCGAGTTGGCGCAATAGTTGCCAATACGGGCCCGTCAGCACGCCGCACCGTCTCGGCTGCGCGCGGTAGCCGGCCTCGGAGGAGAGCAAATGAGCATTTTACTGTTTGTCGTTTTTGGCTTGGTTGTTGGTTTTCTTGCGCGCGCCATTATGCCCGGGACTCAGAGCATGGGGCTCGTCGCGACGGCGCTGCTCGGAATTGCAGGCTCGTTCGTCGGCGGGTTCCTGGTGTCGTTGATCACCAACAACCGCGTGATGGACCTCAACACTTCGGGCATTATCGGTAGCGTTGCCGGAGCGTTGTTGGTGCTCTTTCTGGTTGGCAGGTTCGGCGGTCGCCGCGCTGCTGTGTGACTTGTAGCTCAGTGAGCTTGCTGTGCGGTGTCGTCAGGGAGCCCTCGGGGGGCTCGGGAGATCCAGTCAAACCGAGCTCCCGCTCCCACAGCTCAGACCGTAGCGCGCCGCCAAGCGCCGTCTCGACTGCGCGTAGGGAATATCCAGCGCGCACGAGCGGGCCTCCGTAGCTCGGGAGCCGAGTAACCGACAGCCCGGTGAGGACTTTGAAGACATAATAAAGCGTTCGAATCAAAACAGGAGCGAATAGGGAAGCTAACCCGCGATCGGGCACGGCAAAGTCAGAGATCACCCAGCACGCGTCAGGCGCGGCAGCGGGATCCATTCGCGCAATGAGGCTTGCGGCGTCGTTGCTCGAGAAGCAGTCGAAGAAGAAGTGAGCGATCAGCAGGTCATAGCTGCGGGGTGCCGGAGTCCATGAGCGCGCGTCTGCACATTCGAGACTCAGCGCAGCGTCTGGGGTGCCACGCGCTACACGATGCGAAAGTGCGGCGAGCATAGCTGCGCTAACGTCCACGGCAGTCACTTCAAGGTCCGGGTAGCGGCGGAGGAGCGCGGCGCAGAAACGGCCATCCCCATCGCCCAAAATGAGCGCCCGCCGTGCGCTCGCTAGGCGCGGATGCTCAAGGAAACACTCCCGGCGTCGCATCAACGCGCCACCAAAGCTCAGTCGTTCGAGGGGCGCATAAATGCGCGCCAAGCGGTCGAAATTAGGCGATTTTAGTCGGGATCTCAAGGAAGGTTGCCGATTAACCACCAACCAACGGGGGTCAGCAGGGCCAAGTCGGCTAGAATTCGCAGCGCTTCGCTCGAGAGGCGAACTCGAAAACGCTCGAGCGCCGCCAAAAGAAGGAACGCGCTGGCTAGGGACGGGGCGATCCGCCGTGCAGGTCCGCCAGCTCGCCCGAACAGAGCGGACCCTCCCGCCGTGAGTACGCCAATCGCGAGCAGCGTAAAAAGGTGCTGCGCGGCCCAACGCGTGGACGTGTGAGCGTCCGCGCCGAGCCGGCCTCCGCTCTCCCAACGCTCGATGGCAACACAATTCAACCAGCACAAAGCAGCGAAGAGGACGCCGAAAAGTGCAAGGCTCGTGTGCAGAACCGGAGAAGCCGCGCTCCAGGTTGGGATAACGCATGCCAACGCAAACAGACTCGCCACAACCGTTTCCTTCGCAACTGCGCGAGCTGAGTGAGGGGCCCCCCAATGCACCCACCGGAAGTAAACGAGCGCACAAGTCGTGAGCAGTGCGTACGAAATGAACACCGGGCGCGGTAGACCAAGCACCGCACAGGCCGCGCACGCGAGCGACGCGAAGGACAGTGCGGCCAGCAACCCGGTGCGCCCCCGACGCCACAGCCGCCCGTAAAATCGATGGCGTTCGCGCAAGCCGGCGCGCGCGGTGCGTGCATCCAGAATGCGGTCGCCCACGTAGCACAGCCAACACGCAATGCAGAGGAATGCAACCGAGCACTTCAATGGCCACGCTGAACGGGGCAGGCCCGCGGCACGTGCAAACGCGAAGCACCAAGTCGCCGCGACCGTCGGTGCATCCAGGGAGAGCAGGTGCCATGCGCGCAGCGGGGCCGCCATAATCCGCCAGAGACTTCGCCTCCGCATCTTTGGCGGCGGTGACGGGAGCAGTGCTTCCACGCCGCAGCGTAGCTGAGCATGAGCACCCATCAACCAGAAGCAGCAAGCTTGCCATCGAGAGAGGCGCCTATTGCTCGTCGCCGCGGCCAGCTGAAGAGTCGAGTTCGCGGGGTCACGATCGCGGGGCGCACCGGTCAAGCGCGGGGCACGCTATACTGCACGGATGACACATGCAGGTAAGCACCTTTCGCATGCGAGTCGTCGATGGCTGAGCTTGGCCAGCGAGCGCTACGCGTGAGCCGCTTGCACGGACCGCGAGAGCTCGCGCGTCGCTCTCTGGGTTTGCTCGATAGCTCCGTGGCTTACCTACAGCAGCTGCGGCGGGGGACCGTGCCTGGGCCGCTGCTGCTGATGATTCGCGCGGCCAACGAGATGGCAAGCGCTTTATCGCAACATCAGTCCGCTACGCCCACTCCGGCGCAGCGCCGTGCACTCTTGGCGGCGGCAAGCCAGATCCGCACCATGACCCACGGCATCATAACGACCGCCCAAGGTCGGGACCCGCGCAGTCTCGAGGCCGAATTGGCCCGGCTCATCACGCGCACCCTCGACCTGATTGATCAGGTGACCGCAGAGCGCGGCGATTTAACGTCGCCTACCGCTCCCACAATCGTGGTACGCGACATCACGGACGAGCCAAAGCTTCGCCGCGCGAAAGCCGACAAGCCGTGATGCGTATGCTCCCGCCGGCATGGGCGTTGCACTCGCGCCCATATGAAGAATGAGCTCAGCCGCGCGGAATTCTGTCGCCTTTCATTTAGCGGATTAGTCGGGCTCGCCGCGTGTCGGCAGCGGTCCGGGCCGGGGCAGAAAGCCACCGCGGGTGCGGACAGCGCAGCACAGGGTCCACAGGCCGCGCAGTCCGTCGGATCGGCTCCGCCGGTGCCGGCACCACAGGGAGTTCCCAAGCGCAAGCTCGGCTCCACGGGCGAGATGGTGTCCATGCTCGGCTTGGGCGGCTCGCACATCGGTCAGAAGAACCTCAGCGACGACGAAAGCATTCAACTGATGCGCGACGCCATTGAGGGCGGCATCACTTTTTTCGACAACTGCTGGGACTACAACGAGGGCTTAAGTCAGGAGCGTATGGGTAAGGCGCTCCGCGATGGCTACCGGAAACGCGTCTTCTTGATGACCAAGTTGGACGGCAGAACGGCTAAGGCCGCCAATGGTCAACTCGAGCAGTCGCTCAAGCAGCTTCAGACCGACGTCATCGACTTGGTGCAAGTGCACGAAGTGATCCGCATGACCGACCCCGAGCGAGCCTTTGCGTCGGACGGCGTGATCGGCACTCTTCAGGCGGCCAAAAAAGCTGGAAAAATTCGCCACATCGGCTTTACGGGCCACAAGGACCCGGCGATCCACTTACACATGTTGGCGACGGCCCGCAAAGCCGGCTTCACTTTTGACACCGTGCAAATGCCGCTGAACGTGATGGACGCGCATTACAAGAGCTTCGAGCAAGCCGTGCTGCCAGTTTTGGTGCAACACGGTATCGGCGTCCTGGGCATGAAATCGATGGGGTCCGGCGACATTCTCAAAAGCGGTGTCGTGCAACCGGTGGAGTGTCTGCGCTACGCGCTCAGCCTGCCGACTTCCGTAGTCATCACCGGCATCGACGGGAAGGAGATTCTGGATCAGGCGTTGAAGCTCGCGCAGAATTTCGTACCCCTTTCGGCTGAGGAACGGCAAAGCCTGCTCGCTCGGAGCGCTCCGGAAGCCAAAGACGGAAAGCACGAGCTATTCAAAACCGCCCAAAAATACGACGGTACGGCAAAGAATCCGAAGTGGTTGGAAAGCGCAGAAATCTGAGTCGCACGGACAACCTTGCTCACGCGGCCGTAGCCCGATGTTCGGGTCGCTACAGCGAGGCAAGCTTGGCGCCGCACGCTGCAAGCCGAGCAACGCCTCGCCAGAGCGCCGAGCTCGGGGTTCGTACCTTAGCTGGCTACGGCTTTGGATGCTTCATCACTTCCACGGGCCCCGGGAACTCACGCAAGTGATCGTTGAGCCACCCAGTTTTGGCGAAGGGCATGATCTCCAAGTGGCCATCCTTACTGGCGATGCCGACTGAGACCGCTTGGCCGCCCACTACGAGCGCCATTTGCGACTTGTTCCCATTTTTATAGATTCGCCCAGCCGCGTCCCAGATTTGACTATCGGACGAGAGCACGATGTCCGTCATCTCGCCGGACGTGCGAATCGTCGTTCCGGCGCGAAAGTCATTCAGGCTCACGAACATCGGGATCAGACCACTTATGACGTCTTTTTCCGCTAAGGCCTTCAACACGGGATCCAAGTCCCGGGCGCGGATGGCGAGCGTGCCCTCGAAGCGGGACGGATCGTTATTCCAATAAGTCAGGCGTTTGCTGTCGACGTTCATCCACCAGCCCGTGACCGAGCGACTGCCTGCATGCATGCTCAGGTCACGCAGAGTAAAGGCCATGTTCTGCAGGAGGTTAGTTTTGAGCTTGGGATTTAGCCTGACTTCAGTGCTCAGTTTCACGTTGCTCGCAACGTCCACGCCGGCTACGTCGAGGTCCAAATCTTTCGTCGTGGTCGTGAGCGGCCCGTGTGCCCAGTATTCGTGATCCATATCGAGGTTCAAGGAAGCGTTGGCGGTGCCGCTCTTGATTTTCACCGGCCCGTCGGGCGCGAGCACGGCCGGCACGTCCTTCAAGTCCGAGCAAACGATGTTAGGCATGCGGACCGACGCTGCCTTCAAGTCGGTAGAGCGGCTCAGTTGAATCGTATCGAGCTTCGCTTCTTCGCGATGACCGTGCATTTGGACGGTGAAGGACTTGTTGCCGCGTGCGAGTGAAACGTAGGTCGACTTCGAGGCAGAGGTGATCAACGGTAACTGCTCGGCGGAGCCCGCGGCATCGAAATTGAGTTGCCAGTCCGTCCCTACGCCATAGCCATCACCTTTGAGGCGAACTGCATCGGTATGAAAGTCCAGGTGACTTTTGCTGCCGAGCTTGCCTTTATCCAGGTACAGGTCGACCGTGAGCGGGCCGTCTCCCTTGCTGATGTCCAAGTTCGGCGCATAGGCGCCGGCAATGCTAAGTGACTGCACGTCCGCCCGCATATTCACGCGTGCGGTCACGAGCTCCATGAAGCTGGCATCAGCGTGCGCGTCGGGATCGACTTTGGGTATGTTGGCGGTGATCTGACCGCGCAGGCTGGTGGCCACGACCTGCTCTCCACCGAAGCGGAGCTCGCCCGGACCTAACTCTTGCACTGCAGTACTCACCTCCATCACGTGGGGGCCGACGGTGAACCCTCCGCGCAGCCGCCCTTTACCTAGATAGCGGTACTCGAAGAACCAGAGCTCGCGAACTGCGATGTCCAAGCCCCCGACCAATACCGTCCAATCCGGCTCGTCTTTTTCCGTCTGCTTCGCCGTCGCCTCGTGAATCACATTCTTGCCGGGCAGCCCGTCCAAGGGCGGATAAGCCGCGACCCGTTTCTCGATGCCTTTGGTGTCCTTGACCTGCACTCGCATTTGGTAGAGCACGTTGTGGGCAGCTAGCTCCGTGACGTGCACGTGGCGCTTGACGAGCTCCAGCAGGCGCAGGTTCAGAACTAAATCTTCCCCCTCCAAGATGAACTGCGTCGTCCCGTTCACGAGGATGCGCACGTGCTTCATGCGGATCTTTCCAGGCCAAATGGTGTAAGCCGGGTTTTGGATCTCGACTCGCAGGTCCTCTGAAGCGAGTAGCTTCTCGACCAGGCCCGTCTCTAGGGCGGCGGTCACCAGCACCGGGTACGCGAGCAGCACCAACATGAGCGCCACGGCCCAACGCACTTTACGTTTCACTGGCCAATTGAAGGGCGCCCGCCGTCCGATAGTTGCGAGCCAGGAGCGCGCGTCGGCCAATTTCATGCGTCTGCGTATGCAGCCCCCGTTCCAACGTTAGACAGTGGCACCCCGCGTCCCGGCGCGACTTTTTTAGCCGATTTCGGAGCCGGGTTAGCTATCGCGGTCATAGGCGCGTTTTTCGGCGACAGCTAGCGCACGACGCGAGGCAGATTGACACAGACGCTGCGACGCATTCATGGCGGCGAGACCGCGACTTCATTCCGTGGGCGGTCGTGCTCTCGCGAGCCTACTGTTAGTGAGCAGCTCTCGGGTAGTCCGGGATTCAACTGGGCTGCTGTCCGCTCAGTCTCCAAGCGCTGTGAGGCGCTGCACCGCGTGCTCGAGCTCGGTGCGCGTGTGCGCCACGAGCCGTTCGGTCGCGGCGAGCTCCTTGGCCAAGCGATCGCGGGCGCGTTCTGCAGTCGCGAGCTCCCCCTCGGTTGCGCGCATCGCAGCTTCCAGCTCGCGACGTTTGGCTTCACGCCGTGCCCGCTGGGCCTCCTTAGCGCGCGCTTCCTCGGCTTCCGCCGCACGGCGCTTGGCCTCCGCTGCCGCGCGTTTGTGGGCCGCGTCTTTATCTGCGGCGTGCTTTTCTGCGGCGTGCTTTTCTGTGGCGTGCTTTTCTGTGGCGTGCTTTTCGCCGGCAGGGCCGCGCCGAGCTCCCCATGCTTTCGACGAGCTGCGACGCGTCTTTTCCGGGCTTTCCGCCGGGGCGAGCTCGCCGCCGAGGCTCGCGATTCCGAACGCCTCGAACCCCGGTGGGTCGCGGTCCCTCGTCAGGGCGCCGGGCGGCTCGGGAGCGAAACCGCCGGAGGCCGCTAACCCCGTCAGGGTCATGGTCACGCGGCGGAGCGTTGCATCTCCGGTTGCGTGACCGCTCGCGCTGAGTAGCTTTTGCGCAGTGGCGGTCAGCTTCGCCACGGCCCGGCGATGTGCAGTGCTCGCCGTCAGCTCCCCCTTGCGCAGCCGATCAGCGGTCTCAAATAGCTCATCGAACGACTCGCGCGCGCGCCACCACAGCTGATTCACGGCCCAGGCAGAGAGCGTCGGCCGACCTAACTTGACGAAGGTGGCGGCACCAGTTTTGTCGCCCTCTCCTTTGAGCTCCGCCGCCAGCCGTTTGCGCTCCAGAATAAACGACTCATGCGGCGCCTGATAAAGCGCGGCCACGGCTTGCTCGTAGCGGTCCGACACCGCCAAATCATAGCCCGATCACGAACTGGTTGGCGCGAAAGCCAGGCCTCGAAGCGATGTTGATCAAGCCAGTGCTGCGAACGACCCCGCCCTCGGGCGCCAGAGCACAGATGACGGTCAGCCCCAGAGCGTGTCGAAGAGGCATGCTTGAAGCGGCGGCGTCAGGCCGGGCCAGGGATTATGCTGGCGAGTGCCCACGCCCAGCAAGCTCGCTATCGAACGCTCGATCCAACGTTTGCTCGAGACGCGCGCGGGCAAAACGATCTGTCCCTCGGAGGTTGCACGCGAGCTCGATCCGAAAGGATTTCGCGCCCTCATGCCCGCGGTGCGCGAGGTCGCCGCTCAACTGCGTGCCTGCGGCCGGCTCCTGATCACGCAGCGGGGGGAGCCCGTGGATCCGTCGACTGCCCGCGGCCCCATCCGCCTGGCTCTGCCGGGTTATCATGGCGTCGACTTTCGAAAAAATCCGGAAGCCTACCGAGTGGGCCGCGGCGAGCGGGGCGTGCTGTCAGCCGAACCCTACAAGAGTGAGCTGCTTCCGCTTTGGCGCTTTCGCACACCGGCGATCGCACGTGAGTCGTCACAAGCGCTTTGGAGGGCATTTGTCCGCTACCGGAAAGCACGCGACTTTATCGGAATGGACATGGCGCGCAAATTCTTACAGATGGGCTTCACACGCTCTCGTCGGTACGCAAATCACGCATCAGGTCGAAAGTACGCCGCAGACGCCAGCCTGCGGGAGCGCGAGCCCGACGCTGAGAAAGCCGAATGCGCGGCGATTTTTCGCGCGCTCTGGCAGCGTGCCGACGCGGACCCTGCGTACCGCGCTTGGCGGGCGGAGCAGCGCTCGCGCTCGGCCCGCGGTCGAGGCGCGATCTCGAAGCCCTCAGACAAAGCGCGTGGTTGACACGGAGAGCTGCTGGCCCCGCCCGGCTGGAGCGCTTCCCGCGGTCGGAGGCGGCTCCGATGCGGGGTCGGGTCGAGAGCCGCGTGCGGGAGCTCCAGGCGCGCCGCTACCCCTGCCGATGATAGCTGCAAGCTTCGCTTCCAGCTTATTGATATCGTACGGCTTCGAGATGCACGGCACATTGAGTCGCACCGCGCGGTGATGCAGGTCGGGCACCGCTGAGGCCAGTAGAACGGGCACATGGATGCCCATTTTCCGCATCGCGTCCACCAGGGACTCGCCGTCCATTTCCGGCATCATCAGGTCCACGAGCACGGCCTCGAAATGTCTTTTCTGAAGTAAGCGCAAGGCGTCCGTGCCACCCGAGCTAGTTACCACCTCGTAATTTTCTTCCAGCACCATGCTCAGCGCGTCCAGAATATCGACGTCGTCGTCGATGATCAGAATGGGACTCATCGCAACAGCCCCGGAACGCGAGGCAGGCTGAGCGTGATCACCGTGCCACCTCGAGGGCTGCTGGCTGCCAAAAGCGTGCCTCCGTGCGCGATCATTATTTCTTTGCACAATGCAAGACCCAGGCCCACGCCGGCGAAGTTTGCAGGCGGCGCGTTGCTGCCGCGAAAGTACTTGGTACCTAAGCGGTCTAGCTCTTCGGCGGGGACGCCAATCCCTTGGTCGCTGGTCACGATGCGAATTTCTCCTTCGTCTTCTTCCACGGTCACGCGAATGAACTCGCCTTTGGGGGAGAACTTGATGGCGTTGTCGAGCACATTTTGGAACGCCTGCTCGATGCGGACCGGGTCGGCAAACGCCGGACAGGCGCCGGTGGCCTGCAGGCTCAGCGTGGGCCGTACTCGCGTGCTCGGTCCACGTGCCAGGGCGGCCGACCGCTCGTCGATGATGCGCCGGACCATGACGCTCAGATCAACGTCCTCGCGCTCGATCGCCAGCGCCGTCCCCGCGTCGAGGCGCGCAGTGTCAGTCAGACTCTCGGCAAGCGCCACCACGCGATCGACTTGCCGCGTGATGCGCGCAATCATCTCTTGTCCTAGCGGCTCCCCCTCAGCGGACTTTTTTGTTAGCTGATGCATGTAAGCACGCAGCGGAGTGAGTGGCGTACGCAGCTCATGCGCCATGAACGTGAGGAATTGCCGCTTGGACAGGTCCGCCTGGCGCCGGTCCTCGATGTCGATGCACGAACCAAGCACGCCCCCGAACTCACCGTCGTCCAGGAAAAAAGGCGCTCCTCGCTCCAGAATCCAGCGATACACACCATCGTGGCGTTTGAGCCTGTATTCCATCTCGAATGGCCGGCGCCGCTCGAAACTATCCAAGTAGATCTTACGGCAAGGAGCGAAGTCCTCGAGATGAACGCCGGCCGCCCAACCGTTGCCGCACTCTTCGGCCAGGGTCCGGCCCGAAAATTCGAGCCACGTTGCGTTGAACCAAGTGCGCACCGTATCCGTGCCCGCGCGCCAAATCATCGTCGGTGCGTGATCGAGGACCAGGCGATATTGGTCATCGGGCAGGGCGGCCTCGTTCGATCGACCTGGGCGTGATGCGTCGATTAGCGGTTGGTCTGCGCTCGCTACCCGCCTCGCGGACGGACTGAGCTCGAACGACTGCGCGCTTGGCGCCCGCACATCGCGTGTCCACTGCGACTCGCTCACGGCCGCCTGGGCTGTTTGGCGGGCGCGCTCGATGGCGCTGCGGACGCGAACGCCCAAAACTCGTACGTCCGCTGGTTTCAGCAGTACATCATCGAAGATCTGAGCCTGCTTCGGATCGAGACTGCGTCCACTGAGCGCGATGATGGGCACAGCCGCCAGCGAATGTTCTTGGCGAACGCGCTCCGCGAGCTGTTCGCCGCTCATGCCGGGCAAAGTGAAATCCGAAATGACCGCAGCCGGCGGGGTCTGCAGCATGGTGTCTATTGCCTCTTCCGCCGAGCGACAACCAAGCACATCGAATCCCTCCATACGCAGACACTCCTCGAGCAACTCCCTCGAGTCGTCGTGATCCTCGATCACGACCACCAGCGGCGGATCGGAATTTTGCATCGCGAGAAGCTTACGCCTGTCTCAACTGGCCGCGTCTAACTTCGCGAGCTCCAGCGGGCAGGAGCAGCAACCGCATAAATGCCACACGCGCCGTTCCAACGGCGGGGAGCAGGGTCTCACTCGGCCAAACCTGCGAATTACGCGCGAGCGCGAGCGTCTCAACTGAGCTGCAAGAAGTGCAGTTGGCGCCGCCGAGAAATGTGCGGCGGCCAGCGGCGCCCAGATCTCTCGAACGTGCCGCACGTCGAGCCGAAATGCGATACACGCCGCTCCCAGTGCCCGGCGCGGCCGACCTTCGCGGCAATTCGGGCCCGGCGCGAGGTGCGAGGCGGGATCGAGAGCGCCCGACTCCCATCAAGGATGTGTGGGCGATGGTTCGATAGGGAGTGCGGGCAAAGGCGGGGCAGCCGCGTGCGACGGTGCGTGCAGCACGGCCGCGGGGGGCGCCGCAGCGGGGGGCAAGGCCGGCGCGGACGGCGCTAAAAGCAAGGGCAGGGGCACGGCTGAAACGGGCGCGGATGTCCAAGCTCCGGCGCGGTCAGCGATCACGAAGGCCATCGTGGCCAGGGCGGTGACGGCTTTCTCGAGATGCTCGGGGTCGACCTTGTCGAGCGTGTCAGCCGCTGAATGATGGACGTCGAAATAGTGTTCGGTGTCGACGAGCACGCCGAACAGCGGGGTGCCCGTGAGTTTGAGAGCCAGCACGTCTTCGCCTGCAAAGCCGGGGCTGACGGTGCTTGCCGCAATGGGAGTGAGGAGCGTGGCGATCTCGCGTGCTTCGGTCAGGAAGGGTTGTTCGCCGTCGGTCGTGAAGCCGATTGGCGCGCCTGAGCCTGAGTCCATTTCGAAGGCCGCCACATGGCGTTCCGAAAGGTGGTCACTGGCGTACTGCGCAGCGCCGCGCGCGCCATTTTCTTCGTTCGTAAAGAGCACGGCGCGGATTGTGCGGCGCGGACGCAGGCCAAGCGCACGCAGCGTGCTCAATGATTGCACGACCGTGGCTACGCCGGCGCCGTCGTCTTGAGCGCCTTGGCCCACGTCCCAGGAATCCAAGTGTGCGCCGATCAACACCACCTCGTCCGGTAGCTCTCGTCCGCGGATTTCGGCGCTGACGTTGGCGGAGTCAACGTCGGGCAAAGTTCGAGGCGAAAGTGCGACTCGAAGCGTCACTCGATCGCCTCGTGCGACCAGGCGATGGAGGAGCTCCGCGCTTTCCACCGAGATGGCCGCGGCCGCAATTTTTTTGGCTTGGGGATCTATGTAACGCATGCTGCCGGTGTGCGGCGCGCCGAGGCTGCGCGCGGTCAGCGAGCGAACCAACACGGCGGCTGCGCCAAAGCGCGCCGCCCGCGCGGCACCGGTCGTGCGGTACGGAATAGCTTCGCCGTAGTTCGTCCCGGCATCGCCTTCCCGCCTCATGACATGATCGAAGAGCACGATTTTTCCGCTCACCTCTGCTTTGCGCATTTCGAGCTCGTCGAACGTGCTCACCACCATTAGCTCTGCCGTTACGCCTGCGGCTGGCGTTGCCACGCTGCCGCCCAAGGTCAACACGTCGAGCGGGCGCACGAACGGGCTTAAAATTGCGACGGATTGTCCGCCGCGCACCCAGTGCGGCACCCGCACGGGCTCGACCGTGACACGCTCCTGACCGTCAGCGACGAATGTTTGTTTAGCCCAGATTACCGCCCGCTCGAGCGCAGGTGAACCGCTCAAACGCGGACCGATTTCGTCGCTCAGCTCGCTGAGCCTCTGAAAAGCGCCCTTGTCGGCCAGGCTCGCCTCCCGGATGCGCCGCGCGACCTCGCCATAGGCTAGGACCGTGGCGCTCGGCCTTGCCGGAGGAGGCAAGGTTTGACCATCAGCCGCCGTTGCGGCGTGGGGCACGCCGGGTGACGGCTGCGGGCTGGCAATCGCCGCGCGACGCGCGCAGTGTGTTAGCAGCCCGACCGAACAGAAGAGCGAAAACAAAGTGCCGGCCACGGCGCGCCAAGAGCCAAGGGTCATGTTCGCACGCTCACTGAAGCCCAGTGCTCGAGCGCATGCAATCGCATTGCGCGAGCGGCCGTCAGCTCAGTGCAGCTGCCAAGAGTCATTCGAAGTCATCTACCCGCCCCGCCGAGTGGTCTGTGCAGATGGCGGCTGCGGCGAAGGCCGCGCATCACTGAGTCGAGCATTCCGCACGGGCTCGGTTCGCGGCCGTAGCACGCTCCAGTAGAGCACCTGATGCAGCAGCAAAAGGAGAGTGCCCACGAGCTCGAGCTCGAGTGTCCAAGCGGCTCCGCCACTCTGCCAGATTACACCGAAGCCCAAGAAGACGATCGGGTGGAGGACGAACAGTACGGCGTGCAGCCAAGTTTCCGTCGCTTGACACAGTCGGGTGTGGACGAACTCGTCTTTCGTGATGAGCAAGCAAGAAAATGCGCACAATGCGACGTAAACGGTGAGGGCGCGCGGGCTATGAGGGGGGCTGAGGATCGCCCAAGCATAACAAAGCGCGGCGCTCGACGTGTCCAAGGGATGGCCCAGCCGCTCCCAACGCGGAAGGCCGCGCCTACGGTGAAACACGAGCTCGTCCCACGCCATCGCGAGCATCTGCAATGCCGCGGGAAGCAGCAAGAGAACCAGCATCAGAGCTTCCGAAAAACACCGCCGCACACGCTCAGCCCTGGCCCAAACGCGAGGCTCAAAATCAGGGTGCCAGCGCATACGGCGCTATCATCGACGATGCGGGCCCACACATGCGGCAGGGTCGCAGACGACATGTTTCCGTAGTCGAACAGCACAGCTCGACTAGTTTGGACCTGCTCTTCCGCCAGCTCCAGCACCTGCCGCACGCCGTCAATTATCTTCGGACCGCCCGGGTGGACTGCGACGAGCGCCCCGCGCAGGGATTCGCCCAAGCTGAGCCCCGACTTTGCGAAGAGCCCGCTCACGAACGGACGAAGCGCGGTGGCGATGCGCTCGGGCACGTCCCGAGCCAGTGTCATGTGCATCCCGAAGTCCCCCGCGGCCCAGCCCATGGCTTCAGCCGAGCCCGGCAAGATCTGCTCGCTGATGGCCAGCACCTCGAGGCCTGGCCCGGTTTGGTTATCCCGTAGCGCGTAACGGATGAAGCCGTCGGCGAACAGGCTCTGCACCACGAGTTGCTCCGCCGAATGCTCAGTCGGGTCGAGATGGAGTGTACACAGCTCGGTATGGACGATGTCCGCGCGCCGTTCCGCGCCAGCTGTGGCGAAAGGTCCCGCTAGCGCGAGCTGACCGGCGGCGATTCGGAGCGCGGGAAAAGCCGCGTAACAGCCCATATGATAGGCGTGGGTGACGTGTGTGCTCCAACCTTTGCTGCCGACTAAGCGCTGCGCACCGCTCGGGGCGACGTAGCCCGTGCACGTGACATGGATCAAGTCGCTCGGGGCATTGACTTCATCGACGAACTCGCGTTCGAAGTAGGCGTTCACGACATCGGCAAAGATGCGCGAACGGGCCGCGGTACCCCCGCCGTGAGGCTGACGCGTGACGTCATATAGCGCCAGATTTTCCGCGTTAGTGGCGCCGAGGTCGGCCAGCACGTGACCGCGCGAGCCGATCCTTTCCGGTCCGCACGCACAGCGTTGGATGACTTTGCGTAAGCGGTCCGCAAATGCGTCACGTTCGCCGGGGGCGAGGTGATCGAGCGTTGCCTGCGCGGTGGCGTGGATTTGCGTCAGCCATTCCAGCGTTTCGTCCTGCGGGATTTGATAGCGGGGCCGCTGGATCGAAAAATTGCTGAGCGTTAACATTGTCTAACTTTTGCGAGGTTGCGTGCAATTGTTGCAAGGCACGTGCCCTGATTCGCCGGCACGGTGCGTGCAGCGGCCGTGTGTGGGCGCGCTTGTGAACGACGTAATACTGACGGTGGCGGCGATCTCGGACGTGGGCCGAGCTCGCTCCAAGAATGAGGACGCTTATACCGTCAGCGACTTCACGAGCGGAGCCCGTATCGAGACAGGGTCCAACCAAGGCGTTTTTACTACGTCTGAATCGGGCACCCTGCTGGCCATCTCGGACGGCATGGGCGGGCATGCGGCGGGCGAGGTCGCCAGTCGACTCGTTCTGGATTCCGTGCGCGCCGAGCTGCCGCACGCGTCCAAGGAACCGCTCGAGAAGCGACTCGATCATGCCGTGCATCGCGCCAACAGCGCGGTCTTCGAAGCGGCTCGGTCGCAGGGCAAGCAGGGCATGGGAGCGACTTTGACGGCGGTGTTCGTATGCCACGATTACGCGTACATCGCGGAGGTGGGCGATTCGCGTGCGTACTTGCTGCGCCAGGGAAGCCTGCGTCAGCTGACGCGCGACCAGAGCCTCGTTCAACTGCTGGTGGATGGCGGGCTGTTGTCACCCGAGGATGCAAAGCATTCTCCGCAGCGAAACGTAATACTCCAAGCAATGGGTTTGAAGGACGACGTGCAAGTGGCGATCGCCAAGCTGTTGCTGCGCCGCGGTGACAAGCTCCTGCTCTGCTCGGATGGTATCTCCAATGCTGTCTCCGACGACGAGCTCGCGGAAATCGTGCAGGGCAGCTCGCCAACGGGCGCGTGCGCGCACTTGGTCGAGCTCGCGAACCAGCGTGGCGGCAAGGATAACCTGACCGTGATCGCCGCTGAGCTAACGGGAGCGGGTCTCGAGCTGCCGGGCCGACCGCCGACCGGAACGTTCCAGGTCGTGCAACAGTTTGGCGCCCTGCCTCCTGGACCGGAACAGGTGGTGCACGCGGCGGGGCAGGACCACCACTCGATTCTGGCGGGCCCTCAGGCCCGCTTGCCCATGGCGCCCTTCTTCGGTCGAGCCCTGCTGCGCGGCGGATTGGCGCGCGTAGCGTTGCTTTTAACCGCGAGCCTGGTGCTTGCGGTGGTTGCGATGCGCTGGCTCGTGCACTGAGCTCGGAGCCTGACCTTCCGTCGCCACGGGCTAGCGCGCGCCCAGGGCCTGCACGTCTAGGGGCGCAAGCTCGCGCCGATCAGGTCCGGTCGCTCGCTTCGGCGATGGAACGAATGACGCGGCACGGGTTTCCCGCAGCGAACACGTCATCGGGCACATCGCGCGTGACGACACTGCCGGCGCCGATCACGGCACGTGAGCCGATGCTGACGCCAGGTAGAATTTTGGCGCCACCGCCCACCCATACGTCCGCGCCGATGCTCACGGGCCGTCCATATTCCTCACGCCGGCGGAGGGCGGCGTTCAGCGGATGCAAGGCCGTGTAAATTTGTACAGCGGGTCCGAACAAGCTGAAGCTGCCGATGGTGACCCGACATACGTCGAGCACGACGCAGTTGAAATTGAAGTACACACGCTCTCCGAGCTCGATGTTCGCGCCATAGTCGCAATAGAACGGAGGTTGCAGCCACACGCTGTCGCCGCCGGCGCCGAATAGTTGCTCGGTGATTCGCCGTCGGTCTCGTTGCTCGGATTCACGACTAAGATTGAGCTCACGGCACAAGTCACGCGCGCGGTCACGCGCCACGACCAGCTCCGCATCCGTCGCGTCGTAGGGCTCCCCGGCTAGCATTTTTTCAAGCTCTTTCATCGCCCAGCCTGGAAGCCTTTCGAGTGATTGGTGCAGGTCAGCATTGATACGGCCCTCCGAAAGGGGCGGGTGCGGTCTCGGGCCAAAAGCCAACTGACATGCCGCCTTCGGGCCTGCTCTCGGTCTCGGTCGGGACCTCTTTCTTTCGCAGTGCGCCGTAGTATAGGCGGCAGACCTTGCCGAAGCCCATCGACTTTAAAAAATTGTCGCCGGCTGCGCACCCGCATCGCCTGCCGGCGCTCGATTTGATGCGGGGCTTGGTCATGATGCTGATGGCGCTCGACCACAGCTCGGACGCCTTCAACGGTGGCCGCGTGTTTACCGACGGCGCGAGCTTTTATCGGCCGGGCTCGCCACTACCTGCCGCTCAGTTCTTGCTGCGTTGGCTGACGCACTTGTGCGCGCCCACGTTTCTCTTTCTGGCCGGCGTGGGGCTTTCGTTCACGGTGAAGAAAGATCGGGCGTTGGGCAGGCCGGAGCGCGAAATCGACGGTTACCTGCTGAAGCGGGGGCTCTTGCTCGCGGCTTGTGAACTATGGATTTCGTACTTCGTCATGCCCAAGGGTGCGTACCTATTTCAGGTGCTGTACGCGATTGGTACGAGCTATCTGTGTATGATTCCGTTACGCAGGCTGCCGAACAAGGTGACGCTTGGCCTGGCTATTTTTGCAATGCTGTCGCTCGAGCGGGCGTGTGAGCTCAGCCAAGCGCACATGGGTCGGCACACGCCGGTGTGGGCCACGTTGCTGCTAGTGCCCGGCAATATTCCTCCACTGGTGGTCGCTTATCCGACGCTTCATTGGCTGGCATTGATGTTGCTGGGTTGGAGCCTGGGTAATTATTTGATCGCGCGCCCGCACAGCGCGGCGGAGCTAAGCCGTAAGTTGCTCGCGCTCGGCGCGCTTTCCCTTTCATGCTTCGCCGCGATCCGCGGCATCGACCGCTACGGAAACATGGCGCTTTACCGTCGAGGAAACTCGCTCGTGCAGTGGCTGCACGTCAGCAAATATCCGCCAGCCTTGTCCTACATCAGCCTAGAGCTCGGGCTTTGCTTTTTATGCCTCGCGCTACTTTTCCGCTGGACAAAGCAGCGCTCGCCGCGTCGCTCTAATCCACTGCTCGTGCTCGGCCAAACGCCCATGTTCTTCTATCTTCTACATTTCCCGATGCTCATGCTGAGCGCTAAATTACTGGGCATGGAAAGTAAGCTGGGCATGGGCGGCGCCTTTCTGGGCGCGGTTGGGGTCATCACCGTGCTCTATCCATTGTGCCATGCCTATCGCAGCTACAAGTCCGCGCATAAACACAGCTGGGCGCGCTATATTTGAGCCAGCGACGCGCGTCGCGGCCGGCAATGGCCTCCATTGTGGTTCCTCACGTAGAGCGCCGGGCCCCTGTATCGAAACCTGATGCGCGCCCTCGCACCGAGACGGAAGGCGCACGCGATCAGATCCGCGTCTCGACGCCCCAGCGAGTTCGGCTGATACCCATCCACGCATCATGCCGGGAGCTTGCGCGCATATCCGGTGAACCCGAGCGTGGTGGATTCGGAGAAGACGAACGCGAAGTCGGCGGGGACCTCTCGCTTCAAGAGCATCTCGAAGAAAGCGCCGCTCAGCTTGGGCCGCGAGCCCAGCACCTGTCCAGTTACCAGGCCTTGGCGCTTGCACATGGCCGCGACCTCTTTGGGCTTCAAGAACAGATGCAGCACGTGCATGTCTTGCGGCGTGTTTTTTACGAACCACTCCACGCCCTTGATGATCACGAGCCAAGACAACCAGTTCCGGTTGAAGGTATGGAAAAAGAACAAGCCTGCCGGCTTCAGCACGCGCGCCGCCTCACTCACGACGCGCTCTGGGTCCTCCACATGCTCCAGGAAATCCATCGCGCAGACAACGTCGAAGCAGGCGTCATCGTAGGGCAGCTTCAAGGCATCCCCACGGTCATAGGTCACGGCGCCCGAGCCATCGTGACGAGCAGCAACTTCTAGGCTATCGGCCGCCTCGTCCAAACCGGTGACGCGATGGCCGAGCGTCGCGAGGTAGTTGGTGAGGAACCCGCCACCGCAGCCGATGTCGAGCACGCTACACGGTTCGTTGCCGAAGGTTCGAGCGATGTGGGCGGCGAGCCAAGGGTTGCGCAATCTCGATTCGGCCCGAAGTAGCGCAACCGGATCGTCGGCGGCGTCGTACCAGCGCGCACCAAGCGTCGAATATACATCGTTGTTTACGGCGGGCAGTGCTCGGGCAGACGGAGCCATGGGCGCGAACCTGCATCGATCGTGCCGACCCGCTCCGCGTGATCGCGTCCAGCAAGCGGAAAGTGGCCGGCTCGACTGGCATCGCTCAGGCGGCGCCGTCTTTTCAAGCGCATTCAGCCAAGTGCCTCAGTGTGGCGGCGCTACTTAGCCGGTCGTCGGATTTTGATCGCGCCAAGCGCGCTCGAAGGGCAGCCGCCAAGCGTGAGGCGCGATCAAGGAATGGATCACGTTGGGGCCCCAGGTGCCCGGCGTGTACATGCGCACCGGTGGGGGCGCGTCGAGCAGGGGCATCGACTTTTCCCAAAGCTGCTCGATGCCTTCGGCGGCGGTGAACAGGGTGCGGTCACCGCGCATAGCGTCGAGGATCAGCCGTTCGTACGCTTCGAGCACTTGCCCCGCGTAGCCCGTATCATGCATGGCAAATTGTAAGCTCAGCTTATCGAGGCGCATGCCCGGTCCGGGGCGCTTGCCATAAAACGAAAGCGACATTTTGGACGCGTCGGCAAGGTCAAAGGTGAGATGATCGGGGCCCTGTGAGCCGACGCCCGAGCCCGGCGGAAACATGCTCTTCGGCGGCTCGCGAAAGGCGATCGAGATGATGCGCTGGCCCTCGGCCAAGCGCTTCCCCGTACGCATGTAAAATGGCACGCCCGCCCAACGCCAATTGTCGATGAAGCACTTGAGGGCGATGAAGGTCTCCGTGTCGGACTCGGGGTGCACGCCAGCCTCGGCGCGATAGCCGATATACTGACCGCGCACGACGTTGCTCGGCGCAATCGGCAGCATGCTGCGAAAAACTTTGTTCTTCTCTTCGCTGATCGGCGTGGGCTCGAGCGAGGTCGGCGGTTCCATGGCCATGAAGGCAAGGATCTGAAACAGGTGCGTGACGACCATGTCGCGGAAGGCACCCACCGTTTCATAGAAACCGACGCGCGTGCCGAGGCCGAGCGTTTCGGGAACGTCGATCTGAACGTGATCGATGAAATTGCGATTCCAGATGGGCTCGAACAAGCCGTTGCCGAAGCGAAAGGCAAGAATATTTTGTGCAGGTTCCTTGCCCAAAAAGTGATCGATGCGGAAGATTTGCTGCTCACTGAACACCTCGTGCAGGCTTGCGTTCAAGGCAACGGAGCTCGCCAGGTCGGTGCCAAAGGGCTTCTCCATCACCACACGCGAGCGTTCGATCAGGCCGGCCTCGCCCAGCATGCGCGCGGCGGAAAGCGCCGCGCTCGGCGGGACGCTCAGATAGTGGAGCCGCCGGCTCTCACCGCTAAAAGTACGTTCCGCGCGTTCTGCAGCTTCTTTCAACGCACTATTGCCGGCGTTCAAAGGGACGTAGTCCAGGCTCGCGGCGAAGGTGGCCCAAGCTTCCTCCGTCACCGGGCGCGTGGAAAACTCGTTCAGGGCCGAGCGGGCCAGCGCGCGGAAGCCCTCGGCGTCCAGTTCATCGAGGGACACTCCGATGATGCGGCAGCCGGGGATGAAACCGGAGCCCGCCAAGTGGAACAAGCCGGGCAGAAGCTTGCGCCGCGACAGGTCGCCGGTTGCGCCCACCAGCACCACGAGGTGCGGATAGCGCGGCCCCACGCGCCCTTGAACGATGCCTTCGGTGCTCATTGACTCAGCATTAGTACCACTTAGGCTGTGGCACAAACGTCATTGAATTGCGGTGTGCACTCACGGCCGGCGCGGTTAATAACTGGGCTGCGATGACCATCCGAGAACACGCACGCCGTGACCCTGCCCGCTGCCGGCGTGTGCTAATCGTCGACGACGACCCCGACGCGGCAGCGTTGATGGATCACGCGCTCCGCGCCGAGGGCCACGACACGCGCGTCGCGCACAGCGCCACGGAAGCGATCGAGCTTGCGCTGATGCTGCGGCCACAGGTTGCGCTGATCGACATCGCGCTGCCCGGGATGGACGGCTTCGAGTTGGCGCGCGCGCTGCGCACGAAACCGGAGCTCGACGAGTGCCGGTTCGTCGCCGTGACTGGCTTCGACTTGCCGCTCGGGCGGCAGCACGAGGCGCCGATTTTCAATGCGCACTTCGTGAAGCCGGTCAGCGTGCGCAAGTTGCAAAGCATCGTCCTGGAGCTCGACTACGTGGAGGTGATGGGTTCGGTTTCGCGGAATTGAGCCGGCGAATTGCCGATTCTTCACGGAGCCGGCGCGCTATTCGGGTTCGGACGCGCGGTCCAATTGCCTCCGGTGAGCTCGAGCACCACCGGCGCCCCATTCCTGAAATCCAGCTCGTCCACGTCGGAGACGTCTGGGCAAGACAAGGTGACGGTGACCTTGTGCCCGGCCTTGGGTAAGCCAGTGAATGGGTTGAGGCGGTCGAATCTGCAGGGTCGTTCTTCTCCGTGCGCGGCGGAGACGGCTTCTACCCAACGGTCCGCCGGGTCGCCCGCGTCGGTGGCGAACGTCAAATCAAACACCACCCAGTCCGCCCAGCGCTCGTTGGAGGCCGGCAAGATGCGCGGCTCGTTGAATGTCAGCGAGCCGGCGATAGCTCCATCGCCCGGGTAAGTCGTGCTGTACGTAAGGCTCTTGCCGCTGATTAGAGACGCCCACGTGGGCATCGCCGGCGTGGGCGCGGCGGACGCTGGCGTCGGCGCAGCGCTGACCTGCGCGACGGCTTTGCATGACGGGCAGGGCGGACAGTCGGGCGCGCGTTTGCAGCCCCCGAGCAGCAGCACCAGCGCCGACTTGGCCAATCCCATCTGGACGCGATTCAACGGACTACGCATCGTTCACTACAGGCAGAGAATACAGCAAACATGGCGACTTTTCGCGAGGCATTATGCCGCGGCCGGCATGCAACTGGCGCGGCTCGCGTTTGGACTTGCCCCCCGCCGCGCGCGCGTGTGCCATTGCCCCCACGGCTTGGTCAGCGCACCAGAATTCGCGAACGGAATGCTCATGAGTGACATGTCAATTTCTTTTGGCGCGCTGACCGATGTCGGGCTGTCTCGCGAAAACAACGAGGACGCGTTTCAGATCACCGATCTCTCGAGCGGAGCCACGTACGACGCGAGCCCTTCCGTTGGCTCATTCAGGGTGGGACGGGGTGGCGCTCTGCTCGCCCTGTCCGATGGCATGGGCGGCCACGCTGGCGGCGAGATCGCGAGCAATGTCGTGATCACGAGCTTGCGGCAATCGCTGCAGGCCGCGGGCGTGGGCGGCCCCGCGGAGGAAAAGCTGGAAGCCGCGATCCGCGGGGCCAATGCAGAAGTCGCCGCGACCGCCGTGCGCAAGCGCAAGCACGGTATGGGGGCGACGTTGACCGCCGTCTTGGTCGACGATACCGGCGCATACGTTGCGGAGGTGGGCGACTCGCGAGCGTACTTGTTGCGCAATGGCCAGCTGAAGCAGCTCACCCACGACCAAAGCTTGGTGCAGATGATGGTAGACACTGGACTCTGTACGCCCGAGCAAGCCGAGAGCTCGCCGCAGAAGAATATCTTGCTGCAGGCCATGGGCGTCGCGCCGGAAGTGCACGCCGCCATTGGCCACGTGCTGCTGCGACAACGGGACAAGATGCTGCTCTGCTCGGATGGTGTATCCAACGCCGTGTCTGCCGACGAGCTACGGGAGATCATGCAGGCCCATGACCCGAGCGTGGCCTGTCAACGCTTGGTGGAGCTGGCCAATGAGCGCGGCGGCGCGGATAACTTGACCGCGGTGGTCGCATTGTTCGAGGACAGCCGGCTAGAGCCACCGTCCCCCGCTGAAACCGTGACGGCGACTTTCAAGGTGATCAAGGACTACGCGCCGAACGCCCGTCGGCCGCGCTAGCCGGTGCCGGCTCGAGCGCGGCCGAGCGTGTGGCAATCTGCCGCGGCTCTGCCGGTGCCATCATTTGCCGATGCGGCCGCCCCCGCACTGAGCTTTACTGCGCCCACATTCTAACCGGGAGCTGAATCATGATTCGTACCAGTACTGCGCTTTGGAAGGGCGATGGGCTGCACGGCACGGGCGAGTTGAGCATGCAAAGCGGCGTGTTCGACGCTCAGCCGTATTCATTCAAAACGCGCTTTGAAAGTCAGGACGGTAAGGCCGGTACCAATCCAGAGGAGTTGCTCGGCGCGGCGCACGCCGGCTGCTTTGCCATGGCCACGTCCTTTGCCCTGAGCGAGGCAGGTCATCCTCCGGAGGAGCTGCATGTCTCGGCGGCGGTCGAATTGCAGAAAGTCGAGGGCGGCTTCGCGATCAAGACCATCGCGCTCACGCTGCAAGCGCGCGTGTCCGGATTGGACGACGCCAAGTTCCAAGCCATCGCCGAGGGCGCGAAGAAGGGCTGCCCACTCTCGAAAGCGCTCTCAGCCACGCCCATCACGCTGTCGGCTAAGTTGCTCTGAATAGCGCGTTCAATCACAAGTGACCGGCTTCACGTCATACACGACGTTGCCGCTGGTCAGGCCGCTAATGGTCACTCGATAAGTCTTGCCCGCCTCGGCAGTCCAGCCGCTCGGCTTGAAGCTCATGGTGTCTTGGCCGTAGCCCTGTGACAATGCTTGCGGGGTCACGGCGAGCGCCGTGTTGTCATCGACACGGAGCACGCTGGCGCTGGCCTTGGCAATGCCAGCGAGCGAACCCTCGAAGCTCCACTGCGGATACTTGGCCATCACGATTGGCGCAAAGCCGGCTGGCGGCACGGCGTTCCAGGCGGGCTTTGGCCCGGTGCCCTTGGTCGCAAAGATGCGCAGACAGCTGGCGTTGCCGTACATGCCGCCTGTTTGCCAATAGCCAACCCCCACGGGGTTCAGCGGCGGATTCACGACCCAGCGCCGATGACCGAGCGTCGTGTCGTTGCCTTTATCCTCCATGTATTGATCGATGGACTGGGCCGGACCGTTCGAGCCCCAGCTGATGTTGCTTTGCCCCGCCGTGCTGCCGCCAGTAGCGGTGTAACATTTGCTGGAAGCCGGCGGCATGTGCGGGCTGCTGGTGCTCGTGAAATCCCACCACGCCTCGAGGTTGGCGCACGCTTGCGCGTCCAGGTCGTATTGTGGGTCGTCGCTCACCGGTGCCATCCCCTCGAACCATCGAAACATGTTGATGCGCACGAGCGTGTCGGTGATGCCGCCGGCTTTCAACGTGCCCGGTTCACATTCGGAGCCGCTCGCAGTCAATGGTTTGGGCTCGGTGATCACGTGGCCCTGCTTCCATTGGCTGCAGACATCGGCTTGCGTGTGCGTGCTCGGGTCGCCCACGGGTGCGGCGGCGCAGGCTCCCGCTTGCGAGACAAAGCCGGGATTACAGACGCAGGCCTTGGTAGCCGCCTCACACTTCGAATTCAAGCCGCAGGCCATCGCGCAACCTGTCCCTGCGCCACTGCCCGCCGCCCCGCTTGCGCCTCCTGCGCTCAGCCCTCCACTGCTCGCCGGGCTACGCCCGCCTGTGCCGCCGCTGCTTAGGCCGCCTGTGCCCCCGCTGCTCAGGCCGCCTGTGCCGCCGCTGCTCAGGCCCCCGCCCGCACCTGACCCACCCGGCTGGTCGCCCGTAGTCGGGCCGGCGCCGCCCGCGCTGTTCAACTCGCCCGCGGAGCCCGGTCTACTCGCCGTTCCCGCTACGGCGGGGCCGCCGCCGCTCGCGCCGCTGTCCGAATCGGAACTGCAGCCGGCCGCTGCGATGCCCGCGAGGGCCAAGAGCGGAGCACCGAGGCAGACCGCGCGCGAACCAGTCCTGAAATACCCCATGCGCTCGAGATCATCAGCGCGCTCGAAACGGTTCAACTAATCGCACCCGGGCCGCACTACGCCAGGCGCGACTTCCGGCGGCGCGCGGCGAGTGAAGGCCTAGCGCGTACCTGCGCGCACCCCAGCCACGCTCGGTAGGGCTGAGGGCGACCCTGGTGTCGGCTCCTGCATCAAGTTGGCATGGTCACCGTATGCAACGCTGACGTCGCAGCCTTCGGCGGCACGGTGCGTCAGCCCCGCGTGCCGGTGCATCACAAGCCGTAACGCGCCTCGGGGCTGTCGGGCTCGGCGGGCGTGGGGCGGCGCGATGGGCTTACCGGCGCGATCACGCTCGGGGAATTCGCGGGGCCCCGGGGCGCGCGAGCCGCAGGCCGAACGCCTGCGGGCGCATTGCTCAGGGGCGTGCCAATCACGGGCGCGGGGTCGGCGGCGCGCAAGCCCGAGATCGACGGCGCGGATACTTCAACGCTGTCGGCCAGCGCTGGTCGTGCGGGCCGGTGGGCGAGCCCCGGAACGTTCTGACTGGCGGTGCGGGGCTCGGCGTCGTCACTGCGGATGATCAGCTCCCAAAACGCGACGCCCGCGACCAGGAGCAACGTGCACACACCAAACAAGGCGAAGCCCGTGCGCCTGCGCGCGAACGGATTTTCGTCCTCCGCGGAGAGGGGCGTGGCCAGCATAGGCGGCGACGAGCCCGCGCGAAAATCTATGCCCGACGAAACGCGCCGCGAAATTGGCTCTTCCGCGGCGGAGAAAGCGAGCAGCGCATCGGCCAATTCACGCACGCTTTGAAAGCGAGCGTTCGGGTCCTTTTGCAGGCAGCGCTGCACGATGGCATCGAGCGGTTCCGGAGCGGCGCTCGAGAAAGCGCGCAAAGACGGGGTGGGCTCGAGCATGATTTTCGTGCACAGGAGGGCCGTCGTGTCCGCTTCGAATGGGCACCTGCCCGAAACGAGCTCGAACAAAATCGCCCCTAGGCTCCAGATGTCGGCGCGCGTATCCAAGTCCGCTGAGGCGCGCATCTGCTCGGGCGACATGTAATACGGCGAGCCCACCGCCAACCCTTGCTTCGTGAGCGTAGAAGGATTTGCGGAGCGGCGAGACGTGCCGACCTCTTTGGAAATTCCAAAGTCCAGAATTTTTATCACTACGCCTTCTGGCGTGCTCGCTAAAAATAAATTTTCGGGCTTCAGGTCACGATGGATGATCCCGAGGTCGTGCGCTTCTGCCAACCCCTCACAAGCTTGCAGCACATAGCGTACGGCTTCCGGGATCGAGAGCGCCCCGCGTTGGCCGAGGAGCACGGCCAAATCAGAGCCCCGCAGCTGCTCCATCACGATGTACGGCGTTCCCGTATCCAGGCGCGCGACATCGAGCACGCGCACGATGTGTAAACCTCGCATGCGCGCGACGGCCCGTGCCTCGAATAGCAGGCGCGAGACGACCTCCTCGTTCGACGCCAGATCTTCGCGCACGACTTTGATCGCAACCGGGGCATCCAGCTCGAGGTGCGTGGCGCTGAACACCACACCCATGCCGCCCGTGCCCAAGACGCCGTCTATCCGGTACTTGCCGGCTATGATGGCCCCTACCGCTGGGCCGAGTTGAGGCGGCGACTCAGGTGGCGTGGGCGTCGGGCTGGAGCTGGGTTGCATAGTCTAAGTCGGTTGTGCAGGCGCAAGGCCCCTGCCCACCACCAGGCAAGAGGGGTGCCGAAGCGCAAGCTAAAACATAGCATAAAGGTGGTCCGAAATCCTACATCGTTCCGATTCGGGGCCAAGGCAGATTGCCCCGCTGAGGCAGAAGGGCGGCGAGAGCCCTCTGCGGCGCGCGGAGCTTTGCTTCTTCATCAATATTTCCGCGAGTTAAAGCACGCTGTTTGGTCGCGATTTCGAGCGGCGCTGCATGACGGCGCGTTGTCCGTCGGCTCCGCGTCCGAG
>CAHJWM010000018.1 GCA_903642325.1 Myxococcales bacterium | reverse complement strand
CAAGCGCTGGCGGGGGTGCCGGCGGCACGGCCGGCGCAGCCGGCGCAGCCGGAGGAACCTCCGCCGCTGGCGCAGGTGGCGGCAGCGCGGCCACTTGCCCGAAGCCCCAAGGGCAGCTCTGCCACGAATTTTTGGCCAGCGACAACAGCCGCAACCAAGTCGACTACGTCAATGAGTTCGAGCCCAAGCGAAACTGGAACGCTAAAGTGGGCGACACGGGTGCTAACTCGCCGCGCTCGATCGAGCTCGTAGCCAACACGAAGGCGGCGGGCGGAAAAGCGGCGCTCGTCAGTATCGACAAGGGTTTTCTCGAGCTGGATCTGAGCACCGGCGCTGTCGTCAATAAGCTCACCAGCGCAGGCAGCGTGACCAGTGCCACCCGCATACCGGGAAATGCAACGGGCTCGGTGCCGCCGGGCACTACGGTCTTGGCCCGGGACCTGGACCCGCCACAGCTCGACTACTTGAGCGCCACGGGCAGCGCCGCGCTGCCGTCCGTCAAAATGCCGTTCGCGGCCGGCGGCAGCGAGCTCCGCAAATTGGAACGCAACGCCGCAACCGGTAACTTCGCGTTCACGAAGTACGAGAGCGCACAGGCCGCCTACATTTACGAAGTCACCGAGCTCGGCGCACTGGTGAAGAAGACCAAGCTGCCAGCCGGGTTCAAAGGCTACAACGCGATTTGGCTCGACGGCGGCAAGATGCAAGCGGCCACCGGTGAAGGTGCGACGGTCGTCATACTCGACTCTGCCGGCACCGTCACGGCCAGCGTGGGCGGCAAAGACAAGGTCAAGGACGCGACCGGCAACGCGGTTTACGTAGATTTTTTCTCGGGATTTTCTCGGCTGCCCAACGGCAATGTCATCGTCGCCAATTGGCTCGGCCACCAGGTACCGGCAGATCACCCGACCACTCCCGAGCTGCTCGAGCTCAACCCCGCGGGGCAGCTCGTTTGGTCCTGGGGTAATCAGACTTTAGCTGCCCTCATCACTAATGAATTCGTCATTCGCTGAGCGATCAGCCAACCCGAAGCAACCAAGGCCGAACGATGAATAGCAAACGCGTCCTTTCAATCTTGCCGTTCCTGGCAACGCTGTCGCTGCCCACGCTGGCCCAGGCTTCGGGGCTCGGCAATCTGACTTACACTGATCAGGAAGTGTTCAAGCCCGTCTCGAACTTTGGAGGCGAGGGAGCAAGTAAGTGGCCGACCGGGCCTACCGGCGCCAACACCGCGGTCATGATCCATCAAAAGTTGGTGGTTATGGGATCGAACGACAGTGGCAAGCCGCCCGGTTCGCTCCACGTTTATGACGTAACGAATCCCCGCAAACCGGTGCTGCAGAAGACGCTCGACGGGACCCCGGAGACATCCAAGCTGCGCGAGCTTCACGCCATGCCTGTCGCAATGCCCGACGGCCGAACGTTGCTCGTGCTGCCGACCGTGAGCGGCATTCAGTTCTTCGATTTCACCGACCCGCTGGACCCGAAGCCCGCCGGCACGTTCGCGTTGAGCGGCGCCAATGGTGGCGACTACGACAACACGCTTTGGATGTTGTCATGGGAGTGGCCGTACGTGTTCGCGGGCGGCACCGGGAACGGAATTTTCGTCGTCGACGCGACCGACCCAGCGAAGTGTTCGCTCGTCACGCGCATCACCACGGGAAGCATTGGTAATTTCCGGATTGGCCCGACCTTCGCGGCGGGCAATTTTTTGATCGGCGCCAACATGGACGACAAGGCCGGCACCCAGTACGCGGTCATCGACATCGGGAATCCGAAGACGCCCTTCTTGTCGGCTACAGGCAAGACGCCGGCGAGCCTGTATTCGTCACTCGTGGTGGGTGACCGCATCTACGGCGCCGGCACCAACGGCGATTACGTGATGATGAAGTGGAGCGATAGCGCGGTAAGCGTCGTTGCGACCGGCAAGTCGGGGAAGGACCGCGGAGGCTACTGCACCTTCGAAAGCGGGTTTGCGGTCTGCGGGCAGTCCAGCGAGGGCTTCAAGAAGTGGGACACGAGCAACGACAAGCTGACGTTCGTGGGCAACGGCACCGATCCGAACGGGCCGGGCGGAGACTTCGATTTTGCTACCTTGATGGGCAATCTGGTGTTTCTCGGCAATGATCACGGCTCGGGGTCGGCGCTCATTCCGCATCAAAGCGGGCCGGACATCGTGCCACCGGCGGTGCTCAAGGTGTATCCCAGCGCGGCGAAGCAACCGCTCTCCACACGCATCACGCTCTTCTTCTCCGAGGATCTCGACCTGGACACGGTGGTCCCGGCCAACATCGTCGTCCGCAGCGTGGGCGGGGCCGTGGTGCCGGGCGTATTCAGTAAGTCGTCTTTCGACGCCATCTCGTTTGGGCCAAAGGCGCCGCTCAGCGCGAATACGACCTACGAGGTCGTCGTGCCAGTGGGCGGCGTAGCGGATTTGGTCGGCAACAAAAACACTGCGGCTTCCACCACGCGCTTCTCCACCGGGGCCACGGTCGACATGACCGGCGGCGGCGGCACCGGAACCGGAACCGGCGGCGGGTTCGGCCAAGCCGGCTCAGCCGGTGCGGCGGCGTCAGGCGGCTCAGTCGGCTCAGTCGGCGCGGGCGGCTCGCTCGCGGCGGGCGGCACCTCCGCGGCCGTAGGTGGCTCGTCACCCAGTAGCTCAGATGGGGGCACTCTGAACGGCACCGGCGGCAGCGCAGGGCAGGCAGTCAGCGCTAGCGCTGGCACCGCGCCCGCGACCGGCGGGGGCGCCTCCGCAACAGCGAGCGGCACGCCGCCGGCCTCGTCGACCGACGGCGGCTGCAGCATCAGCCTCTCGAAGAGCGCGCGACCGACGAGCCGCTGGGCGCTAGGTCTGGCTGGGCTTGCGATTGGTCTCGGGCGGTTGCGCCGCCGCAGCCGCGCCGCGGGGAAAAAGCGGGCATGAAGTCGGCGATCGTGGCTGCGGCGATGTTGGTGGCGAGTTTGTTCGCCGCGGCGCCAGCGTCTGCGCTCGGCCTCGTCATGGCCAAGGCGGCACCTGCCGTCAGCGGCCAGACGCAAACCTACCGCGTGGCCTCGGTCACCGGCGCGGTGGGGACCGTCACTTTGCGTTGGAATTTTGGCGACGGGACAGTGAGCGATCCGGGACCGGCGCGGGAGATGTCGCACGCCTACGAAGCGCCCGGCCATTACACGGTGATCGTGAGCGCCACGGATGACGCAGGCGGCGCCAGCGCGGTGTTCGTTGCAACGGCGGTGAATACGCTGACCCCGGCCCCGCCCAGCAATTCCTCGAGCATCTTACTCGACGCGGAGCGGCATCTGATCTGGAGCACGAATCCGGACAGTGACACGGTGAGTGTGATCGATCAGACGCAGCTCGCCCGCGTACATGAATTCGCCGTGGGCCGGGAGCCGCATTCGCTGGCGCAAGCGCCCGATAAAACTATTTGGGTTGCCAATCAGCAATCCGACGAAGTGGTCGTCCTCGACCGAGACACGGGGGCGGTCAAAACCCGGATTGCCATGCCCTACGCCTCGGAACCGCGGGCCATCGCCTTTGGTCCGAACGGTCGGGCCTATGTTTCGCTTTACGCGACCGGTCAATTACTCGAGATCGACGGCGCGCTGCGCACCGTTAGTCGGCAGCTCGCCCTCGGCCCCACACCCTTCGGAGTTTCGGTGGCGGGAGACGGGCGCATTTTCGTGACGCGCTTCATTTCGCCAGCGGACCACGGAGAAGTGTGGGTCGTTTCGCCGCAGACCTTCACCGTGACCAACACCATCGCGCTGCCGTTCGACGAGGGTCCCGACACGCAATCGTCGGGCCGCGGCGTGCCGAACGACGTATTTTCGATGGTGATTTCGCCGGACGGCACGCAAGCTTGGGTCTCCGCGAAGAAGGACGACGTGGCGCGCGGTAAGCAGCGCGATGGCTTGGCCATGACGTCCGACAACTTCGTACGCACCGCATTGTGCGTCATCGACATGAAAGCCGAGCGAGAGCTAGTCGAGCGCAGAAAGGACATCGATAATCGGTCGCTCCTAGTGTCGGTCGCCTTTTCGCCGCTCGGCGACTACGCCTTTCTGCTCGCTGAAGCCAGCAATTGGATCGGCATCATCGATGCTTACAGCACCCAGGAGCTGAGCGGGATCCGCGACGTCGGCCATGGCCCGGACGGCTTTCTGCTGGCTCCCGACGGAAAACTGTTCGTGAACGCGTTTCTCTCGCGCGAGATCATCGCATACGACGTCAGCTCGTCGCTTGACTCGAGCGACCAAGCGGCGCCGGAGCCGTTGGCGCGCATCGGCACGACCGATCACGATCGACTGACCCCTCAGCTATTGCTCGGAAAGCAGATCTTCTATAACTCGGCCGACACGCGCATGGGTCACGCGGGTTACTGGAGCTGCGCGTCCTGTCACTTCGGCGGCATCGGCGACGGGCGTATTTGGGATTTCACGGATCGCGGCGAGGGCTTGCGCAACACCAAGACGCTGCTCGGTATTCGCGGCACACAAGGCCAGGGCCGCGTGCACTGGAGCGCAAACATGGATGAGATCCAGGACTTCGAGCGCGACATCCGGCACGATTTCGGCGGCTCGGGGTTCATGTCGGACGCTGACTTCACGGCTCGACTCAAACCCGATGGGAATTACGATACGCTCGGCAAGCCCTCGGCGGGCGTGAGCCCCGAGCTCGACGCGCTCGCGGCGTACATCACTTCACTTGCGCAGGTGTCGCGGAGCCCGTTTCGTAATCCGGACGGCAGCTTCACCAAGGACGCCCTCGCGGGCCGGGAGATCTTTGCGCGTGCGGGCTGCCCCGTGTGCCACAACGGCGCGGATTTCACCGACAGCGCCGCAGGCCAATTGCATGACGTGGGCACGCTCCTGCCAACCTCCGGAAATCGGCTGTTCGAGAAGTTGGAAGGCCTCGACACTCCGACGCTCAAGGGGCTCTGGCAGAGCGCTCCCTACCTGCACGACGGTCGGGCCGTGACGCTGGCCGAAGTGTTTACCAAGTACAACGTGGGCGATCGCATGGGGAAGACCAGCGACCTGTCTCCGACTGAAATCGACCAGCTCGTCGCGTACTTAGTGCAGCTCGACGATGTGCCCGAAACCGTAGCCACGAGCACTACGATGGCTGGCAGCGGCGGCGCTGGCGGAGCAGGCGCGGGTGCCGGCGGATCCGCTGGGCCCATGGCGAGCTCGCCCGCGACCCCAGGCGGCAGCACAGGAGGCTGCGCCTTTCTCGGGCTGCGCACGCGCGGCGTGCCGCTCGCTGGCTGGCTCGTCAGCTGCTGCGTTTTTGCTTTACTGAGCCGAGCGGGGCGGCGAGCGCGGCGCCGCAACTGATTGCTCGAGGACGACTGCGCACTACCCGAGGCGATGCCACCCGCAGGTTCGAACGGGCGCCGCGCCGGCTGGGCGCTCGGGGTGAGCGTCATGCTGGCCCTTGCCGGCTGTGGCACGAGCACGCCCGCCGACGCTCGGGCTGGCGAGAGTGCGCGCTGTGCCACGGGGCGATGGTGCTGGGAAAACCCGCTGCCCCAAGGCAACCCACTCAGTGCGGGCTGGAGCTCGGCCGCAAGCGACAGCTGGACAGTTGGGTCTGCCGGAACCGCGCTGCGCTGGGACGGTTCGAGTTGGAGTAGCGTCGCGGCCGGTACAACGCTCGATCTCCGAACCGTCTGGGGCGCGGGCGAAGCAGACGTCTGGGCGGCCGGCGAAGCGGGCACGTTGAACCATTGGGATGGCGCCGCGTGGGTAAACGTCGAAAGCGGAACGACCTCCAACTTCCGGGCGTTGTGGGGCTCGAGCGGCCAAGACGTGTGGGCGGCCACCGACGACGGGCTGCGCCATTGGAATGGCCTCGGTTGGCTAGGCGTCGACAGCACTGACCACGCTGCCAACGCGCTCTGGGGCCGCGCGGGAAATGATGTGTGGGCGGTGGGCGGCGCGGGCTTGACGCAACATTGGGATGGCAGTGCATGGGCTACCATCTCGACCGATGTCGCCGTGCCGCTGTCCGGAATATGGGGCGAAAGCGGCCAAGACATTTGGGCGGTCGGCGCGGCCGGCGTGATGATCCACTGGGATGGCGCCACCTGGCGGGCCGTTGCAAGCGGAAGCATGGAAGCGCTCACCTGCGTTTGGGGAAGCGGGAGCAACGACGTCTGGGTGGTGGGCGCCGAGGGCACCATTCTGCACTGGGACGGCGTCTCCTGGGCGTCAGTCGCAAGCTCCGTTACTTCGAACGTCGTGAGTGTTTGGGGCAGCGGCCGCGACGACGCCTGGGCCGTCACCGAAGATGGCGGCGAGCTCCACTGGGATGGCAATCGATGGTCGGTCATCGATGTCGGCCCGCGCGCCTACCTCTATGATGTGTGGGGAAGCGGGCCGAGCGACCTATTCGCCATCGGCGACGACGCGAGCGTCGTGCACTGGGACGGCGCGACCGTGTCTGCAACGAGCGCGGGCACCAGCTCGCAGCTGCGCGCGCTCGCTGGTAACAGCGCGAGCGATGTTTGGGCCGTTGGTGACGGTGGCAGCATCGTGCATCGAGCCGGGTCCGCGTGGTCGGTCGTCCCGAGCGGCACGACTGAAGATCTGTTCGGAGTGGCCGCGCACGGAGCGTTGGAAGCGTGGGCCGTCGGCGCGGAAGGCACTATCTTGCACTGGGACGGCGAGCGCTGGCTGCCGTCGACCAGCGGCACGCTTCAATACTTGCGCGCGGTCTGGTGCGGCGGACCGCGCGACGCCTGGGCCGTGGGCGACGCGGGGGCGCTGCATTGGGACGGCAGTGCCTGGTCGAGCAGCCCGGCGGAATCCAGCAAGGGCTTCAACTCCGTGTGGGGCAGCGGCTCGACCGACGTTTGGACGGTAGGTTACGAAGGCGTTGTCCTGCATTGGAACGGCGCGAGCTGGACGCGGCAGACGAGCGGAACCACGGAGGGTCTCAATGACCTTTGGGGGACGGCTGCGAACGACATCTGGGTCGTAGGGTTCTCTGGAACGATCCTTCATTTCGATGGCACCACTTGGTCCTCCGTGCCAAGCGGGACCAAGCAAGCCCTCAGCGCGGTGTGGGGGTTCGACGCTCCGGGGGCGCGCGAGGTGTGGGCGGTTGGCCACGGCGGCAGCATGCTGCGCCGTTGATATCCGGCATTTCAACGACGTAACTCCGGGCCGCCCTAACGTCCGCCTGAGCCTCGCAAGGCGTTATCACGGTCAGCGTGCCGAGCCGAAGTCCTGCGAGGCTGCGCTTTCGATCGTGGACTCACTCACTTGACGACCGGACACTCGGATACAGTGACTTTGTCGGTATTATTGTTGGTATTGCACTCTTCGGTCGTGGCGTGGCCTTGGCCATCGTCGTTGACCAGCATGTAAACGACCGCGCCCACCACGTCTTGCGCGGGGAGCTCACAAGATACGGGCAGGCAAGCGTTGCCGAGTTGCACCGGACCGGAGGTGTAGGAGACGCACAGCACTTTGCCGTCTGCTGGCGGACCCTTGTAAAACGTGGCGGGCATGTTGGCGCCCACCACGCGCAGGCCACGGTTACACACCTTGCCGGTGAGCACGACCTTGTCTCCGTTGAGCTGGCATACGTCGCCCTGGGTGAGCGCGCCGGTGATATCGGGCAATAAGTTGGCGCTCTTGTCGCCCTGACGGTTAGCCCGGTAATTGTTCAACTTCGGGTCCAAGAAGTTCTGCTTCCAGTCTTTGGTCGCGGGGATCTTGCCGTCGTCGTTGATGTTGGTGATCGAGTACGCGTGCTGGTTCCACAGCGGGCGAGAGTCTGCCCAGCGGTCGAGCACGTCGCGGTAAACGTAGAGAGCATTCCAAGACATCTTTTGATCGGCGCTCTCGCTGAGCGGGTGCAAGGCGCGGCACACGTTGCCCCCGCCGCCGTCGAGTGGCGCGCGGCAGCCGAGCCCTTCCGACTTGACGCTCGGGTGGGCGGGATCCGCCATGAAATTGTTGCCGCAATCGACATCCGTCGTGCAACGGCAGAAGCCGCCGCCGCACTGCTTACTCACGCAGTCTTCGTTCTTGTCGCAGCGCACTCCTTTGTCGATCGGGTCGACCTCCGGACAATCGACATTGCAATTCAAGTTCGAATTGACCACGATTTCCGTGCGCGTGTCGCGATCTGGGTCGGCCACGACGGGGTTTTCGAGCCACGTGCACGAGGAGCGGAAGGCCGAGAATTCGACCTCACCCGTGTCCCCCTTGTATACGCGCAAAAAGCACTCATCCGCGTACACGGCCTCGGCTTGGCCGTCCCCCTCGAAGTCGAAAATCACCGAGCCCGTGCGCGCAGAGCTTTGATCTTTGGACGGTTGGGCCCAGCGAATGTAAGGCGCAACGCAGCCCGCGCCGCCCGCCTTGCAATCCGGATCGAAGACGCGGAACGCCGTTGCGCCCGCGGACGCGACCTCCGGAAAGCCATCGTGATCGAAGTCCCCGATCGTGGGTGGGCCGCCGCGTTCGTTGGCCGGTAGATCGACCTTCATGATCTGTTGGCCTTCCAGCGTGTAAATTGCCACTTGCCCGCCGCCGGCGGTGACGATCTCGGCCTTGCCGTCTTTCTGCTTGAAGTTGAAATCTGCCGCTGAAGCGCCGGGCGTGCCGAAGTCGGCAAAAGCGTAAAATTCCGCGGCGGAATTCGGCCCTGGGTGATCGTCCGCCCATCCCGAGCCCGTCCACTTGAAGACCTTGTTGGCTACGAGCTCGACCTCTCCGTCTGCGTCGACATCACCGAGGATGGGGTCGGCGAGCACGGCAAGGTTCTTATTGGGTGCGGCTAGTTGGTGACCGGTCTGGCCGTTGAACACGGCGCCGTAACGGGCAATCACCTCGGGTTTGCCGTCGTTGTCGAGGTCGTGAATCGATACGCCGTCCCAACCCGCGTTGGAATCGACACCGGGCAACCCGGCATCCGCCTGCCAATATTGCTTGAACTTCTTGGCGCCGGCATCCCAAGTAAAGGCGATGAGCTTCGTCCCGTTGTCGGTGGCGTTTTCCCAGTGCTGGGTGCGAGTGACGATCTCCATTTTGCCGTCACCGTCCAAATCGGCAATCGCCGGAGCGGCCGGGCCTCTCACGTAAAATGGGATCACCTCTTCTTGAACACAGGTCTGTCCGTTCAAAATTCGGATCACGCCGCCCGTCGCCGGTTGGCCATTGCGCGGGTTCAGGTAGCCGGCGGTTTTGAGATCGATGCGCGGGTCGTAAATCGTGTCGCCGAAGGTTGCCCCTTCGCCCTCGTCACTGGTGACGATGATGATTTCGGCAGCGGCACCGGAGTCATTCGGTAGATCCGCAACGAGCGGCGTGGCCATCACGCGGCTGTGATCCGGATACGGGTCGCCCGGCAAGGGGCCCGACCACTTGCACTGTAGGCTCGGGGAAAACACGCCCAGGCCGACGCTGTCTTTCTTGCAGGCCTTGTCCACGCCGTCGTTCGGCACGCACACGCCGTCGCTCTTGCCGTCGGTGCGGCAGCCCGCGCCGCAGCACCGCGCGTCACCCAAACAGTCCTTGTCGGTGCTGCACGCCCCCGTCGTTGGGCGGCAAGTGCCGTCGACGCACAGCTCGCTGGCCTGGCAGTCCCCCGGCTGCGTACAGGCCTTGAAGGGGCTGCCGCCCATTCCAGTCAAACCGCCGTCGGAGAAGCTCAATCCGGCGCCGCTGCCACCCGTATTGAGCATGAAAGATCCGCCCGTGTTCGCCGAGTTGCCCGTACCGCGAGCCTGCGAGCCGGTGCTTTTGCCCGCGCTGCATGCGGCCGGCAGTGCGCTGGCGAGCAACATCAACCCGCACGCGGTAACGACTCGACGCAGCGGCCCACGCTTCGGTTTCATTGCAGAAACATAGCCAGGGCGGGTCAGGTCGCGCTGCATGTTTGAAGCCAGAAAGATGGCCACTTTGAGCGCTAAAGTTGGACTGCAGCTTTACGGCTGAGCCGGAATGGCAACCTGGACGGCCAGGCTCGTATGAGCTACCTGCAACATCGCCTTCCGCGATTTTCGCGAACTCGGGAAAGGGACCCCCCATGACCGTTCTTATCAGGCCCATCCAGGCCGCGACTCTCTCGCTCGCCGCCATCTTCCTCAGCATCGCGGTCGGCGGTTGTTCGTCGTCATCTTCCACGGCGCAGAATGACGGCGGAGCCTCTTCCGGCGGTAACGGGGGTGGCCCGAGTGGAACGGCGGGAACGGGAACGGCGGGAACGGGAACGGGAACGGGAACGGCGGGAACGGGGGGAGACACCGCCAGCGCGGGAACGGGCGGAAGCAGCGCCGGCACGAGCGGCTTGGCAGGCTCGGGTGGTGGTCCCAGCACCGGTGGCAGCAGCGGCGCGGCGGGTGCCCTGGGCGCTCAGGGCGGAGGCGCCGGCGGAGCCGCAGTTCCCAGCGGCGGCAGCGGCGGCGGCTCCGCTGGCGGTTCCCCTCCCGCGACTGGAACCCCGCTCGAGACCTTACACGTCACGGCTACCGCACCGATGGCGGCCTCGCAGGCTAGCCTGGCCAAGGGCGAGCTCTTCTTGCTGCGCGCGGCGGGAGCCATTGATCTTGGCGGTACCAAGGTAGACGCCGAGTTTGCATCCGCGGATGGCACCACCGGCATGGATAAAGTCGGCGCCGTGGACGTCGGTCTCGATGACGGCGCCAAAGAGCTGATCCTTCTCGGCGCGGGCGCCGCTCCCCCCGCGGCCGGTCCAAACCGAATGAAGTGGTTCGGCGGGTTCCGGGCGGATCACGTTTATTACATGTGGGTCACGGGCGCCGGGGTGCCGCTCGTCCTCAACTTGGCCAAGCCCGACGCGGCCCCCGCTGGAACCGGGTCTATCGATATCGCAATCTATCAACTGACGCCTACGCCCACCGGAATTGGCAAAGCGCTCGAGACGATCTCCGTGTCCGTCGTGAGCAAGACGGCGCGGTCGATGTCAGCCATGCCGACCAAGCTCGGCGCGGTTTACCTGTTGCGCTCGGCCAGCCAGGGCCATGTCGGCGGCGCCTACCTCGTAGGCGACGCCGACTTCGACGACTACGACGCGAGCTCTACCAATGCAAACCAAGGTGAGGGCGGCGCTGACTTCGGCATCGGCGTGGACGAGGGCTGCATCGCGCTGCACAAGTTCAAGTGGGGCCCCTACCGCAAGGACCACGACTACTACATGCTCTATGCGGGAACCGGCATGCCGGTCAGCTTCAGCTATTGCGACACGGGCTACGGCGACAACTCCGGCAACATGCCGGTCGACCTCTACGCCGTGCCATAAGACCGACGTCACTGCCCGCCAAGCTCGGTACGTCAAGTCGAGCTGAGGTATGAAGTTGCTTCCGCCGCGGAGCGCGCCTCACCGACGCTGACGTTTGCGATGCGGGCGATCAGCCGCGTGCGCGGCGGCGAGCGTTGCTTCGAGCACGTGTGACTCGCCCGCTTGCTGGCGGCGAGCGCGCTCCGCAAATTCAATAGTCGCCAACCAGCTATCGATATCGAAGGTCGCAGTGTCCGCAACCTACAACGCGCTGACCGCTGGACCACCCAAGACCGTCTAGAGCGACCCGAACCGGGCCAAGCCGTGTGCTCGGTTTCTCCTTGCATGCCAACAATCCCTGCCCTAGATACTGAACCACATGGTTCAGTATCTAGGAGCGCGCCTCGACGCTGCTTTCGCCGCGCTATCGGACCCGACCCGACGGGGCGTGTTGGAGCAGCTCGGGCGTGCGGACGCGTCGATCACGGACCTGGCCGAGAAGTTCCACATGACCCTGACGGGCATGAAGAAGCACGTGGGTGTCTTGGAGCAGGCCGGCCTCGTCGCCACAGAGAAGGTCGGTCGCGTGCGGACCTGCAAGTTGGGCCCGCGCCGGTTGGGGGATGAGGCGGCGTGGATCGAGCGTTACCGCCAGCTCTGGGAGGCGCGCTTCGACGAGTTGGACCAGGTTCTCGAGGAACTGAAACGGAAGGAGAAGTTCGATGGACGCACGAAGAAAAAGTGATGTTACCCCCATGAAGAACCCGACGACGGTAGAACGAAAGTCCGAGCGTGAGCTGATCGTCACGCGAACCGTCAACGCCCCGGCGCGCCTCGTGTTCGAGGCCTGGACCAAGCCCGAGCTGTTCAAGCAGTGGTGGGTACCCAAGTCCTTCCCAATCGTCCTGCTTTCCTACGAGGCGGACATTCGGGTTGGAGGCACGTACCGTTTGCTGTTCGATGTCGGTGCCCCAGAACCGATGGCGTTCTTCGGTACGTACCTCGAAGTGACCCCGCACTCGCGCCTCGCCTGGAGCAATGACGAAGGGGGTGACAGTGGGCCCGTCACCACGGTGACCTTCCAGGAAAGAGAGGGCAAGACGCTACTCGTCGTGCACGAGCTCTATCCGTCTAAAGAGGCCCTCGACGCTGCCATGGCCTCTGGGGAAAAGTCGGGGATGAGCGAGACGTTCGAGCAACTGGACGAGCTTCTCGTTACCCTGGGCGGCCCTTAGAAATCGTCCGCGAACGAGCCCGCGCGGGGCGTCGAAAACAAGGTTTTCCGCGCGGGCGCGGACGCACACGACGTAAAGATCGTCGGCAAGAGCGGCAATCCCTCGCGCAAGTCGCCGGGCCACTGATTCACGGCTTGCTCTACGCGCGCGTCCATCCCGCACGTCCGTTCGACTTCGGCGTCCGCGCTCCTTGCTGCGGGGCGCTGTTCCCGGGCAGCGAGGTGCAGTGCTCGACCTAGGAGCGCCCCTCTCTATCCCAAGCTCAACACGAGCCCAGCCGTGAAGTTGCACTCGAGATCAGCACGACGACGTCATCATTCCGGCGCAGAGCCCGTAGCCTGGTTCATGTCCGGTGAGCTCTGCCTTGGCAACTGTCGGTGTAGCTCGCGTGGGCACGCGCCACTCGCGTAACGCTGTGCTGGAATCAATGGCAAGGCTCGGACAAGGACCCGGATTATGGGCAATTCCAGGAGGCTGCGGAGCGCTGGTTCGTAGCGAGTCTTTGATTTCTTTCCGACCAGCACAGAACAGAGCGGATATCTGCCCAGATCGAGAGGCTCAGCAGAAGAGACGACGGGCACCTGTCAACGGTGATTCCTTGGGGCGCTGAATTCGCATAGCTTAGGCGTAGGTCAATGAGCAGGGACGACGCCATGCGCCAAATGTTCCGCGAGGGACAACGAAGGTGGCCCCTCGTCAAGTTGGGCTTCGACGTCTTCGCCGGTCATTGCACGCGCGTGCTCGGCGGGTTCGAAGACGACGCTCAGCTGCCGACTGAGCCAGCGGACCTCTACCTCTGCTGCGCGTGCGCGGAGGCGCAGCCTGAAGCTCTCCGGGCGTTCGAGAATGAAGGCTTGGGGGTGGCGAAAGCCGCCATCGCTCGCATCAACCACGAATCTGATTTCGTGCAGGACACGCTGCAAGAAGTTTGGGGCAAGCTTCTCCTGGGCGCGGAAGCGCGAGTAAGGCAATACGCAGGACGCGGTCCGTTGAAAGCGTGGGTCCGCGTGGCCGCCACCCGGGTGGCGTTGGATCGCCATCGCGCGCGCGGCCGCCTCGCAGGCCGGCAAGTCGAGCTGAGCGAGCAGCTGGCGATGCAAGGCTTGAGCTCCGAGGCTCTGATCACGAAGGCGCGCTTCGGGCCAGCGTTCGCTCAGGCGCTACGAGACGCGGTGCTGGCGCTGTCAGCTCAAGACCGCAACGTGCTGCGCATGCATGTCTCCGGGCATTGCAGCATCGACGAGATCGGCCGTGCCTACGGAGTTCACCGAGCGACCGCGGCGCGCTGGCTCGATCGCGCGCGAGCACAGCTTCACGATTCGGTACGCCAAGAGCTGTGCATTCGACAGGACAAGCTGACGGCGAGCGAGCTCAAGAGCCTAGCCGCCCTGATGGGAGCGGAGCTCGAGCTCAGCTTCTCCAACATCGAATCGAAGCCCTCTCGAGCGGAGGGACAACTAACGTGACGCCCTGCTTGAGTGAGGAAGAGCTGCTCGCCTTCGCAATCGGTCGGTTCCCCGCGGCTCGCCTCGCGGAAGCGCATTTGCATTTGGATGAATGCGACACGTGCCAATACTTGCTGAATGAGTCGGCGCACGCCCTCGCGACAGCCAGCACGATCCCGCTGGAAGGCGGCGAAGACGGCGGCTGGAACACGATGTTTCGTCCCGGAATGCTGGTGAGCCAACGTTACCGGATTCGTCAGTTCGTCGCCCGCGGGGGAATGGGCGAGGTTTACGAGGCATTCGATCAAGACCTACAAGAGCGGGTGGCCTTGAAAACCGTCAACTCGACGGCCAGCGACAGCCCTCGGGCCGTGCACTTACTCAAAGGGGAGGTGCAGACCGCGCGTCGAGTGAGTCACGCGAACGTCTGTCGGATTTACGACTTTGGCACGCACGTGCTGTCGAAGAGTGGCGTTCAAATCTCCTTTCTGACGATGGAGTTCGTGGAAGGGGAAACGCTCGGTCAGCGTATTCGGCTCGGTGGGCCGCTGCCACTAGCCGAGGCACAAAAGGTCGCTCGTCAACTGCTGCATGGGCTGAAAGCGGCGCACGACGCGCACGTGCTGCACCGTGACTTCAAGAGCGACAACGTGATGCTTCGAAATGAAGCCAACGACGACACATGGCCTCTGATCATGGATTTTGGCCTCGCTCGCGCGTCCGATCGCGAGTCGAGGCAGGGCAGCAGCTCGAGCAACTCCGCGCTGGTCGGGACGTTCAGCAACATTGCGCCCGAACAACTCGAGGGTAAGCTGCACTCCAAGGCGAGCGACGTCTATGCGTTTGGTGTCGTGTGGTTCGAGATGCTCACCGGCGAGCTGCCGTTCGAGTCGAGCTCTTCGCCCGCCATGGCCGTGCTCGATCGCGTGCGGAGGTCTGCTCCCGCTCCGAGTAGCAAAAATCCGCTCGTTCCGCGCGACCTCGACGCGATCGTTCTTGGCTGCCTGCACCGCTCACCGAAAGAGCGCTACCGGACCGCGGCTGAGGTGCTCGATGCGTTGGACGCCGTCGCGAGTCGCTCTGCGCTTCGCGCCAAGCGCCGGCTGCTCGTTCCGGCGGCGTTTGCGCTCGGGCTTGGCGGAGTCGCGGCGTATTGGGCGCTCGGTGCCCCGCTGAAGAGCTCGACCCGAGTGGCCGTAGTTTCGACCTTCGCGCCGGCCTCGCCCGCGCTGCAGCCGGCAGCGGCCCTGCCAACTCCCCTCACCCGGGGCGAAGTCGGCGCCGATGAGCCACTCTCGAATGGGGCGCAGGCTCCGAGGTTGACCGCGACGCGCGCACGGTACCAACCAAAAGCTGCCCCTCCGCCGATCCCCACCGCGACTGCGGGCGAGGCGCAGGCCCACGAAACGCCCACCGCCGCGGGCGGCACACCTGCGTGGGAAAACCCGTTCGAGATCGCTGGCCGTGCCGGGCAGGCCGGCGGCCACTAACGCTCAATCGGTCACGAGCAGCCCGGCCGCGCAAGCGACCCTGGCGCTCGAGCGATGCGTGATCAGCCGCTGGACAGTGGAAATTCGACCCGAAACGCCGAGTTTTTTGAAGGCGCTCGCAAGTTGATTGGCGATCGTGCGCGGCGAGGTGGCCCGACGCTTCGAGATTTCGGCGTGCGTTCCGCCCGAGATCAGCTGCCGGACGACGGCCGCCTCGGCTTTCGAGAGGGGTACCGGAAACGTCAAGTCCGGACGCTCGACGCTGACCAGCCAATACCTGTCGTCATCGGGCTTGATGCGGGTCAGCCGGCCGAGCGTCGGCGCGAGGTCGGAGCACTCGGCTGCGCGCGCCGCCATCATCAAAAGCACGGGCGGACTAGAGGCCCGCTGCGGGAGGCCCATGCTGCGCAAGCACTCTTGCATGCCGGTTGCCAGAGTCGAAATGGCAACTCTCATATCCTGCGCGACGGCTTTAGGCGCTTGGCCGAGCAGGACTCGGGTCAGCATTTCCAGATTCCGAGTGTGCGCGCGGCTTCGCTTTCCAACCGGTACTCGCTCGACGACGGCGAAGTGCCTTTCAGCCGACGAGAATGTGTCTCGGACGCGCATGCGGCGGGCGCAGAGCTCGTGCCACAACGTCGCCAGGTCGAATGTTTGAGGCTGAAGAGCGTCGCTCGATGCCGCAAAAGACCAGCCCGGCTCGAATAATACTTCGGTTAGCGAGCTTGCGTTCGACTGTGCGTTCAACCGCCAGTCGGAAACACTCCAGGTTTCCGAGCTGAAATCAGGCACGTGCTCAGGACTGCGATGTAGGTCGTTGTCAATCATGCGTCCTCCTCATCCGGTCGGTACGGACATGACGAAGGAGCCGGACAGATGTCGCAAATTTGGGTGACGAGCGGCTCATCCTCGTGACCGCGGCCCCACGCTCGTGGTAACCGAGCAAGGGTGAGGTGTGCGTCGCGACTGCTTCGCTCGGGAGCGATCTGGGCGTGCTTGGCCCTGTCGAGCGAGCGGGTTCGAGCCGAACCCAAGCGGGAAGCGGAAAAGCTCCCGGCCGCGGGGGCGTCCGACAACCCAGCGGGCGCCCCAACTCCGGTGGTCAGCGAAGGCGTGAGCGGCGCTGCCCCCGTAGTCATCGATGCACCGCCCGTTTCGCAAGCCGCCGCGCAGGCTGCCTACCAGGAAGCCCAAGCGCGATACGCAAGGCGTGACGTGCAGGGCGCACTCGAGAGCATGCGCGAGTCTTACCGCCTGTGTGAGCGGCCGGAGTTGCTCTACAACCTGGCCACGTTGGAGCAGGAGCTGAACGAGTGCAGCTTGGCTCTGGTCGACTACACGAGTTACCTAGAGCAAGTGCCGCAAGGGCGCTATCGACACGCCGCCGACCAGGCGAGTGCGCAGCTCAGCCGCGCTTGCCCAGTCCCCCCCGCCACGCCGCCAAACGCGGTGTCAGCCCCTCCGCCACCGCCGCTCGTGAGGAACGTCGAGCCCTCGCCGCCGGTCGAGCACACGGTTGCTCGATCAGACTCGCCCTATTGGACGGCACCGCACGTCGTCGGTTGGTCTGCGGTCGGTGCGGGGGTTCTAGCGGCGGCTGGAGCGGTGTATTTCACCGTTGCAGCGCTCTCGGCACGTAGTGACTACGCGCGCAGTGTGAACGCCGCGAAGACAGGCGGGCTCGATCTGCTGCAGCCAGGGCTGCAAGATAGGCAGCACCGTGATCAGCTGGTGGCTCAAGTCTTGGCCGTTTCGGGCAGCGCGCTCGTCGCGGGCGGCGTTCTCGTTTTACTCTTCGGCCCTAAAGACGCCGCGCACGCGGAGGCTACCGCGCAGGTTCAGGCGCGACCCGGGTGGTTGGGCGCTTCTTATCGCCAGCGCTTCTGAGGCACGTTGCGGGAGCGAGCGGGCATTGGTTCTTGGTTCGGGCGCCGCGGTTCGCTTCAAACTAGTGAAGACACCTTGTATGTAGTGTCATCATAGTTCACCGTGATAGTGCACGGCGCCGTCTTGTTCAGGACCGGGTCGCTGGCGTCGACGTAGACCGTATGCAACACCGGCGTGCCACTCGGTACCCCGGGTTTGACGGAGCCCGTCGTGGTGCCGAGGCTCGCGAGGCCTTTGATGATGAGCTCGTAAATGTAGAGCGGGTTGGTGGGAGTGACCCAACAGGTCAGGTCCAGTCCGCTCTTGCTAGATGATGTGACAGTCAGGTTGCTGCTTCCCATCGCTCTCTCGCTTTCGGCATTTTCGGGTCGTGAGTTGACGGCTAAGGATTCGGAGGCTGGAAGGCGTACTGCCCACTGCAGGTTGCGTCGCACAGACTTGCCGCGAAGCGGTGAGGCGAGCTCAAGCTGCCGCGCGCGAGTTCCACGATCTCGAGGTTGTCGCCTACGCGATACGCCACGTCGTCAAAGGCGCGGTCGGGAGACCAGGTGAACAATGGATTGTTGTTCGCCCCCCCGCACCAGCGTGTGGGTGCCGTGGTGAAATCTTCCGAGCATGGCGCGGCGGCCGGGAACCCGGGGTTGACCGTGATGGTGAAATCACCGCCGCCGTTCGCGGCTGCCGACAAGAGGTGAAAGCCCAACTCATTGCCATTTTGACTGAGCAAGTAGCGTTCGCTGGGCGAGAAGGCGAGTGCCACGGGCGACCCTGTGTTCGTGATCTGAGTCGTGAATTTTCGACTCAGGTTGACCATGGTCGTGCCGTTTACCGGCATCGTGCCGAGGTTCGCCCAATAGAGCGCGCCCAGTGCTCCACTTTGTGCGCCGGTTTGAAAGGCGAGCCATGCGCCTGACGGCGAAAGCAGCCGGGGCTGCCCCGCGGACGTGGTTTCGTCGTAGTCGTACTCGGACGCCGAGCACTGGCTTGCGAGCGGAACGCCCTGCGCGTTCTTGATGCAAGCCCCGTTGACGTGCGAGGGCATGATCTCGAAGGGTGTGGCCGAGCCCGCATCGAAAATTCTTATGTCTCCCCAGGACGTGCTCGTGCTCGCCTGGGTAACGGTCGCGACGCAAGCGATGCGTTCGCGCCCCTTCGCCCAGGTAAGCAGTTTGGGACAGTTCGAGAACGAATCACGGCCACTGGTTTCGAAGGGCAGAGTACCCGGCAGCGGCTTTTCTGCAGCGTGAAACAGCGTGAGCGTCTTGTTCACGACCGCCGCCGAGAACCGACCCGCGGGATCGACGACGTTGGTTCCATGATCGACGACGTAGGAGCCGTCGAGAATTACTGCATTGTACTCGCTCTTGCCGTCATCCGGACTAGTCACGAACAAGCCACCCGGCGCCGCCGTCGCCACGAAGCCCGCGTCGTAGGCGAAATCCTCGATCGCCATCGGTGAGTCGAAGGCCGTCGCCGATGGGCTGAGGGACGCGTAAAACACACTGCTCTGCCCGGGCGGCACGAAGAGATCCGGAGTCGTTGCCGAGAAGAACGTGACGAAGCGCGTGTCGACCCAGATCAACTTGGACTCGATGGGGTCATTAGCCACAACCGACGTCAGCGGGGTGACCTGCGTGTTGCCGCTTGCGGATGCAAGTCTGACGCCCGATAGCTCACTGACGCCGCTTGCATTGAAGGCGACCGCGAGCACCTTGGAATCCGGCGACCAAGCGTAGGCGTCCACGGAATCCTCCGCGAAAGGGAGCGCCTGGTCCTGCATCGTCGATAGATCCAACAGTGCGAGGTGCGCGCCGTGGGGGTGCACCGGACTCTCACCATAACGGTAAGCGAGGAACCGCCCGTTGCTGGAGAATTGGAAGTCATAAACGGCTTGGTTGTGCGTCACGTGCGCGGTTGCATCGATCCCAAGCATCGGATCGCCGAGTGCGAGCTTGGGCCCATTCACATCCTTGGCGACGTAAGCGAAGTAGCAAGAAGTGCGCGGGGTAACCGAATACAGCCGCTCCGCTTGGTACCCTTTGCTGTCGATCACTTTCACGGTGATGTCGGTGACGCCCGCCGCGGTACCGGTCAGTGTTGTCGGACTGTGATCAGCCGAAGTGGTCTTTGGCATTACGTTCCAGGTGCCACCACTAGCAGTCACGCTCCACGAGTACGGAGCAACACCCCCGAACACCGCGAGCTCCGTGCTGTACGGATCGCTGCCGCACGGGTTCGGCAGCTCGAGCCTCGAGAACGCGCAGGTGTGGCAAACAGTGTCGCCGCCCCCACCTGCGACCGCGCCGGAGCCCGAGGTCCCGCCTGCACCGGCAAGGCCGCCGAGCGCGCCGCTCGGTGCATTCGCACTGCCGGCGGACGGCGTTTGATCGCCCGCACTACCGCCCTCTGCAAGCTCTCCCGCGGCGCCGGCCGCGGCCAGGTACCCAGCGCCCGCCCCACAGCTCATCTGGGCGAAGCACGGATCGAGCGGGATGTCGGAGAGACACGCCGCTGGGATGATTCCGAGCAAAAGCGCAGCCATTGAGATGGCGGCCGGGATCGGCGGCAGCCATCGAGCGCGCCGCGCGCGCGCGAAACTCCAGGATGACCGCCGTGCTTGCACTATCAGCTCCTCATGAGGCGAGCGCGCCGCCCACGTCATCAGGAGCTGTCGCACACATCGCCGCTCGCGTGAACCCACGCGGCCGTTCATGAAAAAACTACTATGAGCGGGTGGCCCTTTCCCGTCTAGGACCCGGCCGACGGGCTTGACGGATCCGTTTTGGCGATAGGCCGCCGCTTTTCAGCACCAGGTGGAGACGAAGAAGGGCGGTGATTTCGTCACCATGATCTGCTGCAATTCATCCACTGCGCCGTCCAGCGCGGGTCGCCCATTTGCCCATTCGGCGCCACGATCTCATCCAGCGACTTCGATATGCTGCAGAACATTTTTCCGGCCATCAGATCTCGACTGCCTTCCCAACGATCTCAGTGACGTAGGCGTCGAGGTTGGCCAGGGTCTGTTGGCCGCCCTCGATTGCGTGGTATTTCTTGACCGCCTCGTCGCGCTGCTCCTTGGTGGGGAACACCGTGCGCATCTCGATTCGAGTCGCCGCGCCGTCGGGCGTGAACGTGATGATCGACTCGAAGGTGTTCGGATCGCCCCGGGACTCACCGTGCAGCAGCGCGATCCGCTCCGGCGGGGCGATCTCGGTCCAGGAGATCCACTCCTGGTAATCCGTTCCGTCCGGTCCGTGCATCACGAAGTCCCACGCCGCCCCGACGCGGAACTCGAACGCCCGCGTGGTGGTAGTGAACCCCTCCGGTCCCCACCATTGTGAAAGGTGCCGAACTGCGGTGAACGCTTCGAACACCAGCTTCCGTGGGGCGCTGATAATCCGGGAGATTATGATCTCGCGCTCGGCCGTCGCTGACTGCGGCGCGTCTCGCCTGGTGTCTGCCATCGTCACTCCTTGTGCTTCGATTGTTTGAGGTTTTGCACGTACGCATCCAGCCGGTCGAAGCGCTCGTTCCAGAATCGCTCGAACCCGCCGACCCACTCATGGACCGGTCGCAGCTTGCGAGCGTTCAACCCGTACAAGCGCTGCTTGCCGGCCTTGCGGTCCCGCACCAGCCCGACCTCCCGGAGCACCCGCAGGTGTTTGGATGCCCCCGGCTGGGTCAGCCCCAGCTCCTGGGCCAATTCGTTCACCGGCCGTTCACCCGCGCGAAGCAGCATCAGGATCTCGCGGCGCTGCGGCTCGGCGATCGCGTTGAAGACGTCCGATGTCGTCGCGGCTCGTGCCATAGCAGCAACATATACCGATATCGGTATGCGTCAAGTCGGAAAGCGTGGTGTCCGCCTCCTCTTCCTTCGTGCAGCGCGAGCGCGCGTCCGCGACGCCGAAGGCTGAGTGAGTTGTGGCGTGTTCGGTGACCATCAACCCAGGTCCCGGCATTTGGTTGTGTCGAAGCGCGCGTTACACTCCCACATAAGCGGCTAGCTCCTCGGCCCTGCCCGTTGGAAACGCCGCCTTCAAATACTCGAGAAACGCCGATACCCGCGCACTCAGCAGCCGCCGCGACGGATACAGCGTCCACAAAGCGATCTCTGGTCCCTGGACATCGCCCCAATGCATCAGCTTGCCGGCAGCCAAGTCGTGACTCACGAGTGACACCGGCAATTGGGCCGCGCCAACACCCGCTCGGACGGCATCGCGGATTGCAACGAGCGACGACAGGCGCAGCACAGGCTCAATCCGGATGCGTGCTTTACGAGTGTTCACGATAACGTCCCAAGCGCTGCTCGCATCGCCGGCGCCGCGCACGACCGCCGGAACACGAACGCTCTTGGCCGGTCGAACGAGCGCTGGGCTCGCGACGGCGACCAGCCGATCGCGCAGAAAGATTCGGCCGACGAGGTTTTCATCGGGAGCCGGGTTGACGCGAATGGCGAGGTCATATCCTTCCTCGACTAAGTCGATAGCGCGATCCTCGGTGGTGACCTCGAGGCGGACCTGAGGATGCTCGAGCGCGAAGCCCGCGGCGATTTTGCCGAGAGCGACGTGCGAGAAGAGCTGGGGCGCGCTGATGCGCAGCTTGCCTCGCGGCGTGCCACCGCCCGAGGCGATCGCTGCCGCGGTTTCGTCGAGCTCGCTCAGCAGCGCCCCCGTCCGTTCGTAGAGTGCACGGCCCTCTTCGGTAAGCTTGACCGCCCGCGCCCCGCGCTCGAACAGGCGCAGGTCGAGGGCGGCCTCCAACTCCGCCACCCGACGGGATAAAGTCGCCTTGGGGCGGCCAGTGGCACGAGAGGCTCGACCGAACCCTCCGTGGCGAGCAACGAGGTTGAAATCAGCGAGGGCGAGCAAGTCCATGTGTTCCACCAGTGAGACGGTCCGTCCACATATAGCCCCTAGCGGCCCAGCCGCGGATCACTAATTTGGATGTCTCTCTCGCACCCAAACCGGAGTGAATACCCATGACCATTCTCGTAACCGGCGCCACCGGCGCAGTCGGCAGCCAAGTCGTCGATCAGCTCGTGAAGCGCGGTGCCGACGTGCGCGCCCTCGTCCGTGATACAGCGAAAGCCAAGCTACCAAAGAGTGTGAGCGTCGCGAAGGGCGACCTGCTCGACGTCGACTCCCTGCGCTCCGCGTTCGCCGGTGTCTCCAGCCTGTTCCTGCTCAACGCGGTCACGCCCGATGAATTCACGCAGGCGCTGATCCCGCTGAACCTAGCCCGCGAGGCGGGCATCGAGCGGATCGTCTACTTGTCGGTGATCCACAGCGACGTGTACGTGAACGTGCCTCACTTCGCCGGCAAGTTCGCGGTCGAGCGAATGATCGAGCACGTGGGCTTCAACGCCACCATTTTGCGCCCGGCCTATTTCATGAACAACGATCTCTCGATCAAAGACGTAGTGCTCGAGCACGGCGTCTACCCGATGCCGATCGGGAGCAAGGGCCTCGCCATGGTCGACGTACGCGACATCGCCGAAGTTGCCGCCATCGAGCTCGTCCGCCGCGAGCAGGCGAGCGGGTTGCTGCCGCTCGAGCGCATCAATCTCGTCGGCCCTGACACACTGACCGGAGCAGCGGTGGCTGCCCTTTGGTCGCAAGTGTTGGGGCGCACGATCACCTACGGGGGCGACGACACTTCCGGGTTCGAGCAAAGCCTCAAGAAAATCATGCCGAGCTGGATGGCATTCGACATGCGCTTGATGAGCGAGCGCTTCCTGACCGATGGCATGATCCCCGAAGCCGGCGACGTCGAGCGCCTGACCAAGCTCCTCGGCCGCCCCCTGCGCTCCTATCGTGACTTCGCTTCCGAGATCACGGCCCCCGGCGTGAAGTAGTCGGACAGATCGCTAGACGCCGAGGCCGCGCGGACGGTTTACGCCTTCGATTTGATGCAGGAGCGCGTCAGTGAACCCGCGTTGCCGCAGAATGCGGAGGAGGAACTCCGTCTTCGCTTCGACATAGCCATCGACGTCCTCGGCAAAATCGATGGCGAGCTGCTTTTTCAGTTCGCCATACGCGCGCGCTTCTTCGGGATGGGATCGCAGGTGGTCGCGAACAGCAAGGTGGTTGGCGAGAGCGGCGCTCGCCAACGGGCAAACGTAAAGATGATGAACGGCGGAGCTCGGGGGCCGCCGAAATGCTTCCCGTTGTGGGATACCGCGCTCACCCAGGTGTCGATAACCGAGAGAGCCTAGTCGCGCTATGGCTTCGGAAACGTCGTGCTCGAGCACCACGACATCGATGTCAATTACGGGTTTGGCCGCCAACCCTGGGACGGCCGTGCTGCCGACGTGCTCGATCGACACCGCGACCTGAGCAAACACCTTTCGCAGTGGCGCAGTGAGGGCTTGAAACAGCTCCGGCCATTTCGGATCGTAGTCCACGACGACGACTTGGCTCATCAATCCTCGACATCCGCTTTTTCGTTTGCTCGCTTTGTCTGGCTCAATGTATCGGCGTTCAGTTGCGTGCGCCACAAGAAGCGAAGCCACCGACAAGCTAACCGCGCTCGTATGAAACGACGACGTTGCCGTTTTCGAACGTGCGTGTGCTCGTGTGCTTCAGCTGCACATGCCTCTCTAGCCCGGCGAACATGGATTTGCCGCTGCCGAGAATGAGCGGATTGATCACGAGCTGGTAGCGGTCGATCAAATCCTCTTGGGCGAGCTGAAGGACGATGCTCGCACTGCCCATCAGCACTAGGTCTTGGCCCGGTTCGCCCTTGAGCTTACGAACCGCGTCGCCGATGTCCGACTTGACGAGCCGGGTGTTGCTCCACTCCGCCTTGGCTAGGGTCCGTGAGAACACGACCTTTTGCGCGCTGTTCATGCGCTCGGCGACGACGGGCATGCGTTCCAATGCCGTCGGGGTTGGCCAGAAGCTCGCCATCTGCTGATAGGTGACTCGGCCGAACAAGAGCTCGCCACCACCTTTGGCGTTGCCCGCGACCCACTCGTTCCATTCCGAGTCTTGTTTGTGGGCCCAGCTCATGTCGCTCTTATCGTCGGCGATGAAGCTGTCGAGGGACATCTGGTTGAAAACGAGCAATTTACGCATTATTCTGACTTTCTCGAGATCTGAAGGGGGGTCTCAACGTAGCGCTTGGCCGCAACGTGCCAGTTTCGTCGCTTGCGGCGAGGACGGGCGGGAACGCCTTGTCGAGCATCTGCTCCATGGACTCGTGCCGGCCGCGAAGCGAGCCATGAGTGACCGATTTTAGAAAGATGGCATGTATGTCTCTTAGACCTCGGCGCTCACGCGCGTGTTGCGGTGCTTGACCCGCTGGCCTACCCGTCTGCTCGTCGTCCGCGCAAGGCTTTTTGGCATGCAACCTGCCTCTGGGTCGTGATGAACAGAGCAAAATTAGCGCGAGCCGCCCTCGGTGGGCTGTTGGTCTTCGCCGGGGTCAGCCACCTCACGTTTGCGCGGCGCGCATTTCGAGCGCAGGTGCCGGATTGGGTGCCCTTGAATCGCGATTTGACAGTCGTTGCTTCGGGCATTGCAGAGATAGCGCTTGGAGCAAGCCTCGTTTTGACCAATGAACCAAATCAGGCGCTCGCCGGCAAAATCGCCGCGGCATTTTTCGTCGCGGTGTTCCCTGGGAACCTCTCGCAATACGTCAACCGACGGAGCGCCTTCGGCCTCGACACTGACCAGAAGCGGTTCGCGCGCTTGTTCTTCCAACCTGCGCTGATCTACTGGGCGCTAAAAAGCACTCACACCAAATTAACCCGGGGTATTGCGCCCTAACCGTAAGGCCCGGCGCGAAGCACAATCGTATACTTCGATCACGGTAACGGGGTCCTTGGGTTGATGGTCGCTAGAATAAGCCCGGGGCGGCGCAGCCTTCGGCGGCGAATCGCGGCTTCTCGCCAGATGACGCCGGAGGCCGAGCCGGGCTGGGGCGGAGTACGGCCTGCGAGCGGGCAATGTGATGCCCGGTGCTGGCCGCGCACTCTGCGGCCTCCCTCTGTCGCTACTTTGGGCGCCGAGGTTTTGGGCGCGCTACGTTGGCGCGCGCATGCGCCGCCTTGAGGGCGGCGCTGAAGGTCCCGCCATCTACCGCTTTCAAGTCGCAGCGTGTAGCGCCCATACGGCCCCAGCCGCCAGGAACGGGCGACATCGCGGCGGGCGCTAGAGCGCAAAAGTGCCGTTGCTGCTCGTGGTCGAACATAAAGTTCAAATCGCCACCCGCGCGCGCCAACGTCGCAAAGATGCGCCGTGGCGTGCGGAAAGCGATGCGATCGAAATGCGGAGCCTCAGTCGCGTGCTCGAGCGCAAGCGCGAGCTCGCGGGCTCTTTTAGAGGTCACTGCCACGCCCGAAATGTAGCATGGCGCTCACGCTTGCATGCTCGCCAGTGGCGTCCACTCGGGTCAGGCCCATAGACCGCGGTCGGACCCGGATCAGCCAACCTTTCGCGAGTCTTGGTCGTAAGCCGCATCGCGCACTCGTAAGATCGTACTTTATTCAGTGCTACGCTGCGAGCCCACACCAGCCAGAGAGATTCGATGGATGTTCGCGCAGCGGTGGCCAATGCCCCACAAACTCAGCTCAGCATCGAAACCGTTCAGCTCGAGGGTCCCCGCGCGGGCGAGGTGCTGGTCGAGATTCGCGCAACCGGTGTCTGTCACACGGACGCATACACGCTGTCCGGTCAAGACTCCGAGGGCATCTTCCCGAGCATTCTGGGACACGAAGGTGCGGGAGTGGTGGTGGACGTCGGCGCCGGCGTGAGGTCGCTCAAGAAGGGCGACCATGTCATCCCGCTGTACACCCCGGAATGCCGCGAGTGCGAGTACTGCCTGAACCCCAAAACCAATCTGTGCCAAGCGATTCGCGCAACGCAGGGCCGGGGCTTGATGCCCGACGGCTCGAGCCGCTTCAAGCGCGGCAAAGACACGCTGTATCACTACATGGGTTGCTCCACCTTCGCGGCTTACGTGGTGCTACCGGAGATTGCGCTCGCAAAAATCCGGGAAGATGCGCCTTTCGACAAGGTTTGTTACATCGGCTGTGGCGTCACCACCGGCATCGGCGCGGTAATCTACACCGCCAAGGTGGAGCCCGGCGCGAACGTCGTGGTGTTCGGCTTGGGCGGTATCGGCCTGAACGTGATCCAGGGAGCGCGCATGGCGGGCGCAAACCAGATCATCGGCGTCGATTTGAACCCGGCGCGCCGCGCGATCGCCGAGCAGTTCGGCATGACTCATTTCGTCAATTCGAGTGAGGTCGGCGCGGAGCTCGTGCCTCACCTGGTGAACCTCACCGGCGGCGGCGCGGACTACAGCTTCGAATGCGTGGGCAACGTGGAGCTGATGCGTCAGGCGCTGGAATGTTGTCACAAGGGCTGGGGCGTCTCGGTGATCATCGGCGTGGCTCCGGCGGGCGCAGAAATCAAAACACGGCCGTTTCAGCTGGTCACTGGCCGCGTTTGGAAGGGCTCGGCGTTCGGGGGCGCCCGCGGCCGCCGCGACGTGCCCAAGATCGTCGATTGGTATATGGAGGGCAAAATTCGCATCGACGAGCTGATCACTCACACTTTGCCCCACGCGCGCATCAACGATGCCTTCGACCTGATGCACTCGGGCGAGTCGATTCGCACCGTCGTCACTTATTGACAGCATTCACCGCCCAAGCGTCCCAGCGTGAACTGAGTCCAACTTGTGTAAAGATTTGCAGATGCTCTAAGACTACTTGGTCGTGATGTGCACGACCTTGGCCGGCGTGGGGCAACTGGCCTTTGCCGGCCCGCCGTAGTTGCCGATGCACCACGAGCTGCCGTCCTTCGGATCCTGCGCGCAATCGAAGAAGTCGCCCCAGTCCCCTCCGCTTTGCGCGGTGACGTCTGGTTGAGTCCCTTGGAACACAATTTTCGGTTCCGTACGTACACCGGCCGCGGACATACCCGCCACGACGAGACTCGGCGGCGTAGTCGGCGAGACCTGCGCCATGAGCGTCCACATATTGCCGGCAAAATCGACGGTCGGGGCAGCTGACCAGAGAGACGCACCATTCACTGCGTACTCGAAGTCTTTCTCCGAGGCCACCGCGGTATCGATGTTGAACATACGCACGCAGGTCAAGGTCGGCGCATTCGCGCACTTGCCGGCCTTCGACCACCATAAGTGCCCGCCAATCCAATCGGCGACTTGCCCGCTGTTGCGCAGATAACTGCCGCCTTGCTGCTGAATGCCCGGAAAAGCCGGCATCGTACTGAACCCAGTGACGGCCGTGGGATGCTGCTTGACGACTACGTTGTTGTCTTTGGGAGTTCCGTCTACCGTAATCCAGTTCACGTGTTGGTCGTCCGACATGGTAACGAAATACGCGGTGCTCGGAACGGGTGACCCGTAGTCGACTCCGTAGATCTGGTCGTTGCGCCCAAGCCCGCACTGCGGCGGCGGCGTGATCGTCTTTGTAGCGCCAGCCATCACGACCGACTTATCGACCACGTAAATGCAGGCGTAGTTGACGAGCGCAACTTTGTCCGACGTGACGGTTAGGTTCGGATTGTCGACGTCCGTTGGCCCGTCTATCTTGAGCCAAGGCGTCCAGGTCTTCCCGGTCGCGTCGAGGCTGGCGGCGACGTCGATGAGCCCCTTATCCATGAACGAAAAGAACCAGCGCTTGGAGCTGTCATCCCAAACGATGTGCTGATCACCGTTGTCGTTCATCATATCGAACTTGTGATCCACCGTGCCGTCTCGCTTGTAGAAGACGATATGCCCAGAGTTGGTCGCGGTCGCGACGAAATCCGGACTGACGGCAATGTCGAGATCGTGGCAAGCGTCCGCCTCGAACACCGTCACGTCCGGAAATGACGTGACCGGAGCGCCGCCGGCCGTGCCGGGTGATCCGCCCCCGCCCCCGGCTACGCTGCCCGCCGTCCCTTGCGCTGGTTGTCCCGAGGCGCCCGCGGATCCGCCAGTGCCTGCCGGCGCACCGGCCTGGAAGAGGCCCACTTGTTCCCGGCCGTGAAGAAAGCCGGCGGCGCCGCTGCCGGCGAAATCGACACCTTGCTCGCTCAGCATCAACGCGGCCGTGAGATCACCGACTACATCTTGGCCGTGACCCAGAAGGCGATCGGGAGCGGCGCCGAGCCGCTCGCGCGAACCTTGGAAGCGTTTGCCCTCATGTATGAAGAGCATGCAGCGCGCGAGGACACGATCGTATTCCCCGCGTGGAGAAAAGCGCTTTCTCCCAAGCAGCGCGATGAAATGGCTGAGCTCTTCGAGGACATCGAGCACAAGACCTTCGGAAAAGACGGCTTCGATGATGCGCTCGAACAGATCGCCGCCGTCGAACGTGCCGTGGGTCTCGACAACGCCGCACTCACGGCCCCGCCTCCTCCCAAACCGTGAGGGACTCGTAACTTCCGGATGCGGCTCGCTATCTCGTCTGCCGCAGGCCGTCGCCGCGCCGAGCTTCTGTCCAGAGTGGGCGCTCGCGCTCCCGCATCGCACCTTGCGCTGCGGCTGAGCTCCGTTGGGTGCGCCCCCGCTATGCGGCGGGAAACTCCCTGAGCTCGAGGTGCGCTGCCGGATCGCGCTCGCCCCCTTGCGCTTGGCGAACTCCGCCTGGCCCACTTCCTTCAAATAAAAATGTTTGCGTGGCCAACTTGCGAATCGCCGAGCCGCAATGCTTCGTCACTCGACTCGGTCGAACGAACTCTGTTATGAGGCAAGCGCGAGCGCAGGTGTTTTGCCGCGCCGGTTTTGCGCTCACCCTTGGGCGTGGCCTCGCCGTTGGGCGGCGGTTTCGCCGAATCCTCGCGCCTCGAAGTTCGTTATGGATCTCAAGAGCTCTCGCGACCCATCGGCGCGCCCCCACTCGTCGCAGCGCCGTCCGCGCGCGGTTGCGCTGGCCTTGCTTGCGGCTTGCGCGGGAGTGTTGCTCGTTCCGCGCCCAGCGCTTGCTTACCCGTGGATGATTCGGCATGAATACACTGGCTGTGCCACGTGTCATGTCGACCCGAGCGGAGGCGGAGTGCTCACGGAGTACGGCAGGGCACAGGGAGATATCCTCCTGCGCATGCACTACGGCGCAGCCGCCGGTGACGACGTGCCGGGCACGGCGGGGTTCCTGTGGGGCGCGGTGCACCCCCCTGACTGGTTTTTGCCCGGCGGGTCAGTGCGCTATTTGGGCGTCGAGAGCAAAGAGGGCAGCGGCAAGTACCAGCAGGATCTCGTGCTCATGCAGGCCGATCTGTGGGCCGCGATCGTGACGGGTGGGTTCCGCGCGGCGGCCAGCGTTGGCTTCGTGGGTGTGGATGGTTCAGCGGCGTCGATCAGCGGCGGCCTCGTTTCCCGCGAGCATTGGGCGGGCTGGGCCTTCGGCAAAAGCAACGCGTTTTTGTTGCGCGCGGGGCGTATCAATGTGCCGTTTGGTCTTCGTCAAGTCGAGCACACACTGCTGGCTCGTGCGACCACCCGTACGGATTTCAACGAGACGCAGCAGCACGGCGTGGCGCTAGCTTTCAACGGCGTGCGGGTGCGCGCGGAGGTGCTGGCGATCGCGGGCAATTACCAAGTTTCTCCGGATGCGTACCGCGAGCGCGGCTACGCGGGTTACGCCGAATACGCGCCACTATTGAACGCCGCGATCGGCGTGAGCAGCTTGGTCACGCACGCGGCACGTGATCGAGTTTGGCTACTGCCGAACACGCGTCAGGCGCACGGTGCGTTCGCGCGCTGGGCGCCGGTCACGCCGCTCGTGCTCATGGCCGAAGCAGATCTGACCCGGCACTCGGCCCTTTCTGCCACCGGCTACGTCACGATGTTGCAGGCGGATGTGGAGCCCATGCAAGGCCTGCACTTGATTGCCAGCGGCGAGAACATGCACAGCGGCGCGCGGGGCTCCGGCACGACATGGGGCGGCTGGCTCGGTGCCGGTTGGTTCTTCGCGCCGCACGCCGACGCGCGCTTCGATCTCATTCACAGGAGCCTGGCGTTTGGCACGGTCAGCGTGCCGGAGACGCAATTTTTGCTGCAACTCCATGTCTACCTATGAACCGCCGGCGATGCGCCGGAAGAATCATATGAATGTGGCAATACGTTGCTCGTTGGCGGTGCTCGGTCTAGCGGCCGGAACCTGGCCCTCGCGCGCACACGCCGAGGAAGAGTTCCCGAGCATCGTTGGGACGGACCTCGGCCTCACTTATCAGGTGCCGTGTAGCGTGTGTCATCTCGCAGAGAACACGGGCGCCCCCACCGCGCGCACTCCGTTCGCGCTTTCGTTGAAAGCTCGCGGTTTCGCGGACCGCGGCTCGCTCACGGAGGCGTTGGACCGCCTGAAAGCCGACCACTTCGACAGCGATGGCGACGGCGTGTCGGACGTCGCCGAGCTGCAAGCGGGCACGGACCTCAACAGCCCTGCCGACGCGAACCTCATGAATGCTTCTGAACCGGGCTATGGCTGCGGCGGCAGCGCGCCGCAGGGCCGCGGCGCTGGGCAAGCGTTCGTGAGCGCGGCTGCGCTCGCGTGGTTATTGAGCCGTCGTCGACGGGAGCAACGATGAAGCGCTCGAATCTCATTTGGCTGAACCTGAAGGCGCTCACGCTGGCGCTGGCATGGCTCGCTGGAAGCAGCGTGCTCAGTTGCCAATCGGAGCCGGCCCTAGAGGTGGCGCCGACCGTCGAGCTCTCGCAGCTCAAGGGAAAATGGTACGAAATCGCGCGGCTGCCGCGCACCACGGAGGTCGACTGCCATGGCACGACCGCCTTTTACACCCAGGGCGCCGACGGCTCACTCAACCTGGTGAATCAGTGCAACGTCGGCAGCGCAACGGGCAAGCTGCAGACCGTCGCCATGACGGCCACCGTGCCCGACAGCAGCGTGCCGGCCAAGCTCGCACTGAACGTGGGCGGATACACCGGCGACTATTGGATCCTCGAGGTCGGCCCGAAGTACGAATACACCGTCGTCGGCCACCCGTCGCGCCTGTATTTCTGGATCTTGAGCCGCACACCGACGCTCGACCCAGCGGTGCTGGGCGGCATCCTCAGCCGCGCGCAAGACAAGCACTTCGATACCAGCCTACTCGAGTTCACGCCGCAGCCTCCAGCCGGTGAACGCAACACGCTGGACACTCCGCAAGGCACCGTGCCTCAAGGGCCCCACGCCACGTGCGCGTTGACCGACGCCGCCGGTGGCGGTGGGCGCGGTCAATGGGGCGGCGTGTGTGCGGCGCTGGGTGTGGCGTTGGTCGCGGTGCGGCGCCGGGCGCGCGCGGGGGAACGAATGGCGTGCCGTCCGCACGGCGCTCGTGGCCGCGCCATTTCGCGACAGCGCGGCATCTGGTCACGGTTAGAGGGAAGCGACGGCGTCCGACCATAACGGAACAGTCGGGTAAGTAGACTTTACGCCTCATATCGTAGGTGCAGAAATTGAGAGCCGCTGGACCGCAAGTTGCTAGTCTTCGCCGGATGGACGCGGCCTTCGACGGTAAGCGGAGGACCGAAGCACACGCGGCCACTCTGACGTTTCCGCCGAGCGCGCCAGTCCCCCTGAGCCGATATGTGCCGGGCGTCGTCCTGTCGGGCAAGTATCGGTTGGAAGCGGTTCTGGGTGAGGGCGGGATGGGCGCGGTCTGGCGTGCCTCGAACGTGCTCTTGGACTTGCCGGTTGCCATCAAACTGATCCGCCCCGAGCTCGACCGGAGCTCGTTGCGCGCACGCCTTCAGGTGGAGGCGCGCGCCGCTGCCAAGCTCGGCCACCCCGCAATCGTGCGCGTGTACGACGTCGGGGAGAACGAGTTCGGCGACCCCTTCATCGTGATGGAGCTCGTACACGGCGAGACACTGGCGGCCATGATCAGTCAAGGCCGGCTCTCGGCGGTGCTCGCCGTGCAGCTGCTCTTGCCCGTCATCGACGCACTGGCGATGACTCACGCGCGAGGTATCGTGCACCGAGACCTCAAGCCCGATAACTTGATGATCGCCCGGGAGGAGCAACGTGTTCAGCCCAAGATTCTGGACTTCGGCATCGCCAAACTGACTGACCCGCGCGACCGCGACCACAAGCTCACCGAAGTCGGGATGGTCGTTGGCAGTCCGGATTACATGTCGCCCGAGCAGGCGCGCGGATTGGACGACATTGACGCCGGCAGCGACATCTGGGCGATCTGCGTAGTCCTGTACGAAGCCGTAACCGGCAACGTGCCGTTTTCCGCATCCAATTACAACGCGCTCCTGCGCGCTATCGTGGAAGATGACCCAACATCTCTGATAGAGCAGGCCGCAGGAGATTCATCACTTTGGGAGATCGTTAAGCGCGGTCTCAGCAAGGAGCGTCAACGACGCTGGGCGTCGATGGCCGAGCTGGGCCAAGCCTTGGCGAGCTGGCTCGTGTCGCACGGTGTGTACGAAGATGCATGCGGTTCCGCGCTCGAGTCGAAATGGCTTGGCCGTCGAGACGTGACGAGCGGGGCCGCGGTCCCCGACAGCTCGCGGCCCACCGGCGCCGCCCGCGAGCCGCAATTGTCGCGCGACTCGGATTCGAATGGCACGGGGTTAGACTCTCCGCCGTTTACCGCCACAATCCCCGCGAGCGGCGCTGGGCGCCGGCGCACCGCCGGTGCGGCCCTGCTCGCGTGCGCGCTGCTCGGGGCCTTGTTGTTCGGCCTCAATCGGAGCCGTGTGCCTTCTTCTGACTCACGCCTTAATCCCGCGGCGGCAGCCGTGGCCCACAACCCGACAGCGGCGCATCAAGAAGGCTTGGCGCCCGTACCGCTGGTGCAGCCGAGCGCATCCGCAATCCTAGAGCCCGAGCCGGCGCCGGTATCGCCGCCGAAGGCCCCTCACGCGGTGCCTCGCTCGGCGAGAGTGACGCCGCGGCATGAGCCACGGCCCGACAGCGTTTCCGACGCCCTGCCGCGCTCGCACACGCCTTTAGCCGCGCCGCCGGCCGCGACCTCAGCGGAGCGCCCTTTGGATCTCTTGACCCCTTATTGATCGCTGACGCGCGTGAACGCCAGCCGAAACAGTCGCATAGCGAGCCGTCACCACGGGCTCGAGAGGCGGAAGGCCACCGCCTTTGCCTGTCTATTGGCCGCATTGCTCACTCAATCGCGGCCCGCTTGGGCGGCCGATCCGAGCGGCGGAAGCAGCGACGTGAACACTCAGGACCGGCGTGGGCTCGCCAAGAGCAAGTACAATGAAGGTGTGCAGGCTTACCGCGCCGAACATTACGCCGATGCCGTTCGGCTGTTCCTAGAGGCGGATGCATTGGAGCCGAGCGCGGCCCTCTCCTACAACATCGCTCGTGCATACGAGAAGCTTGCTGACGACGCGCAGACTCTGCGCTGGTATCGCAATTACCTGCGCTTGAACCCGAATGCGGCGGAGGCCGCGGACGTGCAACAGTTCATTCGCGCGCTCAGCGAGGCACTGGCCAAGAAGGGCATTCAGCAACTCAGCGTGCTGTCGACTCCCAGCGGTGCCACGGTGGCGATCGATGGTATCGCGCTGGGCGTGACTCCACTGACGGTCGAGCTTCCACCCGGAGCGCACTCGGCGCTGCTGACGCTGCGCGGTTTTTCCGACGCCCAAGAGCGATTTACCCTCAGCTCGTCTACTCCCCTCGACTTGCCGGTGCAGTTGCAGCCGACGACGGCGGCGCCGCTCGGCGCGACGCACAACCAGGGACGGCGCTTCGGCATCGCCCCTTACGTGACAGTGGCGGCCGGCGCCGCGCTGCTCGGGACCGGGGTGCTGTTCGAGCTTGGGCGTCGCTCCGCACAGGGCGCCGCAAAAGACGACCTAGCCCAGCTCGACTACGAGCGGGACGTCAACGCCATGAACAGTCGGCAAACTATGGCGCGCGTCTTCGTTGGCGCCGGCTCGGTGGTGACGCTCACCGGCGCGTTTCTGCTCGTGTTCAATACGCGAGCTAAGGCGCAAACCAACGCGAGCGTCTCGTTTTTACCGGGCGGCGGCGCGCTCTCCTTGGAGCGCCGCTTCTAATGCGCCCATCTCGCCTGATGCATGCGCTGCTGCTTTCTCCGGCAGTACTTTTGAGCTGGGCGTGCGCCAATGACATCTCTTCGAGCTTGGCCGGTAAGGCCTGCGACGCCGCACAGAACTGCAGTTTCGGCTATCGCTGCAACGTCGCGACGAATATTTGTGTCGGGAATGGCGATCTGGTCAGCCAGGGGGGCGGAGCCGGACACCCAGACGGCACCGGCGCTGCTGGCGAACCTGGCCAATTGGCGTCATGCAGCACCGGCGAAGCGAGCTGTCAGAGCGGCTGCAGCAAGCTGGATTCGGACCCGAAAAACTGCGGCGGTTGCGAGGCAGAGTGCACGCCGCCGGCTCACGGCGCCGGCGTGTGTTTGGACGGCGTTTGTAACTTTGCGTGTACCAAGGGCTTTGCGGCGTGCGGTAGCGTGTGCGTCGATTTCCAAAGCGACGTCGACAATTGCGGGATGTGCGGCGCGCATTGCCCAGACCCGTCAGGCGGCAGCGGCGTCTGTAGCGGGGGCGTGTGCGGGGTCGGTTGCGCGGGGGGGCTCAAGGCGTGCGGCGATCAATGTCGTGATACGTCGACCGATCCGCAAAGTTGTGGCACGTGCGGGACCGTCTGCGCTCCGGGGCTCGTGTGTTCCGCGGGCGTCTGCAAGGCCGGCTGCGAGGGCGCGCTCAGCAATTGTTCCGGCGCGTGCTTGAACCTCGCCACATCGGCGAGCAACTGCGGAGCATGTGGCGTGGCCTGCCCCAGCCCGGCCCACGGAAGCGCGTCGTGCAGCGCCTCGATTTGCGATTTTGCCTGCGTAGATGGCTTCTCGAAGTGCGGGACGGTGTGCGTCGACACCAGCCAAAGTGCCTTGAATTGTGGCAGCTGCAGCCACGTCTGCGACGCGCCTGCCAATGGCGTGGCGACCTGCGTTGCCAAGCAGTGCGCCTCGACCTGCAACGTGGGCTACGCCAAGTGCGGCGACCGCTGCGTCAAGACCGACTCCGATCCCGCTAACTGCGGGGGCTGCGGCAAAGCCTGCGGACAGAACGAGGTCTGCGCGGCCGGCAAGTGCATCTCGAACTGCCCGGGCGGCGCTCAAAATTGCGCGGGGGCCTGCGTCAATCTCGCGAGCGATCCCAGCAACTGCGGCGCCTGCACCGCGATGTGCAATGCGGGGACGCATGGCTCTGCCGCCTGCGCCAGCTCCAAGTGCAGCCTCAACTGCGACCCAAAGTTCAGCCTATGCGGCGCAGCTTGCCAAAACCTCGACTCTGACCCCGCCAACTGCGGCAAATGCGGCGGCGCATGCCCAGCGGCCGCGAACGGCGTGTCCGTCTGCACGGCAAAGCAGTGCACCGTGAGCTGCAACAACGGCTACTCGAAGTGTGCCGAGCAATGCGTGAACGAGTCTTCAGACGAGAAGAACTGCGGTACATGCGGTAAAGCTTGCGGTGCGAACCAGGTTTGTGAGGCCGGCAAATGCACCACCGAATGTGGCGCGAAGACCACCTGCGGCGCCTCCTGTGTCGACACGGCGAGCGACACCAGCCATTGCGGCGCATGCGGCACCGTGTGCATGCCACCCGCTCACGCCGCGCCCACGTGTGTCAAAAGCAAATGCGGATTTCAATGCCAGAGCCCATTCATCGCCTGCGGCGCCGTGTGCGTCGACCCGCGGGCGGATGTCGACAATTGCAACGGTTGCGGGATCCAGTGCCCGGCGGTCAAAGGCGGAACGCCGACGTGCACCAACGGTCAATGCGGGGTCGGCTGCGCCTCGGGTGGCTCATTGTGTGACTCGAAGTGTGTCGATACGAGCTCCGACAAAAAGAACTGCGGCAGCTGCGGAAGTAAATGCAACGGCAAGGGGGTGTGTACATTCGGATTGTGCCTATGAACGCGGCTTCGCGTCGCGTAGCGGCCGTCGCGCGCCCGGAAGCTCAATCTGAACGCGGATGCCGCATTAGCGCCCGGTGAGCTCCTAGCGCGCGGCGGCCGCAGGCTGAAGTGCCACCGAACCAAGGCTCTATTCAGACGAGACCGCTGTTTGCCTGGCGGCGGCAGCCGCCTAACGGCGGCACGTTAGCCAGCGCTCGGGTGACGGTGATCCGAGCCTGCTAGCGTGCAGTTTCGGCGAGCTGGCGCCGCTTCGTCTCTGGGGAGCCCGGGCGGCGCGGCGCGGCGCAGCGAGCACGCCCGGCAGTCGGCTTGCATTGTCAGCATGCGGCGACGGCGCTCCACGTTCCGCTCAGTGCAGGACTGGAATCATAGTCAGGCGGGAATACGTCGAGCCATAAGGGACCAGGGTCATTTTTTGGGTCGCTCCAGCCGAGGACCGCTCCGAAGATGTCGGTAAAGCCATGGGGTTCTGGCTGGCATTGGCGGCGCTCCAGGAAGCTTGCCATCGTGGCAAAGGCTCGAGCGGCACGATGATTTTGACGGGCGGATTCGTGCTGTCGAAGGGGTTGTCCGGAAGCGAGCTCGACTCGACCACGGTGAAGCTCTCGGGTGTGGCCTTTTGTGCGGCGGCCATGCCGTAGCGCCACTCACTTGCGGGGGTAAATTGGACGGCCGGGAAGCCTTGAATGTAGTTCCCGTCGAGATCGCTCTTTACCGAATCTGGATCTGAAGTGCTCTCGGTGCGCGTCTCGGCGATCTTCAGGGAGTAGACCAAGGGCCCGCGTTCGACGCTGACCGCGCTGCTGTCGAGCCAGTTGGTGAGCTTTAGTGTCATCGGCAGGTGTAAGACGATGGTATCGTCGTTCGCGTACGTTCGGCCTAACGTGACGAAGCTGCCGGTGTTGGTATCGATCAGCAGATTCGACCCGTTGAGGTTGACAGTCGCGCCGCTCGCCCATTCGGGGATCCGGAGCGCGAGTGAGAACTTGACCGGCGCGCTCGTGCTGACCTTGAACGTCACGGTGTCTCGGAAGGGATAGTCCGTCACTTCCGTGATGGTCACTGGCTGTTGGTTGATGACGACCTTGACTTCGCTCGGACCGTAGAGCGTGGCCGCAAGTCCATCAGCCATTCCCATCCACATGCGCGTGACGTAGTTGGGAACGGCGCGGTTTACGTTGCCCGCACAGCACTCGGTATCATGCGCAGCTCGATAGGACATGCGAGCTTTCGAGAAGCTCGGGCAAATCGTATTGGTGGTCGCAATTTGATTGGCACTCGAGAAATATTGTAGTTGCTTGAAGTCTTTGGTGACCGCGCCAGGCAAGGCATTGAAAATGGTCTTCTCGATCACATCGGCCCAATGCACCTCGCCGGCCGCCATCAACAGGTAACCCATCGACCAAGACCAATCGCTCAGATCGCAGGTCTCGTGCAGCGAGTTGAACGCGGTGGTGCCGAGGTCTTCGGAGCTGACCATGCCGCCGTCGGGCATCAGGCTGTTGGTTTCGACCTTCCTAAACGCTTTTTGCGCTAAGTCGAGCGCCTGGGCGTTGCCCGTGTATGAATACATTAGCGGCAGTAACTTCAACTGCTCGGCCGCCGTCACGCCATGCGTGATGAGCTTGCCAGTCCCGTTGATCTTATCGATATAAGAGAACTGCGAGCTGTCGTTCAGGAAGTACGCGTTGTAAGCGCGCGTCGCGACGCTCAACAGCGCCGCATCCCCGGTTAGGCCGTACAGGTAGAAGGCTTCCTCGGCGATGAAGCCATCGCGCGAGGCCACGCTATTGCTGCCCTTGGTGCACGTGATGAGCGCACGTGGCCGCGTCGTGTCGCCGCTCTCACCGTAGGCTGCCATCAATGAGCGGCCGACCACTACGTTGGGCCAGCCCGTGGTCGATTCCCCGAGCTTTGCCGGGCCCGAATGGCCTGCAATGTACGTGATATTGGCTTCGGCGATCTTGCTCGCGTTCGGCGCATCGATGACGCCACTGAGCCGAGACACTGCGTCCACGTAGTAGCCCGACTGCTCGTAGCGCCACCAACTGTCCCCGTGCGCCGTCGCGGGATTAGGGATCTTCCCGACCGAATACATGCCCGTGTCGTACGGGTAAGCGAGGTTCTCTGGGTGCCCGGTTAGCCCCTGATCTTGACGTAAGAGCCAGCCCTTGAGCCAACCTTGAGCAGTGACCGCCCCCACGGGAAGCTCCAAGAACTTACCGTAGTAGGCGACCTTGAGCTGACCGGGTGGCGCGAGGTCCCCGGCGCCGCTCCCCACCGCGATGGTTGGAAAACCACCGCTCGCGGTGTATCCGCCGAGGGCCACCGTACCGCTGCCGCTGCCGCTGCTGCCGCCACTATCAGCTCCCGCGTTACTCGCTCCCCCATTACCAACAACATCGCTCGCACCACCCACACCTCGGGACGTAGCTGGAGGCGTCCCCGCGCCGCCGGACACTGACACCGATCCCGCGGCGCTATTCGGCGCGCCGCCCGCCGACATGGCTCCGGCGCTCGACGGGTCCAGGTCACCGCGCGTGGAATCCGAGCACGCGGCCTCCACGCGCGCGAAGAGGAGCGCGCCCAGAAACCAGGCGCTCGATTTGCAAAATAGAACGCGGCGGAAGGCTACTTCTTTGCTTGAAAATTGGGCCATGGATTCAGGGATTCTCGGGATGAGTAATGGACCGTCGCTGCGGCGTGGGAGGCAGGCCCGAAACCGCGAGCAGCAGCTCGCCTTCGCGCACCACACCGGCCCACGAGCGCACGAGGCTCCCTTGGGCATCGAATAGAAAGCTGGCGGGGACGGTGCCAGGCGGCCAATCTACATTCAGGGTCGCGCTAAACGTCTCGAGCGGCGGCGCAGCGGCCATGCGCGGCAAGTCGACATGCATCGAGTCGAGCAATGCTTTGGTCACGGGCAGCGCGTACTCGTCATCGATCGAGAGGAGCCAGATTGGCACACCGAGCGCCGCGAGCTTGCCCGAGAGCCGCTGCAAAAGCGGCAGCTCTGCGCGACAAGGCGTACACCAGGTTGCCCAGACGCTGACCAGCACCCCGCGCCCACGGCTGCTGCGAACGCGCTCCAACAACTCGGTCCCCGAAACCAGAGCGAGCGGAGCCTTCATGCTGCTGGGCTTTGCCTTCAGCGCTGGGGCGTTGCCCGTTTTTCGAGCGCAGGCCGAGCTACCCATGGTCAACCCAATGACGATTGACGAAGCGAAAACGATTTGCTTCCGAAGGAGCATTCAAACGATGCGGACGGCAGATCCGAGCTTGCGAAAGCGGTTCATCACTAGAAGTTGTGCAAGCGAAGGCGGGGGCTCATCTTTCGACGCCCAGGAAAATGCGAGCTAGAGCGCAAATCGCAACCCCCCACACCATTGAATTCCGGGTTCGTTCAGGTGAATTGTTTCGCGACCGAGCGCGATTTGCAGCGGCGGCAACAAGAGTAAGGCGCTCGCTCCCAGCACTAGTGAAAGCCGCGAGCTCAACTCCAAAGACCCTTCGGCACCGGCGACCAGGCCCAGGGTCAAGCGTCGTTCGCGGCGCGCAGCAAGCGAGCCGATGCCCTCCGCCACCGATCCGGCCGCGCGGAGGAAGTGCACTCCGAGCCCGCCGTCGAGGGACAGGCCGATGGGGCCGAGGCGAAGCAACTCGGCTTCGAGCCCTAAAACCGCAAGGCCTTGAACCAGCCGCGCCGATGCTTCGCTGTTTTCTACCCGAGCGCCGAGCAGCGGCGCGCTGGCGTGCATCACGAGGCCGAGTCCTGCTGATACCCGACGGACGACCGATACTTGTGGGCCGAACGCGAAGCCCACGCCGGTTGGGAAATTGATTCCGCTCATGCCCCCGCCGATCAGCCAAGGCCCAGAACGGCCGGGCGATTCGCGCGCCGGCCGCGGTATGAGCCGCTTTTGGCTCGGGGCTGATCGTTCTGCGCGTCGCAGCGCGGAGCTCAGGAGATCGACGGCGCGGGCCGCGAGTAACGTTGGCGCCTCATCGTTGCGCTCGAGCGCAACGGCCTCCGACAAATTGGGTGGTTTTCCGACGGCCTCGATCACCCAAACTCGGATCACAGTCGCTTCGCCGTGCCAATTGAACGAGATGCAAGCGCGAGCAGCGCCGCGTCCCAGCAGCGCTTGGCTTGCCGGTCCAGAAAGATCATTCGCCCCACCCTCTTCTTGCTCGAAGGCGATGGCTTGCGCGCGCAGCTCGCCGCGAACTCGGTGATAGGTCTCTTCGATGAAGGGGTCCGCACCAGCAGGGTGCACGAGCACCACGTCCGCGGCGAAGGCGCGCGTCGAGCCCAGTGAAAATGTCGCGCAGACGAGGATGAGCAGTGACCAGAAGCGCATCGGCTCAATGCGGAGCTGCGGTGCGCGCCCGACCTGCGCTGGCTTCGGCGGAGAACTCACCCGAAGGGGCCTCGCTCAGGTACCTCTCGTACCAGGTCGTGGCCAGTTGCAAGCGATGCTGTGCCTCGTAGGTGTGCGCCAGTAAAAATGCCGCCACGGTGCTTTCCGGAGAGCCGGCAAAGCGCTCGCGCAGGCGAAGAAAGGCACGCTCGGCAAGCTCCGCGCGCCCCGTGTAGCGAGCCGCGTCGCCGAGCGCTCGTAAGTCCGCAGCAGAGCAGAGCGAGACGCAGCCCGCGATCGGCATGGCTTGCGCTTGCATGATGACTTCGGCAAAACGCCCGCGGCCCACCAAAGCACGCCACGAGGCTTTCGGGGCTGCGCGCGGGGCGGGTGGCGCATCGGAGGCTGCGGCTGAGCTTCCGGAAGGCTCTGCCTGCGGCACGGCCATCGCCGGCAGCGCGACCTGCACTGGGGATGGGCTCCGCGGCGGGCTTGTCGAAGGCTGCGCCAAATCGATCGCGACTCGACCAGTCTCGAGAAAGACGGAGACTCGGTGCCCCGCGTGCAGCAGCAGCGGCCCGTCCAGCACCGGCCCCGTCACGCTTACCGCACCTTGTCGCAAATCGAGCGAGAACGTCTGACGCTCTGGATCCCAATTGAGCTCGAACGCGGTGCCGACCACCGCGACGTCGAAAGGGCCAGCCGAAAAATCCCAGCGCGAGTCGGCGCGATGCACGACGCTCACGTCGGCTTCCCCGCGCGTGAGCCGCAAATGAGGAGCGTATTCGTTGGCGCTCAAGACCTGCAGGTTGGCGCCGGTGCGAAGAGAAATAACGGTGCCGTCCGAGAACTCATACCGGGCGGGGCGGAGCGCATAGGCTAATTGGTGGCGCGGGCGCGAGAAAATCGAGCGGAAAGTGAGCACGGCCAGTGCCGTGACCAGGATGGTTCCGGCCCAAACATACGGAGCCCGCCGCCGTGCGGTGAGCGCTCGATGTTGGGCTCGAAACAGCCGCTCCAGACCCGGCACATCTCGGTCGGCATCCACGCTGCGTAGGAGCCTCTTGCGCGCCAAGTGCACGAGCCCGCGCACCTCATTCGCTGACGCCCGCTCGGGTAGGGTCATGATTTACTTGGCTCCTGTGGCAAAAAGCGTTGCAGGCGCGGTTCCCGCCGTGCGAGCAGCAGGACGCGTTCACTGCCACGCGCGATCAGGCGCTTGGCGGTCGAACGCGAAACACCCAGCGTTTCCGCGACAGTCGCTGAGTCCATACCGTGAACGTGATGGAGAAGGAACGCGAGCCGCGGCCGCTGCTGAACTTGATCGAGCAGCCGGTACAGCGCAGAAAGCGCCAGACGGTCGTCGAAATCAGGTGGCGAAACTGCGACCTCCGGCAATTCACCCCAGGGTAAAAAGAAGGTGAGGGCGCGTACTCGCCTTCTGCGCAGTGTCATGCCCGCGCGACGCGTGGCGATGCGCGAAAGGATGGCGGGCAGCATTTTTCCATCGCGAACCTGGCTAACGGCCTTGAACAACCCCAGGAAAACTTCTTGTACGAGATCGTCGATTTCCTGGTCGAAGCCCAGGGTCGCGAGCAACACGGATCTGACCAAGCTGCGGTACCTCAGCCAGATCTCCGCAATCGCATGGCGGTCACCTGCCGCCGCCGCACTGACTAGCCGCGCGTCGGAATTGGCATCCAGCGCTTCAGGCGTCGGGTGCTCCGGCACGACTTCTCTCAAGTGGGGGTGAGTCACCGTTGGTTCAATGGTTAAGGAGGGCCGTTGGGTAGTTGTTTTAGCCAAAAATCGGGCTCAGCTATTTCTTGTGTCACGACGCGCAGGGCAACCAGTGTGCCGAGTAGTGCATGACTGACTGATGGACGGCGATGCTCCGAGCGCGTTACTTTGCTTGAAACAAGATGAATTTCGGCAAAAGCCGCCCACCTGTGCACCAATTCCTGGCAAGCTTGGGGCTGTGCCTGCTCGGGTGCAGCTCGCCGACCGTGTCAGCCACCGTGGATATCGGGCCCTCCGAGGTCGACTATCCCGACCAGTGGTACCCGTTCACCAACGGGAACCAACTCGGGGTCGACCACTCGCGCAACGAGCGTGATGCGCTAGTCGGTGGCGTCGTCTCGATGGTAGACACCGCACGCGGGCACGTCGCCCTCTTCAACGGCAGTGGGCTCGTCTTCGTGCCGCAGATGAAACGCGACTTCACGATCGGGTTCTGGTTGAAGAGTACTCAGCTGGGACCAGACAGCCCGTCGTGGAGTAGCGGCCCGCGCATCATCAACGCCGATCTCCCAGGCGCGTACCTCGACTTCGACCTGAGCTTGGCGCTGGACAAACTTGCCATGGGCTGCGGCAATCCAGGCGACGCGGCGGCAGACGCCACCGCGTTGAAGAGCCAACACAGCGTGGCCGACGGAAGCTGGCACCACGTCGCCATCGCACGCGACGGCTTACTCGGTATGTGGAGCCTGTTCGTCGATGGGCTACTCGATTCCGCTCGCACCGGTGCAACCGGCGAGCTCACGTTGCCCTCGACCATCTCTTTCGGTGTTCTCGGTGACACGAGCCCCCCCACCCCCGCTCTGCAGGCTGAGATTTCGGACGCGCGGATCTATAGCCGAGTCCTGAGCGCCAAGGCGATCGCTTTCCTGGCCACGCAATGACTTCGCTAGAGTGAGGCTCACCCGCGGCAGTCTGGGCCCCTGCTGGGCGCGGCGTGGAGCAAGGCGGTAGCGCCTTGCAGCTTCAACTCGTGCTTTGCAGCCTTATCAATTCGAGAGTGCGTCCCCACAGGCAAAGTCATCGAGCCGATGTTGGGGCTGAGCGCCTCCGGCGCCGAGAGCCACCCTACATTCAACGCAGCGGATAATTCATCGCGCAACGCAGCCCCGCGTTGGGTTTTGCCGGCGCGTCCTAGGCGCTCAAGAAATACAGCATACGCCTTGAGCCCAACGGAAATTAGGACTTGATCGAGCAAAGCGTGCTCAGCGGTGGCGGACGGCGTGTCCGTCTGCACGGCAAAGCCGTGCACCGTGAGCTACAACAACGGCTACTCGAAGTGTACTGAGCAATGCGTGACCGAATTTTCAGACGAGAAGAACCGCGGTACATGCGGTAAAGCTTGCGGCGCGAACCAGGTTTGCGAGGCCGGCAAATGCACCACCGAATGTGGCGCAAAGACCACCTGCGGCGCCTCCTGTGTCGAAACGGCGAGCGACACCAGCCATTGCGGCGCATGCGGAAACCGTGTGCATGCCACCCGCTCACTCCGCGCCCACGTGTGTTTACACGCAGTACCGGGCAAGCTCTTTCCGTGCAACGTCAGCCGTAAATGCCGGGCATTGGCCCTTGATTCCAGCGGCTAGCACCGTAGCTACTCAGGGCCGAATAACCCCATGCCTTCGCGGTCTGCACCCACAAATCACTCATATAGCGATTGGTGAACTGCAGATACTGGCCGCCGTTCACCTTGAGAAACTTCCCACCGAACAGCAGTATGGGCATGTCCTTCGTGGTGTGCCCGAGAGACTCTGCTTCATTGTTGTAATAAACTACCAAGGTATTATCCAGCACTGAGCCGGCGCCCTCGGGTGTATTCTTGAGCGCTAATAGGAGCTGGGCAGTTTGTTGCGAGTAGAAGGTGTCGATAGCCTGGAGGGAGGCCGATGCCGCGACGGTATGCGCAATAACGTAATTTTCGCCACCCATGATGCCCGACCCGGGCGGCAATATTTTGCTGACGTCCAGTGCTGAATTAGCGTTTCCGAATGTGAAGGATATGACACGCGTCAGGTCGCATTGGAAAGCGGTCTTGATCAGTTGGAACTGCTGACGACAAATCTCCAAATATTGTGCCTCAGCTCGACCAACCACGCCGGAGGCGTCGGGCAACGGCGGCAGGGCCGGAAGTGCGCACTCGCCCAGGCTTTTTTCGAGCACGGGCAAGCTGCTCAGGTAGCTGTCCACCTTGTGCACTTGCGATGCGGGCAACCGCGGGCGCAGTTGCTGCAAGTCGGCCTTCAGGTATTCCAAAACGCGCTGGTCAACCGCCGCGGATGGGTCGACCACACCGACGAGCGCTCCGCTCAGCCGCTGCGCAACGACGCTCGGATTGGCTTCCGGGCGAAGCGACGCGGAGAAGGGAGCGAGTGGTGACCGCTCGTACGATATCACACGGAAACCACTCAGGCCGATCGACGACGCCGGGTTCGCAGCCAGCTGGAGCGAAGGAATGCGCGGACCGCGCAACGCCGGAACGTTTTGCAAGAGCAATTGGTCGATCGACTGATCGGTGGCGGTGATGGTCCTCGCGTTTGCATCCTGCTGTACGTCCGAGATGGGGGAGCCGGCCAACACAGGCCAACCATTGGCCGGCGGCGGCGAGATCATGGCGATCATGCCTGCAGACGGCTTGTCACCGTTCCAATCAAAAGTACTTGCTCGCCTATTCGCTTGCGTGAGACGCGGCTCGACGCGCACTGGCTGGCTCGGTGTGCGCGAATGAAACGTCGCCGCTCGCTCGTTTCATCGCGCTTTACGGCAACCGGTGCGTCGCTAAACAGTTAAGCCAGGCTGTTAGAGCAGGCCGGCCCTGCCGAAAAGCGGGAAGGCACGAACCCGGCTGCGACCAGAGGTTGGAGACAATTCCGCGAATGGTGAGCAGCAAGCTATCTTGCGCAAGAAAATGCGGGCTTCGATGATTCACGGGCATGAGTACAGTTCGATGCCGCCATCCAGCATCCGCCTCAGGTTCACACCGCCGCGATACAGCAACAGACCCGCGCGACGGAACGATGGTCGGCACGGGATAGCGTACCGATGAAGTCGTCCCGAAGGGAAACGAAGCTCGAGCCACAAAAATTGCGCAGACTCGCCATGCGCTCGAGGCGAGCCTTCCAGGCATCGACGACCTCGGCATCCGCAGGACCGTCGAAGGCAAGCTCCCGATCTGGCACCTGCTGCGCGTTCGTCACGGCGTACCCGGCCTGTTCGAGGTGAGCGCGCAGCTTCCTTCCCATATGAAAATCGTATCGTTGTTTGTCGAACGCATCGCGTGCGTAAGCGGCGAGCAGCTCGCGCGTGTCGGCCCGGACCGGCTCGTGACCAAATAAATCGTCTACCTCGACCATCGCGACCCACCCGCCGGGTTTGAGCAACGTCTTCCAATGCGAAAGCGCCAGCGTGAGATCCGGAACGTAGGCCGCCGCGAAGCTGCACCCAATCCCATCGGCGAGAGCTTCGACGTCGGGAGTCTTCAGGTCGCCCATTCGAAAGCTGGCGCCAGCAATTCCTCGGGCGCGGGCCACGGCCAACAATTCGTGATTGGCGTCGATCCCCACGACGCGGGCGCCTCGTGCCGTGAGCTCAATCGCCTGATCTCCGACGCCGCAGCCGAGGTCTAGGACGAGCTGGCCATCGATTTCAGGCAGCAGGCTGAATACGGTCGACCACGATCGCATGGCGAATTGACGTCGGTAATCGTCGGCAAGACTCATGTTCAATTCGGGTGCTCGCGTCCGATCGTCCGTAACGCTAGCAGAGACGCCCACGGTCAGCGCGGCCGGTGAAGCTCGATTCGTAGTGCTTAGCGAGGCCCTGGATTCGTCATCGGTCGTGAGAATTGGAACCTTGCGCCTCGACGCGACCGCGCAGAGCAGGAAATCAGTGCTGGACCCCTGCATTCCTTTCGTGCGGCAGCGATTAAACAGCTGGCCGCCTCCTCGTAGTCTTCCTGCGCGAGTGGTTCGTCAGTGAATGCTAGTAGAATTTCCCGAAGCCGGTTGAATTGGTCGCTCGCGCGGACCCTGAGAGAAGCTCTGGCGAATCGCACCGATCATGAGCACCCGCCCCTCGCCGAGCTCATGGCCACGCTCGCAGGCAACTGGGTCGTCGCAGCGCAACCGATGAATGCAAAGAAGCGGTTGCGGCACCGCCGCGCACTTGAACATTGTCGGACGCAGACCTAACCGCGCAAACCATAGATTAACCCCGTGCGGGCGGCCTATCCGGCCCTGCGCGCCCCGTCTATGGTTGGGACGCTGCGACGGGTTCGCGGGCTAAACGACGAGCGGCGCATCTGCTTCAGCGGGTCTCGATTTGAGATACCTGACCTGCAGAGCGCCTGCCAACTAACGTCATGCAACGAGCGGTTGCTGAGGCGCCGTCTTTCCAGCAAATGGTCCATCTTGTACGAGTGCATGGCACGAAGCTTGAACAGGGAGCCGCAGACAGAGCTCCCATATGAAGTCACCACCGAGACTATTTTCGAGTTACGACGCGCGCTCATCCGAGAGCGGGGCGGTGATGGTCGAGTTTCTGATCGCCTACTTGCCAGTGCTCATTGCCTTTCTGATGTTTTGGCAGCTGGGCGAGCTGTTAGTAGCGCAGATGGTCGTCGAACGGGCGAGCTCGGCGGCCGGTCGCGCCGCCATCGTGGTGCTACCCGATGACCCAGCGTTTTATGACGGGCAGCCCGCGGGGCAATACGACGGAGAGCGCAAGCGGGAGATTCGGCTGGCGGCGGGCATGATGCTCGCTGCCTCACCGCACTTGTCGGAGAGATTCACCGTCGACGTCTCGAACCTACCCGCGGGAAATGACTTGGTATCGGAGATCACAGTCAATGTGGACGCGGAGTTCCGCTGCAAGCGCTTAACCTGGGTGTGCGGAGCCGACGGCACTACCATACTGAGCTCGTCCTCGCAGCATGCCTATCACGGCGCTACCTTTGATTACGAGCCGACTGATCCCACGACGTTCGGCCAAAACAATAGCAGCAACGCTCAAGCCCCCGGTTGCAGCGACGAAACTCCGAACAGCGGCGAGGGCGGCAAAGGCAACTCCAGCGGCTCGTGTCCGCCCGGCCAGACCGCGCAGAAGGACGGCACCTGCGGTAGGTCGCGCGGTAGCGGACGTTGCAGGGACGGCAGCAGCGTCGCGCCTGACGGTTTGTGTCACGATGGAACATGCCCGAAAACCGGGCGAAAACCCGCGTCAGGGGCTGACGTGCAAGATCCTTGTGGAACCGACGGCAGCGGTGGGTCGGGCGGGCAAGGTGGGTCGGGCGGACAAGGTGGGTCGGGCGGACAAGGTGGGTCGGGCGGCCACGGCGGGAAGCCCGACTGCAACGATCCAACGAAGAACGGCGGCGGGCGTAAGGCACTGCCGAACAACTGCGGGAAGTGCCGCTTCGTATATCGCCGTGACACGCGGCCGCCGAGCGAGATCTTCAAGTCGGGCTTTACGTCAAAAGGCTCGAACTACGATCTAAGCGCTTTCGTCGTCGGCGCCGACGATAAGTCGTCCTTCATCTCGACGACGACCAACGAAAACGTCGCCCTTCAGCTCTCATGGCAAGCCAACGATCAGTTGTCGTGGAAGAACAATGGCGTGCCGCAGCCGAACACCGACAATATTTATAAGATCCGAGAATGCGGCTCGGGCGTGGACGTGAACGCGACGCTAGACCCCAACAGCTGCGGCGAAAGTGCAGTCGCGGACAAAATCCGCCGCTATCAATATCAAAGCGAGATCGCGATCCCCGGCAAGATCGACGCGGACGACATCGTTTCGGTGATCCAACCGCGTGAGAGTGATCGACCGCCCGCGCCGCCACAGCCCCAAGGCGGCAAACCCTTCACTCCCGCTCAGCAAGAGGCATTCACTCACTGGCCGCGGCTGAGCGACATACAAAACCACTCCACGTCATTACCGAATGTCGGCTATAACCCGGGCGACGACAACAAGCGTATAGCTAAGTGCAGAAAAGATGCCGGTCAGTAGCGGCGCGCGCTCCTCAGACCGAATGCGTTCGCGTTGAGTGACGGAAGCCGGCGGTGAATTGTGTCTGAGTGGGCTCCTCAGTGCACGTTCCTGGCGTACGCTCGTGTGGTGCAGAGCGGCTCCGTCAGCCGTGCTAAAAATCAGCTGCCGACCAATGTTCCCTCGGGCATGAGCTCACCGCGGGAGCGCAAACCGCGTAACGACTCAATCACCGTTCTCCAAAAATACCGGTCGGCGCGGCGCAATGGGAGCGTTCGCTGATCCAGGCATTCCTCGAGCTCGTCCTCGAGCGTTGGCTCCATCCGTCCGGACCGCAGCAGCTGCGCGGCCGCTCGCACGAGCGGCTCCGGCGCAGAAGGCAAGAACTGCTCGACCTGCCTCGGGTGATCGATGCAAAGGCGGACCAATTCCGGCAAGCTGAACAGGTTCTCGAAGACCCACTCCAGGTCCTCTGTTGTCGGGTCCGCCGCGCGCTCGTCGAACCAGGCTAGCGCCAACCGACTGATGATGGGGTAGTCCTTGGGGCGCTGTGTCTTCTTCAGCTCGACGAGCTCCTTGATTCCCACGGTATGCAGGTTGCCCCAGCGTGTCTCGATGTCACGGGATGCCGCGAAGGCAGCATCGAAACCGCCAACACGAGGCGGACACCCCATGACATCCAGAAAAATCTCGAGCCCATCCTCCGGGCTCGGCACTACGAAGTGAAACCCATGCCGGTCCACCGCATGGGCCACCGTCAGCGCGGGCGTCAGCTTATAATAGCGCGCCTGACTTTGCCGCAGTGCCGCCTTGAAGCGATCGAAGTTTTGTTCACTTGGCGCGACCCACAGGTCGACATCTTCAGAGAATGTGGCCGCGCCGTATAGGATCGTCGCTTGGCCACTGATCAGCAGCCACCGCACGCCGTGCTCTTCAAGGTGCCGGAAAAAGCTTGCGATCATGAACGCCCCGCGGATCGCGCACACGATCCCGTAAAGCCCACGCGCGCTCGAGCCGCTCTGCCGGCGTCAAGCGCCGCCACTCTTCGACCTTGAACGGAGAAAGAGCGGCCTCTGGATCGAGCGGCGCCAGTGGCTCGAGCTCAGGAGGAAGGGTCGGTGCGTCGTGTTGACCTGCGAAGACGGAACCCATGGCGATCAAACTAGCACAAACCCCGGATGAACATCGGTCACCCGCCACGCGCGAGCCAGGCGCCGCACCTTCCAGCCCGCATCACCCGTATCGCCAATCATCATGGCTTTGGCGACTTCATCAGCGGGCGCTTCTCGAACGCTCGGCCCCGATGTCGATATTAGTGGGCCCTTGCGACGGGGGCGTTTTTTCGGGGCGGCGAAAGGCGGCTGACTCGGCTGTGGTTTGCAATGAGCCCTGGCAAGGCTCCAACTTCACCGTGCCAACCAACCACAGCGAATCGCGTAACGGACTAAATCAGCCCGCGTCTTCAACTCGAGCTTTTCCATCGCGCGGGCGCGGTATGTTTCTAGAGTGCGCGGGCTGAGAGACACCTTCAGCGCCATTTCTTTCATAGTGAGCCCCTGAGCGAGCATGCGGACCACCTCGGTTTCACGCTCGCTCAAGTGCACGACGGTCAGCCCGGTAGAAGAAGAGCGGCGCGCGGACACACGCAGCAGCTGGCCGGCAAGGGATGGATCCACATAAGCGCCGCCCGCCGCTACGATACGCACGGCGCGGACGAGCTCATCGCAGGCCGACCGCTTCAGCGCGTAACCGTCGGCTCCGGCATCCAATAACATCCGCGCGAACGACACCTCTTCGTGCACGGATAGTGCGAGCACGGCGAGCGTGGGCCTCACACGCTTGATAGCGCGAGTGGCCTCTGTGCCGGTGAGCTCCGGCAAAGAGACGTCCATGAGTATCAAATCTGGATTCAGGTCTAACGCGAGCTCTACCGCTGTCCGCCCGTTATCCGCTTCCGCGATGACGCTCAGATCGCGTTCCGCCGAGAGCATGGCTTTGAGCCCTGCTCTCAACACCGGGTGATCATCGACCAATAAGAGCTTGAGCCTAGCGGGGCCCGCTGCCACGTCAACGACGGCCGACTCTACAGTTGCCAGGCCTGTCAAATAGCAAATAAGCGTCAACGAGCAAGTTAGACACAGTTCACGGTGTAAGTGAAAACGCGTACACAAAAAGACCACTTGCCGGACAGACGAACCCGCACCGCGCCTGAGATAACCGAGCAAGACTCATATCTCACAGAGGCCGGACGCCCGACGCGAAGGAACCCATGTTGCTTCATGAATTCATGCGCGATCACCGTGAGGAAATCCTAGCCGCGTGCCACGTCGAGCTCCGCGACGCAGAACGCACCGACCTGCTTCCGGACTATGTCCGGGGCTTTTTTGACGAGACGCGTTTGCGGTACAGCGCGATTCCGGCGCGGGCGACTCCTCGTCGCCACTACCAAACGGCAGCGAAACCACCGCCCGCTTTGGGTCCGAGCGGCAGCGAGCCGGCCTGCCCGTAACACAGGTACCACTGCTCTTCGCGGCGATTTCGCAGGCGGTGGGGAAGACAGGCGAAAAATACGAGCTGACCCTTTCGGCGGAAGAATACCGGCTGCTCAACCGCTGCCTGGACGTGGGCGTCGCCACTTCCATCGAGAATTTTTGGCGCGGGAACAAAGATCGAGAAAACCGCGTGATAACCGAGCGCTTCGGTTTCTTCGCGCATGAGCTGCGGAATGCGCTCGGCAACACCAACATGGCCTTCAAGTTGCTCCGCGTCGGCGGCTTCAACGTCAACGGCCGCACCGCGGACGTCCTCGAGCGCAACCTGCTCAGGATGGAAGCGCTGGTTGCTCAATGCCTTGCCGGCGTCCAGCTGGAGGCTGGCGTGGCGCCTGAGCTCTTTCCGGTGCGGGTCGCTTCGGTACTACGCAATCTGGAAGCCTCCACGCTCGCCGACCGGGACGTTGCCATTCAGCTCGAGCTCGATGAGCAGTTGTTCATCGCCGCAGACGAGATGCTACTCACCTCGGCGCTCAGCAACTTGTTGCACAATGCCGTGAAATTTTCCCCGCACGGGTCGACAGTGCGGCTCAGCGTGCCTTCATGCGACGGGTCCGCCGTCATTCAGGTCGAGGACGAATGCGGCGGGCTAAAGCACGACAACCCCGAGGAAATCTTCAAGCCCTATGTCAAAAGTCATCAGGGTAACCCACAGGGCACCGGCCTCGGCCTGGCCATTGCGAAGCGCGCGGTCGAGGCGATGCACGGCGAGCTGAATGTCGCTGATCAGCCGGGCCAAGGTTGCGTGTTTTCCGCGCGCTTCCCGCTGCTCACTCAGTAGCGCGCTGCTCACTGTTCCCGCAGTAGCGCGGTTCCCGCGGCTCACTCAGTAGCGCGCGGCTCACTCAGTAGCGCGCTTCGCGCTTCTCACGCATCGGTGTCACCCTCGTCACCCTCATGCGAGCGAAGCGACGTCCGGCTCTGCGAGTTGGCTCGGTCCCTAGCCCGAATCGGTGTAGGTTGCACCATGGTCGACGAATCAACCGACTCCCACACCATTCTCGACCCGGACGTGAGCGAGGAGGAAAACGCCGAGGAGCTCGACAACGCTATCCCCACGTATGGCTATAGCCTCACCCGGGTGGTGGGGCTCGGTGGCTCAGCGGGCAGCATCCAGGCCATGCGGCGCTTTTTTTCGGCCATGCCGCCGAGCTCGGGCATGGCGTTCGTCGTGATTTTACACCTTGCACCCGAGTATGAGAGCTCACTCAGTGAGGTGCTGCAGAAGGGCACGCCAATGCCGGTCCAGCAAGCGCTGGACGGCCAGAAAGTGCTGCCTGATCATGTGTACGTCATTCCTCCGGGTAAGCATCTGTCGCTCACGGATGGGCACTTGCGCCTAACCGAGTTGCCTCGCGAGCATGGCAAGCGCCTGACCGTCGATTTGTTCTTTCGCTCTCTCGCGGACACCCATGGACCACACGCAGTGGCCATCGTGCTCTCGGGCGCAGACGGGGATGGCGCTCTCGGCATCAAGCGCGTCAAGGAGCGCGGCGGGCTGACGATAGCCCAAGATCCCGACGAGGCCGAACACTCCAGCATGCCGCGCTCGGCAATCGCGACGCGCATGGTGGATTGGATCCTGAACGTCGAGCAGATGCCCGACCGACTACTGAAGTATCAAGAGAATGAAGAACGCCTGCCTGCCCCCGGAGGTGGGCCCCAACCCGGCAATACCCGAGCAGCCGACCGCGCCCGGCGAAGAGTCCGCACTGCGCGACGTACTCATCTTTTTGCGGACGCGCACCGGCCGCGACTTCAGCTACTACAAGCGCGCAACCATCGTGCGTCGCATCGCGCGCCGCATGCAGGTAAACGAAATCGATACGCTGCCCGCCTATCTTTCGTTCTTGCGCGTGCACCCCGGGGAAGCCGGCGCGCTGCTTCAAGATCTATTGATCTCGGTCACCAACTTTTTCCGAGATCGGGAAGCGTTTCTCGCCCTTGAACAGCAAATACCGGCCTTGTTCCAGGGCAAAGGCCCCGCCGACGCGATTCGCGTGTGGGTTCCCGCGTGTGCCAGCGGGGAAGAGGCTTATTCAATCGGCATCCTCTTGAATGAGCATGCGCGAACATTGGAGGCGCCCCCCACCCTGCAGGTGTTCGCCACTGACCTCGATGAAGACACGCTGATCGAGGCGCGTAACGGCCTCTACCCCCTCTCGATTGCGAACGACGTGTCACCCGAGCGCCTGCAGCGTTTCTTCGTGAAGGAGCACCGCGGGTACCGCGTGCGTCGGGATCTCCGCGAGATCCTACTGTTCGCGGTGCACGACTTACTGAAAGATTCGCCGTTCTCGCGTCTGGATCTCATCTCGTGTCGCAACCTGCTCATTTACCTGAACCGCAACGCTCAACAGCGCGCGTTCGATATCTTTCATTTCGCGCTCCGGCCCGAAGGGCGGCTGTTTCTCGGCGCGTCCGAGTCGGTGGAGGGCTCATCGCAGCTCTTTCAGGTCATTGACAAGAAGCACCGCCTCTACTGCGCGCGCGCCGCGGCTCGCACGAGCTTGCCGCTGCCGAGCGAGGCCAGTACCCTGGCCCAAGCGCTCGCGCTACGAGACGCCGTTCCCGTCGCAACGCTCGCGACGCGGCCGCCGATGACCGCCGGCGGCCCTTCCCTGCCGCCGCTGCCGTCAACCGTCCCAGAACGCGTTTCTTGGACCGAGCTTCACTTGAAGCTGATCGAGCGCTTGGGGCCTCCTTCCCTGGTCATCAATGACGACGCTGACATCCTTCATCTGTCGGAGGGTGCAGGCGCTTTTTTGCGATTCGCCGGCGGGGAGCCGAGCATGAATCTCTTTCGCGCAGTTCACCCGATGCTACGTGTCGAGCTGCGGGCGGCGTTGTTCCGCGCGCGGCAGACCAGTCAGCCAAGCGTCGCTACCGCGGTGCCGTTTGAGCTCGGGGCCGAACGCCGGTTGGTGGATATTCGGGTGTCGCCCGCGCTGGATTTGGCGAACGACCTGTACTTGGTGACCTTCGATGCGCGGCGTTCGACTGAATCGAGCCCGCCGCCACCGCGCGAAGAAGACGAGCCCGTGCTCCGCCATCTCGAGCGGGAGCTCGAGCAGACGAAGCGGCATTGGCGGGACATCGTCGAGCAGCACGAGACATCCACGGAGGAGCTCAAGGCCAGCAACGAAGAGCTGCAAGCGATGAACGAAGAGCTGCGCTCGGCGACCGAAGAACTAGAGACCAGCCGCGAGGAGCTCCAATCCATCAACGAAGAGCTCATCACCGTCAACCAAGAGCTGAAGAGCAACGTGGATGAGCTCGGACACCGCAACAGTGACTTGCGCAATTTGATGGGCGCCACCGCAATCGCAACCGTGTTTTTGGATCGCAGTCTACATATCATGCGCTTCACGCCGCCCGCCGTCGACCTGTTCAGCTTCATCCCAACCGACCTCGGGCGCCCGCTCGCTCACCTCCGCCATCAGCTCGCCTATCCAGAGTTGATCGCGGACGCGGCGCGCGTGCTCGAACAACTCGTACCCATCGAGCGCGAGGTGAGTGGCGGGGAGGGCCGCTTCTTCTTGTCGCGACTTTTGCCGTACCGCACCAACGACGACCACATCGCCGGCGTGGTCCTGACCTTCGTGGACGTCACGGAGCTGCACATTGCGCAGGATGCCCTGCGGCGGGCGCGGCAGGAGCTCGAGCGGCGGGTCGAGGAGCGCACCGCCGAGCTCGACTTGGCCAACGCGGCGCTGCGCCTAGAGATCGACAGGCACCAGCAGGCGCAAAAAGCCCGTCAGGAGCTGCAAAATCACCTCGTGAACGCTCAAGAAGAAGAGCGCAGCCGAATTTCCCGAGAGCTCCACGACGAGGTAGGGCAACAGGTCACGGCCTTGATGCTCGCCATGAAGGGGCTCGAGTCGGCGGAGCCCGGCCGGCAAGTGTCAGAAAAGTTGCGGGAGCTACGCGGGATGGCGGAACAGGTGGGCCGTGAAATTCATCAACTTGCCTCAGAGCTCCGGCCCATTGCGCTCGACGAGCTCGGCTTGTCGCGAGCGCTCTCGGGCTACCTCGACGCGTGGTCCGAGCGCAGCGGGATCCCGGCGGACTTCGTGGCCGCCGGCATCGACGAACAACGCCTGCCGAATGCGCTCGAAACCACGTTGTATCGGGTTGTTCAAGAAGCAATGAACAATGTACTCAAGCATGCCTCCGCCAAAAGCGTCAGCGTGAGCGTGGAACGTCACGCCGACACCGTGCTCGCGATCGTGGATGACGACGGGGCCGGCTTTGATCCCGACTCGGCCCGAGCTCGCGACACTTCTCACCTTGGCATCGCCGGAATGCGCGAGCGCGCAGGAATACTCGGCGGCGAGCTCACCATTGAGTCGAGCGCCGGGGCAGGCACCACCCTGCGCATTGTGCTGCCCCTGCCAGCGAATCTCATTCAGCCACGCGCGAGCGCAACTATTTCGAACTTGCCCATGCGGTAACGGATCTGGTCCCGCGTCAGACCGAGCAGGCTCGCGGCCCGTGTTTGATTGTTGTGAGCCAACTGCAGCGCCTGAGTGAGGAACTGGCGCTCGAGCTCCGCCAAATCAATCCCCGTCGCCGGTAGAGCGAAGGCCACGCCCGAGGGCTGATCCGCCAAGTCGTGAAGATCCTCGTCCCGCACGAGAGCTCCGCCTAACTCGCGCGAGATCCGCTCTACGAACGCCTGCAGCTCGGCCACGTTCTGGGGCCACGAATGCCGCTGCATCCGGCGCAGCGCCGTCGCATCGAATTCGGTAGGCGGAGATTTGGCCCGCCAAGCGGCGAGCACGGCGAAGTGCCGAACGAGCTCGGGTATGTCGTCCGAGCGATCGCTGAGTGACGGAATCCGGACTTCTCGCGTAAATGCCGACGCCAGATCCCGTCGCAGTTTGCCGACCCGCGCGGCTTGCGCCAGCTCGCTGGTCGAAGAGACGACGACTCGCAATTGCAGGCTGCGCTCACGTAAAAGGTGCGACACGCGTGCCTGAACCTCGGGCGCCTGCTCACTGAGATCATGAACGTAAACGGTCATGCCGACCGCCGCCTGCGCGCTCACACAGCTGCGCAGCGCCACCACGCGCTCTTCGAGCTCTGCGAGGCAATCTCGCCCGTCCAGTTCAAACAGGTCTCCGTCCGGATAAGTCGCCCGGTGCAGCTCCCTGGCGCAATGTCGCTTTCCCGTGCCCGGCTCGCCGACGAATGCGACAGGAGCGCGCGACCTTCGGCCCAGCTGTTCCAGCTCGCTACGTAAACGCGTCATCGCCGGCCCCGAACCGATCACAGCGTCCATGTTGGGCGGTGAGGTTAGCCGCACAGCGCTCGGCGGCTCTGAGTCATGGCCGTGTTGCCAAGCCGCGATATCCGCGAAACATTGTGCAATGTCTCGAGCCAAGCCCTCGACTCCCTCCTCCGCGATTCGAGCGCTGCAGAGCGTGATTAATTTATCGCGATGTGTGAGCAAAAATTGCTGGAATGACACAGTGTTTAGTGTTTATCGCGCTCACTCCGCGCGTCTGTCCGATGATGCACTGACACATATACGCCGCAGGACTTGGCAGGAAAAGCGGCGCGCCTGATGGCCCCGGCCCGCTTCGCGAGCTCCGATCCCCCTCACACGAAGCGCCCGGCGTCGAGTGGCGGCACCCAGAGCACTGGCACCCGCGTTGCACTGTCATTGGACGTGCGTAAACCGGAGAAAGTCATGAGCAAGCGAATCAGCGAAGTGATGAGCCGACAACCCATTTGTATTTCAAGCACGCAATCGGTCAGCGATGCCGCCCGGCAAATGAGCAATAATGACGTCGGCGCGGTCGTCGTCGAAGACAAGCATAGAGTGACGGGGATCCTGACGGACCGCGACATCGCAGTGCGGGTAGTGGCAGAAGGGCTCGACCCGGCCGCCACGCGCACGGCAGAGGTCTGTTCTCGAGATTTCACGATGCTTTCGCCCGATGATGACCTCGATCGGGAGATCCAGCTCATGCGCAACAAGTCGATTCGACGACTGTTAGTGGTGGACTCGAGGCAGCGCGCGGTCGGCATGCTCTCGCTCGGAGACTTGGCCTTGCGCAGTGACGGCCGATCATTGCTTGGCGAGATCGTAGCGGCGCCACCGAACGGCTAAGAGAGCGTTGCCGCGGTGGTGCCGGAAGACAGCAAGGTTTGCGAAGGCGCGCGAGCGACGCGCTGCGTTCGGCTTTGGAGGACGAACCGCGGCGCCGCTGGACGCCACGCTGCGACAATCTGCGCAGGCCGGCCGCGGCCAGATGCGCCCGCTTCCGCGATCCGTGGCTCGGCGTCGGGCGGGTCCATCGAGCAGTCGACGCCGGCCGCGCCTCCGCTTTCGGCGCCTGCTTCCCCCGCACTGCCGCCTTCGAAGGCCGGCATCGGCGAGGTCCCGGCGCTTCCGGCCCCTGGCACGCCGGCGCTCCCGGTCACCACCACAGGGCATCCGTAGCTCGGCCGCCACAGGCGACGAAACCGATGAGCAATAGCCCAAACATGGCACAGCAATCCCCCACGCAGCATAGTGGGAGCGTAGCACTCGATTCCCACGCAAGCTTCGCTGTCACTGGCGCTCACTCAGCTAAGCCGGCATTGTCGCCGAAGGCTGCGGGCTCTTCGCCGCCCACCGTGACCATCACCCCAACTTCTCTTGGCGCGCCCGAATCCTAGTGGCATCGTTTAGTGGGGTCCGATTGTGAGCGGTTTCGCCCGCCGATCGTTACAATTTTGAGCCGAATTGTAGGCCGGGTGCCATCTTGGTAAGAATGTTAACCGTGCAAAGTCGTTTGGTCACGCGGAGCGTCGTTGCGGCAGCGGCGTCCTTGCTTTTGGCGTGTGGCGCAAACGGAAGCGGCGGCGCCTCGTCGGAAGCCGGCGCAAGCCCAGGGGCTTCGAGCGCAGGTGGTGTTGGGATTGGCGGCAGCGCCTCGCCAGGCGGTGCATCGAACGGCGGCGGCAGCTCGGGCGGCGACAACTCGAGCGGCGGTTCGTCTGGTAGCGGCCCCGCTACGGCGGGCGCGGCGGGCACGGACGGGGTCCCCGGTGGTGGCGGGGCGGCGGGTAGCTCCGGCACCTCGGGTGGCGGTGGTACGGGAGGCGGCATCGCACTGACTGGCGGACCGCCCCTCGTTCAGTCCTTCGATACCAGTTGTTCGGGAGTTCCCGATCCCGATGTCGCCGCGGGCAATGACATCTTCGGTATGGTCGGACAATCGACGGCGTATTTTTATAACAAGAAGACGGGCGTCGCGGACCATCAGTACACCTGGAAGGCGCTGCAAGGCAGCAAGATTGGCGACACGCATATCGTGTTCGATATCCCCTCGCAGCGTTGGTTCATCACGACGATTCTTCAGAACGTGACCGGCGCCGCTTGGGGCGTCCAGGTGATGGTAAGCACGGACGCCAGTGCGTCGAGCTGGAAAGCGTCGGTGGTGGCGCGGAACACCGAGCTCATCGACAACCCGCAGCCGACGGTGAGCGCCGACAAGGTCTTACTCGTGTACCACGGAAATTGCGCTTGGGTGGTGGACAAGCCAGACCTGTACAACGGAGATGCGGCCGTGGTTTCACCCACCTCTTGCAATCTGATGTCCGCCGACAACTGGGTCGCCGTCAAATACGGCGGAATGCCCTCGAGCAGCGCCTACGCTGTCACCATGGCCGACTCCTCGACACTGAGTTGGCTCAGCGCGGACGGCACGCAATCGGCCGGTAACGTCAAGATCCAAGTGCACAACATCACAATCCCCCGAGTCGATTTAGCACCGACTTGGGGCAGCACGGGTGTGAGCGTCAACGGCAACGGTATCGAGGCTGGAGAAGTGAAAGCGATGTTCCAGAACGGGCACATTTACTGGGCCAGAACGACTATCTGCAACGGCTCGACTTGCGAACGCTTATTCGATATCGACACCACGACGAACACGGCAAAAACGCATGACTTCGCTTCCCCTGGCAATCAATTGTGGTTTGGGGTTCCCGGCGTCGACAAAGCCGGCAACGTGTGGATGCTTGCGTCGTCTTCCACGAAACAGGGGCCAATTGGGCTTGCGCTGATGGGCGTATACAACTCTGGTCTAGCTTATGAGCCCAACAAGATCGTGAACGGCACCGCTCAGCTCAGCGACGGCAGTGCCCAAACCCGCTGGGGAGACTACTACTCCGCCGCACAAGATCCGACGGACGGCTCGACCTGGATGATCGGCCAATACGGCGGCGGTCCCGCTAAATTGAATACTGACAACAACGCCGGTTGCAAGGTCGTTCACGTCACGCCGCAATAGCTTGCGGGTCGTCTCGAAGGTCGGGAGATGGCGACCGTCGCGCCGCGCCATCGTGCAGTCGGCGGTTCCCTCGAGTGTGCAGCTGAGGCTGACGCCGTGCTCCCCTCGAGTGGCGCGGACGTGTCGATAGCGAGCAGCGCCTAGCAAGCACGTGCGATGGTGCGTACAAGTGCCAGCGGTAATGGTCGGTGACATTGGTCTGCCGGAAGTGACGGTATGCCTGCGCCGAAAGCCTTGCCGGCGCTCCCTGGCCGCCGCAGGCTGCGCCGCTTGCCCCCGTTGCGTGACTATCAAACACCCCGGCTCGATACGTTCGCAACACTGCGACCATGAAGATCCCCGTTTCGAGCGCAGGGTGGTCGGCGACCCGCCGATAACTCTGACGTGCGCGGCGGGTGGGCGCGACTGCTGCTCGCCGCCCCTCGACCGCGCTGTTCGGCCGGGCGTGTGGCTTCAAGATCGGGCTTCATTTGCTCGCTGGCGCGGAAGGGTCGATTTAAGGCCTGGTGTCGTGCGTTGCGCAGCCGCTCTCACGCTCGCCTTTGAGGCTCATGTTGCCAGGATCTCGGCCATCGCGCGCACGCTGATCGCCTCGAGCTCTGGGCTAATTGGATAGCGATCCTCACCGGAGTAGACGACGAAGCGTTTTTGCGGCTCGATGTCGTCGCACGCGATGTGAAAGCCTTTCTCCGGCTTAGGTGTCAGCCCGCGCTTGATCTCGATGGCCCAGCGAGCGCGTCCCGGCAAATCAAGCACGAGGTCGATCTCCGCCCCGGCAGACGTCCGGTAAAAGCTGGCCTGCGTACGTGGTGGAGCGGCTGCCAGCAGATTTTCGACTACAAAGCCTTCCCAGCTCGTGCCCACGACCGGATGGCCGGCGAGCTCGTTGTAGTCGGCGATGCCGAGCAGAGCGTGGAGCAAGCCGCTGTCGCGCACATAGACCTTGGGCGATTTCACCAACCGCTTGCCGGTATTCGCGTGCAGCGGCGGTAGACGCCGCACGAGCAGCAAATCCGCAAGCAGGTCGACATAGCGCGTAATGGCGGGGGCGCTGATCGATAGCCCGGCAGCCAGACGCGAGGCGTTGAGCAGCGTGCCCTGGCTGTGCGCCAGCATCGTCCATAGTCGTTCGAGCGTCTCCGCCGGGATGCGCGGTCCGAATTGCGGCACGTCGCGTTCCAGATACGTCCGGATGAAGTCGTCGCGAATGGCTAGGCTCTCGGCGTCTGAGCGAGCCAGGTAGCTGTCGGGGAAGCCACCGCGCACCCAGAGGGTGGAAAGCGCTGCGCCGGTGCCTGCAACCTCGAGCGCATCGAGCGGTCCCATTTCCACGTAGGCAATGCGGCCGGCGAGGCTCTCGCCTGATTGGCGGAGCAGATCGATCGATGCAGAGCCTAGGATCAGGAAGCGTCCGTGCCGAAGGCCGCGCCTGCGTCCCTGATCGATCAGACCTCGCAGCGTTGCGAAGAGCTCAGGCACGCGGTGGATCTCGTCGAGGATGACCAAGCGATCCTCGTAGGCTCGTAGGAAGAGCGCGGCGTCGCCGAGCTTTACGCGGTCTTCCCGGGCCTCAAGGTCGAGGTAAAGAGCTGTTTTACCGAATGCTTCGGTGATCAGATGGGCCAGCGTTGTCTTCCCGACCTGCCGCGGACCGATCAGGGCTACCGCGGCTTGTCGGTTCAGGGCGGCCTGAACGAGGGTAAAAGCCCGTCTCGGGATCATCCTTGCAAATTAAACTCCTGACGTTCAATTTGCAATAGTGGATCGAGCAGAGTTGAGGGTGGCTTGGGCAATGGATGTGCAGCGCACGAGAAAAACGCTACGGCTTTGGCCGCGTTCTTTTCGAGCACCCCAGACCGAGTGGATCTCGACCACGCCCTGCTCTTGGTCGTAGAAATAGTACACCTGGCAGCGGGTCTTGTTCATCAGCACGCGTTGGATGACCCGTAAAGAGGTAATCGCCCGTGCAGTCGGGTTCACGGACCTGCCCGCTGCCACTGGTCACGAGAGCCTCTCACGTTGTGACTTCGCTTCAACTTTGGTTAACGTCAGAGATTACGCGAACAGGCCGCGCTGTGAGCGTCCGGGCCGGGTTGGGACGGGCCGCGCTGGCGCGCCGCATCACGACGCCGAAGGCTGAGACGTCGCTCGACGCGCTCCGTGACCATCCAACCATCTTCTTAGAGCATCGCTTCGCCAAGTGGCTAGAGCCCACTGGCTGTTTTCAGTCGGAGGGTCGATTTGCTCAGGGCCGCGCAGTCGTAGCGCTCTTGGGCAGCGGCAATGGCATCGTGGTGCGCGATGCCAAACGCTCGCAGCGCCTGGACGATTGGAAGCAGGGCGGCTCCCAGCTGGGTCAACGAGTACTCCACCGCGATCGGCCTAGTTGCGAGCACGCGTCGTTCGATGAGCCCCGTGCGTTCGAGATGCCTCAGCGTCTCGCCCAGGACCTTTTGTGAGACACCGACTACCGCCCTCTTGAGTGCATTGAAGCGAGCCGCGCCGTCACCCAGGACGACGAGGATGACGGGGGCCCAGCGATCGGCCAACTGATCAAGTAAGGGCCGTGCCAGGCACGGGGCTGTTTGCATCCAGAAGCATGCATCACAAATGAGCGCGCTGCTTTATGATGCCTCATCGACCCTCGCACGCAACTAGTGCATTTGCGGCAACCGCCGCATTAAGACGCTTTCACCGGGGCTTTCGCCGAGCCCCTCACGACGGCTTCGCAGGCTGGTGCTTCGGGGCTTCATCGACCCTCGCACGCGAATCTGTTGCGGTGCACTAAGTTACCTTTTGGTCTCTGATTGCAAACGGCGCCGGCGACCGCCAGGGTCCGGCCATGCAACACTGCGAAGGCATCGAGGTGATCCAGGTACGTGCCAACGGAATCACCATTCAGGCGGCCGTGTCCGCACGATTGGGCTCGGGAAGCGATCGCGCCGTGCTTTTAGTACATGGCTGGCCCTTCGATTGGACCGTGTGGAAGGCGATCATTCCCGGCTTGCTTGCGGCAGGGTACGAGGTCGTTGCGCCGGACCTTCGTGGCGTCGGCGGCAGCTCGCGGCCCGAGAGCGGTTATGATCCGCATACACTGGCCGCGGACTTAGCCGCGCTCTTGGGCGCGCTTGGCGTCGAGCGAGCATCGGTCGTCGCCTTCGACGTGGGCGCGTGGCCGGCGGCCATGCTCGCGCTGCGCCATGAGCCCCTCGTTCAAACATTGGTTCTCTCCGAATCTTTGTTGGGCGCGTTGCCCGGTGCGGAGGAGTTCCTAAAAAATGGACCCCCTTGGTGGTACGGCTTCCACGCGTCGCCCGGACTCGCCGAGCGCGCGATCGAAGGCAATGAGGCCGCTTACTTGAATTGGTTCTTCGAGAGCCAGACCGTCCGTCCGCTCGAGGAGGAGACACGAGCTCACTTCGTCCAGGTCTATTCGGGGCGGGAGGCCCTCCGCGGCGGCTTTGGGCAATACCGCGCGCTGGCCGAAGCGAAGGCGCAATACGAGCAGGCGTTCATTACGGGCCGCCTCCGGCAACCGACCCTCGTGGTGGGCGCCGGATTGGTCAAAGACTATCTGCGTCGTCAGCTCCAACCGGTAGCCGACAATTTGAGATATGCCGAGATTGCTGATTGCGGTCACGTCGTTCCGCTCGAGCAGCCACAAAGATTCCTCGAATTGATACTGACTCACTTGGCTCAGTCTCGAGTCACATGAATTAGGTGCATGACGATAGGGGTACGTGCATGACGACGCAACATGCTCTTCGACCGCGTCGCCTCTGGCCTCTTACGGCACTGCGTGCCAGTCAGTGACTCAACGCCATCATTTCAGGGTAATGATAGACCTCGGATTTTGCGGGCGTATGCCGTGACGTCGCGACCATGGCTTTTGCGATTTGCTCGACGGTGATCGACTTGTATTTTGCCGGCGTCAGGAATGAGAACGCGGGCACCACTTTCTCCAGCAACCAGGGCGTGTGTTGCGACCCGATGATCATCGCCGGGCGGAAGATGCTCACGACCGCCGGACCGCTTGCTTTCACTGCTTTCTCGGCCTCGCCTTTCACACGAGCGTAGCGCGCCAGCCCTGCGGCGCCTGATCCGGTCGCTGCCGCAGAGGGGTCAGCGCCGGCCGCGGACATGAACGCCAAGTGCTTCACGCGCCCTGATGCCTTCAGCCCTTGCGCAAAGGCCGCATTCAGATTCACGTCGACCGCGCGGTGTTCGTCGATCGTGAGTTTTGCAGTGCCGGCCCCGACACCCAACACACTCAATCCGACGACGCCGCCTTCGATCGAATTGACGGCTTCTGCAGTCGCGGTTCGAAGAGTCGCCGGCGCCATTGCAGGAACAACAACCTCCCGCAGCTCGACCCCCGCGTCACGTGCCATGGCGACCTGGTCGGCTTGCGGACGGCGCACCAGGGTGACGATGGGGTTGAACGACCCATTGCGAATCAGCTCCTTGATTAGCGCGTTACCGACCGATCCCGATGCGCCGAGAACGAGCGCCGCTTGCGTACTCGACATGAAGTGCCAACGACTAGGTTCAAAGTCATGGCTTTGCAAGCGGTACATTGGCCGCCGCTAAAATCCGCGTCAGTCTATTTTTGGATCCGGCCCCCGCTCCAATTCGCGCTGCGGTCGGCGTCGGTGCTCATCGCATCGCGATATCCACTGCCGAACACGCCGAGTTCCGGCCAGCCACGTTTCACTCGAGGTGCTCGCGGGCGATACCGCCGCGCTGCCGAGCTAAGGGCAGCTTGCGTTCGGCGTTTGACGGGCGGCGTGCAAAGCTTCGGCATGTACGCCATTGCCAATTCGATAGTGCTCTTCGTCGCCCTGTTGCACGTGTACATCTTGGTGCTGGAGATGTTCCTGTGGGACAAGCCGCGCGGCTTGCGCGCATTCGGTTTGACGCCCGAGTTTGCACGCGCTTCCAAGGCGCTCGCGGCCAACCAAGGATTGTACAATGGCTTCTTGGCCGCGGGTTTGGTTTGGGGGTTGCTCTTGGGAGCGGGCGGCGGCCCGGTGAGGGTCTTTTTCCTGGGCTGCGTGTTCGTTGCGGGCCTGTACGGCGGACTCACCGTCAACCGGAAGATCCTTTTCATTCAAGCGTTGCCCGCCGCCATCGGGCTCGCGTTTCAGTCGGCTACTCTCTGAGCAGGTGTGAGTCGGCTCCGCCGGGGATCCCGTGGTAGTCCGCGCTCAGCGTTGCCTCATGCCGCTAGACGCCCCTGCGCCCGTGAAGACCGACGCACGAGCGGATTGGGGTGCGACGGAGCTCGTTGGTCACCGCGGCCTGACAAGACGGTGCGCCGAGAGCGTTGCCTCGACGCAGTCCACGAACATCGCAAGGCTCTTCGACGCTTTTCGGCCAGCCTGGGTCATCAGCCAAACCTTGGCGCCAATTGCATCCCACGCCGGTACAACTTGAACGAGCTTACCCGCGCGGACTTCTGGCTCAGCCAAAAAACCCGGCAAAAGCCCAATCCCAATGCCGTGCCCTACGGCGTGGAGGAGAAAGATCATGTCGTCGCATAGGACGTGGCCCTTGGTCGCGACGGTAAAACTCTTGCCGTCGTTGAAGAGTCGCAGCCGGCGACTGCTCGAGAAAACCACCCACTCATGCGCTGCGAGCTGCTCCGGCGATTTCGGGACGCCGTGGCGGGCGAGATAGAGCGGAGACGCAAAAATGCCCGCACGGAGCTCTCCCAGGCTTCGCACGTGGAGCGATGAGTCACGTAGAGGTCGCGTTGCGACACGGACCGCGACATCGATTCTCTCGCTGACGAGGTCGACGACGTCGCTCGTCAGCCGCAGCTCGACCTCTACTCCCCGATACCGACTGGTAAAGCGAGCCACGCTCTCGGAGATGAGACTGCCAAGGTCCACCGGGGCGGTGACGCGAAGGTGGCCGGTCGGTGAACCGTCGAGATCGACTACTCCACTCGTCGCGGTTCGCAGCGCCGCCATGGGTTCGACGATCGTCTCATAAAGCGACGCCCCCGCGGCACTCAGCGTAACCCGCCGAGTCGTGCGGTGAACGAGGCGCGTATCAAGCGCAGACTCCAACCGCGCGATACTCCGGCTCACGGACGATTTCTGTACGCCGAGCTGCTGCGCGGCGGCGGAAAAGCTACCCAACTCCGCCACGGCGACGAAAGCGGGCAGGAGCGCAAGGTCGACGTCTGACATTCCCGAACACGGTAACCAGTATTGTTGCGTGAACGCTATCGATTGTTGCGCTGCATCACCTTGTTATGACCGCGCTCGGCGCTACCTTCCCCGCGTTCGTGCTGAAAGCCACCACCAAGGACATTCATGTTCGCCTCTTTTTGCAGTGTTTTAAACGCCGCGCCGTCACGACGGTGCCGCGTCTTCGTAGTCCCGTTCCTAGCTCTCGCCCTCAATGGGTGTGCCAATGGCGAATCCACGACGAGCGCTCCACCTCGAGCTCCAACCGCCAAGTGGTCGACGCCGACGACGAACGCAGTCCATTTCCACCTTGTCGACTTCCTAGGTTGGAACAACAAGGACTGGGAATTGATGCGCGAATACCACACGTCCGATGTAAAAGTCTTCATGGGCCCCACAGAGACGGATGGTATCGATGCTCACATCCAGGGCCTAGAGACGATGATCGCGAAAATGCCGACCGCGTTCATCACGAACCACCGCCCGGTCGTCGTCGACGGGGATTGGAATTGCACGGTCGGTGTGGTCGCGTCGATGAATTTTTCGATGGCTACCGTTGCGAAGTTTCGTGATGGCAAGATCTCCGAAGAGTATCTGTTCATGAAGCAGCTCAAGCCGAATGAAGTGCCAACCGGGTCGGGCGGGAGCCCGCTCGTCGACATCGCCACGCGGGAGGATGTCCGCCGCACCGCGGGCGTAGAATCTGGCTGGCGGTGTGTGATGGACAAGGGAGCGGACGGCAACTTCTTCGTCGTCCTGTCCAAAGCGGGTACTGAGAGCCTCGCCTTTGCCAACTGATGCTGAAACGGCTCGAGTGCCGGAACGTTATTGCTACATTGATGCTCGAACGCAAAGGCGTTGATAGCCTCGCTCTCGGACGGCTTCGTGGCCCTCTCGGGCGGCAGCGGCACCCTCGCGGAGCTGTTCGAGGGGTGGACTTGGTCGCAGCTCGGGGTTGCAGCAACGCCTTGTGCGTTGCTCGATGGCGACGGCTTCTACGGCGGCCTTTGGCGTTCATGAACCACGTAGCTCGCGAGGGCTTTTTCAGACCGCAACAGCCAAAAGCACGGTTGGTCGACGCCGAGCCGAACGCGCTGTTGGAGCACATCATTCAGCTGTCCGGAGCAGGCCGCGCGCCTTGACGAAGCGGCCAATGTAGCCCATGAACCGCGTGCGCAAGTGGTAGCGGCCAGCAAAACTCCGTCAAGTGGGCTCGTGATTGCTGCGTTGCTCTCGTTGTACGTGATCTGGGGCTCCACTTATTACGCCATGCGCGTTGCGCTCCAGGTGCTGCCGCCGTACCTGATGGGCGCGCCACGTTTCTTGATCGCCGGCACGCTGCTGTTCGTCGTGCTTCGGGTGCGGGGCGCCACGACGCCCAAGCCGCGTGAATGGCTGGCGGCAGGCGCGATAGGCACCTTGCTTCTCGTGATCGGGAACGGCTTCGTGGGCCTCGCCGAACGCTCGGTCGACTCAGGCACGGCCGCGACGCTGGTTGCCACGATGCCCTTGTGGTTGGCCGCCTTTGGCTGGCTGTTCGGCGAACGCCCTCGACCGACGGAGGTGTTGGGGCTCGCGTTCGGCTTTGCCGGCATCGTGGTCTTGAATGGCGGTGGCGGGTTCTCACTCCACGGCTTCGACGGCTTGGCGATTTTACTGTCGCCCGTAGCTTGGTCCTTGGGCTCGCTCTGGAGCCGGCGCTTGGCCCTGCCTGCGGGTCTGATGAACACCGCCTGCCAGATGATCCTCGGCGGCTTGATCATGTTCGTCGTCGCAGCCGCGCGCGGGGAGCAGCTGAGCGGGCCGATCCGCGGAGCCACCGTCGCCGCGCTGGGCTACTTGATCGTGTTTGGCTCGCTGATCGCCTTCAGCGCGTACGGCTTCTTGCTCCGCGCCACCCGCCCGTTGATCGCCACGAGCTACGCGTACGTGAACCCGCTCGTCGCGCTGGGTATCGGCGCCGCGCTCGGCGGCGAGCGGCTCAGCGCGCGCAAGCTCGGCGCTTGCGCGTTGACGGTGCTGGGCGTGCTAGTGGTCACTCTGAGTCGGCATAGCGCCGCGAGCGCTCGCCCCGCCGCTGCCGCGCGCTGACGATTGGATTTGAAGGGGCCAGATCACGGCCCACTTCGTCGCAACCTTCGGCGTCGTGTTTCGTGTGCGTGAGAGCCGCGACGGGAACCGCGGGCGCTGCGAGGTGCGTGGCGGGGACGCGAGCGCCCGCTCTCGTTCGCAGCGCGGTTGGCTACTCGGTCCCCACTTTTTTGCTCGGCTTTCTGCGCGGCGTTTTTCGGGATGTCGGTCTCCGTGTCGAAGCGGCGTGGGACTCTTTCCAATCCTCCTCGGTCAGCAGGGCGTCGAGCGCCGCGGTCGGCGCGTGCAACGAATGACCGTGCTGGCTGGCGTCATGCCACAAATCGCCGACATCGTTCACGCGCGCGCCCATCGAGCGCAGCGTGAACGTGCGCGGCGAGACTGAGCCTCGCTCGATCTCCTCCCACGTGCATGGCGCGGAGATGGGCGCGTCGGGCTTCGGCCGCACCGAGTAGGCGGCGGCAAACGTCGCGCCGGGCGTGTTGCGGCCCGTGTCTATCAAGATGCGGCCCGCGCGGTCTACCTTGATGAACTCCTGCGTGAACAGCTGAGGGTGCCGCTTGACCAACACGGCGCCCGCACCCTGCGCGAAGCGCCAAACTTTGGGTGCCTCGTCGTTTCCGTCGAGCGGCACGACGATGTGGAAGCCTTTCGACCCCGAGGTCTTGATGAAAGACGGCAGGCCCAGCTCGGCAAGCAGGTCGCGCACGTGCAGCGCGGCCGCCCGCAGGACGGTCGAATCGTCACCCGGCGGATCGAGGTCGAACACGCACAGGTCGGGGCGCTGGAGCCGCGGCATGCGCGACACCCAGACGTGCAGCGTGATCGAGTTCTGGTTGGCGAGCCACACCAGCGAACGCGCGTCGTTGGCCAGCGCGTAGTGCACGACGCCCCCGCCTTCGTCCCGCTTCTCGACCTCGACGCGCTCGAGCCAGTCGGGGAAGCCTTTCGAGACGTCCTTCTGGATGAAGCCTTTCTTGCCGATGCCGGCCGGGAAGCGTTCCATCGTGACGGGACGCGCGCGCACGTGCGGCAGCATGAGCGGCGCGAGGGCCTCGTAGTACTTGCAGACCTCGCCTTTCGTGATCCCGCTGCCGGGAAAGAGCACCTTCTCCGGATGCGTGATAACGATGGCATCGGCGCCTTGTGCCATGGGCGTAGGCTAACCTCCGGGGGCGTCGATGTCGCTAGCGTTCCTCGACGCGCACCGCCGTCATGCGCTTGCGGCGGTCCGGTAACGCACGGCGACCGAAAAGGCAAGTTCCAACCGCCGCGCTTCTTCGGGCAGCGCATAGTTATCGCCTTGACGGTCGGCCATTTTTTCCGGGAGCCCGTTTGCGCGCGGGCTTGCGCCTCGAGTCTGTGCCTGGGCAATTCGCGGTGTTCCTTGGGTCGCCCGCAAAGCGCTGGAAAATCCGCTGTCGATTCGATCCCGATCGCAAACGCAGCGAAGTTACAAGCACCCAATCGCACGTGCGATTTTATTCACTTCGATTTGCCGCTTGCCGTCGATCGAATCACCTCAAACGCCCGATCCAAATTGCACGACGGAGTGGACAAGCCATGTGTAGACACATGGCGCATCGCAAGCCCACCACCGGCGGGGTCCTGACAGAGCTATTAGTGCTCTCGAATTTGCCGTTGCGACCAGCCGCGACGCACTCGGCGCCGCCAGCGGCTTATGACGAAAACTCGAGCACGCCCAAAGCTATCTCGCGCTCCCAATTACTCTCGGTCCGGCGTGCCGCCGCCAAGCGCAGCATTACGTCGCTCGACTTGGCGCAGCTCTCGCTTCGCGCTCTCGACGCGGGCGAGTCACCGCAAGACCCGTCGGCTCTTTTGGCCGCAGTGATCAAGGCCCTCAAGTTACCGGATACCGCGTCCCCGGGCGACGCATTTGCTGCAGTCCAAAGATTAGTCGATCTGCTCGCGAGTCGTCGGCCAGGCGATGGACACACCCGAGCCGGCCGAGCCCGCGCCATGAGCGGCACCAAGTATCGGCGCCCTTTCAAGGGCTGAGCGCGAAGCGATCGAGATACTCAACCCTCCTGAGGGCTAGAGCGCGCGCAACGCAATGGCTGCGCTAGTACCAAGCGGTTGTCATCGTGATTGTGCGGCGCGCGCTGGGGCGCCGCTCGTAGGGTCGCAATTCGTGTCGGAACGGTACTCGTCGGTCCGACATTGACGGTGCGTCTTACATCACAACGGTTGTTGGGGCACCGGTGACTCTGCTCGCCTAACCGCCCATCTTTGACAGTTCATCGCACTCTGTACAACGAGCATATCTTTGGACGGGCGTAGGGGGGCGGTCCTCCCGCAAACAAAGTGTGAGAGGCCTCATGTTGGCATGTCGGTTGGGCTCGCCCAAATGCCGCGACGCCGCTCGCTGCTGCGACGACCACTAGGTTGCCGTTAGCCGCGCGCTCTGCTTGGGCGATCTGCCGATCGACGCCTCGGCCGCGGCGGCCGCTGGGGGGGCGCTTCTGCTGGGCGCAGGACGACTTCACTAACCGGGGCAGACCATGCGCCAGGTCAACTCGGCGGTAATCAGCGCGAGCACGACGAGCAGCAGGTTAAACGGTTGATGAAGCACGAAATTGGTCCCCTGGATGACGCCCAACCAACGCGCAGGACGGGCTCTGGGCGTGAGTGGTCGCGCAGGAAGCGCGTTCATGCAGTGGACGCCTGCCCCCGTCGTACCGGCACGGCCTCAACGTGCGACTCGAGCGAGGCAGTGGCAGCGAGTCGTTCGTACTCGCGCATATCGTGAGCGCAAAAAATTTCCACTACGCTGCCCTGCTGCGCCTTCAGCTCGCGCAGGCGTTGCTGATTGAGTAGCCGCTGCCCACGGTTCTGTTCCATCAAGGTTTGGTATGCGCTTAGCCCGGGGGTGCAGCGCGGGCGAGCAAGGTCCATCTCGGCGTGGAAAAAGTATGCGTCTGCCGCATAGAAACACCAACGCTCGCGTTGCTGCACCGCAACGCCCGCATGACCGAGGGTGTGCCCCACGAGCGGGACGAGAAACACGTCTTCTGTTACGCCGTCCAGACAGCGCACGGTGTCGAAGCCAAACCAGGGCTCACCCATGTTAGCCGCATAGCTGCGCCAACGCGCCTCGCTGCCCCACTGGGCAGGTCGATAGCGCATGCGGTCCAACACCGTTTTCTGTGCTGCCGCGGCATTTCGCTCATCGCTCAGCAAGTGAACAGTGGCCTCAGGGAAGTCGTCGAGGCCGCCAGCATGGTCGAAGTCGAGGTGCGAGAGAACGATGTGCCGCACGTCCGACTCATTGAAGCCGAGCGCCTGTATCTGACGCACCGCTGTCATCTCCTCGCGCAATTCCGGCTTCAGGAGCGCCAAAAAAACCGGATCGAGCCGGCTGCGCGGAGAAGCCACGTCGTTGAGGCCATAGCCCGTGTCGACCAGCACGAGGCAATCCGCCAGTTCCAGCAACAAGCAGTGCGAAGCGAGCCGACCCCGGAGTGAGCCCGCGCTGACTCCGTCCATTAAGAGCCCGCCCAGAGGGCAGGCGGAGACGCAGTTGAGGTGATGTATGCGCATGACTTGCCCGCGTGCAAGATTGTAGCCACGCGCTTTGGCTATCCAACCCGCCGATCATTCGAGGAGCACAGCCTGCAACCGCCAAGTCGCCGGCTGCCGTTTCGTTGCTTCGCGACTGACTGACACCTGCGGCGCACGAGCTTGAGGAAGCCATCAAGGAGGGCTCCTAGACTTTGAAAACGGCGACCACCTCGGCGCTCGGCAATTCCTGGCGCAGCTGCAGGCCAAGCAAGCGTCTCCCCGAATTCACGCGGCGAGTCCTGCAACGCCGCTCTCGCAGGAGAGCAGCGTCAGAGTGATCGAGTCACCGAATCTAAAGCGGCATGGTACGAAAATGGTGACGCTGACGTTAGATCGCCAAGACTGAGACCTGCGGATGGTCCGCGGCAAGGCGTTTGATGCCTTTGAGATCGCCGCTTGCGATGAGCGCGAGCTCAAACTCGAGGGCCGTTGCAACGACAAATTGGGCGCGCATGCCCGTTTGCTGCAACGCTCTCCATGGAGGATGAAGTTCCGAGGCGGTAACGAATAGTGCACCCCCCGCCAACGTTGGGGTGTGATGTCTCCTCTCGCGTCGCATCGCCAAGCTGCCAAGGTCAGCGGGGTGTAACCACCCCGTCGCCACCACTGGGAACGAGTGTGGCCCGAGTTTTAGGCAGCATCGATCGCGATCTCGAGCGTCAATCGGGCTATTGTGGTTGTGCACGGTTTTCTTGCTCACAGGTTGCGGCGCGGCGCTCCAGCCGCGGGCTCCCAATTTCGAGTACGGTCAGTCGTGTGGCGCGCGCTGCGCTCGACGTGGAGGAAGGCCGTCGCGGGCGGCGCTGCACCAGCGTCTCTAACTCTGGAGAGTGATACGCGGGCGCAGGTAGAGCTGTTCGGCGCGGAAGAAGGGGTCGAAGATGCGCGAGAGAGCGTCATGACGATTCACGCATCCGGTCCAACAGTCGTTGGACCAATTCTTCAAGCGAACGCACCGGCCATCGCAACAATTGGCGATAAGTTCGAGATACAAGAACGATGCCAGGGTCACGTGTCAGATTGCGCGCGTTTCAACGGCTCGGATACGGCGCCCCCCGCAGTCGGTGTGGAGGCCAACAGACGGAACGTTCGTCGAGGCTAGCTAGCACGCAGGGTGAAGTCCGCGAGCGAGGGCCGCGTTAGGAGGTGCGCTGCTGGATCGCGAGTAACCCTGACTCTCTGGCAAGCTTTCTCAGCTACCATCGAGCCGACCGCTCTGCCGCGATCGACGTGGTCCTTTCGTTCGCTAGCGCACCGCTACGCTTTGCTGCGCGCGTGCAGGTATTCCATCAATTGATCTTGGTCATTGGCGGCGGCGAAGGCGTGGCGTTCGTCGATGCTGCCGCTGCGGCACAGCTCAGCCAGACTGCGCTCCAGCAAAACCATGCCGTCTTTGCGAGAGGATTGCATAATGCTCGTCAAATGCGGCGTTTTGCCTTCGCGGAGCAAGTTGGCGACGGCGGCATTGCGGCGCAGCACCTCGACCGCGAGTGCGCGGCCCGGGCCATGCGCGTGCGGCAGCAAGCGCTGCGCGATCACGGCGCGCAGAGACTCCGAAAGCTGCACGCGCAGCTGCTGTTGACGCGCGGCGGGGTACGCATCGATGATGCGCTCGATGGCCGACGCCGCGCCGCGGCTGTGCAACGTGGCGAACACCAAGTGCCCGGTTTCCGCGGCGGTGAGCGCTAGGCTAATCGACTCCGCGTCGCGCATTTCTCCGATCAGCAGCACGTCCGGATCCTCACGCAGTGCATCGCGCAGGCCGGTCGCAAAATCCGGCGTGTCCAGCCCGACTTGGCGCTGACGCACCACGCTGTTCGTGCCGCGCGGGTCGAAGGCGTATTCCACCGGATCTTCGAGCGTGAGCAGCATCACCGAGCGCTGCCGAATCAGCGCCTGGCAGAGCGCGGCGGCAGTGGTGCTCTTGCCTGAGCCCGCGGGGCCGGTGAGCAATACCAAGCCGTTCGGCAAGCTGGTCAAGTCTGCCAAATCAGCCGGGATACCGAGCGTTGCCAAATCCGGAATGGTTGGAGGCAGGATGCGCGCCGCCAGTGTCGGCACGCCGCCGACCAGAAAGCTGTGCAGCCGCACACGCCCCGCGCTCACACTGTGCAGCGCGATATCTACACTGCGCTGTGAGCTGGCACGGTCGGAAGCGGCACCGAGCAGCTCGCCAAGGTCGTGCGGGCCGCGTTCAAGCAGCTGCAAGGCGCCGTCGACACGCGCAAACGCGGGCTCGCCTTGGCGCACGTGCAAGTCCGTCGCGCGCAGGCCGTGCGCTTTGGCGAGCAGCGTTTCCAGCGCGTGCGTGAGCACGGGCAGCGCGCGGTCCGACTCCGGCGCGGGCAGCGCGTGCGGTTCAATTGCGGACGAGTCGGCGCCAGAGGCAGCCTCTGCGCTTTCGTGCAGTGCGTTGGTGAGCACAACGTCGAAGCCCGGCTCCGCTTGGCCCCGCGGCAGAAAGTGCACTTGATAAACGCCTAGGCCATCCCCAGCGTCATGCGCAACTCGGTACGGCGCGCCGCGCGCCAAGCTGGATTCGGCCTCGTGCGACAGGAGCGAGCCGAGCATTTGGCGCAGCACGCGTTCGCCCGTTTCAGACAGGGTCAGGTTCTTTGGCACGCCCCCCGAGAGCACTAGAGGCGCGCGCTCCACACCGAGGCGCAGTTCGTCCGCCTGTTGCACGGCCACCATTCTGAGCAAGCTGTTGAGCGCGTTCATGTCTCGAAAGCGTGGCACGAGCCGCGGGCAGAGACGACTGCCGGATTAGAGCGTTCGGTCACACCGCTTTATCCCACACCCGCATAGAGACAGTGTTGCGCGCGCATTACGAATTATGCCAATCCGAAGCGCGGCTGGGGCAGCGCTCGTATTCTTGCCATAGCTGCGCGAGCTCGCGGTCGAGATGAAAATCCCCCGCTTTCGTCTGACCATTCATCGCAATTTCGCGTCGACATCAAGTTGTTCGAGCGCGATTGCGACGGGAGCGATCAGAGCTAGCCCTCTTCGGATCGTGATGGCGCCGGGTGGCCCACCTGATGACTTGCCCGTATAGCCGCCCATTCGGAGATCCACAAAACCATCTCTGCAATGCTGGCGTCGAACTTGGGTCTGGTTGGTTTTTTGCTTTGTATCGACGTCGGAGCACTACCGCGGCTTTGATTTCCCAGGCTGAGAACTTGCGGGTAGCGCGAATGTCGGGCTCGCTCCGCGCGAGCCACTTCAATCTTTCGATCCGGGAAGCATGGCAGCCATAATGATTGCCCACATCATCACGGCGTCGGCTGTACGCAGCTACGTTTCTTCAACACGGCACGCACCTGGTTTCCAAGTGCGGTGAAGTTCGTCGATTTTCCACCGTTGCATGTATTGGAGCGCTCCATTTATTTCGCCGCTATTTCGGCGAATGCTGCTCACTGTCTCCTCGTGCTCCGCCGCGGTGGTGGGCTTGTGTTGCGCCGCGGGGTGTTCTGGGCACGTCAGTACGCCGGCGAAGTTTGATTCTGGAGGTCGTGGCGGATCCACGGACTCGTCAGCTGGATCTTCTTCGAATTCATCGGCAACTCTTTGTAACGGATCATCCGCAGTAGTCTTACGGGCCTTTATAGAGCCTAACTTTTCCCGCGAGCTTGTTTCATGCGGGATGTCCTACCGTATGAGGACACTCGAGGATTGCTGATCTTGTCAACAGGTGGACCGTGACTCTGAGGCGTCACTGAAGTCTGGCGGCGGCGTCATTGTCGACTGCATCAAAAGAAACGCCCCCTCCACACCCTCGAGTGCGCTGGCAAGCTTGGCCGGGTGATTCCAAATCCCCCTCCGCACGTCCACGCCCTGACTCGCGAAGTCCTTGCCTTTTCCCGGAGCTCGAGCCAGCGTGCGCACCTGTTTGCCCTGCGCGAGCAAATGCCGTGCTGCCGTCCGCCTACGTGACCCGTAGTACCGCGATGAAATAAATAGCTTCGCTTTACAAGAGGGACTTGGACTCAGGATGAGCGCATCAGGCACCAGCCGCCGGCCCACCTGCGCCCTGAGCCGATGCGGCCCGCCGTCAACCGAACGCGCTCAGCAGCAGCCCGTTCGGCGATCTTCTTCGGCTCGCGCGCTCCGGCATGGTCCGCGCCGTTCAGCGCTGGGTCGACGAGCTCAAACCAAATAAACCTCGTCACCTACGCGGATCTCACCGGAGGCTGTTATCTGCCCATACACGCCGACATTTTGGTCGGCGTGCTTGACGACTGTGCGGAGAATGGTGTTGTCTGCTGCGATCGTTGGTTGCGCGCGGGTGATGGCGCCGCACCTCGGCGTGCTACCCGCGCAGTCGATCACCGCGCCGCCGATGGCGAGCCGCTTGCCGACCCAGCCCTGCTCCACCAGACCATCGGCATCCGGGTTGGTTTCAACCACGACATTGGGCCTAAAGCGTCGCGTGTTCCAATCGGCGCCTGGATTCTTACTTTCCAAATGGCTCAGCGTTGCAGTCGTAAGCAAGTGAAACGGGGTCACGAGAAAGAACGTCCCCAAAAGCGACACGAAATCTACCATTGGCGGCGGCAATTGACTCAAATCCGGCAAGGGCTCGCCAGCCTCCCGATCGAACGTTGCGGCGAGCTCTTTGAGCCAAGTGTGGTCGTCTAGTTTGTGGCGGCGATAGAAGTCCTCATCCGATTTGGGACGCAACGGTTCCAGAGTGGAAGGGTGACCGATGAGCGCCGATATCTTGGAGTGGACTTCGGAATTGTCACTGCCGAAAACCGACCCATCAGGAAAGGTCACGTCGACGTTCTCGTCTGCCGCCCTTGACGAACCGCTTCTGGAGCTTGCGGAGCAGAGCAGTAGTTTCGGACGGAATTTACAGCTCTGAATCTCTCTTCTCGCGGTGTCGCGCAGCGCCCAGATGCGATCGCCGCTGAGGCCTGTCTCGCTCAGAGCGCATTTCTCGAGGCTCTCGCCCCCCATGCCTTTGACAGGATACCGCCAGATCTCTTTGATCCTCCCTACTTTCAGCATGTAACTCCTCGATTGTTCGATGCGCCCTGAACGAATTTTCTTTTCGATGCCCGCGTGTTGCGACGATGTCGAGTCGCCCAAACGCTTCTACAGCGCCATCGAGCAGCGCCTGAACTTCCGCAGGCATAGACGCATCGGCGGCGAAGGCAGCCGACCTCTACGGCCAAGGCTCGCGATCGATTGCTGTATTTCGTGGGGTGCATCCGGCGCGCCAATATATTCGATCACGACGGCGGCGCGCTATCGAGCAAAACGAATTGCAATGGCTTGGCCAATCGGGTCTAAGTCCTCAAGTACAGGCTCGCCGAGCTGAAGGGTTTGGGGGACAGCCCGGTCGCTTTTCGCCTGCTCGAGCTGATCGCCGCGCTTGCGGTTCGCGGTTTTTGTCACCATCTATCTAACGGCGGCGGCCTAAGTCCCGAGGCTGAACCACAACTACACCCTCCCATTGATGCCGCTGATGCTGAAGGTCGACCTTAACCGTTCGGAGTTGAAGAATGAAAGCTGTGCAATTCGCTGAATATGGTGGCCCTGAGGTGTTGCGGGTCGTCGACGTTGATGAGCCACACGCTGGCGCGGGGCAGATTAGAATCGCAGTGCGCGCCGCCGGCGTGAACGGTATCGACTGGAAGGTCCGTGCGGGGCACATGCGCGACATGATGCCGCTGACGCTGCCGGTCGGAACCGGGTATGACGCAGCAGGCATCGTGGACGAAATCGGCGAGGGAGTGCGCGGGGTTGCGGTCGGCGATGCCGTATTCGGCAACGGATCCGCGACCTACGCCGAGTACGCCCTGCTCGAGTCCTGGCACCTAAAACCAGCGGAGCTGTCGTTCGAGGAGGCCGCTGGGTATCCGATCCCAGTCGAAACGGCGGTTCGGATCCTGAATCAGGTCGGAGTGAACGCAGGGCAGACATTGCTAGTGAGCGGAGCGGCGGGCGGAGTGGGTTCGGCGGTGCTTCAAATCGCGCGTCATCGCGGAATCGCGGTGATCGGCACTGCGAGCGAGCAAAATCAGTCCTACGTGGCGTCGCTCGGCGCTACTCCCACGTCTTACAGCCCGGGGCTCGTCGAGCGGGTGCGTGCCCTCGCTCCAGAGGGTATCGATGCCGCCCTCGACATCGCGGGCATGGGCGTCATTCCAGACATGATTGCGCTGACCGGCGAACCGAAGAAGGTTCTATCCATCGCCGACTTCAGCGCCCCAAAGCTTGGCGCGCAGGTCTCGGCCGAGCCACTGAACGCCGCCGGCGCCCTGAAGCAAGCGGCGGAGTTGTTCGCAACGGGTGCTTTTAGCATCCCCGTCAGGAAGACTTTTTTGCTCGCGGAGGCGGCGGCGGCGCAGGCCCTCAGCGCCACGAGCCACGGCATTGGCAAGCTCGTGATCAAGGTTTCTTAGTCACCGGTTTTACCGAACGAGAGAACGAGCAGACGAAAGGACCCGCATCATGACAATCGAAACGATTCAGCAAATGTGGGCGTCCTACCTCAGCGCTTATTCGGACATTTTACCAACCGAGCGTGAGCGGCTGCTCCGGCAAAGCGTGGCCGACGACATCGTATTTTCCAATCCGACCGGCGAGCTGGGCCATGGCCTCGGCAATTTGATCGAGCACGTAGCGCAGTTCCAAGCCAAGCTCCCCGGCGCTCACTTCAAAATCAAAGACCTCCTCACCCACCACGGTCAGCTCTTGTCGGAGTGGACGATGCAAAAAAAGGACGGCTCAGAGCTCGTCAGTGGTCACACCTTTGCGCGCTTCAACGAGCAGGGCCAGCTCACCCTCACCGCCGGCTTTTGGAAGGCGTAGCGCCTGCGGGCCAACGTGACTTCTTACCCGAGCTGCGGGCAAACTGGGCGTACGACTGTGGGGCATCAGCGGAGAGGGAGGGATTCGAACCCTCGGTAGGATTTCTCCTACGTCCGCTTAGCAAGCGGGCTCGGGTGCCCCCACCGTCCAGTGCTCGCGGCCGCAGCCGCCGCTCCGCGCTTCCTGCCTCCCCCAAACGCCGTGCTCGCGCGCGCCTGGGGACGCCTCGCTGAAGATCTGCGAGCCTTCATCCCTGGCGCGCGCTGCGCGCGGCGTGGAGGGAGGCCACCGCGGGCGGCGCGGCGCCGGCTCGTAAATCTTGAGAGTAATAGACGGTGCGCTTGCCTCAAACGTCGGCAGCATGCCGGGCTCCGCGAGAGGCGCACGCTCCGCGCCGCGCCCGTCACAAAACGAAGTCCACCACCTGCGCGCGCAACGCCTGCGGCGAATCCTTCGAGTCCTGAAAATCGAGCAGGCCAAACAGCGAGATCGTCGGCTCGACCGTGTTGAGCGCAGCGAAGCTCCAACGCAGGACGTTGGCGCGCCCCTGGGCATCCGTCGGAATCAGGCAGCCCGCCTTTCCGCAATGTACTGCACGGTCGCGCCCGACTGCGTGAGAACGAAACCATCATCGTCAGTGACTCGCGTCGGCATGATCGCGGCGCCGTGATCATCTGAGCCGAACTGTGCCACGAGCAAGCGGCACGCTGCCAAACTCTGCGGTGATTGGCTGAGATGCCGAGCGCGACGCCTGGTCTGCATCTTGCTGAGCCCCAGGAAAAGCAGTCATGAGGCTGCTTCAGGAGAACGGGTAAAAAAATGGGGACAAGAATAAGCGACTTGGCGGCCTGGGGAATGTTGATCACGGCGTGTGTGGCGTGCAGTGGCCAGCCGCAACAAGAAGATGTCGGCAACCTGATGTTACCCTTGGCGACGCACGGCCCGTCGGGGGCCGAGTACCGGCTACGGAGCGCCACGTTCGACATCAATCCGGGCTATTACTCCTATGGTAGCGGCGGGGCCTACGGCAGCTCCGCCGGCATCGGCAACACCCCGGCTACGGTTTCGGTGAGCAGTGAGGCGGACCCCGATGCCAACAGCATCAGTGTGGAGCTCGAACAAGGCGCTTACAATGTGGCTTTGCGGCCTGGCTGGCAGATGGAAAAGGTCGAGGGGGGGGTTGGCACGCCGGTCGAGGCAACGCTGCTGACGAGCGGCACCGTGATTGCCTACGTGTATCCGCACTCGAGCGCGTGGGTTGATTATTCGTTTGGGATCGGCGGACGGGCGGTGTGGCTGAACGGGCAGCTCGACATCAACATTGGGGTGTATGAAGATCCAAATCAGTATTACGGCGGCGCCGGCTACGGCGGACTGGGGCCCTCTGGCGGATCACCGGGAGTTGCTGGCGCCGGGGGCGCAATAAGTTCCGCGGGCGCAGTCGGTTTGGCCGGCGGCAGCACCGGCGGTGCCTCTTTCTAATTCTGAATCTCATCACTCGCTTCCGATGCGCCTCTCGGTCAAGGTCGGAAGCGAGGCGTCGCATCGCCGCTCCAGGCGCATTCTTGGGATAGACCTTGAGCGTCGCGGCATGCTGCTTTGCGTACGGGCAGGCATGGCAAACAGCGATCACAACAGCAATAAAACAGGCGCCTTCACCGGCATGCTCGCTTGCGTGTGCGCGCTCTTTCTGGGCTGCGGTCCGCGCGTCGTCGAGCCGGAGCCGAGCGACGGCAACGGCGGCAGCGGACCGAGCTCGCCTGGCTGCTACTCGCCGACGCAAAACCTAGACCACACGTACGACAGGGAGGCCAAAGGCTGCGCGTGCGACTCTAAGCAAGATGCCGACGCGTGCGTGGGTGCAGTGGCCCTGGTCTGTCGAGGCGGCTTCTGGCAATCAGTGGAGGACGGGCCGTGCGCGCCGCCGGGCCCGTCGCGCTATTCACCCGATTCCTGCAAGGCCGCCGGTGGGATTGCGGTTCCGAGCCCCGGCGATGCTCAAACACCCGCCAAGGACTGCAAAAGCGGCATGGCCCTCGGCTACATCGACGCAGCATCTTCCGGTTGGGATGAAGGGGGGCTGTGCTGTGCCGCAGGCACTGACCCGCTACCGGCCGGAACCGCTTGCGGCGCGCGCGCGGGCGCGAGCTGTTCGGACAGCGAGTATTGCGCTTATGAGGAAGGCCAGCTCTGCGGCGCGGCGGACGCGGAGGCGCGATGCAAACCGCGCCCTCGAGGCTGCATCGAGCTGTACGCGCCGGTGTGCGGCTGCGACCAGAAGACGTACGCCAACTCCTGCCTGGCGAACGCGTCGGGCGTCGGCATCGCCGCCGCGGGCAAATGCACGCCGTGAGCGGCTAGGCAAACTGCCGGGCGCGCCGCAGCATTCGCATGCGCGTCTAGGGCACACCACGAAGACGTTCGAGGTCGTGAAGTATCGAACAGTTGTGTCGTCTTCGAGCGGCGCGGCGGTGAGCTCGGAGCCGCGGTGACTACGTCACAACGCACTGTGAGCTTTGAGCGGCCCAGCGTTCGCAGTGCCCGCTATTCATCCAAACGGCACACGAAGCGCGTCGCGCCGAACTGCTGAAGCGCAACTTCACCGTGCCGGCGCCCAACTCCGTGCGGGCGGGCGACACGTACATCACGACGTCTGACGGTTGGTTATACCTGGCCGTCCTGCTTGACCTCTTCTCGCGACGCGTCGTCGGTGGGCCATGTGCACCGTATCGACACTGAGCTCGCGCCTGGCGCTTTGCGGATGGCCGGCGTCACCCGCGCTTTGGGGCGAATTGGATCCACAAATCGGGGTAACTTCATATCGGGAACTCTGCCTACTTTCGAATCGTGAACTGCTTGTGGCAAAGTCAGTGGCAGTAGCGGTTAGCCCGCGTCCCCACATGGAGTAAGGCCAAGGCCTGGTCTGCCCTTAATGCGCGCCAACTCGGCGTCTCGTTTCGTCGCCAAGTCGTCGTCGGCGGGTTCATCGCTGACTTCTGCGCGCCCGCTCGCAAGCTCATCTTTGAAGTAAATGGCGGTTATCATTCGCGCAAGCCGCTCGCTGACGTGAGCCGCGATCTGAGTTACGGCGCCTCGGCTTTCGTGTTGTGCGCATCTCCGCGGACCTCGTGCTCCGAGATCTTACCGCCTCCATCGCCCTCGTCCGCGCGGCGCTGTAATCTGCCCGCCTCGACGCCGCGCTCGCGCGTGCGCTGCACCGGACTGCCGACATCGGGTGTGAGCCGTCCGAGTCGAGCTCGACGACCTAGAGGCCGAGGGCCAACGCGGCTTGCAATGGCGCAGCGACCTCGGCGACTAAGACTGAGAGAGTCGTGCCAGCGACGGGTATGCGCGCAGCGGGACAACGTCACACAACACACACCGACCGACCTCCCCCATTCCGCGCGCAGCGCAGCGAGCACGGGATCGGGGGGAGGTCGGCGGCGCGCAGCTCGCGTAGCGAGCGAGCACCGACGGGTGCCCGCGCCGCTCAGCGACGCACAACGAGGGGGCAGGCAGAGCGGCGGAGAGGGAGGGATTCGAACCCTCGGTAGGATTTCTCCTACGTCCGCTTAGCAAGCGGGTACCTTCGGCCACTCGGTCACCTCTCCGATAACGGTTTCCAGAGCCTTGGAGGGCGAGAACCTAGCCGCAGGGGTCGGGCCGTCAAGCGGGATCACTGGGGGCTGATTTATGTGGGATGTTTTTGGGTGTTCTGAAGAGCCTTCGGGGACGGGCTTCGGACGGAACGCGGCTTGTTTGCGGATCACTCCAGCTGAAGGTCGTCGACGAGTAGCGCTCCGAACGGGGGGCAGAGGCCGCCGCCGGTGCACGGCAGGGAGCTGATGGCCACGGCCAGGTCGCTGCCTGATTCGTGGAGCACCGTCTTCACGGTACGCGCGGTGCCGGCTTTGATCCAAACTGCGTTGCCGGTGGGAAGTGTTGCGACATTCGAAGCCCACGGAGCGACGACGCGCTCGGACCCGCCGATGACGGCGGATTGAAAAGAAACGTAGGGGCCGCCCGCTTGCGCGTCGCTCAATTCCACGAGCGTGGCAGACACCATGGTCTGACCGGCCGCTCGCCGTAAGTGGAAGGTGGCCGTGCTGCCCGGGGGCAGCAACAAAAGCCTGCTTGCCATTGGGAACGGGTAACCCACTACTGGTGTCTATGAGTGCCGCGTTCCCGGCGAGCGCAACGTTTGGCATCGATTCAAAGCTGTCTTGTGCAAAGTAACCAGGGTCTGCGATCGTCGAAAGATGAGCGGCGCTCAGGTCGAGGGGATGGCCGACAAAATCAAGCCCGGTGCCGGTCACTTGCCAAGCACTTGAGAACGGAAGGACTTGCGACGTAGTAAAATGAATTCGCGACGCGACCGTATCTTCGAGAATCAGCGGCACAATCGGTGCTCCCTTATCGGTACTCGTGAGTGCCAAATGAGCCCCGTGGAGTGATTCCGAGGGTACGAGCGACACGCCGTCGAGGGGATTCAGGGGCCCGCCCGGCAGGCGTAGCACTGGCGGCGTTTGATCCGGCTTCCCCAAAAGTGTGAGATGAACCGCCGAGCTGAAGTAACAATCACCCCAGCTTTGTTCGATTGCGCCAGCGCCGACGCCTGTTAAACGATCCGCGACGCCGTCTGCGTCGTCGTCATTAGCGGTCACCGTCAGCGCCGCGATCGTCAGCGCGGTCAAAGCGCCCTCGCCCTCGCCCTCGCGCAAAGAGAAGCTCACGCCTGACTCCTAAGGGGTCGTGCTTGCGCTCGACCCGCTCTGACGAAGTAACGGAAATGTGGTGACACTTCCGTCCTTCGACAAGGTACCGGACAGCTCCGCCGCCGCGTCGATACCCAACGTGAGCGCGAGCTCCGCTGATGTTGCATTCGGATGCGGTGTGAGCCACGTGGCGGTCACACTGACGTCCCACGCGCTCGTAACGAGCAACTCAGAATCAGCGGGCAAGCGCCCGCCGAAACCACCACTGGCCGTCATGCTTGAGGCCGCCTGACCACCGGTGCCCGCGCTGGCAGAGGATTCGTCTGCTCGGCCGGCGCAACCGAGCAAGCTCCAAGCCCCCAGCAGTGCGACCCATGTTCGAGCTAAGCGATCCGTCATCTTTCCACTGTGACGCAATAAGCAATTTGCGGACCGCGCAATCAAACAAGAAAGGCCGTAAGGGGTCGTTACTGTGTAGCTCGCCGGTTGGCACACTCTGGCGCAGCCGAGCTCGCATTCGTCGCGCCCCGGCTACCCGCTGCACACATCGTATCAGCAAGTGTTAGGGCTACATCAGCGCGGACGCGGCTGCATCGAGCACCGTATCTCATCGCTCCGCGCAATCGCCGTCAGTCACTGGGCCGGGCGTGGAAGTCGTGCATGGCGCCCGCCGCGTCGGATCGAGTTTTCGACAATCCGAGCCTCGGCCGAGCGAATGCGGCGCATACACAGCCTTTGTGTTGGACACCGGTCTCGTCGCGGAAAAAACGATCGGCACCAAGTCGGCGAAGCATGCTGGGGAAATTTGGAAGATGGTCACGCGTCACCCCGTGGCCGTCGCAGCCTTCGGCGGCGCGCCACGCGCAAGGTCCGAAATTGGTCAGCAGGTTCGGCACCTCTTCGCCTCAAGGACTTCGCGCGTAACCTTCGTCTGTGCGAATGCTTCGGGCGCCGAGCACTACAGGCTCTGCTTTCGCGATCGGGTGCACTCGCGCGCTCGCATCAGGCGCACGCTCCCGCTCGCATCAGGCGCACGCTCCCGCTCGCATCGGGCGCACGCTCCCGCTCGCAATCGGGCGTCTGCGTTACGTCGGGGCGCCGACGGGCGCGCGTTCGGCGAGGAGCCGCTGAACGTCGGCGTCGATACTCCGAAACTCAGCGCTGTTGACATCGATCAAGCCGCCCAGGTGGACGCGGCGAACGATGCCGCCTTTATCGATCAAGAAGCTCACGCTGGTGTAGCCGCGGTTCGGGTGACCCGTGAGCCACCAGTCGTCGAGCGTTTTCAATCCCGATCGATGGCCACGGGAAATGCGTAGCCGTAGTGGCGGGCCCAGCCGCGGACGTCTGCTGGATCGAGCGGTGTGGGCAATTTGTGGTGATACATGCCGACTACGGTCAGGCCGTTATTGCCGTAGCGCTCGTACAAGGCGCGCAGCGCGGGCGCGCTACCGCTGCAGAATGGACAGTCAGGTGACGTGAACCAACGCACGAACACGACCTGCCCCCGCAGTGCTTGCAGCTCGATCGGTGGCGAATTGAACCAGTCGGACACCTGCCATTCTCTCGCCACGTGCCCGACCACCCCGCTCGTATCGTCAGCGGCAGCGGGTGCCGCCGCGCTGGCTGGCTCCGCCTTTGCTCCGCCCGGGCTTTGGTGCGTGCAGCCAGCAAGGGCCAAGAACGCCGTCAGATAGGTGGACTTCGAATTGGACAGCACGCGCCTCTCATTAGCACTCAGCGCGGGCGCAGCAAATGTCTTCCCTCGGCCACCCAGTACTATGATGCCCTCTCGACACTTTGCGAGCCCAGCCAAAGTTCGGGGAGTCAATGCGCTGATTCGACTCGAAGCCACCAAAACCTCCGTTCGTGTGGGGTTCCTTTGCGAGCACTGATGATTCGAATGCAGTCATCCGCTAGTAGGGCGAACACGTGAACACGAAACGCGAGCGCTCAGATAGGCCGAGCAGCACAAGAACGAGACGCCGTGCTGACAGCGATTGCGCGCGGCCCGAGACGGAGTCCCAGTCGGCGTCACACCACAAATGTAGCGCAGCTATGGTTTCGGACCGTTGTGCTAGGCTCCGGTCGTGCAGCTCAGTCGCCCGGATGTACCTCGGCCCTCGCCCTCGGCTTGTGACAAGGCGCGTTCGCTGCTCGATCGCGCGCTCGGGCCTTCGAAGGTATTGACCGATCCGGAGGCGTGCGAGCGGTACGTGCGGGATGAGTCGGAGGCCGTGGGGGTAGTGCCGGACGCGGTCGTGCTGGCGGAGAATGCCGACGATATTCTGGCGGCGCTTGGCGTGGCGCGGGAAGCCGGCGTGCCGATCACGCCGCGAGCGGGCGGTACCGGGCGCACGGGGGGCTCGGTGCCGGTGGCGGGCGGAATCGTGCTGGCGACGGCGGGCATGAAGTCGATCGTGGAGATCGATCGGCGGGAAGGGATCGCGGTGGTGCAGCCGGGGGTGATCTTGGCGGATTTACACGCCGCGGTGGAGGCGGAGGGGTGGTTTTATCCGCCGGACCCGAACTCGCTCGCTTCCTGTGCGCTGGGCGGGAACGTGGCGGAGAATGCGGGCGGGCCACGCGCGTTCAAGTACGGAGTCACGCGTGACTACGTGCTGGGGATGGATGCATTTTTAATCGGCGGGCAGCGGATCCGCGCGGGGCGGCGCACGATGAAGGGTGTGACGGGCTACGACGTCACGGGGCTGCTCGTGGGGAGTGAGGGCACGCTGGGGGTGTTTGGCGATATCACATTGCAGCTGATTCCGAAGCCCGAGCGCGTGATGACGATGATGACGCTGTTCGAGAACGTGCAGATGGCGTGCGCGGCGGTGCAGGAGATCATCGCGCGCGGGCTCGTGCCGCGGTGTATCGAGCTGCTCGACGCCACCACGCTCGAGGCCATGCGGAGCGCCGGCAATGCCATCGACTCCCGCGCCGGCGCGATGCTGATCATGGAGGTTGACGGCGACGAGGCGGCCTGTGAGCGGCAAGCGACACGGGTGTCGGATGCCTGTGAGACGGCCAAGGTGATCGATGTGTTGGTCGCGCAAGACGCGGCGCAAAGCGAGAAGCTGTGGGCCGCGCGCCGACAGATGAGCTACGCGGTGCGCAAGCTCACCAAGAAGAAGCTGAGTGAGGACGTCGTCGTGCCGCGCATGCAAATTGGGGAATTGCTCGACCGCGTCGCGCGCACCAGTGAGGAGACGGGGGTGCGGTCGTTGACATATGGGCACGCGGGCGACGGCAACCTGCACTGCAACTTCTTGTGGAATGAGGACGACGAGATGCCGGCGGTGGAGCGCTCGATCGAGGCGCTGTTTCGCAATGTGATTGAGCTGCGCGGCACGCTGAGCGGCGAGCACGGGATCGGCGTGTTGAAGGCACCGTATTTGTCGCTCGAGCAAGCTCCGGAGTTGATCGAGCTGCAGCGCGATTTGAAGCGCGTGTTCGATCCGCAGCATTTGCTGAACCCGGGCAAGATCTTTCCGGCGAGCACTCACCGCGCCTGCTGAGCGTGGAGCGCTGGCCGCCGGCGGCAACTCGACACGTCGCAGCGCTCTCTCTGTGCATGCAATACGCACGCTGGCGCGGCACCCGTTGCGGAGACCAGCGCTGATTACCCCACATCACCCCTGCGATCACGATTGTCAAAATGACAGCGTGCTCCTTGGGAGTGCCGGTCCACGCGTCAAATTGACCACGACTTGCGGCCATCCACGCATGCGGGGGCGCTGAATGGCGCGCAAAGGGACCCTTCAACACGTGGCACATGGCTTGCTATGACGTGCGGCTAAGATGGATCGTCGGCGCGCGCGTTCACGGGGTGTTACTCCGATTGCTGCCGCATTGGCGGTGTTGGCGTTGGGGGCGGGCGCATCCGGGTTGTGGTGGGCAGAGAGTCAGAGCTCGAGTGGCGAGGCCGAGGCCGCGTCGCGCAGCGACGCCAATCAGATCCAAATCGCGGCGCAGCGCTTTCGCGCTCAGCACAGCGACGGCTGTCCCACCTTGAGCCTACTCGAGGAAGATCGCTTCCTCGATCGCAGCGCGCGCGAGGACGACGCGTGGGGTAACCGGTTCCGCGTGCAGTGCGAGAGTGGTGAATCCGTAGTGAGCTCTGCCGGCCCAGACGGGCAGTCCGGTAACAGCGACGACATCCGCGTCCCGCGCTGAGCCCCGCCGTCTACAACCCAGCGGCTGAGCTGAGAACGCTGAGCCGATCCAGCCGACCCCGGCCGGTGCGTCGCCGGAGCCCGACCACCGGCGTGTTGTGGGGAGGTGTTGTGCGATTAGATCGGACAGCGCCGTCGCGTCTCGAGCCGGGATACGGCGCTCGAATACCGCGCGCGCTGACGAAAAGACGAGCAGCGCAACGAGGCGCTTTTGTCCAATGCCTACATGGACAAATCTTCGACACTTTGCGGTTTCGTCCGCGTATACCCCAAAAGCCTATACAAGGACTGTGCAAGCGCTGGACATCCGATGACTCATTCACCCGATTTCGACTACCTGCTGATCGGCGGCGGACTGCAAAACGCTCTAATCGCGCTTGCGGTATTTGACCGCAACCCCGCAGCTCGGGTCTGTCTGGTGGAACGGGGCGCCCGGGTCGGCGGCAATCACTTGTGGTGCTTTCACGGCTCGGACCTAAGCCAGGCGGGGGAAGAGCTGGTCCGGCCTCTCGTGGTGCAGCGCTGGGACGGTTATTCGGTGCGCTTCCCGGCCTTCGATCGGCGCCTGGACAGTCCCTATACGGCGGTCACCAGCGATCGGATTGCTGAGCACGTGGCGCAAGCATTCGCGGCGCGGGCGGGCTCGGAGCTGATCTTGGGCGGCACCGCGACGCGGGTGGGCGCCGTGAGTGCCACTCTCGGCGACGGGCGCGTGATCGACGCGCGTGTGGTGATCGACGCGCGAGGCCCCGAGGCCCACGAGCGCGATAACGTCATCGGATACCAGAAGTTTCTGGGGCTCGAGCTAGAGCTCGAGGCGCCGTGCACGCTCGCGGAACCCGTCGTGATGGATGCGACAGTGCCACAGTACGACGGCTTCCGTTTCGTGTACACGCTGCCGCTCAGCCCGACGCGCGTGCTCGTCGAAGACACTTACTTTTCGGACGGGCCGGAGCTCGACGTCGCCGTGGCGCGTGCACGCGCGTTAGAATACGCGCGCGCCTTCGGACTGGGTCCGGCACGCATCGCCCGCGAGGAGGTCGGCGTGCTTCCGCTACCGCGCGTGTCCACAGCCACGGGTAAGGCTTCTCCACTCCGGGCGGGTTACGCCGGCGGCTGGTTTCACCCGACGACGGGCTACTCCTTCCCGGTTGCAACGCGCCTTGCGTTGCACATCGCCACCACCACACCGGAGACGCTGTTCGACCCGCCTTTCGACGCGCTGAGTCGCGAACATGCTCGACAGCAACGCTTTGCGTGCCTACTCAATCGCCTGCTCTTTCAAGCCATGCCCGAACAGTCGCGGCGCAACGTGCTGGAGCGTTTCTACAAATTGCCCGAGCCGAGCATCGCGCGCTTCTACGCGCTGTCGACCACGGGCTTCGATCGAGCGCGCATCTTGTGCGGTCGGCCGCCGCAGGGCCTGTCGCTCAGCCATGCACTCACGAAAGGCCTGTTCCAATGACGAATCGCGCTTTCGCCCTGGAGCTGCCACGCACCCTCGCCGAGCTCTTGAACGATGAGTTCTCCGAGGCCCGCCTGGAAAAAGCGCTCGGAATAGAGCACGGCGTGCCGTGCGAGCTCTGGGACGCGGCGCTCGTTGGGCCGCTGTCCGACTTTTTGAGTCGCCCAGGCAAGGAATTTCGCGCGCGTTTGGTGAGGCTGGGCTGGGAGCTCAGCGGTCGTAACGCGCCGCCACCGCCGGAGTTGGCGCTGATTATAGAAGCGCTTCATTCGGGCTCTCTGGTGATCGACGACATCGAGGATGGTTCCACCGAGCGCCGCGGCGCGCCCGCGCTGCATTGCGCTTACGGCGTGCCGCTCGCGTTGAACGCCGGGAATTTCCTGTATTTTTGGGCGCTCGAGTTGCTCTCGCGCTTGGCCTTGCCGCCGATCACCGAGCTCGGCCTGCATCGCGCGTTCAGTCGCACGCTTCTGGCCTGTCATCAGGGACAAGCGCTCGACCTCTCGGTGAGCATCGCTTCACTATCCCAGGCCGACGTGTTGCCTACCGTCTCCGCCGTCACGCGCTTGAAGACCAGCAAGCTGTGCGAGCTTGCGGCGCACATGGGCGCGATCGCCGCGGGCGCTTCGCAAATCAAAGCCCAAGCCATCGCGGATTTTGGTAGCGAGTTGGGCGCGGGCCTGCAAATGCTCGACGATTTGGGCGGAATAGCCAGTGAGCGTCGCGCGACCAAGGGCTATGAAGACCTGCGCCACGGCCGGCCCACCTGGCTCTGGGCGTGGTCGGCGCAAACGCTCGATCCGCGCGCCTACGCCAAGTTACAGCAGCTTGGCCAGCGCGTATCGAGTGGGCGAGAGGCTCCTGAACCACTGGCAGGCGCGCTGCGCAGCGCCGTGGGCCGCCACGGCCGAATCGAAGCGCACGCGCGGCTCGTGAGCGCTATGACCCGGCTAGCCCAAGCCGTCCCCGAATCGCGCATTTTGGCCGAGCTCGAACACGAGCTCGCTCGCTTGGAGAAAAGCTATGACTGACACGGTCTCCGGTGCGCATCGTGCGCCCAGCCGGGCTGCGGTGATCGGCAGCGGCTTCGGCGGAATCGCGGCCGCCATTCGTCTGCAAGCCATGGGCGTACCCACCACGCTGTTCGAGGCGCGCGACAAGCCGGGCGGCAGAGCTTACGTCTATAAGGACCAGGGCTTCACGTTCGACGCGGGACCAACCGTCATCACCGCGCCGGAGTGTTTGGAAGAGCTCTTCACGCTCTCCGGGCGTAACCTGGCGGATTACGTCGAGCTGATGCCGGTCACGCCGTTTTATCGGCTGCTCTGGGACGACGGCGACCGCTTCGATTACGTCGGCGACAGCGCGGTGATGCGGGCGCAGATCGGCGCGCGCAACGCCGCGGACGCGCGGGGCTACGACGACTTTTTGGCTTACACGAAGCGCGTATTCCAAAAGGGTTACACGGAGCTCGCCGCGACGCCCTTTCTGCGCTTTTTCGACATGGTGCGCGTGGCGCCCGAGCTCGCGCGCTTACGCGCCGATCGCTCGGTGTATGACACGGTGGCGCGCTTCGTTCAGGACCCCCACGTCCGCGAGGCGCTCAGCTTTCACTCGCTGCTGGTCGGCGGTAATCCTTTCGACACGAGCGCCATTTATACGCTGATCCATTATTTGGAACGGCAGTACGGCGTGTGGTTCCCACGCGGCGGCACCGGTGCCTTGGTCAATGCCCTGGTCGAGCTGTTCGAGGAGCTGGGCGGCGAGCTACGCCTCTCCTCTCCCGTGCGCGCCATTCGCCTCGAGCAACACCGCGATCGCACCCTGCATCAGGTGCGGACCGACGCGCGGGGCGAAGAAGCGTTCGAGCTCGTGGTGTCGAATGCCGACCTCCATCACACCTATTCGCAGCTGTATAGCGGGGTGCAATCCGCCGAGAAAACCGCGAGCAAGCTCGCGCGTGCGGACTGGTCCATGTCGCTCTTCGTGCTCTATTTCGGCACGGACATTCCATACGACTTAGCGCATCACACCGTGATCTTTGGGCCGCGCTACGAGTCGCTCTTGCGAGAAATCTTCGACGGCCCGTCCCTGCCCGACGATTTCAGCTTGTACTTGCACGCGCCGACCGTCAGCGACCCATCGCTCGCGCCTCCCGGTTGTGGCTCACATTACGTGCTCAGCCCCGTTCCGCATCTTGGCAAGGCCAACATCGACTGGGCAGCGGAAGCCCCGCGCTACGCGAAAAAGATCATTCACGCCCTGGAGCGCCACATGCCAGACCTGGGCCAGCACATCGTCACTCAGCGCTGGTTCACGCCGGTGGACTTCAAAAGCTCCCTGAACGCCTTCAACGGCTCGGCATTTTCAATCGCTCCAACTCTGACCCAGAGCGCGTATTTTAGGCCGCATAATCGCGACCCGAAGATTCCGGGACTGTACATCGTAGGCGCCGGCACCCACCCCGGCGCCGGATTACCGGGCGTGATCAACTCGGCCAAAGCCACGGTGAGCCTGATCGCGGAGCAGCTCGCTAAGGAGGCCGCCGCGTGACTTTCTCGTCTGCAAGCACACCCCTCCCGGCGGTCGGCGAGCTCGTATCGTCGGGCGACGCTGGCGAGATCTGCGCCGCGACCCTCGCTCGGCACTCCAAGAGCTTCGCGCTCGCAGGCAGGCTCCTTCCCGGCCAAGCGCGCCGCGACGCCGCCGTGCTGTACACGTACTGTCGCTTGGCGGACGACGCGATCGACCTGGTCGGCTCGGCCGCGCAGCCCGGCGCGCTCCAGAGCTTGCGCCGCGATCTGGACTCCGTGTACCGCGGGGAAGCGCAGGAGGACATCCGCCTCCGCGCCTTTCAAGAGCTCGCTCTGCGCCGCCGCTTGCCGCGCGAATATCCGGAGCAGTTACTGGCGGGCTTCCAGATGGACAGTGAAGGCGCCAAGTACGAAACGTTGGCGGATCTCCTGCTCTACTGCCACCGAGTGGCCGGCGTCGTCGGTTTGATGATGTGCCACGTGCTCGGCGTGAGTGATGCGCGCGCTCTGAAGAAAGCCGCTCACCTCGGGATAGCCATGCAGCTCACGAACATCTGCCGTGATGTGGCTGAGGACTGGCAGCTCGGCCGCCTGTATCTGCCGCTGGACATGCTGCGCGCGTGCGGGCCGGGGTCGCTGAACGGCTTACGCTTCGGTCCGCTGCCGGAGTCCGCCCGGCCTTCGATTGCCGCCGTCACGCAGCAATTGCTCGCGGAAGCGGATCGTTTTTATCGATCCGGCGACGCCGGGGTGATCGCTCTGCCTTGGCGGGCCGCATTCTCGGTGCGCGCGGCGCGGCTCATCTACTCGGCAATTGGCGGCCGCATTCGACGTCGCCACTACGACGCGATCGGTGCGCGCGCCGTCGTTCCCACGTCACACAAGTTGCTCCTCGTCCTGAAGGCCGCGCTGGCCACGCTGGGAGAGCTGCCCAACCGCTGGCTCGGTCTGCGCGCGAGCGCCGAGCTCAGCTCCGTCGCGAGGTTCCCCGATGACATCCTTCCCGTCTGAGCTGGCGCTCTATGTCGGGCGCGTTCGTCAATTCGAACGCCTCGACTGGGCCGTGTACGTGGCCTGGGTCGGCCTGATGCTTGGGCTCGTCTTTTCCACGGGTGGCTTCTTGCTCGTGGGTAACGCTCACGGCGTGAGCTTCCCGCCGAGCGCGTGGTGGGTGCCCATCGGCGCGGTGGTCTTCACCGTCAGCATCGCCATCGACACTATCGGTCACCGCACTATCTACAAGGAAGAGATCTCGGGGGCCGAGGGTTTGGTCCACGGCATCACGATCCTATGCGGCATCGGCAGCTGCGTGCTGTTGTGCGCTGCCTATCACCGCCACGACATCTGGATACCAGCGCTAGTATTGACGGTTTTATCCGTACTTTACAGCTTGGTGGACGAAGCCTTTCACTGGCGCCGCTACGTGCGCAAGTACTCTGATCGCGTGGAGATGTGGAGTCACGTCGGTATCCTCGCGGGACACTCCACGATGATGGTCGCGTGGTGGGTCTGGTTTTTTCAAGGTTACGGCGGCGTATCGCAAACTATCGCCGCGCTTGGAGCACTCAAATGACGAGATTGGATCCTTTGGCAGACGCAGAACCCACTGACGCACGTTCTTACCGCATCGGCGATGTTGCCCGGTACGTCGGCGTTTCCACGCACGCACTCCGTGCCTGGGAGCGGCGCTACGGTACGGTGGATCCGCACCGGACGCCGGGCGGCAGCCGCTTGTACGATGCGGCGCAAATCGATCGTCTAAAGACGCTCAAACAGCTCACCGACTACGGCCACTCAATTGGCGAAGTCGCGCGGCTTTCACTGGAGGAGCTCAAACGCCTGCTTACCTCCACGCTCGATCTCTCGCAGGCCAAGTAGGCGAGGCCGCTCGCGCGGCTCGGCGGGAGAAAGCAGCGGTGCGCCTAGGCGCGCTCGAAGCTCGTTTGGCGAGCACCGCGCTGATCTCGACTGAATCACCAGCCCGCGAACCCCGCAAGCTCTCGCCGCTTCTGCCACGCCCAGCTCAGCACTACCGCGCCCATGGCCAGCGTCAGTACGTTGATGGCGATTTCGATCATGACGCCACTGGAGTCGAGGGCGCGGTAGATGCCGTTTTGTAGGTCGAACAGCACATCAATCAGCGCAAGGTAGATGCTGATCGCGCCAGAGACGATGGTCCACAACAGAGCGCTCGCGCGGCGCCGAATCAGCGCCACGGTTGCGGCAAGCCCCGAGACAATCATCCAGGCATCGGCCATGGGGAACGAATTTTCGAATGCGTAGTAACTCTCGCTGTGCGCGGAAGCGAGGAGCTCGCGGTCGACGCCGAACCACACGAGCCAGTACGCAACCGTCGCGAGCACGCCAAAGATCAACAGGCCGAGGACGAAGCGACCGCCGCGCGGAAGCTCATTTACGCGAGGCGAGCTCATCTGGTTTCCTCGCGATCAGCCATGCCCGTGACGTTTGCCTCAAAAAACCCCAAATTCCCAAGACGATAATCCACAGATCGCCGGCCAATGGCGCCTGTCGCGGGCTCCGGACACGATTCGGCGCAGCGCTCATCCGAGCACCTCACCGAAGAGCTCTGGGTCGAGCCAACGCGTCTCGTCACCGTCGACCAGCAGCACGGATTCGAACTTTGCGCCGAATTTCCCGCATCCCAGATGCGGCTCGACGGCATAAAGACCTTGCGGGCGATCTGGCGCCCTCGCATTCAGGAACGGATACGGCGCGCCCGCCAAGTGATGGAGCACGAGGCCGGTCGCATACGTGAGCAAGAGCGGGAGCTGAAAGCCAGTGCCGATGCGCGGCGCGGCTGAGCACCAATTTGGAAAGCCGTTCAAGGTGTGCCCGAGCACCTGCGCCGGGTACCGTTCGTGAATCACGTCGAGGCCCGCGTGGTGGATCGACTCCGCCACGCGCTGGCAGAGCCCACCCCCACTCGCGGCCTCACGAGCCCACGCCGGTAGCGAGCGCTTGATCTCGTTGAGCGCGTGGAGGAGTGCCGAATGCTCGCGGCTCGGCTCGCCAGAAGCAAATCCCGAATACGCGAAATCACACGGAAAACCCGCGACAATGGGGGCCGCGTCGAGCACGAACGCCTCCCCCTCCTGCAAGACGCGGTCGCTCGGTAGAGCACTCACCTCCCAGGTGCCGCGCCACTCGAAGCGCGTTCGCTCACCCCACCATGCGTAGGGGGTATGTAGCCAATGCCGAATCCGCGCCTTGGCGAGCTCTGCCTCCATGCGCGCGCACACCTGGCGCTCGCTATCGCCCGGCCTCACGCCGAGCGCAACGCTCCCAACCGCCTCACGAGCCAGGCGCTGCGCCGCCGCGATGCCCTTCACGCACGCCAAACGCAGAGGGGCCGTCGTCACCGCGTTCATGATTTGGCCGGCAGCGCCGGCGGTCGGTTGAGGAGCGCGGTGATCGCGCGGACCGCGCCACGCGGACTGAGGCTCACCACTTGCACGATCAACCAATTTAGAAATCCGTGTACGGCCATCGGCTCCCCGTGCTGCATCGCGCGGTAAGCAGCGCGAGCAACCCCGGCCGCGGGCACCGCGCCCATGCTGAACAGACGCGTTTTATCCACGCCCGAAATTGCCCCGAATTCCGTGTGGGTAGGTCCGGGGCAGCTCACGGTCACGCTCACGCCACTGCCACGCACCTCGTACGCAAGCGCCTCGCTGAAACTATTCACGAACGCCTTCGTGGCGTAATAAGTGGCCATATACGGCCCCGGTTGGAAGCCCGCCGTCGAGCCGATGTTCAACACACGCCCCCGCCCGCGCGCCAGCATACCAGGCAGGACGGCCGCGGTGAGGCGCACGAGGGCGGTCACGTTCAGCTCGACCATCGCCGCCTCGCGCTCGGGCGCGAGCTGCGCGAAGGCGCCCACGCTGCCAAAGCCCGCATTGTTGACCAAGAACGCAAGCTCTAGCCCCGAGAGCTGCGCGAGCAGCCCTTCGAGATCGCTTGGCGAGCTCAAGTCGCAGGCCAGCGCACGCGCTTGGACCCCGTGCCGCTCGCGCAGCTCCGCGCACAATGCCGTGAGCTCCGGCAAACGCCGCGCTACGAGCAGCAAATCGTGGCCGTCGGCGGCGAACAACCGCGAAAGCTCACGCCCGATCCCCGCCGAAGCCCCCGTGATCAGCGCAGTCGTCATCCGCGGGTACCGTACCACTTCGGACGCTCACTTGCCCCGTGCGCAACGCCGCCGTAAAAACCGAAGCCATCCTGAAAGAGCGCGTCGCACGGGGCCGCGTTGCGGGCTATCGTGGGGCGACCGTGGGCTTTCGATGATGATGCGCGCACGCCGCAAACCACTTTTCCTGCTTCCGGGCGCCCCCCTTTCGTTCCCCGATCCAAACCAGGCCGATGACGAGGGCTTGCTCGCCGTCGGCGGCGATTTGACTCCGGAGCGCCTGCTGTTCGCCTACGACCACGGAATCTTTCCTTGGTACGACGAAGGGCTGCCGCCCATGTGGTGGTCGCCAAACCCCCGCGCGGTGATGGATGTGCAGCACTTGCACGTCTCGCGCAGCCTAGAGCGCGTGGTCCGTTCCGAACGCTTCTCCGTTACATTCGATTGCGCATTTCAAAACGTCATTTTGGAGTGTGGTCGGGAGCGCGAATCGGGCACTTGGATCGTGCCGGAGATGGTAGACGCTTACTGCGTGCTGCATGCCTTGGGTCACGCGCACAGCGTCGAGGTTTGGCACGACCAACGATTGGTCGGCGGCCTGTACGGGGTGCAGCGCGGCGCGCTGTTTGCCGCCGAGAGCATGTTTCACCGCGAGCGCGATGCCTCCAAGGTCGGCCTGGTGAGTGCGGTGCAGCGCCTCTTTGCCGCGGGCATCGCCGTGTTCGACGTTCAATTTTTGACGCCACATCTCGAGTCACTGGGGGCCTACGAGCTGCCGCGAGCGCGTTATTTGCAGGTCAGCGCCGAAGCAGCGCGCCGCCCTGTGCCGCTCGTGGAGCCGGGCATCTTCGCGACTCGATAGCGGTTTTTCTGACCGCCTACTCGTCAGCGGCGGAGTCGGCTTCTCATCCGAGGCCAAGGGTGCTCTATTCGAAGTATGCCCCGCAGCGTTCGAGTCGCAGTTGGGATGACTTCCTTGTTCATCACCGGTTGGCTTTCGGCCGCGTGCAGCTCGAGCTCACATCCGAGCCAGGTGAGCGGAGGCGATCCAGACTCGGCCGGGGGGCGGAACGGCGCTGGCAGCATTCAGACCGGTACCAGCTCCGAGGCGGGAGGTAGCGGCGGAGGTCTGACGGATGCCTGCGCGGGCGTCGTATCCACCGCGCGACCCATTCCTCTCGATATGTACATCATGCTCGATACATCGAGCTCGATGCTGGACGTTACAACGGCGAACGTCAGCAAATGGGATGCGGTGAAGAGCGCACTGGAAGCATTCATCAAAGATCAAGCATCCGCGGGCCTCGGCGTCGGCCTGCAATACTTCCCGCTCGAGAAACCGAGCGCTCCCACTTCTTGCGCGAGCAACGCAGAGTGCGGTGATAGCGGCCCGTGCCTGCTGAAGATTTGCAACGGCGTGGAGGGCATTTATCCCTGCCAGGCCGCCGCGGATTGCGTCGATTCGAGCGGAAAAGACTACGGGCCGTGCATGCAGCTCGCGCAGTGCTCGAATGACCCCGATTACGTCTGTTTCACTCCCGGCAAGCCGTGCACCGCCGCCGCCGCGGCCCCGGACCTTGGCACATGCACCGTGACGGCACGGAGTGTTTGCGAGCACACGGCCAGCTGCGATGCGGCCGCATACGCCGCGCCGAGCGCCGCCATCGCCGCCCTGCCCGGCGCTGCCACCTCCTTGCTGACCTCGATCGATTCGAAAATGCCCAGCGGTAACACGCCCACGGCGCCTGCGCTCAGCGGCGCACTTCAACAAGCGAGCGCTTGGGCGAGCGCGCACGCCAACCACCGCGTCGTGGCCGTGCTGGCCACGGACGGGCTGCCGACCGAGTGCATGCCCACTGACATTGCAGCGGTCGCGGGCATTGCCGCAGCCGGCGTCGCGGCGCGGCCCAGCATCAGCACGTTCGTGATCGGCGTCTTTGCGCCCAGCGACATCGCCCAAGGTGCGCAGAGCAATCTGAATGCGATCGCCGCTCAAGGTGGGACGACGAAGGCGTTTCTCGTCGACACCACTCAAGACGTCAGCAAGCAGTTCTTGACTGCACTCGACACGATCCGTGGCGCACGCCTGGCCTGCGAATTTCAAATCCCATCGTCGGCGATCGATCAGACGCTCGACTTCGGCCATGTGAATGTGCAACTCACGAGCCAAGGCCGAGCCGACGTGGTCTACTACGTGGGCAGCGCGAGCGCGTGCGACGCGGCGACCGGCGGCTGGTACTACGACGTCGCGCCCACCGCCGGGACACCGACGAAAATCATCGCCTGTCCGGCCAGCTGCAGCGCCTTCCAGGCCGCCGAGGTCGGAGCTTCGGTGGGCATCGCGGTCGGGTGCACCACGGTCGTGAAGTAAGCCGAAATTGGGCGCTTTGAGGAGTTGAACCCAAGAAAAACGGACATCTAGCCCAAGCCGCGAATTCCTATCGAATTAATGCTACATCAGCCGCCCCGATGACGGCCGTCGACACTTCTCCCGACCGCGCGCTCGAGTTTCGGCTGAGCCACCTCCGCCAGCTAGAGGCCGAGAGCATCCACATCATTCGCGAGGTTGCCGCCGAGTTCGACAACCCGGTGATGCTCTATTCAATCGGCAAAGACTCGTCGGTGATGGTGCAATTGGCGCGCAAAGCCTTCCACCCTGGCAAGCTCCCCTTCCCGCTTTTGCACATCGACACGACCTGGAAGTTCCGCGAGATGATCGCGTTTCGCGATTCCTTCTGCAAGAAGCACGACCTGAGCCTATTGGTGCACACCAACCAACAGGGCGTGGAAGACAAGATCAATCCCTTCGATCATGGGAGCAGCAAGTTCACCACGATCATGAAGACGCACGCGCTCTTGCAGGCGCTCCACAGCGGGGGCTACGACGCGGCCTTTGGCGGCGCGCGCCGCGACGAGGAACGTTCGCGCGCGAAAGAACGCATCTACTCCTTTCGCGATCGCTACGGGCAGTGGGATCCGAAAAATCAGCGTCCCGAGCTGTGGAACTTGTACAACGGCAAGCTCACCAAGGGCGAAAGCATCCGGGCCTTTCCCCTCTCCAATTGGACCGAGCTCGATATCTGGCTCTACATTTACCTAGAGAACATCGAGCTCGTGCCGCTGTACTTCGCCAAAGAGCGGCCCGTCGTCGAGCGGAACGGCACGCTCCTCATGGTCGACGACGACCGTTTGCCGCTGAATCCGGGCGAAAAACCGCATCTAGAAAAGGTGCGTTTTCGCACCTTGGGCGACTACCCGCTGACCGGCGCACTCCCCTCGAGCGCCACCACCCTGCCCGACATCATCCGCGAGATGCTGCTCACGAAGTACTCCGAGCGCTCGGGTCGCCTAATCGACTTCGACGAAGAAGGCTCGATGGAAACCAAGAAGCGTGAAGGCTACTTCTGAGATTTTGGGTGGGCGATCTCTGGGCATGCCGCGCAAGCCTCAGTTTGGGTTAGGTTCATGACGAGCGAACAAGAGCAGATCAGCACGGACATTCTGGGCTACCTCGAACAGCATCAGCAGAAGGAGCTCTTGCGCTTCGTGTCGGTGGGTTCAGTGGACGACGGCAAATCGACCTTGATTGGCCGGCTTTTGCACGACACGCACGGCATCTACGAAGACCAACTCTCGGCGGTGAAGCGCGCCTCCACCCGCGCCGGCATGGACATCGATTTTTCGCTGTTCACCGATGGCTTGAAGGCGGAGCGCGAACAGGGCATCACGATCGACGTCGCATATCGGTATTTTTCGACGGCCAAACGCAAGTTCATCATCGCCGATACGCCCGGCCACGTGCAGTACACACGCAATATGGCGACGGGCGCATCGACCGCCAACGTAGCAATCATCTTGATCGACGCGCGCCTCGGCGTGCTGCAGCAGTCGCGCCGCCATGCATACATTGCTTCCCTGCTCGGCATTCCGCATCTGTTCGTGGGCATCAACAAGATGGACTTGGAGGGCTACCGCCAGGATGTCTTCAAGCGCATTCGCGAGGAGTTCTCGGCGTTCGTGGGCCAGCTCGGCTTCAAAGGCGTACGGTTCATTCCGATCAGCGCGCTCAAGGGTGACAACGTGGTGCATCGCAGCGATGCCATGCCCTGGTACGACGGCAATACCCTGCTCGAGCACCTAGAGAGCGTGCCCATCGCCAGCGATTGGAACCACGCCGACTTTCGCTTCCCCGTGCAGTACGTGCTGCGGCCCGACCTCAATTACCGCGGCTTCGCCGGTGCAATCTCCTCCGGCGTGGTGAACAAGGGCGACAAGGTCATGGTGCTACCTTCGCAGCGCGTGAGCACCGTCGTAGCCATCGACACCTTCGACGGCGAAAAAGAGCGCGCGTTCGCGCCCATGAGCGTGACCTTGCGTTTGGCCGACGAGATCGACATCAGCCGCGGCGACATGTTGGTTCACGCAGACAATCTGCCGCGTGTCGGCCAGCGCTTCGAGACCATGCTCGTCTGGCTGAGCGAGCGCGCGCTGGATCGACAAAAATCGTATCTGCTCAAGCACACCACCCAGCTCGTCCGCGCCAGCGTGGAGCATGTCTCCTACACGACGGATCTGGAAACTCTGAAGCAGACCCCAGCCACTCGCCTCGAGCTGAACGACATTGGCCGCGTCACGCTGTCCCTGCAGCGGGCGGTATATTTCGATGATTACAAGAAGAACCGCGGCACGGGCGCGTTCATCTTGATCGACTCGCTCACGAACAACACCGTGGCCGCCGGTATGATCTTGGAGGCCGATCCGGCGTTGCCCGCCCACGAGAGCAGCAGCGCATCTTCCCCGGATCGCCCACGCACCCAAGTGAGCCCGGACGAACGCAGCGAACGCCTCGGGCAAAAGGGCGCCACGGTTTGGCTCACCGGTCTGCCGGCCTCTGGTAAAAGCGCGATCGCCTACGCGCTCGAACGCCGCTTGTTCGACGTGAAGCGCCTCGCCGTCGTGATTGACCCCGATGACGGCCTGTCACGCGGCGTATTGCCGGACGGTTCGAGCCCCGCACAAACGCCCGAGCTCGCGCGCCGAACGACTGATGCCGGGCTCCTCGCCATCTTCGCCTACGCGTCACCGCTGCGCGCCGACCGCGAGGCCATCCGCGATACCGTCGGCCCTGATCGCTTCGTAGAGATCCACGTCACCACCTCCCTCGAGCTCCGCAAACAACGCGACGAGCGCGGCGTCTACAGCTCCGCCCACCAAAACCCCGCCGAAGAGCCGCCGAAAGCCCCGGACGTCACCGTCTCCCTAGACGACGGCGACCCTGAAGAAGCCGCGCATCAGATCCTCTCTGTTCTCGTAAAGCGCGGCTTGTTGCCGTCGCTGTATGCGCTGTAGGGTTTCTGCGGCCCTAATGCGACGGGCGAGAGCTGCGGACATGAAACTTCATTGCAGAAGAAAGCCGTAAGCACGAACCGCGAGCCGTCTCGCGCGCCCAACGAACCGAAGTTGCGATGCCCGCCGCGGTGATCGCGGGCGCTCCGAACCAGCCGCCGCCCATATATTGGAAGCACGACGGCGTAGAACGAGCGTCGTCGTGTGGGCGAGGGGGAGCATTTCTATACGTCAGTACGGACACGGCCAGCTGTAGTCGAGAGCCGCTTCGCGATGTGAGCGCACGTGACAAGCGACTCTCGCTGAGCTCGAGGACGACGCGACGCGACGTTCGCGGCGTTTCGGCGTTTCGGCGTTTCGGCGTCGCGGCGTCGCGGCGTCGCGGCGTCGCGGCGTCGCGGCGTCACGGGGTCACGGCGTCACGGCGTCACGGCGTCACGGCGTCGCGGCGTTTCGTGCGTTGGGCGTCGCCGCGTTTCGGTTCGTACGTGTCGGCATCCGGCGTTTCGGCGTTTCGGCGTTTCGGCGTTTCGGCGTTTCGGCGTTTCGGCGTTTCGTACGTGTCGGCATCCGGCGTTTCGGCGTTTCGGCGTTTCGGCGTTTCGGCGTTTCGGCGTTTCGTGCGTTTCGTGCGTTTCGTGCGTTTCGTGCGTTTCGTGCGTTTCGTGCGTTTCGTGCGTTTGGGCGTTTCGTACGT
>CAHJWM010000017.1 GCA_903642325.1 Myxococcales bacterium | reverse complement strand
GGGCGCGGGCGCGGGCGCGGGCGCGGGCGCGGGCGGCAATGTTGGCGTCTCGCTCGGCGGTGCAGGCAACGGCGGCGGTGCTGGCAACGGCGCTAGTGCTGGCACTGCAATTGGGGGTGTGGCGGGCGCGCTCGGAAGCGCGACGGGAGGCCTTACCGGCGTGAGCGAGGGTGGCGGGCCAAGCCTTGCTGGAAGCTTCAACAGCGGTGGCGCAAACCCGGCCGGCGCGCCCAACAGCGCTGCCGGCGGCGGGATCGCTCCACCCCCGGCCTCCGCTGATGCCCCGAGGGTTTCCGGCTTTACTCCTGATTCGGGCGGTTGTGGCGTGGCGCCGGTCGCGGCCGGCGCGGTCGGGCGCACCCTGTTTCCGGGGCTTCTGATCCTGACTTTGGTTGGATTACGCCGCAGACGAGTGCTACACGCCCGACCACGATCATGATCACTGACGCCGTTCGCGAGCGTATCTCTAGTCTGGTTGCGAAGCACCCGGTCGTGCTCTTCATGAAGGGCACGCGCCGCGGTCCGCAGTGCGGATTCTCAGCGCAGGTCGTGGCAATTTTGGACGAGCTTTTGCCAGACTACGAGACGGTCGACGTGCTGAGCTCGGCCGAGCTGCGCGACGGCATCAAAGAATTCTCGCAATGGCCGACCATTCCCCAATTGTTCGTCAAGGGCCAGTTCGTGGGCGGCTGCGATATCGTCCGTGCCCTGCAGGAGTCCGGTGAGCTTGGAGAGCTGCTGGGCCGGCCGGGCGCGCCACCGGCATTGCCCACGATCGCGATCACCCAGGCCGCCGTCGCGGCATTCAAGGCCGCCTTGGTGGACGCCGAAGGCGAGGTGTTGCATCTGAAAATCGACGCGCACTTTCAAAACGATCTTTATTTCGCGCCGCGGGAAGCGGGCACGGTCGAGCTCGAGGTTGCGGGGCTGGCCCTCTTCCTCGACGCCGCGAGCGCGCGCCGCGCCGACGGCATGAGCATCGACTTCGTCGACGGTGCGAACGCCGGGTTCAAGATCGACAATCCGAATCAGCCGGCCACCGTCAAGCAACTCAGCCCTTCGGAGCTGAAAACCATGTTGGACCGCCGTGCCGTCGAGCTGTTCGACGTGCGCCCGGCGCATGAACGCGCACTGGCGAGCATCGCGGTCGCTCGCTCGCTAGACGAAGCGGGGCAAGCGTATTTGTTTTCGCTCGATCGGAACGCCCCGGTGGCGTTCATCTGCCATCACGGCATGCGCAGCCAAAGCGCGGCCGAGCAAGTTCTTGGCGATGGCTTCCGGAACGTCTACAACCTCCGTGGCGGCATTCACGCCTGGTCGGAGACGGTCGACCCGAGCGTGCCGCGCTACTGAATCTTTCGTTCCTTCTCGTCACGGAGTTTTACTGCGCATGTCATCGCATCCCACGAATTTTCAGGGCTCCGTCGTCGACGCGTTGCGTGAAGCCATCGAGCAAGCCATTCCAGGCGCAGCCGCCTCGGTCACCGGTGGTGGCGGTCATTTCAGTATCGATGTGGTCTCGTCCGAGTTCGCCGGCAAAGGGATGCTGGAGAGCCAACGCTTGGTGTACAGCGCCATCTCCCATTTGATGAAGGGCGATATGGCCCCCGTGCATGCGGTGGACAGTCTCAAAACACGCACGCCGCCCGCGAGCTCCGCTCGCTAGCGTCGAGCCCGCGGTTGTGAAACGGCGCGGGGATGCTGCGCAAGCGCGGCGCTAATCGTCGTGACCTGCCAGGCGGCGTGCCAAGGCCTCCACGCGCAACATGGCGTTGAGATTGCTGGTTCGGTGCGCGTGGTCCATCGCCGCAAATAGATGGGATTGTTCGAGCAAGAGCCGCTCGGGCTGCCGTTCGAGAAGCGTCACGTAATACTCGAATACCCGCTCGGACGACGGAGTCGTACGTGGCAGCACCGCGTGACGCACGACGGCGTGCAGCGTATAGCGCCGTGCAATCGGTTCTTGCACTAAGTGCCAACGCACGAGTGGCTCGAGGGCGCGAGCAAGGCCCGACCGAATGCGAGCCAAGCGCCGCAACGATTCCAGGTCGACATGATCGCCCTCGATATGCGCGAGCACACCGAGCATGCGTTTGCTGGCGGGGGCCAACCGCTGCCATGCCCATTCGACTAGGAGCGCGATCTCCGGAAGATCGTCCTCGTGCTTGATCGCGCGCACGCGCTGTACGCCGCGGCCCGTCAAAAAATCTTGCAGCTCGCTCACGGTAGCGCCCCCCGAGCCCACGATACCGTCTGCGATGTCGAGAGCGAGTGGGTTCCAGCGCAGCATGCGCGTCAGCCGCGCCACACGTGGAAACGCGCTACGGCCCGCCGTCACCAGGGGCGCCGTCACCGGAAAAATGAGCACCCCCGCGAGTAAGCAGCGTCGCGCTGTGATCAGAAAAGTCACGGGTGATTTGGCGAACGCCTCGAGCAAGCGCGCCATGGCGCGGTCGTCCTCGTGATTGTCGAGCACGATCAACCGCGGGCCGGTGCGTTTGAAAAACGCATTGAGTCGCGGCACGCGATTTTCGCCCTCGACGCCGAAGCGCAACGCCAGCATCTCCGTCAGGGTGTAAAAATCCCATGAGCCCACGCGAAACCAATGCACGCGCCCGCCAAAGAACCGAGCCAAGCGGTGACCCAAGGCATTCGCCAACATCGATTTCCCGCTGCCGCCCGAGCCCACCAAAGCCAGCCGCGTCGGCGCGGCGGTTTCGACGGTGTTGACGAGGGTGGCCAGCTCCGCCGCGCGGCCCTTGAGGCCGAGCGGCGCTGGCGGAAGATCGAGCGGAAGTGGCATCGTTCATCAAACGGTTACGCGCATCTAGCCCGCTCGCGCGTGACGTCCCAGGGGTCGGGACGTTCAGCGCAAACGGCGGAGCAAGATCGCAGCCTTGTCCTCGAGCACGCGGAAGGTGAACGATTCTGTCAGATACAGCTCCACGGTGGTGCGGTCGTGTGAAGCGTATCCGACCGACAGATCCTGTCCGACCGTCAGCTCGTAATCTCCGCCGCGCGTGGACAACAACACCGCGCCTTCCTTCAGGGCAGGCGCCCAGATCAGCGACCCTTCGGCCACGCGCTCTTCGATCCGGTTCCGTAGCGGGTAGCCATCCTCACCGTCGGCCGTGAGCTCGTCGTAGGCTTCGATGCCCAGCGCGAGCGCGTAGGGGCCGTCGATGCCTGCCATGCGCAGCACTTCTTTGGCGGCGCTCACCGAGCTCGGCCACGCTTGGCTCGACTCAACCTCGATCGGGGTGTGGGGGCTCGCTTCGATGATGCCGGTGATTTTGCCTTCGGCAAAGCCGTGAAAGATTGCATCGTCCTCGGCGCGGGCGACGCTCTCGGCGGCCAAGACGACCGGGTCCAGGTCCAAATCCGATGCGCCGCGGGCGGCGTAATCGAGCTCCAAAATGGGTAATAAGATCGGCGCGCGAAGCTCGATCAGCGGTCGCACATCGCGAATGGCGTGGCCCACGTGCTCGACCGGGCCGTGGTCGATGTGCTTCAACCGGCCGGTATTCACTGCGCCCAGATCCCAGCCGTGCGGCCCGGAAAAGTCCACCAGCTTGCGCCCGGCCAGGTGCAGCTTGAGCACGCGCCGGGCTTCGTCGTCGATCTGATTCCATGCCTCGTCGACGATGGGCGCTTTCTGTCGTTTTAGAAGATCCATCACTTCTGTCCCTTCAGGCTGCCGATGCCGAGCGAGCCGGCTCTGCTGGCGGAGCTCGACTTTTTCTTGGCGTCACCCTTTGGGCCGCCCTCGCCTCCGCCTGTCGACATCTCTTCGACCTCCAGGATCGGCCCGCTGGAGTTGAGGTACGTAGCGATGTGCTCGTCGAAGATCGGGTTTGCGCGACGCAGCCACTCGAGGGCCATCATCGCGTGCTCCACCTCTTCGTTCTTGTTGTGGATCAAGATCGCGCTCAGCTCGGGGTCGGTGCAGGCCTCCGCGCGCTGTTGGTACCAGTCGATCGCCTCCAGCTCTTCGCCGAGAGATACGATTGCGCGATGCGTGTTCTTGGTTGCTTCCGATAAAAGCTCGATTGGCTCGTGGTAGCTCTCACTGCTCATGCGGTGAAACATACACGCCCACCCTGGTGTGTGCAGCCCCAAGCCCCCGTGCGCCTCACGGGCTTCAAGTGGGGCGCTTCTGTGATCGGCGCGGTCAGCGGTACGATCGGCCGCACGGACCCGGTTCAAGGCGCGAAAGGCCGCGTCGCGCATGACCGGCCCGTCAGAATGGCCAAAGACCTTCTCTGAAGGCGCCTTCACTTGCTCGTGCCCGCGAAGCCGGGCGGGCTAAGATTCTTCGCGGTGTTCAAGATCCACGAGTTCTCATCGGCGTCCGGCGAGCTCTCGTCGGTTCACCTACGGGTGGACGGGAAGCTGCTGCGAATCGTTTCTCCTGACGGGGATTGGCTGCTCCCGGAAGGCGCGCTGAGAGCTGTGTTGTCTAAGTTCGGCGCGCCCTTCGATGACACGGCGCCCATCTCGACCATTGCGAGTCTCAAGCTGCCCGATGGCGAGCTCCTGCACCATGTCCGTCATCTCGCCGGCTACGACGTGATTGGGCGCGACTATATCGTGTACGAACACCCGGAGCTCGAAGCGCTCTGCGCGCTGGCGGCAACGGTTGCGGCCGCGTTGCTTCACCTGGGGCGAGCGGGCGCCCGCTCGCGGTGACCGCGCACGGTCCGTTTCCGCGTCGCTAAATGCGGGGATCGCGGGCGCGAGCTCAATTCGATTTCCGCCCGCTCACGGGGCGGACTAAGCTCGTAGCGTGGCAAACGAAGCGTTGGCGCGCTCGCTCAAAGAGATCATTGGTCGGGCCAAAAATGGCGATACCGGCGGCGCATACGACGGCTACCGCGAGCTCTTTGCGAGCCCGGAGTTCGCTGCCTACCGGGTCGAGGATCAGCGTCAGGCGCTCGCGCTCATGGTGCTGATGAAAGGAGCGCCCAAACCGGCTACACCCGCCATGGTCAAGGCCCACAGCGCCGCACGCCACCGGCTCACGGGGCTCGTCGCGGCGCATGGCGAACCGTCCGACCACGAATTGCTCGGCATCTGCCACGTCGTCATGGGCGACGAGACCAGCGCCAGCACGGCCTTCCGCGCAGGCTTGGCCATCGAGCGCGTGCGCGACCCGCAATCCAAGCTCTGCGGCGCGCTCATGAAGCGCGTCTCGATGGTGTAACGCTCGCGGGCCGCTGCCCGCCGCTCAGTTCGCGCTGGCCCCGGCCGCAATCCAATCGCTAAGGGTTTTGACTTGGGCGTCGGTCAGGCACTTCCGGGTGGCATTTGCCGCGGTGGAGCAGCCGTCGGGCATGCGCCCAATGGAGTCGGCGGCGCCCTTGGGGCATGTCGAATTGGCTTTCACGACGCTCAGCAGGTAGCTGGTCGCGTCACTCGGCACGACGACGGTCGTGCCGACGCAGTGCTTCGTGCCCGTCGGAATCGGTTGAGTGAGCACGCCGTGTAGGTCCGCGCTTTGAAAGTTGAGCTGCCCGGAGGCCGCGTTGTGGCAGGTGCCGACGCCGCAGGAGGCGCTGAAAATCGTCTTCACCGCAGCAAAGCTTGCCGTTGCGGTGCCGCCGCCGGCACTGCCGCCCGTGCCTCCGCCGGCTCCACCCGAGGCGCTAACAGTGCCCCCGGATCCACCGCCGACTCCGCCCGCGCCGCCACCGCTAACCGTAGAAGAGCCACCGGTTCCGCCGCTGCCGCCCGGAGCGCCGGTCGTGCCCGCGGAATCGCCGCCACCACTCCCGCCGGAGGCAGGCCCTCCACCAGCCGCCGTTCCGCCGGTCGCGACGCCGCTGCCGCCCGTTGCGGTCGTGCCGGCGGTGTCGGATGTGCCGCTGCCCGCTGTGCCCGTTGTGCTCCCGCCCGGTGTGACGCTGACTGGGTCGCTGCTGCAACCTTGGGTCGCCGCAAGCCCGAGCAACGCGGCCAATCCAAACACTACCGATGCATGGTTCGAAGTAATCATGAAGGCTCCATAGTAGCCGAGCCCGCGGGGGTCTTTAGACACCGGCGTCGCGGCGGAAGATTGTAGTTTAAACGGCAGAGTCCACGCGGATTGGAATCCGTCTCGTCCTCGTCCTGCACGTGTTCGTTAGTGGCTCAGGGGATCACGAAGTAGCCAAACAATTTCGATCGCGTCAATGTTCTCGGACGAGCGCGGCGCAAGTTTTTGGTCCATGCGACGGAATTTTCGGTCGCGCCGCGAAGCACATCGCCCTCGCTTCAACCGAGATTTACTTGTCACATTCGTGACTTGTAGCCGTTGGAGAGGGGCGAACGAAAGCCAGCATCGCAACTCTCAGAGCAAAACTGAAACCGCCAGTCGCGGGGCGCGCATGAGCCGCCTGGCGGGCGTTCGCGTGCCGCCGGGCGCGCCGCGGCGTTCAAGAGCTCGCGCAACCGAAGACCGACGGTCGTGCCCTTGGCGTACGAGCTAGAAAAACGTGCGCTTTGAGCCGTGGTGGTCGCGGCGCTCATGAGACCGCGCGAGAAGCCCAGGCCAGCGCTTTGGCGGCAAGGGAAACCGCGGCGCTGAGCCAATTCACTCGGTTCATGCTCGGCCCCGCGATCGACAGCCGGGTACGGCTCCAGGAGTCCTGCTTCATGCGCCGAGCTGGCCGCCTTCGGCGTCGGTGCTCGACCGGCGCGGCGGGCGGCTGATACCTGATACCGTGAGCGGCATGGTAGGCGTAGGGCCGGCGGCCCAGATCGCGCGCTTTCTAAGCCGGTATTCGCCGGATATCGGCGCGCAGCTCGCCCAAGCTCGACGCGCGCTCCGCACGGCATTCCCGCGCGGTTACGAGCTCGTTTTCGACAACTACAACGCCTTGGTTTTCGCCATCAGCCCGAGCGAGCGCGCCGCCGACGCCTTTGTGTCGGTAGCCGGCTATCCGCGGTGGGTGACGCTCTTTTTCTTACACGGCGCGGCCCTGCGAGACCGACTTCGCCTGCTCGAGGGCACCGGCAAACAGGTCAGGAGTATTCGGCTTGCGACCGCGAATCAAATCAGCGCTCCCGAGATCAAATCATTGATCACGCAAGCCACGGCCCCCTACGAGGCCGCGTTTCAGCTCGCGCCAAAGATGAGCACGGTCGTCAAGACCACGCTTTGCAAGCAGCGCCCGAGACGACCTGCGGCGGAGCTCGAAACCAGACAAGCGACGCTCAAGCGCCGCTAACGGCATGCCCCGGTCAATGGTGGGAGAGGATGTTGACGAGCTTGCCGAAGGGGTCGCGCACGAAGAAGCGGCGCACGCCCCAAGGTTCCGTGGCGGGCCCGTATTCAATGGCGATTTTCGCCGCTTCCACCCGGCGGAGCGCTTCATCCAAGTCATCGACCTCGACCGACAGATCCGGCGTGGGCGTGCCGGATCCGCCCTCGGAAGCAAAGCTTATCTGAACGCTCATTTTCGCTTGCGAGCCGTAAGTCACGATCCAATTCAGATCCATCAGCACCTCTAGACCTAAAACATCTCGATAAAAGCGCTGCGCAGCTTTTGGATCGGCCGTGCCGATATCGGCGACGATGCGTTTGACCTTCATCGGAAGAGCTTGCGGGCAAGAGGGATGGAAAGCCAAGTGCATCGTTCGTCCGCGCCGCCGAACGACGGCGCAGGACTCGATTTCAGGGCGAGGGGTGGACGGGGTGCACGGTTTCACCAGCGGTCTGCCTCCGCACCGAGCTGCGCGGGGGGCCCGGTCCCCCATGCGATGCGCATTCGAGAAGGCACTCGATGGCTTGGGCGATGCGTTCACAACGCTAGATGAAGCGCCGTTAGCGCAGGTCGGCGTCGGTCAGCGTTTGCAAAAACGCCACCACGTCTCTGACTTCATTCGCGTCGAGCGCGGGCGCCTGGCCTACTTTGCGTCCGAACGGCGCTTCCGCATTCACGTTGCTGCGGGCATCCGCTGGCAAGTCCGCGAAGGCCGCGGCTTTCCCGTACCACTTGCGCGGGTTGCTATCGCGCTGAGCGTAGAACTCGACCGCCCGTTCGAGCTCATGGAACACGCCGTTATGGAAGAACACATGGCGTACGGCCACGTTGCGTAGGCTGGGCGCGCGAAACGCGCCGCAGTACTCGGGGTGGCTTCGAAGGTCGGTGCGCAGGGGGCCGCACAACCCCAAGTCGAAGAACTTCGGATCGCGGTTTCGAACGACCGCGGGATTCCGGGGCACGCCCAAGGCTGCGAAGCCGAAGTCGGTGAACTGCGGTGCACTTCCGTGGCGATATTGGCTGGGGTGGCAATGGGCACAGTTGCCCTTTTTGGGATCTTCGAAGAGTGAAAGACCGCGCCGCTCGGGTGCCGTCAGCTCCCCTTGCCGGCGCAGGTAAGCGTCGTAGCGGCTATCGTAGGGATAAAAGTCTTTTGGGCTTTGCTGGAAGACCTCGAGCGCGAGCAGCAGCGCGCTTGCGGCGCGAGTTGGCTCGTCGAAGACATTTCCGCCAAACAGCTCACGAAAGCGCGGCGCATAGGCGGCGTGCTTCACCTTCTCGACTACGCTCGCCACGCTGTCGTTGGCCATTTCCGCAGGCGAAGTGAGCGGCAGCTTGGCTTGATCGTGCAGGGTGTCGGCGCGGCCGTCCCAAGTGTGCCCGCCCGTGGGACCCTGATCGGCGCTCTCGTCGACCGATTCGTCATAATAGTGCTCGGCGAAGCGCGGAACGGACTGCAAGTAACGGAGCGCCGGCACCGCGCGCAGACCGTCACCACGCGGCTCGGCGTCGGGCGGGCCATACGCGAAGCGAGGATCATGGCAGCTCGCGCAGGCAAGCTTGCCCGACGCGGACAACACCGGATCGAAAAATAGCGTCCGGCCGAGCGCCATTACGTCCGGCATGTACGGCTGCTTGCTGAAGCGATCCGCATAGAACGCGCGCGCGGTCGCCGATGACGCTGCGGGTCGCGCCGCGCTGGGGCCTCGCGATATGCCGGATGCAGCGGCGGAGGTATCCGCAGCATCCGCGGTCCGGCAGCCGCTCGCGCCGAGCCCGACGAGCAGCAAGCTCAGCGCGCCGGCTCGCAGGCTCACGGGAGATTCAGCGCGCTGCTCAGATCGCCCATCTTACTCTGACCATTGGCCACGAGCGCGGCGTCACGCGAGGCCAAACCGGACAACACCGGCAGTGCGAAGCGGCGCGTGACCAAGCGCGAGATTGACGCGGTATCGTACTGAGTGTGATCTACGGTGCCCGCCTTGGCATAAGGCGAGATGATGAGCGCAGGAATGCGCGATCCGGGGCCGATTTTGTCGCCTTTGGGCGGAGCCACGTGATCCCACTGACCGCCGTACTCATCATAGGTGATTACGATCATCATATGTGCCCATTGCGGCCCGGCCTTGAGCTTGCTCACCAGATCCGCGATGTGTGCATCGCCGTCGTCTGCGTTCGCATAACCGGGGTGCTGATTCAAGTTGCCGGTCGGCTTGTAGTAGACGACGTGGGGCAACGCGCCGCTCGCGATGTCGGTCACGAGCGTGGTGTAGTCCTTCAGATGCGCAGTGCGCACGTCGGGGTGCTGCGCGGGATCAAACGCGGCGTAAAAATTGTATGGATGATGATGAGGCTGAAAGTCCGGGCTGCCCTTGGGTGTCGACGGCGCGTAGATCACCATGCGCGGCGCGGTGCTTGCTTGTCGACCGTCCGTGGTGGCTGCGTCCCAGGCGCTGGCGTACCAGGCCCAGCTCACGCCTTTGGCGCTCAATAGGTCGCCGAGCGTGGTCTGGGTTTGCGCGGGCAACGTGGTGGCCGCCGCAGCGTTTGCATAGCGAAGGTCGAGCGCGTTGACGACCGGCGCATTGCCACTCGGCTGATACGGCGGCTGCATCGTGTTGACCGCGCGGTAGCCATCGCCCGCGCCAAAATAGTCGAGTGGCGCGATGTTGCCGGTCTTGAACGAAGGCGGGCCGTCCAGCGCGGATGCCGGCGAAGTGGGGTTCGTCGCCAATTGCGGCACGCCCTTCCCATTCGCGGCGCCAAGCACGTTGATTGAGGGCAGATTGCTGGCCACGAAGGAAGCGGGGGCCTGCGGTGCACACGCGCAAATCAAATACTGATGATTCAAGAAGGAGCCGCCGAACGCACCTTCGAAGAAGTTGTCGGCCAGCACGTACTGTTGCGCCAGCTTGTACATCGCGGACTTGCTGTAGTCGAAGTGGCCCATGGTCAAACCGCCCGCGTCTAGGAACGCAGCGAACTGGTCGTTCGTCCCGCCATTGACCTCCATGATATTCTCGAAGAAGCGGTGCGCCAGATCCCGAGTGACGTCCGCCGTGGTCAGGGGCAAGCCGCCGTTGGTGACGAAACCGCTTTCGATCGAGAAGGGCTGATTTAGAAGATTGTCGGTCAGCGCTTCGGCGATCACCGTCGGGTTTCCCGCCGCCGTCGCGCCGCCCCAGGTTTTTGGCAACTTGGGTAGCACCGTCACGCCGTCACGATCCTTTTGAGGGAGGTAGGCCGCAGTTGGGTTGCCTTGCGCATCGAGCACGTCGCTGAGTCCGTGCGCGCCCGGGAAATTGCCGTACAGTCCGTCGAAACTGCGATTCTCCGCATACACGAACACGACCGTATCGATTGCACCAACCAGCGGATCCACGGCGACCGCGCCGCCGCTGCCTCCGATGGCTGTGCCGCCATTGCCTCCGACGGCTGCGCCGCCACTGCCTCCAACCGCGACGGGCGCCTCGCCCGCGGCGCCGGCCTCGCTTGCGCCTGCAGCGCCGCCGAGCTCACCATCTCCCGTGCTACCGGCCTCGCCGGCGGACCCGTTACCGACCTTGCCGGCATTGGTCTCGCCCGCCTCGCCGGCCTCACCGGTAGCATGCGCCCCTGCCGCGCCGGGGCCCGTGGAACTTCCGGCATCGTCGTCGCTGCACGCAGTCCAGGTCAGGACCGGCAGCAACAAGCACATGAAACTTGGAACTGTCCTCAAAGTCAGCATGCGCGGACTCTGCCGATCCTGCGTGACACGTCGGAGAAATGTTTGTGCCATTTTGCAGCCAACAACTCCGCACTGCCTCCCGGCTTGGACGCAGTTTTGCTAGCCTTGCCCAAGAGATCGCCGACGCGCATTGCTTCGACCGTGCGAGACATCCACCTACGATCGGCTGAAGCCGCACGACATCGTCATCGTTGCGTTGCACGAATTTCATACTCCGGCGGGGTAGACCCTGCTAGCCAACGGGACGGACCTTTCCTACCCTTCGTCGCGCAACGCTTCGACGAATCGGGCAGGTCCGCTCCAGCAAGGCACGGCGCTCGACGTCCTGGTAGTGCTGATCGGCGTCGGCACGCTGCCGATTTGTCGTAACCCGCCAAATGCAACCGCCATTAGCGAGAGTCGAGCGAGCACCGGCGGCAAAGTCTGAGATAGCGCGAGTGACGCGCCCCGGCTGAGGGGAACGCCCCGCATTCACGCCAAAAAGCGGCGCTAGGTCGAGGCGTGTAAAAACGAATCGTAACGGTGCGCTGCTGTTGGCGCTGCGGCGGGTGGGGGCAGATGATCGTCGACACGAGCGTCGGGTCCGCCGTAAGTCTCTCGCCGGGTCACCGGGGGTAAGCAGCGCGCTTAGCCACGTTTGAGGCGTTCATCGATGCGACGCGCCTTTGGCCGTGAGGCCTTGAGTGACGCCGTTATAGATCGGAGTCTGACGGTTGGGGACAGTGTCAGCAGCGGCCGACGCATGTCGCACGTAGCCCAATTCAACGTGCAGACTGTTCAGAGCTCGCGGTCTACTGTTCAGAGATCACACTCGAGCCCTCTGCCTAGCAATTCCAGAAGCGCTGTTCATAGGGTAGCCGCCCGCCGCGGAGTCGGCGGGCCGCGGCCACGGCGCGGCCGCGCGCTCGTCGTGATGGTTCGAGCCGGAGCACGCCAAGGCTACGCCGCTGCGAGCCATGCCAGTCATCCGCTTTTGCCTCGCGCGAGTAATGACCATCAGGGTCGAGCTATGCGTATCGACTCGACGTGCCGGCTGACCAACCTCCGACGGTAACCTGGCCGCCGCCGCGAGGCTGTACCGACTCGACGTGCCGGCGACGGCGATGCGGGGCTCAGGGCAGGGGGTCGAGCGGAGCTCCGTCGCCGGGGCTAGGCGGGCGGCTGTTGCTGTCGCGGATCAAGGCGTCGTAGCGGGCTTGTTGATCGGGTTTCAAGAGCGTGCGGATCTCGCCGTCCATCTGCGCCTTTTGGACGCGCAATGGCGCGCCGCAGCGGTCCATGATCTCGCGCGTGAGCTGGCGGCGCTGCTGGCCGTACTTGCTCATCACGGCACGCACGCTGTCCTCTTGAGCGTCGTTCAGGTCCAAGCGGCGAGATAGCGCACCCAGGCGGCGATGCTCGAAGACCGCGAAGCGGTCTCTGAAGAGCCGCGCGTAGCGGCGCTGAAGGAGGGCGCGCGAGCCGGCGCCGCCCAGCAACATGCCGAGCACGAGAACCAAGAGTAGCGCGCCGTAGCCCTTCAGCTTCGCGCGGTCCATCATTCGAACCCCACCGAGGCGTAGGAGCTGGCGAGCTCGTCGTCGGCTGAGCGGTCGACTTGGACGGCCCAGCCCACCGCCAACGCCGCCGCAACGGCCGCAACCGGCAGCAACCGGCGCGAGGAGAACCAAGCGTTTTCCCAAAAGCTGGGCGCTGACTCGGCCGCCAACGCTTGCAGAACGCGCGCCGAGAAGGCCGGGCTTTCGTGGACTGCCTCCGTCGCGTCGCGCAAGCGCGCCAGCCGTCGATCGATGTCTTCAAGGTCGGTCACGAGCTTTCCCTTTTCTGGCGCAGCGTGGCGCGGGCGCGCACCAAGCGCTGCTCCACTGCGCCCTCGCTCACGCCCATCACTTGGGCGATCTCGGTGTTGTTCAAGCCTTCCATGCTCTGCAGTACGAGGGCCGCGCGCTGTTCGGCGGGCAACGCCGAGAGCCAGTCGTCGAGCTCGGTCAGTGCAACCCGCGCTTCGGCGAGCGCGGCGCCATCCCAGCCGCTCTCTAGCTGTAGATCGCTTGCTTCCCCGCGGCGCTTGCGGCTGCGCTTAGCGTCGATGGCGCCGTTGACCACGATCCGATACAGCCAGGTGGCGGTGCTCGCGCGGCGATCGAAGCCGCCCTTCGTGAGCGCGCGGTAGGCTTTCACGTACGCTTCCTGCACCACGTCCTCCGCGTCTGCTTGATTGCCCATGATTCTAGCGCCTAGGCGCACGAGCTTTCGGCTCGTTGCGTCCACGATCAGCTGAAAGGCCGCGCTGTCCCCACGCAGGACTCGATCGACGGCCGTTTCGAGGGTGTCCAATGTTTGTCTCCGCGCCGTTCACGTTGCCTCTTCTTACGTGGTTCGACGACGGCTCCCGAGCGCTTCCTACGCGAGCCGTTGCTTTTCTTGTAGAGCGTTGGGCGGAGCCCTCGGCTTTAGCCGGTAAGGTGATGTAACCATTGAACAAATATAATGCCCCCAAAAAAAGCGGGCGAGCGCGTAGGGGGCCGGCGTCGGTCGGCGTCGGATGATTTGAAACTCAAGGAGAACCACAGCATGCGCACCTCGATGATAAGCTCAGTCGTTTCTGGTTTGATGGCCCTGTCGATGGCGGCTTGCTCGGGCGCGAGCACCGAGCCCGTCGATCAAAGCGCGCAGGCCGAGCTCACGGCCGCAGCTTCAGCATCCGCTGCGCCCGTCGCGTCGGCGGGGGCGCCCGATGCCGCGCCGGACAGCGAGCACATGCACCGCCGCGGCCCGCCCGACCCAGCGCAGCTCGTCAAGCGCTTCGACAAGAACGCTGACGGCTCGTTGCAAGTGGCCGAGTTGCCGGAACATATGCAAAAATTCATGGGGCAAGCCGACACCAACCAGGACGGCGTGCTCAGCGTGGACGAGCTCAAAGCTGGCCAAGAGAAGATGAAGGCCGAGCACTTGGCCAAGGTCGACACGGACCACGACGGCAAGGTGAGCCCCGAAGAACGCAAGGCGGCGTTCGAAAAGCTCGCGAGCGAGCGCTTCGCCAAGATGGACAAAAATAGCGACGGCGCCTTGACCAAAGACGAGGTCGGGGAGCAGCGCTGGCAGCATCTGAGTGTGGCGGACGCCGACAAGAACGGCGCGGTGACGCAGGCCGAGATCACGGCCGCGGTCGCTTCCGGCACTCTGAAGTTCCCACGCCACGGGCATGGTGGACATGGCCACCACGGCGGCCCGGATAGCGACCAGAATGGCGGCATTGGGCCTGCGCCCTCTGCCTCGCCGACGCCGACGCCGGCCGCAATCTGACCGCGACTCACTCGTTGGGTCTCATGTTGAGGCGCAGACAAGACGGCGCGCGGACAACCGCGCGCCGTTTTGGTGCTTGGCTTAGCCGGGCGAATCTCGAATCGACTGGGAAAAAAGTCGAGCGGGGAGACCGCGAGCGGCGAGTGAGCGGCTGTGGTTTTAGGGCAGTGGTTGTAGTCCGCAGTTAATTACGGATCTTGCTCAGCCGTTTGGCGATGAGGAGCCTCAATCCCCTTGTCGCACGTCACGCATTCGCGGTTCTGATCGGTTTAGGAATGGTCGTCCGGATCACCCCTGCGCCAGTCAAACCAGCTCCGGAAACGATCGGTGCTTCGGAGCGCCCGCTGTCTGAGACAGGGCGCAAGGTTGCGCGCGTTGCCGTCCCACGCACGGAATATTTGGCAGGCGCGGTCATCGCGGATCGTTACAAGCTCGTGCGGCCGCTCGGGCGCGGCGGCATGGGCGTGGTCTGGGTCGCGCATTCGCTGGTGCTCGGCGTCGATGTGGCTCTGAAGCTGATTCACACGGACCTCGGAGGGACCACGGGCGGGACGCGCATGGCCCGTGAAGCCCACGCCGCGGCCCGTCTCGGGCATCCAGCGATGGTGCGCGTGTTCGACTTTGGTTGGACGAGCCGCGCCGATCCATTTTTGGTGATGGAGCTCGTGCAGGGCGAGAGCCTGGGCGCCATCCTGCGGCGCGAGCTGCGTTTGCCGGCAATTCAAGCGGTTCAGCTGCTCTTGCCACTCGCCGATGGCCTCCGCTCGGCGCACGACAAAGGCATCGTTCATCGCGATGTAAAGCCCGACAACATTTTGATCGCGCGGGACGAATTTGGGCGCCAACAACCCAAGCTCCTGGACTTCGGCATCGCCAAGGTCGATCAGACGCTCGCCAATGAAGATCGCAAGCTGACTCAAGAAGGGGTCGCGCTGGGTAGTCCGGAGTACATGTCCCCGGAGCAAGCATCCGGGAGCGAGGACATCGATCACCGCGCCGATGTTTGGGCTTTGTGCGTCGTATTGTACGAGGCGATCACGGGCAAGATGCCCTTCGACCGTCCTAACTACAACGCCCTGATGCAGGCCATCATCCACGATGGCGTGCTACCGACCACCGATTTTGCCGCCGGCGATGCCGACTTGTGGCGGGTGATCGAGAGCGGCCTGCAGAAGAATCCCAATGACCGCTGGGCCTCGATGACCGAGCTGGGCGAGGCGCTTGCCCTGTGGCTGTACGAGCACGGCGTGAAAGAGGACATCAGCGCAAACTCCCTCCGGGCCGTGTGGCTGGACGGATCCTTGTCCGGCGTACGCATGGACCTCGCGTCAATCATGCCGCGGCGCTCGTCCCGCCCGTCACCGAAGGAGCCTGCCACGAGCCGCGATCCGGCGCGCTCTGCGCCGACCGTCGTGCGTCGCTCCCATGCCGTTCGTGAGCGGCCTGCGCGCTGGGGCTGGGTCGTGGGCACGATGCTCGCGCTGGGCTTGATTCTCGCGGTGAGCGCGCTGATTCGCGGGCAACACGCGGCCTTGGCGGCCGCGGCGCCGAGCGCATCGAGCTCGTCGAGCTCGTCCAGCCCCGCGCTCAGCCAAGGCCCTTCGCCCGCGCGCGCGCCAGCGACGGGCGCGCTTGCCGAAGCCATCGCGGGTGCGGCCACCGCGTCCGCCTCCTCGCCGGCAGCGGTGCATGGCGCGCCCGGGAAAGCCTTCGCGCATGCAGTGGTCACTCCTTCGCGTCCGGCTCCGGCCTCTCGCCCTCGCAGCAATGGGAAACGCTCTTATGACTTTGGCTTTTAGATCCGGCCCTTGGGTGTCGTTCGGCGCTGGTGTGGGGCGCGCTCGGCGCTGCGCGGCTCTGCTGGCCTGCTCGTTGTTGCTCAGCGTGACATCGGCACATGCCGACGCCGACGCGGAAACGCGCACGGCGGCGCGTGACCTGGCGACGCAAGGAGCGCAGGCTTTCGATGCCGGGCAGTACGCCGATGCCAGTGATTTTTTTCGGCGCGCTCACGAGCTCGTAGCCGCTCCTTCGATCGCGCTGATGCAGGCGCGCAGTTTGGCCAAGCTCGGCCAATTGCTGGAAGCAGTAGATGTCTATGAGCAAACTGCGCGCATGAAGTTGGCGGGGGACGCGCCAGAAGCCTACGTCAATGCGGTCCAGACCGCGCACAAGGAGGTGGAAGAGGTACGGGCGCGCGTGCCACGGCTCAAGCTCATCGTGACGGGGGTTACGAGTGGTGACACCGCTCAGGTCACGATCGACGAAAGGCCGACCCCGGCCGCTTTGCTCGGCGTAGAACGGCCTGTGGATCCGGGCGTCCACCACCTCGCGGTGCGCGTGGCCGGCCAGATGCGGGCCGCGCGCGAGCTCGACGTGGTCGAAGGCCAAAGTTACTTGGTCGAGCTCGATGCTCAGCCTAGCCATTCTGTCACTAAGCCAAGCGCGCCAGCATCTGAGCCGGCTTCGGCAGGTAACCTGAGCACACGCCACACACTCGGCTACATCGCGCTGGGTGCGGGCGTGGTGGGCGTCGGCGTCGGCGCATACACGGGCCTCGTGGCCTTGCATCGCAAGTCGAATCTCGATTCGGTCTGTCACCCGAATTGTCCGCCATCTTCCGCCGATGACATCGACGGATGGCGTACGAACCGCACGCTGTCTTGGGTGAGCTTCGGCCTGGGCGCGGCGGCCGCGACCACGGGCGTCTTGTTGCTTACGCTCGGTAAGCCGACGCAAGAACACGTTGCCTTGCGCGCCTTTCCGAGCGGCATCCAGATCGCAGGTAGGCTGTGACCGTTCGCGCCGCCACGTTACTGCTGTGCGGGGTGAGCGCGCTGCTCACGCACTGTGCGTTAACGGACAAATACCAGATTTCGCCCGGCGAAGGCGGCGGGCCCGACGCCGGCGGCAGCGCGGCCGGGGGCTCGACGACCACGAATGTTGGCGGCGGCGTGAACAGTAACGCCGGCGACGACGCCCCCTCGTCCGGCGGTAGTGGCGCGGCCGGCGGTAGTGGCGCGGCCGGTGGTAGTGGCGCGGCCGGTGGTAGTGACGCGGCCGGCGGCATGAGCACCATTAGCTCCGGCGGCGCGGGCGGGTCAGCGACGGTCGGCGGTGCATCCAGCGCAGCCTGCAACGGCGCGTGCAGCGGGCTTCAGACCTGTTGCGCAAGCAGCTGCACCAACCCTGCGACCGACGCGAACAACTGCGGCGCGTGCGGCCGGGTGTGTAACGCGGGTCGCAGCTGCGCCGCGAGCGCCTGCACTGTCGGTTGGACGAAGATGGCTCAGCCGCCGACGGGCTTCGTCGCGCGCACCCGTGCCGCCACCACGGCCGTGGGAAAGTCGGTATTCATTTGGGGCGGCTTGGACGCAAACGACGGAGCGCTCGATTCGGGCGCAATCTACTCGCCCGCCACGGACAGCTGGGTCTCGGTAGTCAAAGGCACTGGTACGCCAACGCCGCGTTCGATGGCGACTGCGGTTTGGAACGGCAGCACGGTCGTCGTGTACGGCGGCGTCGATGCGTCCGGGAACAATCTGTTGAAAGATGCGGCCGCCTATGATCCAGTGAAAAAGACCTGGACTAGCCTGGGCTCCGCCGCCACGCGCCGTGCGCAATCGTTTGGCACCTGGGATGGGACTCGCGCCGTATTTTGGGGCGGAATCGGCGTACAAGACGACCCGATAGCAGGCGCCGATCGGCTCGAGGCAGGCCGCTGGTCCGCCGCGACGAATGGCGGTGCTCCGGGCGCGCTATTGGCCCCGGCGGTCGCCTTCGATGGCGCCGCGCTGTACCTGCAAGGCGGCTATCTTGCAAACGCACGACAGGACAAAGCGTTTTCTTACGATCTCAAGGCGGACCATTGGGCCAGCTTGGGCAGCGGCATGAGCGCTCGATCGGGAAGCTTTGGCGTCTGGGATGGCTCACACTTCGTCGTTTGGGGCGGTCGAGACGACACAGGTCTGCGCAACGATGGGAAGTACATGGTCGGCAACACCTGGACGACCATGACTACGAGCGGCGCTCCCAGCGCACGCCTGCTCTACGTGCGCCGGTCGGGTGCGGCCTTCATGGTCCGACCAGGAGTCATCGCCGTTGTCGGCGGTCAGTCTACGCCGAACGGTCTGGGCGAGCTTGCAACGAATGGGGCAAGCTACGATGTCGCCGGTAATAATTGGAAGCCGATTGCCGACTATCCGTCGGGCGAGGTGCACGAGTATGGCGCGGCAGTGTGGACGGGCGAGGAGCTCGTGGTGTGGGGCGGCCGCGCTCAGGTTCAGTCCCAATCCAGGAATGCGGCGGTCACGACCACCGGCGAGCGACTCGCGTTTTAGCTTTCGGTTCCGAAGCCGACGCCTGGCCTCGTTCGGTCTTCTTTGCGGTCGAAGCTCCCGGGCTCGGTGAGCAGCACATCCATCACCGTGGAGAGCAGTAGCGCTACGTTGCAGGGTTTGCGCAGGTAGCCGGCCGCATTACCAATGCTGGTCGAGCTATCGCGGATGAAGTCCTCGTGGCCAGACATGAACAAGATTCGCGCTCTCGGGTCGATCGTCAAAATTACGCGCTGCGTTTGCTCACCGTTGAGATACGGCATGTCCAAATCCAAGATCACCAAATCCGGAAAGCGCGCGCCGCTGGCGTAGATGTGCGTGGCTTCCTTGCCACCAGGAGCCTCGAGTACTTCATGGCCGGCTTGGCGAAGCAGCCGGGCTGTGCTGCGGCGCACTACTTCTTCGTCGTCGACGAGTAAAATCAATGCGGACTTGGAGCTCTTGGGGCGAAGCTCTCGGTGCCCGCTCGTGACACGCACCGGCAGCGGCTGGCCGGTGCTGGCCGGCAGATACAGGAAAAAGCTCGTGCCGCGCTCCGGGGCGCTATCCACCTCGATCTGCCCGCCGTGCATGTTCACCACGTCTCTGGCCGTCGACAAGCCGAGCCCGAAGCCCGCGCCCTCCGTCTTCGTAGTAAAGAAGGGCTCGAAGATACGAGCTCGCGTTTCGGCATCGATGCCGCACCCGGAATCCTCGATCGTGATGCACACGCGCGCGCGCTCTCCTGGCTGCTCGACGAGGTCGGCGCGGATGCGCAACGTGCCGCCTTCAGGCATGGCGTCGCGCGCGTTTAGGCACAGGTTCATAATCACCTGGTGAAGCTCGGCTTGATCGCCCGATACGACGAGGTTCGGTGTAATCTCCTGCTCTAGCAGGATGGCGCGGTCGAAGGTGTGTTGGGCGAGCCGGATCACCTCATGGCAGACCGCCGAGATGTCGACTAGTGCGTGCCCACGGCTGCGTCCGCGCGCAAACTTCAAAATGCCGCGCGCGAGCTCACTGGCCTGCGACAGGGCGGTGCGAATGTCCGCCACACTGTCGCGAACATCGGCGGACCCGACCGGGCGTTCCGGGGGGAGTCGACCCAAAAAGTCGATGCTTGCCGAGATTGCCCCGAGCATGTTGTTCAGATCGTGAGCGACGCCAGCGCCGACCCGGCCCAGTGCTTCGAGGCGTTGGCGCTGCAGGAGCTGATCCTCGATCGGATCGAAAGGCGCGAATAATAGTAAGACTCGCGGGCCCACTTGGATCTTGTCCCCGAACGCCAAAAATTGTTTTTGGATGGGGATGCCGTTGACCAGGGTGCCATTGCGGCTCCCCATGTCTTCGATCATGTATGGACCGCCGTGGCTGCGAGTGATGCGCAGGTGGCTGCGCGAGACCTCGGGTTCCTCGAGCACCACCGTGGAGTCGATGGCTCGACCGATCACGACATCGCCGTCGATCTTGAACTTTTGACCGGCCTGCGGTCCCTCCATCACGATCAGGCGCGCCGGGCCGCCGCCGATGGCTCGTTCTTGGGTGATGCGTTGTCGAGGCTGAGCCAAGGCTTTTGGTCCGCAAATAGGGCGCCGCGAAGGGAGGAGCTTGTCACGTCTTGCGCAAGAAATCATTCCGGGCGCCCGCGCTCCGAAGGGCTTGCTCGGCCGCAATGCTAGTAGCTGACCGACACGGCTACGCGCAGCGTGTGCGACGCACCGGGTTCGAGCGCGATCGCCGCCTTTCCCACATTGGCGCTTTCCACACACAACATCCGCGGCCACGCGTCGCCGCCGAAGTCGGTCATTCGTGCGGCTTTCGCCGACCACGGATTCCAGACCACGGTCGAGGCGGAATTTGCCTTCTCGATCAGGATGTCGCGCGGCCCATCCGGATCGCGGATCGTGCACGTACTGGCGCTATCGTACACGCGGTCGGTCTCGCTGCTCAGTCGCAACTCTGCGGCGGTTTCGCTGAATTCGCCCATGGCCCGCACCTTGTCGGTGTAGCGCGCGCCCTCTAGGCCGAGAACTCCAACTCGACGGACGTCGGAAACGGTAAAGTAGCTGTGCAAGGCCTCCTCACAACGGAATGCACGCGCGTCGCGATTCGTGACGGTCAGCTCCAAGCGCAACGTGCGTCCGAAGCAAACGCGCAGCCGAACCTCGAACGCGTAGGGAAATAGCGATTCGGTTTGGCCATCGTTCAAAAGCGCGAATTCGAGCTCCGGGTCGCCTTGCGCCGCGGCGCGCGCGCCACGGTAGGTGAATTCTTTGGTGCGCGCGAAGCCGTGGGCCGGATAATCCGCGTGCTGTTCGTTCGCGCCAAACCACGGAAAGCAGATCGGAATGCCGCCGCGCAGTGCCTGACCCGGGGCGTAGACTGCGTTCTCGCTCAGCCAAATCACCGGCTTTTGTCCGGCCGGCTGCCAAGCCGCAACGTGGGCGCCTTGTAAGAAAACGAGGCCAGATGCGGCCTTAGTGACCACACGCACGGCCGGCAGACCATGAACCGTCGTTAGCTCGACCTCCGACCGCGCGGCAAACTCGTGTTCGTTCATAATATTTCCTTCAGGTTTCGTGGGCCAGGGCCGCGCCAGCGAGCTACGGCGTCGGAGGTGGGCGGGGGCGGGTGGCAAGCGAACGCTGCGCATTCTGAACTGCTTCGGGCCCGGGCAGATTCAGGTCGACATCGAGTGGCGCGCCCGTGATGCGCTCCACGGCGTGTCGCGCAAAGTAGCGCACTAGCAGATAATCGTTGCCGAGCTGTGCAACGACCAAGGGCAGCCAGTCTCGCCGCTGGTCCCTCCCGGCCAGCGCAACGGCGGTGCCCTGCTCGTGCGGCTTGCCCAACGCGAGGGTTGCGGCGATGGCATTGACCGACAGATCATCGCCGTAGAGCCGACGCAGCGCCTGCCGGTCGTACCGCTTACCCCAGAACAGCTCCATGGTCGTGAGCAACTGCTCGACCGACTTGTCCGTGTGACACAGCGCGCATTCCAGCGGCCGGTCGCCTTCGACACGCTCGCGATCCGTGGGCGAGCCGATGCGGTGATAACGGGTCAGGTCGTAGGCCAGCCCCATGTTCTTTTTGGCCATGTGGCAATTGACGCAATGGCTGCCCGCGTTGTCCGGAGCGTGATGGCTATGAGCGCGGCGAGCGGCTTCACTTTTGAGATCCTCGTGACAGCTCGAACACAGCTCGTCCCCCTTCGCGCCTTCTAGCGCTTGCAGGGCACTCTTCGGATCTTCGCGGTGCGGGTCATGACAATGAATGCAGCTGAGCTGGCTGTTGCAGGCGCCAAGCTGAAAATCGCGTGCTTCACCGGAGTTGATGCTGCTACCACCGGGATCGTGGCGCCGCGTCTGTCCCTCCCAGGTGTACGGATAGCGTGAGAACAGGACAGTGTGGCACTTGGCGCACGTGCGATTGACGTCTTCGGCGTGCGTCGGCGCCGCGCCGGAAGCGGTAGTCACCTCCAAGAAATCGCTGCGTAGCGAAAGCGTGGGCCGAACCCGGGTCGGATCGGCCACGTGCTCGCGCGCGCCGCCGTGACACGCCTCGCAACCGATCCCAAGCTCGACCAAGCTTTGCTCGCCGAAGGCGTCGCGCGTAGCATCGATGCTCGCACTCAGCGCATGCTTCAAACCGGATTCGGTAGTTGCCTGAGGTTTTCCCAAATAGGAAAGCTCGCGAGCGAGGGCCGCTTCGAAGGCGCTCTCGTCGCGTACCACGTAGCGCGGCCTTTTGCCGACCGGGAGCTCGACGCTCACCGAGCCCTGATAAGCGTGAGCGCCGGCGCCATACACGTCGTCGAGCAGCAAGGAGAGCGTGGGCGTCGTGTTGTGGCAGAAAATGCACGCGGACTTCCAGACCACGCCCGGTTCCAGGTCCTCCCGTTCGTGGACCATCACCGAGTAACCTTTGTAACGCCACTCCCCGCTGAACGCCAAGTACGAGAGCGGAAGGATCCGTTCGGCTTCCCAGGCGGGGCCGAGCGGCGAATTCGGGTCGACGCGCGCGCCCACGAAGTCTTCGCGGTACCGGCCGCCGATGACCTTCGTTACGTGGAAGAGCGCGTTGCCGTCGCGCGAGCTCTGCAAGCGCATGAAACGCTCGCGGCCGACCTGCTCCAAGTGCACCGAGTCCTTCCGGAATCGGAAATCGCTACCGGTAAAGGGAGCATTGATCTCGGTTTGGGGTAAGGCGCGCGTCATGCGATGCATGGGCGAGGTGAGCCATGCGCTGTATTCTTGGGCGTGGCACGGCGCACACGCATTCGAACCTGCATAGTCGCGGCGGGCGATGTTGCTCAGGACCTGGCCTTCGCGTCGTTGGCCGTTCGAAGGCGGCGACCGCCCGATTTCGAGGCGGCTTTCGGGGGTGCGGGCGGAACAAGCCAAGCCGAGCGCGGATGCGAGACCCAAGAGCCAGGCGGCGTTTCGCACAGCGCGCATTCTGCCCTCCAGAAGTTAGCGTATTCGCCCTTGCTCTGCGCAGCCCTTGGCTAGGAAATCGCGGAAGGCACTCACCTTGCTAGGTATTTGACGAGTGGACGGATAGATCACGTGTAGAGGCGCGCCGCTCACGCTGTATTCGGGCAGAACCCGCACTAGCCGACCGGTGGCGACCTCGGATGCGGCGAGCATGCGCGGAATCAGGCCGATCCCACCGCCGGCGACGAGGCTCGCCCTTACGTAGCCGAAGTCGTCGCAGGCGATACGGCAGCTCAGTTGCACACTCTCCCGACCCTGAGGGCCCTCGAGCGGCCAAGTGACTTTGCCATCGCGGGCGCCAAAGGCCACGATCTTGTGTCTCCCGAGCTCGCCGAGATTTGCGGGCAGCCGAGCGCGCTCCGCGTAGGCCGGCGATGCGTATAGCTCGACCTGCAAGGTGCCAATCTTGCGCGCCACCAGAGACGAAGACTCTAGGCGGCCGGCACGCACCGCCACGTCGAGCCCCTCCGAGACCAGGTTCAGCTTACGATTGGTGAGCATGAGCTCGACACGCAAGAGCGGGTAGCGGTCAGCAAAGCGCACGATCTCTTCCGACAAGAACGCGGAGCCGATATCGTTCGGCGCGGTCACCCGTAACAAGCCCTCGGGCTCCTTGCCGCCCGCGCCCAGGGTACGCGTCGCGTCACGGAGCGAAGCCACGAGTGGCGCGACCCGTTCATGAAAAGCGTTGCCCTCACTGGTGGCGCTCAGATTGCGAGTGGTGCGATGCAGCAATCGCACGCCGACATTTTCTTCCAAGCGCGCAACGGCCCGGCTCACCGTCGAGGTGGGCACGCCGAGCTCGCGCGCCGCCTTCGCGAAGCCACTGTTTTCCACGACGCGCACGAACGCGGCCACGTCGTTCAAATCCAGATCGGGCATAGGCCGAGAGTGTAGCCGTGAGGCGCGGGGCCCGCGCCGGCCACGTGCCTCAGGGCCATGCTAGGCGCTCATTTTTGCTTGATTAGCGAGATATCGATGGTGATTTTGACGTCGTTGCTGATCAACAGCCCGCCCGCTTCGAGCGTGCCGTTCCAAACGATGCCGAAATCGTCACGCTTGATCTTGGTGGTCGCGGTCGCGCCCATGCGCGTGTTGCCGAATGGATCGGCGGCCGGCCCACTCAAGCCCTCGACATCGAGCACGACTTCCCTGGTCACACCGTGGAGGGTTAGGTCACCGGTGACCGCGAGGTCCTCCTTGCTCTTGGGCGTCACCGACTTCGACTTGAAGGTGATGAGCGGAAACTTTTCGGCATCGAAGAAGTCCGCGCCCTTCAAGTGACCGTCACGACCGCCGTCGCGCGTATTGAGGGAAGACACCTCCACGGTCGCTTCGATGCTCGTCGCTTCGGGCTGGGCGGGATCGAACGTTACTTTGCCTTCGAGCTTCGGGAACTCGCCGCGCACATTGGTGATCATCATATGGCGCACGGTGAAGCTTGCGTTCGAATGAGCTGCATCGAGGACCCATTGATTCGATTCTGACATGGTGAAACTCCTAGCGAAGCGCGCTCCGCGCGCGAGATGGAAGAGTGTGCGGACCTCGCCGCCGTTTTGCTAGCGCGCTTTTGCGGAATCACCGTTGCAAAAAGGCAACGATAGGCGGTGGCCTGCCCGCGAATGGGGCGACAAGCTAGCCGGGGCGGGTAAACTCTTCGGGCTCACCCCGTTCCGTGGCGTGCCCTAACGCGGAAGAAACTGCGCCGAGCAACACGCGAGCCTTGCACGGTTTCCGCAGAAAGCCGAGCGCGCCGCGGGCGTGCACCATGAGGTCGCGCCCGGGCTCGTCGTGCCCCGAGACGAACAAAATATGAGCAGCAGGGTCGATGTTCAATAGTCGCTCCTGAGTCTCCTCACCGGTGAGCACGGGCATGTCCAGGTCGAGGATGACCAGATTGGGGCGCGGGCAGCGGCGCCGGTACAGCTCGATGGCTTGCACTCCGTCGGGGGCCTCGAGGACCTCATGGCCTGCTTGACGCAATAGGCGCGCGAAGCTTCGCCGCACGACGACTTCGTCGTCCACGAGCAGGATCAGGCCGCGGCGGCCCGAGACCGGGACCTCGTGCGCTCCGGTGATGCTATTTCGTTCGTTACGCGTGTCGTGCAACGGGAGAAAAATCAAGAAGCGCGTTCCCTTGCCCTCATTGCTCTCGATCTGAATCTGTCCGCCGTGAAAGGCGATGACTTCTTTGACCGTAGCCAAGCCCAACCCAAAGCCTGCGCCTTCGCGTTTGGTCGTAAAGAACGCTTCGAAAATACGGGCTCGGGTTCCTTCGTCCATGCCGATGCCCGTGTCCTCCACGGTGAGCATCAGGTACGGAATGGCCGGGTTTAGTTGCGCCGGTAACACGTGACCGTGCTTAGTAACGGTGCTGGCCGAGATGGTCAGCACGCCGCCGCTAGGCATGGCATCCCTCGCGTTCAAGCACAGGTTCATCAGGACCTGATGGAGCTCGGCTTGGTCGCCTCGCACCGACAGGCCCGGCTGAATTCGAGGCTCGACCTTGATCGCTCGATCGAAGGTGTGGCGGATCAAGCGCATGACGTCGCTGCACAGGCCGGAAAGATCTACCGGCGAGTGCGCTTGCGCGCGACCTCGCGCAAACTTCAGGATGCCGCGGGTCAAGTCCGAAGCTTGCTGAGCGGCGAGCCGAATGTCGTCGAAACACTCGCGCACTTCTTCGTCGCTGAGCATGCGGCCGCCCGGCAGCTTACCCAGGTAATCCATGCTTGCGCTGATGGCGCCCAGCATGTTGTTGAGGTCATGAGCTACTCCCGCGCCGACTCGGCCTAGGGCTTCCAACCGCTGGCGCTGCAGCAGCTGTTCCTCGACGGGGTCGAATGGGGCAAACAGCAGCGTGACGTTCGGACCCACCTGGATCTTGTCGCCAAACGAAAGCAGGTGGCTTTTGACGGGTAAGCCATTGACCAGCGTCCCGTTTTTACTGCCTAGGTCCTCCAACAGGTAAGCACCGACCTGGCTCTTCGAAATCCGCGCATGGTTGCGCGAAACCTCCGGATCTTCGAGCACGACGGAGGCATCCCCGCTGCGACCGAGCACGGCTGTATCCCCGATTTTGAACTTTCGACCGGCCTGCGCGCCCAAAACGGCGATCAAACGCGCTGGGCCGGTATCGAGCACGCAGTCTTGAGTCAAAATGTGGCGCGATGCACCCGTCAATCGGAGCTCTCCCGCCCCTCAGTCTGAGGGTAGTTGAATGGTCGGCAGCGCCCAGGACGGGCTTGCTCGATGCTCAAGATAGCACGGCCGCGCGCAATACCTAGAGTAGGTGGAACGCGCGTTTGCGAATAAGTGTCTCCGAGATCCCGCCAAGCGCCGTTACGAAACCGTGCACCTGCTGAGCCATAGCGCACGTATTGTAGTTGACTGTGGTCGACGGGTTCCTCGCGTACGACACGCGTCCAGTCGCTCAGCGCGTCCAGTCGCTCAGCGCGTCTCGTGCGTCTCGCTTTGTGCACAACGAAACCCGGCCACTAGCATGCGCCATTCGGGCGGGTGATGGACGCGGTTCGACGCGCGCAGCCCGGCTCCCGGATAGTTGAATGCGCCGCCGCGCAGCGCACGCTCGCAGCGTGTCGGGATTGGGTTCGATCCGGTGAAGCCTTGGCGCTTGGCTTTTCGCAGCGCGGCTAGCGATCGCAGCACCTCTTCGCAAGTGCCGGGCCTACCGAGCGGAGCGCCGTCTCGCGCATAGGCCATCGGATCGTAAATGTCCTGCGTCCACTCCCAAACGTTGCCGGTCAGATCGTAGTGGCCATATGGACCGCGGCCCCGAGCATACGACGCGACAGGTCGGGTCGTAGCGTCGCGTTCCCCCACTTTTCGGCCGAAGCACGCCAGTTGCGAGGAGTCGGGCAAGTCGTTGCCCCACGCATACGTGCGGCCGTCGTCGCCGCGAGCGGCGCGCTCCCACTCAGCCTCACTCGGCAATCGCTTGCCCCGAAACGCGCAGTAGTCGCCCGCGTCGAACCAAGAAACGCCCACCACCGGTTGCTGTGGGCCGCGAAAGGCGGCTTCTGGGCCTGCGCCAAATCCGCGCGCTACGTTGTCTCGATACGGCTTACACTTTCCGGCGTCTACGCAGGTCGAATACGCCGCGTTCGTGACTTCAGTCGTATCGAGCAAGAAGCTCTGCACCGTGACGCGATGCGCGGGCTGTTCGTCACGCTCTCCCACGCCGTCGGCGCCCATGGTGAACGTTCCGCCGGGTACGGGCAGCATTTCCGGAACGGGAGCTTCGCGGGCCGGGGTCGGCAACCGAATGTCGAGCGGGCCACTCGGCTCGCCGTGTGCGGCGGCCGCCGCCAATGCGGCGCCGAGCAGGAGCCGGCACGCATGGGCTCGCATCGCTCGTTACTTCCCGGCGGCGGCTGGCGGCGATGCAGGCCCCGCGCTGGAGCCGAGCACTACGGTGAGCGTGACGCGGCGATTATCCGAGTCGGCGGGCTGAGGGTTCGAGGCAGGTCCGAAGGCGCGAGACGTGACGGCAAGCGTCATCAGCCGACCCTTGGCCACGCCCAGCGATTCCAAAAGCGCCTTGACGGCGCGCGCGCGCGCGTGCGCCAGCGCGACCGGTTCGCCGCTGCTGATCTGTCCGACGAGACCGACGCAGTCCAGATTGGAATCGGCGGTCATGCGCTGAGCGACCGCGCCCGCGGCCTCACTGGCTTTGGGCCCGAGCTCAGCCGACCCTTGCTGGAAGGTGAAGCGCTCCGGGATCACGTCGCTCGGTTCGTATGCTTGATTGAGCCGATCCTGCTCGACGGCAGCTTCGATCGCGGCGCAGCCGGTGGAGCGAGGCGCGTCCGATGAGGTCACGCGCTCCGAGTCGAATGGCGCCACGTCGGCGACAACGGCGCCGGGCAGGCACGTGCCCGGTGTCAGCGGCGCGTGACACGGCACGGCCGCTTGCGCTTGGAGGTGGTTCTTGAGCGAGACCTCGTTCTTCGCCGGAGCCCCGAAACGAAGCCGCACCTCCGCGGGAGCGAAATGTGGCGAGCTCACGTTGTTTTGCGGCGTGTACACGGCTTCGTACACGACCCAGGGCATCGGCAGCTCGCGCTCTTCGACCTTGGTCAGCGCGCCGAGCAAGCACATGCCGCTCCACGCCTCCGACCGGCATTGCGTTCGCGAAGAGCTCGAAGACGCGCAGCTCGCGCTGAACACGAGCATGCTAGTTAGCAACAACCAGCCAGGATAAAGACCGCGGAGCGCGCTGTGTGTCGACACCGCGCGAGGCTATCACCGTCCGTTCAGCGCGGGGATATCGGCTTGCGGCGGCCGGCCGCGGCGCGCATTCCGAGCGCTGAAAAAGCGAGCCAAGCTCCGCAAAATGGGGACGCGACCGAGGGCACCTGGTGGTGGGGGGAGGAGTGCTCCTCGGCCGCGCCCACACTCATAGGACACACGAGTGGCGAGCTTTCATCCACTAGATTGTGATTGGCGATATCTTATTTAGGGGCGCGCCTCAGACGGGAAACCCGGGGCTTTATTCTACGTTGCTTTATTCCCCAACGTCGACCGTTGGGGCGCCGTTAGCGTCTTTGACCAACGTGTCGCCGAGCTCGCCCATCGTGAACGGCGTGCTGCGTTTGTCCGACACGTTGCCGACCTCACAGCGCCCACCTTTGCCAAGGAGGGGGCGGCCGTAAGGCTGTCGGCTGGTAGCGGGCGCGACATACACTCTTCCGTCGCCGACTGGCTTCGGGATGATCGCGGACGTCGTCCGGGGTCGGCCGGCGCGGACACCCTCGAGAAATACGATCACGTCATTGCCTGAGATGCGATAGCCCCAGTAGGAAGCGCCGGAGGCCCCCTTCGGCTCGTTGTTGCAGGCGATGTTCTCGGAGGTCATCGCGAAGGCGAGCTGGATGTCGTCGTTCAAGCGCGGAGCCGGGCCTTGCCATTGAAACGCTGCCGACTGCGCGCTGCCGAGGCCGACTTTCACGCACGCGCACGCGACACTGGCGTGCTCGGAGACCAAGCTCATGTCGCGCCGCGCGCCGAGCAACGTCGTATTCGCCAACGCAGGGGCCACGGTCGACTTACTGGTCAGTGCGTCTGCACCGAGCGGCTTATTGAAGTCCGGCGCATCCTCTGGGCCTTCCTCTGACTCCGCCTTGATGCGCTGGCTTCCGTTGGCGTTGATCGAGGCCTGACAGCCTAGTAGGAGCAACGCGGAGGCGACGCCGCGACTCGAGAGCCGCGCGACTAGGCGCGCCGACTGGCGCTGCTTGGCTTGGTAAGTCGGACCCACCACAAAAGCCTCCCACCCTTCATTGGCTTTGGGCAAACTCTTGCCGTGGACATCGATTCGCTGCGCGCGCGCTTGGCCGGTACGGCCACACTGCGTCCGGTCGGCAAGGTGGTCGGCGTGACAGGCTTGATGCTGCGCGTGACCTTGCCGGGGGCGCGCGTGGGAGACGTGCTGATCGTGCATCGGCGCGGTGAGCCGCTCAGCGCGGAAGTCGTGGGGTTCGTCGCGGGCGAAGCGTTGGTCGTGCCCCTCGGCGACCTGGCCGGGGTCGGCCCGGACGACTTGGTAGAGTCTACGGGCAGCGGCCTCGAGGTGGCGGCGGGCGACGCGCTCCTCGGGCGCGTTTTGGATGGCCTTGGGCGTCCAATCGATGGCCGCCCAGCACCGACGGGACTGAAGTGGGTGCCCGTCGACCGTCCTCCGCCGCCGGCGCTGGGTCGTCGGCCCGTCGACACTGCGGTCGCCACCGGGGTGCGCGTGATCGACGGCCTGACCACTCTCGGCGTGGGTCAGCGCGTGGGCCTGTTCGCCGGCTCCGGCGTTGGGAAAAGCATGCTGCTCGGCGCGATCGCACGCGGCACCAGCGCGGACGTGGTGGTCGTTGCGCTGGTCGGCGAACGCGGGCGCGAGGTATCGGAGTTCCTCGAACGCGCGCTCGGCGTGGCAGGTCGCGAGCGCTCCGTGGTCGTCGTGGCCACGAGCGACGCGCCGCCCGTCGAGCGACTGCGCGCCGCCCAGGTCGCCACCGCGATCGCCGAATATTTCCGCGACCAGAGCAAGAACGTGATGCTGCTCGTCGACTCGGTGACGCGCGTCGCGCGCGCTCAGCGCGAGATCGGCCTCGCCGCGGGTGAGCCGCCGGCGCGGCGCGGCTATCCGCCCAGTGTATTTGCGCTCTTGCCACGTTTGCTCGAGCGCAGTGGACAGGGAGAAAGCGGAGCCATCACCGCGATCTACACGGTGCTCGTCGAAGGCGGCGATATGGACGAGCCGATCGCCGACGAGGTACGAGGTATCTTGGACGGCCACATCGTGCTCGAGCGACAGATCGCCGGGCGTGGTCACTACCCGGCCGTGGACCCGGTTTCATCACTCTCTCGTGTGATGGACCACGTGGTCTCACCGGCCCAGGTGCAAGCTGCCCGCCGCGTGCGGAGCGCGCTCGCCTTGTACGAGCAAAAGCGCGATCTCATCGCGCTCGGTGCTTACGAAAAGGGCAGCGACGAGCGCCTCGACCGTGCCATCCAAGCCATGCCGGAGCTAGAACGCTTTCTGTGTCAAGACGCGCTCCACAGCGAACCGCTCGATCGCACGCGCAGCGAGCTGCTGCGCCTTGCGCAGAAGCTCGCTTAAGGCCCACGACCGCGAAAGACCGGCCGAGCACCGCGTGTTCGCGCAATAGCTCGGGCTCGCGCAATAGCTCAAGTCTCGGGAGACGCCGCGTCGCCGAGCTCGTTCTCGAGCTCGCGTAGCAACTTCTTGGCGTTCTTGCTGAGCTTGGTCGGCACACGCACGTTCACGGCGACATGCAAATCACCCCGGCCATGGCGGTCGAGCCTGGGCATGCCTTGACCGCGCACCACGATCACCGCGTTCGGCTGGGTGCCGGGCTGGACTTCGGCGCTGACCAGCGTGTCGTCCGGCATCTTGATTTCGACTTTGCTGCCGAGGGCCGCCTCCGCAAAGGAAATGGACGCTCGAGTACCCAAATCGGCGCCCTGCCGCTCGAAGCGCTCGTCACTCTCGACCTCTATGTCCACGTACAAGTCGCCCGCGGGCAAACCGGCTGGCCCGGGCATGCCCTGGCGCGGCACGCGCAAACGCTGGCCCGAGTCGATACCGCCCGGGATGGCGACGAGCACCTTGCGTTGACGTTCCACCGCGCCCGCGCCGCGGCACGTCTTACAGGGGGACGGCAAGTATTGACCCGTGCCACGGCAGCGCGCACATGGGCTGGAAAACATGATGAAGCCGCGCTGCGCCGTGACCTGACCGGTGCCGTGGCATTGATTGCACGTCTCGGTTTTGGTTCCGGGCTCTGCACCTGAGCCCAGGCACGTGTCGCACGGAGCGGCTCCGCTCACCAAAATCTCGTGCTTGCCGCCCAAGAGCGCGTCCTTCAGCGAAATGCTCGCTTCGACGCGGACATCTTGACCGCGATCAGGGCCGCGCTTGCGTCGGCCGCCCCCCGCCCCCGAGCCTCCGAAGAAGTCCGAGAACATGTCTTGGAAGTGGCTCAGGATGTCGCCCATCCCGTCGAAGCTTTGCGCGCCGTTCAGGCCCGCGTGGCCGAAGCGATCGTAGGTGGCGCGTTTTTCGGAATCCGAGAGGACCGCGTAGGCCTCCGACGCTTCCTTGAACTTTTCTTCCGCCCCCTTGTCGCCTGGATTGCGATCGGGATGATGTTTGAGGGCGGCTTGGCGGTACGCCTTCTTGATCTCGTCGTCGGAGGATTCCCGAGTCACGCTCAGGACTAGGTAAAAGTCGCGCTTTTCACTCATGCTGGATCGCCGGCCCGGGGAATTCGACGGCAAGTTAAGGCTTCCGGTCGAACTGTCAACGCGCTTCGCCGCCGTGGGCTGCGGTGGCTGGGTCTGCGCTGGGGGAGGCGGCGGGGTTTCCGGCTAGCTCCAAGCGGAGGGAGAGGCTTTCGATGGTCCAGGCGGCGGCTTGCAGATCCGCTTCACGCTCGGCCAGGGCTCGCTCGAGCTGCGCGTTGCCGGCCGTGAGCTGTTCCGCATTGCGGCGCTCGAGCTCGCGGACGAGCTCGCGACCCGTGCGTTCCGCGGTGCGCAGTTCGTGCTCGAGCTGTCGCACTTGCCCGCCGCGTTCCGCGAGCTGCGCTTCGAACACCGTCAGCTCCGCGCTCGTGTCCGGCTCGCGATTTTTTAGCTCGAGCTCGCGCGTTCGCTCCGTGAGCTCGGCGCTGAGACGCGCAAGCTCCGCATTGGCACGCGACAGCTCACTCGATTTGCCGCTGAGCTCGCTCGTGGCGCGGGCAAGCTCGCTCGATTTGCCGCTGAGCTCGCTCGTGGCGCGGGCAAGCTCGCTCGATTTGCCGCTGAGCTCGCTCTGCAGCGGCACGAGCTGTCGATCGTGCAGGCTCTGCAACGCCAAAGCCGCTTGCTGCTCACTCTCGAGCTTGGCACGCAGCTCTTCGATTTCCGTCTCCGAGTGATCGGCTCGCTCGTCCGCCGTGCTGGCGCGCGCTTCCAGCTCTTTGATCCACTGGTTCAGACGCGCAAGCTCTGCGTCGGGAGCCTTGTTGGGAGGGGGGATGAGGGCGGGGGTGGGAGCCGACCCCCCCATGCTGCCCATCAACCGCCGCGTTGGCAGTTGAATCACGGCGAACTCGTCGAGCCTCACTTCATGCTCGGAGGCCAGGGCGATGAACAGGTCCGGTTCTTCCGCACCGCCTGGCACGAAGCTCGTGTCGAGGGCCGGCTCGGGCTCACCCGCCGCGGAAAAGTCCGCGATTGCGTAGCCGACGAACGGCGTTTGGCCGAGCATGCGCACGTACTCGAACTCGGCGGCGACGGAGTCGTAGAGCGCGTAATAGTCGAGCGAGCTATGAGCGCTCGCGGAACGGAGGAGCGGGAACGAAGCGTCGGGGTTCGGGCAGGCCACGACGGCAACGCCGCGCGGAGCCAGCGCGCGCTTGGTTTTGCCGACGATGCCCACCGGCCCGAAGGCGCCGAGATTTTCGACCAAGGCCAGCTCGAAGGCGCCGTCCCGCACCGACAAATCGCTATCCGCGAGTGTGGAGAACGAGATCTGCGAGGAGCGATTGCGAGCGGCCGCTTCCGAGACGCGCACCGGATCTGCGTCACACACGTGAACGGAGCGCGCGCCGCGCTCCAACAGCTGCACGGACAGCGCGGCGAGCGCATTGCCGAACACCAAGACACGACGATTGGAGGCCAACGGCTCGGCGTACGCGGCCAGCGCGATGCTCGGCTCGAGCGAGGAATTTTCAGTCATAGCGAGCGCCGAGGCTAGCCGAGAACCCACGCTAATTCCAGGCGCGCCCGCGTCGAGAGCACGATGATGGCGGTGCGGCGGCTACGGGCGCTTGGCCCAGTCGTTCACGATGCCCGCGTCGCCGCTCTGTGCTTGGCGCACGGGGTCGAAGCATTGCCGACCCGCGACCGAGATTTTCCGTGTTTCAGAGCTGGCTACGGAAAAACCCGTTGGCGTCGGCATGACTCGTCGCGCGCGTCGACCCCGTGTTCTCCAGGGTCACCCAAGTTGGCGGAATTGGGTGCATCGAGCGGTTCCGCAAGACTTCGGCGGCGACCCCCGCGTCAAACGAGGCGTATCCGCGCGTCGCGTCGCGGTCGCCCCATCGGTCTGGTCGAGTTTTCGGCGGTGCGGCGCTATGCTCGGTCCGCCCGCCGCGCTGCCCGCCGGCACGCGGGGGCACGGCCGCAGCGCAATTCGTCATGTACAAGAAAACACTCGTCGTCGACGGCATCACCCCCGTAGGAGCCTACCAAGCGCTGCGCAAGCGATCGGAAGGCGGCTCATTTCTGCTCGAGAGCGTGGTGGGTGGCGAGCGTTGGGGGCGTTATTCGATCCTTGGTTATCGCCCGCGCACGCAGCACGTGATCTACGGTGAGGCCGGTGTCGATCCGTTCACCCGCTTGTCTGAGCTCGCGCCGAGCGGTGGTGAGGACGAGCCGGACGTCGCCGAGCGGTTTGCGACAGCCTGCGTCGGCTTGCTCAGCTATGACATGGTGCACTTCGTCACCAAGGTAGAGCCCTGGCCGGAGCTGCTTGGTCAGAAGCGACCCATCGCACGCATGATCGCCGACGCGACGGTGGTGATATTCGACAACTTGACCCACACCGCGGTCATTGCCGCGCAAGATCGAGCGGAAGTAGAGCGCGCCGAGCATGATCTATCCCGCGCCACCGCGCTCCGCCTGATGGCGCCACCGGACCCGCAAGCCTTACCGAGCGACGTCGACGTGAATATGAGTGACTCTGACTACGGCCGCGTCGTCGAGCGTGCCAAAGAGTACATTCGCGCCGGGGACGCGTTTCAAATCGTGCCCGCGCGCACGTTTTCGACGCCCACGGGCGGCGCCGATCCATTCGACGTCTACCGCGCGATGCGCGTGCTGTCGCCCGCGCCCTACATGTATCTCCTCGAGCTACCGGAACGTGACGGTGCTTCCGCGGTCGCCATCGCCGGCGCCAGTCCGGAAACGCTGGTCCGGGTCGAAAATAAGCGCATCACGCTGCGTCCGATCGCCGGCACGCGCCCCCGCGGCCGCACGCCCGAGGAGGACGAAGCGCTGGCCAAGGAAATGCTGAGCGACCCGAAAGAGCTGGCCGAGCACGTGATGCTCATCGACTTGGCCCGTAATGACGTGGGCCGCGTCTCCAAGTCCGGCACGGTGCGCGTGCCGCTCCACATGAGCGTGGAGAAATACAGCCACGTGATGCACATCACCAGCGAGATCGAGGGCGAGCTCGCGTCCGAGCTCGGTCCTTGGGACGTGATCCGCGCCACCTTCCCGGCCGGGACCTTGAGTGGGGCGCCCAAAGTTCGCGCCATGCAGATCATTCGCGAGCTAGAGCTTCGCCCGCGCGGCGCCTACGGCGGCGCGCTCGGGTACGTCACGCGCGGTACGAGCTTGGATCTCGCGATCGCGATCCGCACCGTAGTCATGCAAGACGGGCGTTTCGAGGTGAGCGCGGGCGCCGGCATCGTGGCCGACAGCGTCCCCGAGCTCGAAGCCGCCGAGACGCGCCACAAGGCGCGCGCGGCGTTGTCCGCCATCCACTCGGCGCGTTCGCGTTAGAACGTCGGCATGACTTTCAGCGACGAAAACGCGTTTGGCGTTCTGATCGGTTACCACGCCATCGAGGACGACGAATACAGCCTGGAGCCGGCGCAGTTTGCGCTTCGTTTCCTCGAGTTCAGGGCGGCGGTACGCGGCTGTGTGGAGGCATTTCCTTTGGCGCGCGCCGCCCTCGGGCGGGAGCTCGGCCACGCCGTGTACCTGGAGTTCGCCGATGGTGATCAGCTCGAAGATCCGATCACCTGGATCAAGACCGTGCGTGCCAAGCTGAGCGCAAGCGGGCTCGCGAGCGTGGGCGTGCTCAGCCACGGCGGCCGTTGGCTGAGCGACGCGCCCGAGGAGCCGCCGCTCGACGCGGACAACGTCGCGTGGCTGCCCGGCTCGCTCCCGAGCGAACCGTTTCGACGCGCCCTATACGCCGAGACCGCCAGCCACGGCGCAGACGAAGACGAAGAAAGCGGCTGGGGCCCGGGTATCTACGTCGACACCGAAGCCGTCGAAGCGCTCGGGCGCACCCTCAAGAACGCGCCCACGCCGCTTGCCGTCGCGGGCGCCACGTTCTTTCGCGCGGCGCGTTGAGGACGACGGCTCAGCCGTACGGGGAGAAGCCGAATGCGCGCAAGTGTAAGTGGAGAATCACGGCTAGAAGCAAGCCCGCGACCACCGCCGGCACCCAGAGCTCTGACCAGGCCAGGCGATTCCGACCGCTGATGATCGCGGCGAACGGCAGGTTGGAAGTGACTTCGGCATAACGAGCGAACTCGTTCTTGTTCGTGCGTCGGCGCTTTTCGTCGATGCTGGCCGTGCCGCGCGCGGCGGTCGCGAATAGCGAGCCAAAAAACAATATCGCGGCGACATGGCCGGTGACGAGCAAGTGCGCGCCAGACCAGATCATGACCGCCCACAAGAAGGGGTGGCGCGTGATGCGGAGCACGCCACGCGCCGCGTCCGTGCGCTGTAAGACTTTTTCGGAGCCGAGCGAGGTCGGATTGGGCGCGCTGTATGCACCGACCAACAAGACCAACGCAAACGGCATGACCGCGAGTGGCAACCAATGGATGATTCGCGGCGAGAACCACAGCGGGTAGAAGCTCGCTCGGCGATACTCGCTGATTAAAAAGGCCAATGAGACGAGGGACAGCAGCGCGAACAGAGCGCGGAAGGCGGGCTCGCCGATCCGCTTTGCCAGCGCCCAACGCAGCTCCGACCCGGCCACGAAGGCGTGGATCGCAAACCACAGAAAGCTCGCCAGCGCGAGGCGCTCGAACATCGTTACAGCCAGCCGGCGGAGCGATACCAGTCTACGGTCTGTTTCACGCCTTGCGAAAAGCGCGTATCGGCCGTGAAGCCCAGCTCGCGCGTGGCGATCGAGCCGTCGCATACCCATTGGTCGAACAGCTCGTTGCACTTGTCCCGCGTCAACATCATCGCGCGATTGGTCAATCTGCCGTAGCTCTCGCTCAGCCAGGCCGCACCTTCGACCACGCGACGTGGCAGCGGAATGCGCAAGAAAGCGCGTTTGCCCATGGCCGACTCCGCCTCTTCTATCAGCTCGGCCATCGTGTGCACGGCGCCGTCGTCCACGGCGAAGATGCGGCCGCTCGGCACGTCCGCGTCGACCGCGCGGATGCAAGCACGCGCCGCGTCGGGGCCGTATATCATGCTGAGCTTACTGTGCGGGGAGCCGAGCAGTGGCAGCACGCCGAGCTTGATGGACTTGAAAAAAGCGAAGATTTCTCGGTCACGCGGCCCGTAAATGGCGGGCGGGCGAATGATCGTCGTCAGCAGCTGGTCTTTTTTCGCCAACACCGCTTTTTCGGCAGCGAGCTTACTGCGCCCGTAGTCGGTGACCGGGCGCGGCACTGCGTCCACTTGTACGGCGTTGCCGTATGCGTCACTCGGGCCCCCCACGGCAATGCTCGAGACGTGCACGAAGCGTCGAATGGAGCCGGCGTGCGGCACGCAAGCCTCGAGCAAATTTTCGGTGCCACGCGCGTTCACGCGCATGAATTCTTCGAGACCGCGCGCTTTCACCAGGCCCGCTGAATGCACGACCGCGGTCACGCCGATGACCGCGCGTTCCAAGCTCGCGCGATCATCGACCGAGCCGTCAACCAGCTCCACGTCGGCGAGGCTGCGCAAAAACTTGGTGTCACTCGAGCGCCGCACCAAGGCCCGCACCGGACGCCCCATCTGGGAAAGCAGCTCGACCACGTGCGACCCCAAGAAACCCGTGCCGCCAGTAACGAGGATGGTCATAGGTTCTTCTCGTAGATGCGATACTTCTTGTAAATCTTTCCGCCCATCATGCGGATGGCCACGTTCACGGGGCCGTTGTCTTCGAGGGTCCAAGACAGCTCGCCCCAATCGACTCCGAGCTTTCGGCCGGATTCGTTCATTTCGGCATATAGGTACGTGCTGAGACCGGCGTATTTGCGCTGGTTCCGATACTTTTTGCGAATGCCTAGGATGGCCAAACGCACCGTTTTCGGCCCCACGACCTTCAGGCGCCAGAGCAACTTGCCAAGCTCGAGTGGGCCGAGCTTGCCCTTCATGTCGCGGATCAACTCATTCACATTTGGCAGCGCCACGGCCACTGCGGCCGCCTCGCCGTCTATCTCCGCAATGAACGTCAATTGCGGAATCGCGATTAGCTTGAGGTCGGCGGCTAGCTTCGACAGCTCCTTCTGCGTGAACGGCACGAAGCTCCAATTTTCGCTCCACGCGTCATTGAAAACGTCCATCACGGTCCGCATTTCTTGGTCGAGGTTGCGCAGATCGATGTGCCGTGTTTTGACCTCGGGCAGCGCGGCGACCTCGTCATGGGCTTTGCGAGCGCGTTCCGGAATGTTGCCGACCTTGTAACGCCAAGCGTAAGCGTCTTTCAGCTTTTCGAACCCGCACTGCTCGATGAGCGAGCCTTGGTAGGGCATGTGATGCGGCATCATCACCATCGGCGGAGTATCGAAACCTTCGACTAGGCAGCCCAGCTCTTCATTGATCGACAACGAGAACGGGCCACGGATTTTCTTCATGCCTCGTTCGCTCAGCCAGCGCGCTGCCGCGTCCAGCAGTAGCTTTGCGACCGCTGCGTCGTCGACGGTGTCGAAGAAGCCGAAGAACCCCGCACTGTCCTTGTAACGGGCAAGGTGCCCGCGATCGATTTGCGCCGTGCAACGCCCCACGCAAAAGCCGTTACGATACGCCGTGAAGATCACGCCATCGCCGTGCTCGAAAAATGGGTTCTTCAAGCTCAATCGATTCTTCATGTCCATGTCCAAGGGTCGGACATAGTTCGAATCGCGCTTGTAAATGTAATCCACGACATCGAGGAAGTCGGGGACCTTTGATCCGATCGCGCTTTGCTTCAGCGTAAGAGTCATCGAGCTCCGCAGCTAACGTTGAGCCGCAAGTCGCGTCAATCGGCGGTCTAAGCATCGGGCGGGGGCCACCGCTGGCGACCGCCGCCGTTGGCGGCGGCCGCGCCCACACCGAGCTCGTCGGGCACGAGCTCACCGCGACGCTCGGTACTGCGTTCGAAGCTTCTCGAACCCAGCCTCCGCCCTAAATCACGCCGTACTTCTTGCCGACCTTTTGAAAAGCCTCGAGCGCGCGATCCAAATGGTGCCGGTCGTGCGTCGCCATGTAGCTGGTGCGGAGCATCGCGCTCTTCGGCGGAACCCCTGGCGAAATGAAGGGGTTGGTATAAATGCCGTATTCTTCCAATAGATCTCGCCACATCATGATCGTGCGCAAATCTTGGCGAATGTAGATGGGAATGACGGCGGTTTGCGTGTGGCCGAGCTCGAAGCCCAGTTTGGTGAGCTCGTCCCGCATATAGGTGAAGTTTTCGCGCAGCTTGTCGATGCGCCACGTTTCTTCGCGCATGACGTCGAAGGCGGCCATGGCGGCAGCGACGGAAGGCGGCGCGGCGCTGGCGGCGAACATGAAGGAAGGCGCGAAATGACGGATGTAGTCGAGCACTTTGCGCTCACCCACCAGCCAGCCACCGATACTGGCCAACGATTTCGAAAACGTGCCACCCATCAGGTCGACCTGATCCACCAAACCAAAGTGCGCGGCCGTGCCCATGCCGCCCGGCCCGATCACCCCCAACGCGTGGGCGTCGTCCACGAACAGGCGCGCGCCGTGTTTTTTGACGATGGGCACGATCTCGTCGAGCTTCGCGATCTCGCCCTCGGCGCTGAAGACGCCATCGGTGAGGACGAACGCGCCGTCCCCCGCCTCCAGCTTCTCCAGCGCTTTATCGAGTGATTCCGCATCATTGTGTCGATAGCGAACGAGCCGGGCGCCCGCGGATTGCCCGAGCCGGGTGCCATCGTACAGCGAAGCGTGCACGTTGCGGTCGATCACCGCTACCGACTGCTTGTTCGAAAGCAGCGCGGCGCAGGTCGCGATGTTGACCTGGTAACCCGTCGTGAACACCAGCGCGGATTCCTTGTTGAACCACTTGGCGAGCTTTTCTTCGAACTCTTCATGCAGGCGCATCGAGCCGTTGACCAGGCGTGAGCCGGTCATGCTGGTGCCATATTTGTCGATCGCGGCTTTGGCGGCGTCCCGCACCTTGGGGTGGGTGGTGAGGCCCAAGTAGTTGTTCGATCCGAACATCACCACGCGTTTGCCGTTGATCTGCGCTTCTGGACCGTCCGCGAAATCGAGCGGGCGGAAGAAGGGATAGATGCCCATCTTGCGGGCGTTGTCCGCCGCCATGAATTTGAAGCACTTCTCGAATACGTCTTTGCCGCCGATATTGGCGAGGCTGCCGCGCTCTTTCAGCGACTCACCCATGTCCGACGACCCTTCTCGGTCGGTCATGTTGATGCGCGCGCCGTTCGTGGTGGCATGCCCGTTGATCTCGGAGGCGTGCCCGCTGGCGCCATTGACGCCGTGGCCGCTGCTCCCGTTTCCGTTGCTCCCGTTCACCGCTTTGCGGGTCGTGACCTCGGGCGCGGACTGGCCGATGTGCTCGTCGAGGGCAGGGTCGATGTTCGGGAGCTCGTTGCCGTTCAAGAGCACGTTCCACGCGTCACGGACGCGTGTCCGTGCGTCCATGAAACCCTCCGTCGCCTTCATGACGCGATCGTCGGTGACCCAGCGCAAGACGCTTGGACGAAGAAGTGCCTGCTTGCTTCGGTCGACGATCTTTTGCTTGAGGCCCATCTTCGTTTCAAAGCTCCTGAGGCTGCTCGCTCGATAAGTCGCTGTCGCTAGACCCGACTGAGCGTAGCTCGACGAACGGGTCCTAGCCCGCGTTGTCGCCGGCGGAAGCTACGCGACGGTGCGACGTCCGTCAATGCGCGGGCGGCCAGGAAACGAGCTTATTCAAGCCGAGCGGCGCTTCGTCGGGCGCGCTCCGTCGTTCAGACAGAGAGGGCTCGGTTAGTTGCCACGCGTCGAGCGTGACACGTTCTAGACAGAGGCCGTCTGGCGGAGCCGTGATGCCTAGATCCGTTCGCGCATGACTCGCGAGCGCACGGACGAGCGCGTCCTTCGGGCGCCGTTCGCGGCCGATGTCAATCAGCGTCCCCACGATGATTCGCACCATATTGTACAAGAACTTGTCGCCTTCGACATCGATCAGGGTGATGCGGTGATCGCTATGCGCTGGGCCCACGTCGATGCGAAATATCTGTCGCACCGTGTCCGTGCGTGTGTCGGCCGCGCCACGGAATGCGGCGAAGTCATGCGTGCCGACCAGGGACTGCGCAATTGCGTTCAGGTCGGAGTGGTTGAACCTCTCCAGGATGCGCCAGGCCCGGCCCTCTAAAAAGGGATCGCGGACCAGGCTGTGAAGGACCGTATAACGATACACCTTGCGCGTGAGGTGACGACGCGCATCGAACCCCGGCGGAACGCGCGCCGCACGCACGATCGCGATCTCGTCGGGCAAGTGCTGTGAAATGGCCAGGACCCAGCCGCGGAGCGCAATGTCCTTATCGGTGTCGAACGCCGCGAGCTGCTCACGGGCGTGTACGCCCGCGTCGGTGCGGCTCAGCCCGCGCGTGGCACTCGCCTTGGGATCGATGGCGGTGATCGCGCCGTCGAGCTCGCCCGCGATGCTGCGCGCATTGGCTTGTCTCGCCCATCCAGAAAACCGGCGACCGTCGTAGGCAACGGTCAGCAAGATACCAAAGCGCGCGCCTGCTCGTGGGCGCTGCGCGTCGGAAGCACTGACGACAGCCGCGCCGCGGTCTTCCTCAATCCTGTCCTGCCGCACCGGCACTGCTTCCACCCGCGCCTGCATCGTGGCCGTTGTTCGAGGCGCGGCCCATGCCGCCGTCCCCGCCGCCGTTGGCAGAGGACATCGGCGCAGTCACACAGCCCGCGTCCATGGCACGAGCAAGCGCGGCCTGCGCGTCATCGCCGGCCGCGCCCGCGTTCGAACTATCTCCGACTGCAGAGTCGCCAAAGCGCGGAAGGCTCGGGCAAATCGACGTAACATCCTTTCCACCACACGAAGCTCCGCCGCAGGCCATGACGCCACCGGCAACGAACGCCAGATATTTCAGGCAAACGCCGCAGCGCATCAGGTCTTGGGCTTGAAGTACAACGGCACGGATGCCTCGACGCAGCCGCCCTTGGGCGCCGGAAATGTCGCGGACCGGAAGTTCTGCAGCACGCAATTTTCGACCAGTGGATTACCCAGATCGCTCTTGACGCTCGCACTACATACGAAGCCTTGCGCATTGATCTTCATGGCAACCGTCATCCGCCCAGAAAGAGTCGCGTTGGAGCTCAGGGCCTTCTCGTAACAAGCGCGACTCTGGCCAGCCTTGCCGCTTAGCGCCGCTTGCAGCCCGGGATTCGGATCCCCCGTGCATTCACCGCACGCGGACCCGCCACCCGTGCTTCCCACCTTTTTCGTGCCGGGCGTCGTATCCGGTTTCGCAGAGCTATCGGTCGAGGCGACGGGAGGCGGCGGAGGCGGCGGCTCGTCCAATGTGGGTTGCTCAACCGTGGCTGATGGCTTCGGGGCTTCGGTTTTGGCGGTCTCCGTATCGCCGGTCTTGGTCTTCCAATAGATGAGGCCGCCCATCAGCAGAAGCATGACTATTGCAGCAAGAATGAACGGACCGCTGCCGCCGGACTTCGGAACGGGCGGGGTGGTTTCAGACATCGGGGCACTCCACTTTCGTCATCGTCAACACGAAAACCGCGGCTTTAAGAGCGGCTCGACTATAGCTACCCCTCCGACCGAGCGCGAGGGTTCTTAAGAGGTGGACGGCGTGCAGTCGGAGTCCGGCCCCCCGTCGTTCCTCGGCGGCGGTGCGCGAAGACCGAAAAGCGTAATCCCGGTGTCACCCCAACGGCGCGTATCGAGCGCGGCCAGCGGCGAGCTCGAGCCGAGCGCGGGCGCAGCGCGCGCCGCGTGCTCCAGAACAAGCCGCGCGGCCGGAGTGAGCAACGATCGGCGCGCGAGCTCTTCGAGAAACTCGAGAGCAGGCTGGCCATCCGCCCAGGGCGGATCTGCAAAGACGAGCGAGAAGGGCGCGTGACGCGTCAGCGCCTTGAGCGCCGCCTCGGCGCGTAGCGGCAGGAGCTGCGCGCGCTCGCCGATGCCGAGCACGTCCAAGTTAGTTCGGATCGCGCGCTGCGCCGCACGGTTCGACTCGACGAGAACGAGGTGCTCAGCGCCGCGCGACAGGGCCTCGATGCCCAAAGCGCCGCTGCCCGCATACAAGTCGAGCACACGCTCGTGTCTCACATCCGCGAGGATCGCAAAGAGCGCTTCTCGAGCGCGCGCGGCCGTGGGCCGCGTCGCCTCGCCCGACGCGGTGGTCAACGCACGCCCGCCAAATTGCCCGGCAACGACCCGCACGACTTACGCCTCGAGCTCGATCGAAAGTTGAGAGTGGAAGCTGGTCACGTCGTCTCGATTTTGCTCCACATTTGCCGACGCATTTTCTGGCGCGCACCATCTTTTCGGGTGATGAGCCGGGCCGCTCCGAAGGCTGCCATCAGCTCGCCCTCCTGCCCTAGACCGGGCAACACCGTCTTGCCCACCAAGTAGGTGTTGGGAATCGGACCGCGCACGGGCTCACCCGCCAAATCGAGGTAGCCCGCGGGCTCGATGGCCCACACGGGCTCCATCGCCTCCTGCCCGGGCAGGGCGCCCTGCAAGTGTACGCGATCGACCTCGCGCCGGCTGCCGCTTCTGTAGTCGTACAGAGGCAACCCGTCATGTGGCGAATCAACGATCAACAGGTGCTCGTCGAGAAATGGCAGCGCCTCGCGCAAAACGCCGAGCACCGCCTCGCGCGCCTCGAGCAGGCTGAGCGGGCCTCGCGCCGGCAAAATGGCCTCCGCCACGAGCAGTGTTTCACGGCGCGCTTGGGCGCGCCCTTCGGAAAATGCCGACGCTTCGAAGCGCTGCAGGTGCACGGTCGGATGCCGCGGATCACGCCGCGAGCGCTCCGGCGGCAAGACGAAGGACTCCTTCGAAAGCGGGCCGGGTAGTCCGCGCGTGCTGGCGACCACGCTGAGCACGAAGCGGCCGGCCTCGACGTTCAAGCGGGGCCAATCGTCGCGCGCAGACTTGGTGATGCCCTCTCCACCAGAGAGCTGCGCGAGCGCTTCACCCGGTTGGTCGCTGAGCACCGCGCCAGCGCCCGTAGCGGCCTCCTCGCCGTCCTGCACCACCCCAACCGCGACGCCGCGCCGCGTGACCAGTGACTCGGCGCGCCGGCTCAGCTCGATCACCCCCCCATGGGTTTCGATGCGCTCGCATAAAAATTCCGAGAGCTCATCCTCGCCGCGGGCGAGAGATTGCACGCCACGTGTCCATGCGCCGTGCAGGCGCGCCAGCGCGAAGGGCGAAAATTCCCTGCCCGTCAGCGCCTTGTTCGAGGCGAAGGTCGCCGGCACCGTGGTGATGTCGCGATACGCATGTCCAGGCGGAAATTTAGCGAGCAGATCGAAGCTGCGCTCACCCTGAGCGAGCGGCAGCGTAGCGGCGAGCCGGTTGGTTTCGAAGCGCTCCCAGAAGCTTCCGGGCGGCCAGAGCGCGTCTTTCTCGAAGGCCGCATCGGCGGCTGCGTTCGCCTGCGCAATGGTGTTGTAGAGCTCATCCACGAGCTGCCTCACTTCCGGAAATTCGCGCTCGATCTCGCGGCCGAAGAGCTCCATGTCTGGCGGCACCTCGACGCGTCGACCTTCACTGAGCATCACGAACATCGGGTCGAGCGGGATGCTGCGTCGCCGAAACTGCGGGCTCTGGGCCAGCTCGTGGAGGATGCGCCGCCAGGTCGGCGATGAGCCGCCGAGCAGCGTGAATGCGCGTCGACAAAGCACATGCTCTTCGAAACGGTAAGTCTGCCCGCGCTGGCCTTGGCCGAGCAAGAGTACCCTGAAGTCCCGACGTGCGAGCACGGCGGCGGCGGCCAGCGCTCCCAGTGATCGGCCCAGGACGACGACGTCATAATGCCTAGACGTCACTCAAGCCTCGGTCGAAAATGGCGTAATCTGTCCGGCGGCGATGTCCCGCAGCACGCTCACGAACAGCTCGTGCTCGGCGCGATGTATACGCGCAGAAAGCGTGGCGAGCACGTCTCGAGGCTCGACGGCGACCGCGCGTTGCGCGATTATCTTTCCCGAATCCACCCCACGGTCGACGAAATGCACGGTGCAGCCCGTGATCTTGACGCCGTACTCGAGCGCCTGCCGCGCGGCTTCCAGACCCGGAAAAGAGGGCAGCAGTGCGGGATGAATATTGATGATTCGACCCGGATAGGCGTCCAGTATCTCCGGCGTCAGCAGGCGCATGAAGCCGGCCAGCACGACCCAGCTTACCTCTGCTTCGCGCAGTGCCGCCACGAGCGCTCGGTCGAACGCCTCACGGTTCGGAAAACCTTGGTGTGGGATGCACAGCGCGGGCACGCCGGCGGCGCGGGCGCGCTCCAGGGCCGGCACGCCGGGGCGATTGGAGATCACGATCTTCACGCGCGCGCTCAGCGCACCTGTCGCAACGGCGTCGAGAATGGCTTGTAAGTTCGACCCGGTGCCCGAGACCAGTACGCCAAGATCGAGCGGGGGCGGGGCGGTCATCTCGCGCGGTTCATAGCACAGCTCAAACGGCGCGCTCCGGGCGAAAGGCTTCGAGCCACGCCGCCGCGAGCGGCGCACGTTCGCCCAGCACCGCGGCTCTGATGATCTCGGCGCTGATTGGCGCGAGCAAGATGCCGTTTCGGTAGTGGCCGGTGGCCAAGAACAAACGCGCGATCTCGGTGCGGCCGATCAGCGGCAATTCGTCCTTCGTGTAGGGGCGAAAGTTGGACCAAGTGGCGCGCAGGGCCGCCTGCGCAAGACCCGGTAAAATGGCGGTCGCTTGCACTAGCAGATCGCGCACCGCTCCCGCGGTCACCTCGCGCTCGTAGCCAACGAACTCGAGCGTCGAGCCGATCAGTACGCGCCCGTCGTCGCGTGGCACGAGGTACGCGCCGGGACCGAACACCACGTGGGACAGCGGGGGCGCGGGTAGCTCGAGCTCCACGATCTGTCCGCGCGCGGGGATCACGCGCCCCGTCGGCAAGCCCAGCCCATCGATTAGGGATGTCCAGCTGCCCGCGGCGACGACGACATTGTGCGCTCTCAGGATGCTGCCGTCGTCGAGCGCCACACCCCGCGCGCGCTCCCCCTCGACCACGACGCGCCGCACGAAGGAGCCCCTTCGAAAGATCACGCCGCGTTGCAGGGCCGCGATATGGAGCGCTCGCAGTAGTGCCTTCGGCTCGACGCGCGCGTCCGCGGTAAAGCGGAGGCCACCGCTGAGCTTCGGTGACAGAGTAGGCTCGTACTTCGCAAGCGCGCGGGGTGTGAGTGGCTCGCTCGGTAAGCCGCGTTTCTTCTGCCATAAAGCTTTGCGCGTTAGCTCGGATACCGTTTGCCGCGTGAAGGCGACCTGCAGAACCCCGCACTCCCGATATCCGACGTCTATCCGCGTTTCTTTGACGAGCGTGGCGGCGAATTTGGCGTAGCGGGCGCGGCTCGCCAAACAGAGCTCGGTCATGGGGCCCGGTGCGTGCGCTTCGGCCTGAGCTCCCAGAATCCCGGCGGCCGCGCTGGACGCTTCTGCGCCCGGCACGCTGCGTTCGAGCACCGTTACCTTGCAGCCGTGGCCCGCCAGCTCCCAGGCGCAGATCGTGCCCATGATACCAGCGCCAACGATCAGGACATCTGGGATTTCTTGAGCAACCGAAGCGGCGGTGCGAGGCATGCTGCGCACGCGCGGTTTTGCTCAGCCCACCTTCTGCGTCAACTTTCCGAGGCCGATCACGCTGAAAGTCGCAAAGCCGAGAAACAAACCGCACAGCCCGAGCGCCCAACGCGTCGTGTGCGGCGCTTCACCATCCACCAAGAGCCAGGCGTCTTCGGGCACCGACCCTTGCCACGCGTCGCTGACCGCGGCGCGTACCACGCCGTGACGGAGGCCAGCGCGGCTTACCGGGATTAGCCGCCCGACGAAGGAGGTGGGTGGCACGAAGTGCATCCCATCCGGATCGGAAGGCTCATCGGGCACGCTGATTTGAACCCATAGCCTCTCGTTGCCCTCGACCCGAGCCAAGCGATAGGTGTCTCGCTCGAGCGGCCTCGCGTAGTGCACGGCGCCATCGACATGCAGCGCGGCATTGCCATGCACCCAGGTGTTTTCGTTGCTCGGCGCCGGGCGAAATTGGCTCAGCTCACCGAGATCGAAGGGCGGTCCGCCTTCGAGCGCAAAGAATGCTTCGCCGCGCAGCTGATACGCGAGCACGAGCGAGCCGACGGCGGACAAAGTCAACGCGCTGAGCGTCGCTCGCCGCCAGGGCCGGCGAGGAGCGGGCAGGGCTTCGAGGTCGTGGTCAGAGGCGGCGGGGGCGCCGACGACATCCGGGCTTGAAGGGTATCGGGGCATCGGCGCCAAGTTTATCCGACACTCGACGCGGCACTTTGTTCCGCGTTGCGCGCCACGCCGAGCATCGCCCGAGACCGCGCGGAACGCGGCGCAGAAGCCCGGCTGAGCGGCCAACCGCGGCTATCAGGCAAATGAAGGCCAAAGTCGCGGCGGGACTGTAGGCCGGTGTGTTCCAGAGGGTGCGGAGCTCGACGCCGCGACAAGTCGGCTCGGACCGTGTAAGTTTTTACGAGTACCATCAGGGTTTGAAAATGGCCGTTGCTACCAAGATCATCTGTCCATCGTGTGGCTTCTCGAACACGCCTCCGCTCGCCAACAATCGTTGCGTGTCGTGCGGTGCAAAGATCGACGATCTGAAGCGTTCGCTGACGCGTCAGGAGGAGCTCGAGCGGCGTTACCAACAAGAGGGCTTCAGCCCGCTCTGGTTCGGGGTCTCGGTCGCGATCATGACCGTGATCACCGCAGCCTTGGTCATGGGCTTGCCCATGGTCGTGCCTGCATTCGACTTCGAGGGCTCGGCCGGCATGCGCATCGCCATCCCGGTTTGGTTCTTGGGCGGCATGTTGATCGGCCTGATTTCCCCGGGCAAGACCTTCATCGAACCGATGGTCGCGGTTTTCTTGGTCGCAATTCCAACGGCATTTCTGCTCTACGTCAATCAGACGGTGAAGACGATGCCCGCCTTCATGTACGTGCTGTACGCCGCGCTCGGGGTGCTTTTCACGCTGATCGGCGCATACATCGGCGAGCGCATCCAGATGGGTCCGCCCCCGAAAGCCGCGGACTGAGGCGCGCTGCGTTCTTCTGGCTCGTGCTGCTGAGCCAGTGCTCCTTTGGCCCCTCCGCCGCGCAAAAGGCGGAAGCCGGCCGCATCGGACGCGCCATCGATGCTTTGCGCGCCGCGCCCAACTCCGCCAAGCGCGAGCTATTCGGTGCGCTAGCGAGCGCATCTTGCGAGACCCCAGAGCTGTGTCAGTTGAAACGAATCTGCGTGGCGGGGTTCACCGTGCACCTGCGCGCTCTCCGCGAGACCGCACACGCCAAGGCGTTGTTGGCCGAGCCAAGCGCGCAGACCGAAGCCGCAAAAGCCCTGGACACCGCGCGAGCCCAGCTGACCGAAGCCGCCCGCGAACTCGCGCAATGCGCCGACGCTCAAGGCGCCACCATCCGCAAGTACCGGCCTTGACCGCCCGGAGAGGCCCGGTCGAACGCCTCGCGATCACGCGGCGACACTAACCGGTACCGCGCCACCAAGCGTCGCTAACGGTAACTCCTGCACTCGCGCGGTCGTCGGAAAGCTAAATAAGGGGAGCCCTCGGTTCTTTTGCGCGAGCCAGCGCGAGTTGTCGCAGAGGGTGACTCGGCAAGGCAGCGCGCGGCAGTGACGCTCGCGGACCTCCGTGGCTGGCCGCGACGCCGAAGGCTGAGTGCTCTCCGGCGCGGCCCGTGACCATACCAAGCCCGACCCGTTCTAGGCTGGGCTCGAGTCCACGCGCGGGGCTCATGTCGCCCCGCGCGCAGTCGGTGTCGCCCGTGAGCGACTCGACTTGCGTGATTACCCGCCCTGGCTGCGTCAGCGCTTCGTCGCGCTCGCGCGCGAGCGCGACTCAACTCCGCAAGGCCATCAACGGGCTACCGGGACACCGGCCGGCACGTGCACGATCGCGCGCGGAGCGGTGCTGGTAGCAGCGCCGGTGACACGCGGCGCTCCGGTCGTAATCCCCGTTCCCGAGCTGGCCCGCGCGGAGCCTAGGGTCGCCGCACTCGCCGCACCGGGCGGTACCGCCGCGGAGTTGGCTGGGCTCGCCGAGCTCAGCGCCTTCGCCGAGCCGGACGCGCTGGGCGTGGCATCCATCCCTTTTTTGGACCAAGTCACGCGGCCAAAGCGAGGGGCACGATGAAAGTTGCCTTGGCCCAAGATCGGGGACCAAGCCACTCCGGCGTTGTTCTTCATGGCGTAAAAATTGATGCGCCACGTAGAGCCGAGCTCCGGCGGGAGCTTCAGGGCCTTGCTGAACGACTTCCACGGGATCAGCGCCTCGACCGTGTAGCCCCGGTCTTCGTCGTCGCTCTTGTCCACGGTGCCGTCGAGCGCGACCGCGCTCTTCAGGTTGGACGACCATTCTTGATGCCCGTACGGGCCGTCGGGCTCGACTTTGGGCTCGTTGTAGGCATCGAACTGGGAATCGAAGACCAGATTCTGGGGGCCAATCTGAATCTCGTAATAGTCCTTGTTATCGCCGTCGCCGTCGGGGTCGACCATGATCTCGACCGTATCTTTCGTCCACAGATGCGGGTCTTTCTCACCCTTCTTGAAGCCACCGATGATGTCGGTGTCGGCGACGGAGAACCCGACATAGATGCCCTCGTCATTCCAGAGGACTTTCACGTCGCCATTCACGGGCGCAGTTTTTTTCAGTTCCCCCGTGCTCACGTCGACGAGCGGTCCGGTGCTGGCGGCAGTTAGCCAAGCGGGCTCATCGAGCTTGCCGTCGAGCTTGATCTTCGAGCTGGGCTCCAGCTTGTCGACGCGCAGTGTTGGCAGGTGCTCGTTCTTGCCGCTCGGGCGGCCGTTGAGAGCCAGAGTGGCCACGATTGCCCGGTTCGTGGTGTCGTGCGGGCCGGAAACGACCTTCATGCGGTCATGACCGCGGAAAGCGCCGGTCAAAATCTGCAATCGGTCGCTCCGGGCCTTGGACGGGATGGTAAAAACCTGTTCGTCCACGTAGGTCTTTCCCGGCTCCCAATCGTCCGGCGGCAAGGACGGCGTGCCGTCCCAAAGCTCGCGCAGCGGGCCGACGCTGTCGATATTGATCAAGCGCTCGCCGGAGCCGTCCACCACGTGCGTGAAGAGTTTCCAACCGGCCTCGAGCTTTTTCTGTGCTTGCCAGTAAAGGGTCACCTTCACCCGATCGCCGGGCTTGGCCGGCGTGGCTGCCTCGACGCGAGCGGCGAGCAACTTCAGCTTACCGTCCAAGTCGACGTCCAGCTGCGTGCCCATATCGGCCGGCGGCTCGTTCAAGATGAACGTTTTTAGGCGCTCCGCCGCCGCCTTAGCGTCGTGCGGCTTGCTAGTGGTCGTGGAGGTGGTCGGGCTTCCGACGCAAGCCGTCAGCAACGCGAAGCTCAATGTCAACGTTAGTTTACGCGAAGTCATTTCTTACCCTTGCTCTTTTTGCGCGCGTCGCGTTCCCGCTTGCGCTGATTCTTTTTTGCGTTTTTCTCGCCCTGCGACAAGACACGCATCTTTGGCGCGGGCGGCCCGCCGAAGCCGGGCATCCCTGGAAAACCGCCCATACCCGGCATACCGCCCATACCCGGCATACCGCCCATACCCGGCATACCGCCCATACCGGGCATGCCGCCCATACCGGGCATGCCGCCCATGTTCTGCATGACGTCCTGCATTTTGCCGCTCTTCATCGCGCGCCGCATGTTGCGCGCCATGTTCAAGCCGCCCATGCCCGGGATCTTGCTCAGCATACCGCCCGGATCGCCGCCCATGCCGCTCATCATCTGGCGCATGAACAAGAAGCGCTGCACGAGCTCACTCACACCCTCGGCGGGCTGCGCCGAGCCCTTGGCGATGCGCTGCACGCGCGAAGGCTCGCGCACGAGCACGTTTGGGTCGTCGCGCTCCTTTTGAGTCATCGACTGAATCATGGCCTCGATGCGGGTGAGCTCGCTGTCGTCTAGATTGGCCGCCGCACCGGGCGGCATCATGCCGCCGAGGCCTGGGATCTTTTCCATCAGGTCTTTCAGCGAGCCCATCTTTTGGATGGTGCGGACTTGATTCAAGAAGTCGTCCAGCGTGAACTGGCCCTGCATCATGCGGGCGGCGTCGGCCTCGGCCTTCTTCTGGTCGACGACTTCTTCGAAGTCCTGCATCAGGCCCACGACGTCGCCCATCCCGAGCACGCGGCTGGCCATGCCTTCGGCGCGGAATGGCTCGAGCTTGTCCGTGGTTTCGCCCATGCCCACGAACAAAAGGGGCGCGCCAGTCACCTCCTTGACGGACAACGCCGCGCCGCCGCGGGCGTCACCGTCGAGCTTGGTCAAAATCACGCCGGTGACGCCCAAGCGAGCATTGAAACCGCTCGCGGTTTTCACCGAGTCTTGACCGATCATCGCGTCGATCACCAAGAAGATGTTGTCCGGCGTGACGGAGGCTTTGATCGCCGCCAGCTCACCCATCAGCGCTTCGTCGATCGCGAGGCGGCCCGCGGTGTCGTAAATGATGACGTCGCAAGCGAGCCGCTTGGCTTCTTCGCGCGCGGCCTCGCAGATCATGAGCGGTGAGGCGCCGTCGATGTTGAACACCGGCACCGATAACTGCGCGCCGAGCACCTTGAGCTGTTCGACCGCCGCCGGGCGTTGCATATCGGCGGCGACCAACAGCGGAGATTTACCCTGCTTCTCGAACCAGCGCGCGAGCTTGGCGGTGGTGGTCGTTTTGCCGGAGCCTTGCAAACCCACCATCATCACGCCCGTCGGGCCGGTGGCCGCGAACGTCATGGCCTCGCCCTCGTAGCTCATCATGGCCACGAGCTCGTCGTGACAGATTCGGACGAACTGATCCCCGGCGGACACGCGGTGTGTCTCACCGCCATGACGCACCCGCGTTTGCACGGTGGTGCCGAGCGCTTTTTCTTCGACCGTGGCCAAGAAGCGCTTGACCACGCCCAGCTCGACGTCTGCTTCGAGCAGCGACAGGCGCACTTCCTTGAGCGCGGCCTGGACGTTCTTCTGATTCAGCTCGGTGAGACCGGCGAGGCGGTTTTGAGCTTCGCGAAAACCTTTGGTGAGCGCTTCGAACACGGCCGGGGTCTTAGCATAGTCGCGGCCCGTTTGTGACGGCTCGCGCGGCCCGCGTTAAACCGCGCGCCTGCGGAAAAACGCGCCCGGGCTACCCACGAAGCGGCGCTCGAACACCCAGAAAAATGCGTACGAAAACAGCACCGAGAGCGGCAGACTGAGCGCGATCAGCGCGAGCAGTTGCCAGCTCGGGGAGACCGCCAAGCGGCGCACGCAGAAGTAGCACAGCGCAACCACGGGCAGGTGCGTGAGGTATAGGCTGTAAGAAAACCTGCCCAGCTTAACCAACGGTGACCACTCCAAGAGCCGCAGCAGCGCGGGCCGCATCGCCGGCGTCTGCGTCAGAGCATGCCTCGTCAAGTAGACGAGCGCGCTCGCGGTGGCGGCACCGACTAGCGAATCGCTGAACGGCATGACCGTGAACCAAACCTTGATCAGCAGCGTTATGCCGACCGCGACCGAGCCCAGCAGAAACCAGCTGACGACCGCCCATGGCACGCGTTCACGTAGCGAGCGTTCCAGCGGGCGAGTGGCGAAGCCAATGCCGGCTGCGCACATGCCGAGCGCGAATAGGCCAAGGTACCAGGAGGCGGCGGAATACGCGGCGTCGGGCGCGGCGACGGTAAGGGCGGCGCCCACTCCGAAACCCAGTGCGATTGTCGGCAGCGGGCCGAAGCGGCGCCAGATGGGCAACAGCAGTAGCGGAAAGAAAAAATAAATCTGCCATTCAGTGGCCACGCTCCATAGCGGGCCATTGATGGTGTGCGCTACCGATGGCGACAGGTTGTGAATCAAGAGGAGGTGGCTAGCGAGTGGCCAGAAGCCAAAGGTGGGAAATGAGTCCTGCCAGATGGTTTCCGTGGGTGTTCGGAGTATCGGGAAGCACGCAATGAGCAGCACACTCAGGATCAGCGCCGCGTAATAGGGCGGGAGAATTCGCCACGCTCGGCGCGCGGCGTAATCTTGCAGTCCGCGCACGAGGTGGCCCTCGGCGCGTGCCACCGGCAGCATCAGGCAATAACCCGACAGCACGATGAACACCCCCACTGCGTCGTGACCGAAGCTCAAGGCACGCTGCAGGTTGCGCACCGAGTGCGATAGCCGACCGTCGGGCCGAAAAAAGCCCAGCCCGGCGTGGAAGAGCACCACGTACACCGCCGCTAGCGCCCGCAAGCCGTCTAGGTACTCGAGTCTTAAGGCTGCTCTTTTTTCCAAATGTGCGCTGTTTCTCGGAACACAGTGCTCGCTGCCCAACGTAGACGAGGGTCGGCCAAAAGGCTTTCCCGGTCGCGCCGCAAAGAAAGGAAGTCTAGACGCTGCGAGGTTTCCCGGGCGAGAAATCGATAATCCGAGGGCGCGCGGCTTGGTCTCGGCGTTGGCTTACGATTCTGGATATCTGGGCGTTGAGCCCAGTGTTTCGTGATCTGACCACAGAGGTGCGCGCCGACCAAGGCGATGCTCCGCTTTTCCTCAGGCTCGCACGCTCCGCCCGCAACGGTCAGGCTGAACGGTACGCGGCGTGCGTGGCAACGGCCCAAGCGATGCGTGCGCCGAACGTTGGCCATGGCATCCTCGCTCTGAGCCCGGTGGGCCATTCTGCCAAGCGGCAAAATCGGCGTGGATCCTTGATTGGAGCTTCATTCGTCGTGGCGAAGGTCGTTCCATGCAACGTGTCGCTGACTCGAAACCGTACCGGTTCTATTGCGAAATGGCGCTAATATCAACGTGCCTTCACGTATCGAGCTCAAGTCCAATGATTGAACGTTCATCCGCAGTCAGTATCGTCGTTGCGAGCATTCAAGAAGTATTCGCGCAAACCGGGGATAGCGCGCCCGCTACTTTGAACGAAGACACCGTGTTGGTCGGTAAGGACGCGGTCCTGGACTCGCTGGGCGTCGTTTCGCTGATCGTGGAGGTCGAGCACCGGGTCGAGGCCGAGCATGGCGCGTCCGTTACGTTGGCCAACGACAAGGCGATGTCCGCGCGCAACAGCCCGTTCCGCACCGTCGGCGTCTTGGCCGATCACGTCCTGGCGACGGTGGCCGAGCTGGGTGCAGCATGAGGGAGAACGTAACGAGCGAGCGCCCGGTGATGTTGATCACCGGCAGTCGAAAAGGCATCGGTCGTTACTTGTGTGAGTACTACCTGAGCAAGGGCTACTGGGTCGAAGGCTGCAGCCGCGGTGATAGTGATCTCAAAGATCCGGCGTACACGCATCACGAGGTGGACGTGGCCGATGAACGTGCCGTACGCTTGATGGTCGCCGACATGACGAAGCGCCATGGCCGGATCGACGTGGTGCTGAACAACGCGGCCATCGCCAGCATGAATCACATTCTATTGACGCCAGCAAAGACCGCTGACCGCATGCTGTCGGTCAACGTCACGGGCACCATGCTCGTGTGTCGGGACGCGGCGAAAGTGATGATTCGTCGTAAGTACGGCCGAATCGTAAACTTTACCACGATCGTTGCGCCAATCGCGCTCGCGGGCGAAGCAATGTACGCCGCTTCCAAGGCCGCGGTCGTCACGTTTACGCGTATCTTGGCGTTCGAGCTCGGCCAGTGGGGTATCACTTGCAACTCGTTCGGCGCGACTCCAATCATGACCGACATGATTCGCGGCGTGCCTCAGGACAAGATCGACGCCGTAGTCAATAACCTCGCGATCAAGCGCTTGGGCACGAACTTCGATTGCGCCAATGTGTGCGACTTTTTCATCAGCCCTGGTAGCGATAACATTACCGGCCAAGTCATTTATCTAGGCGGCGTGAGCTGAGCGGGAGGCGAGCGTTCCCGCCCATGATCGCGCCCTGGCTGTTCGAGCGAATCGTCGCCTGGGGTGACGCCCCGGCTCTGGTTTGGAGCGACACGGTCACGAGCTATCGCGAGCTCGCCAAGCTCGCGGACGCCTGGCACGAAGAGCTATCTGCGCGTCAGGTCGGACCAGGCCAGGTCGTTGCGGTGGAGGGCAACTTTTCGCCGAACACGTGCGCCGCGCTAATTGCGCTGCTGAGGCTCGGAGCCGTCTGCGTTCCGCTCACGCCGCTGCTGCGCAGCCAGCGGGAGCAGTTCTTGGACATCGCGGAGGCGCGACTTCTGGTGGTGTTCGATGCAGCCGACGCGTACACGTTCCATGAGTTTCCCCGCACCGTAACGAACGCCGTCACCAAGAAGTTGATTGCGCGCGAGCACGCCGGCCTGGTCATCTTTTCTTCCGGCTCGACCGGCAAGCCCAAAGCAATCCTGCACGATCTGGTGGCTCTGCTGGAGAAATTCCATAAGCCCAGAAGGCGGAAGACCACGCTCACGTTCCTGTTGTTCGATCACATCGGGGGTATCGACACGTTGTTCAATGCGCTCGCCAGCGGCGGAACCATGGTCACGGTTCCGACCCGCGACCCAGAGGCGGTGTCTCGGGCGATCGAAAAGTACCGCGTGCACACCCTGCCCACGTCACCCACGTTTTTGAACTTGTGGCTCATTTCCCAGCTGTTCGAGCAATATGACTTCTCTTCTTTGAAGGTGATCGCGTACGGCACCGAGCCCATGCCGCCGAGCACACTGAAAAAGCTGCACGAAATCTTGCCCGACGTGGCCTTGGTGCAGACATACGGCATGTCGGAGCTGGGGGTGTTGCGTTCACGGTCGCGTGACTCCGAGTCGCTCTGGATCAAGTTCACCGGCGATGGCTTTCGAACCAAAATCATCGACCATATTTTGTGGGTGAAAGCGGACGCCGCCATGCTTGGTTATTTGAACGCTCCGGACCTGATCGACGAGGACGGCTGGCTGAACACCCAAGACGCAGTCGAAGTCGATGGCGAGTACTTGCGGATTTTGGGTCGGGTCAGCGACTTGATCAACGTTGGCGGGCAGAAGGTCTACCCAGCCGAGGTCGAGAACCTGTTATTGCAGATGGACAACGTGCAAGACGTCGCGGTGTTCGGCAGACCTCACCCGATGATGGGTCAGGTCGTGAGCGCGCGCTTCAATTTGAAGTCGCCCGAGCCTTTACCTGATTTCAAGCGCCGCTTGGGCGCATTCTGCCGCCCCCGTATGGCGGCCTATCAGACGCCCAGGGTGGTCGAAATCTCCGATGATGCGCAGTATGGATCGCGCTTCAAGAAGCTCCGGAGTGGCTAAAGTCTGGCGTCGTCTTCGGGCGATGCGTCAAGCGTGGGCCCCGAATGCGCGGGGCTGAACCGGAGACGCTATCCGCTCGTGCTCTGCTCGCGCAGCCGTTGTACGAGTGCATACAGCTCGCGGCGGGGTAAAGCCGCTTCATCGCTCAACTCGCTGACCAACGTCTTCACCGTGGCCCCCTCGGCGAGCCGACCCATGATGCGCGCCTCGAGCGGCGCGAGGTCGACCTCCGCCTCCTCGCGCGGGTCGGTGGCGGCGATCACGAGCGTGATTTCACCGCGCCATTCTGTTTGGCGCTGACTGAGCGCGAGCAGCGTGGACGGCGTGATCTCCTCGTACAGCTTGCTGATCTCTCGGCACAGCGTGCAGGCACGGGTGGGCATGCGCTCGGCAAGCTCGTTCAGCGTCGCGGACAGGCGCTGTGGGGATTCGAAGATCAACACGGGATCCTCGCTCTTCTCGATGCGCAACAGCGCATCTTTGCGCTTCCGGCCACGGCGCGGCAGAAAACCCAAGAACACGAAGGCGCCGTCGACCAGGCCCGACGCCCCCACCGCCGCCGTCACCGCGCTCGGGCCAGGGATGGGGCAAACCAAGATGCCGCGGCCATGAGCGGCACGCACCAGCGCGGCGCCGGGATCGCTTACCGAAGGCATGCCCGCGTCAGTGACGAGCGCGACGTCATTGCCGCCTTCGAGCAGCGTGATGAGCTCTTCGACCTTGCGCGGGCCGGCGTTCGCGTCCAGCGCATGCAGCGCGCGTTCATGGATCGCGAAGTGGGTGAGGAGCTGACGGGTGTGCCGCGTGTCTTCGGCGGCCAAGTGCATCGTCTGCTTCAGCGTCTCCAGCGCGCGTAGCGTGATGTCACCCAGATTGCCGATCGGCGTACCGACCACATACAACTTGCCGGCCACGCCGCTTGATCCGGCGCGGTTCAGGCGCCGCCGACGCCGACCGCGTCACCGAAATTTGCGCGCAGATGCTCGCGTAGCTTGCCCATGAGGCGGGACTCCAGCTGTCGCACGCGTTCGCGCGAGACCCCGAACTGATCACCCAGCTCTTGAAGCGTGAGCGGGTCGTCGGCAACCACGCGCTTCTCGAAGATATCGACGTCCTTACCGCTCAGCGTTTTTCTGAACTCACCGAGCTCGGTATGCAGCAATGCCGAGAACTCGGAGCCCTCGGCGATCTGGTCGGGAGTCGCGCTGCTGGAAGGCATCAGCTCCAGGCGCGTGGTCGAGCGACCGTCGGCCTCGTTGACGGTCGCATCGAGCGAGGCATCGGCTCGTGCAAGCCGGCGATCCATCTCCGTCACTTCTGCCTCGGCGACGTTCAAGCGCTTGGCAATTTCGGCGTGGCTGGGCTCGATACCCATGGCGGTGAGCCGCGCCTTTTCTTTGTTCAGGTTGAAGAACAACTTGCGCTGCGCTTGCGTGGTGCCGACCTTGACCAGGCGCCAGTTGTTCAGGATGAAGCGCAGCATGTAAGCGCGGATCCACCACGCGGCGTAGCTCGACAGCTTGACGCCGCGGTATGGGTCGTAGCGTTTAACGGCCTGCATCAAGCCGATGTTGCCCTCTTGTACGAGGTCCATCATGTTCCGGTAAGCGCGTCGGTACTCGTACGCAATCTTGACTACCAAGCGCAGATTTGCCGTGACCAAGCGTGCGGCGACGTCGCGATCCTGCCCGCCCTTCACGTAATCGACGGCAAGCTTATGCTCGTCATCGGCGGAGAGCAGGGGGTGGCGCTGCACCTCACGCATGTAGGCCTGCAGAGCGTCGAACTTGGCGAGGCCGCGTTCGCTCGCGGCGTCGCCCTCGGACTCGTCCGAAGGCTCCGCGTCTTCCGCTGGCCTTCGCTCGTCGTCGACTTCGTCCGGATCGGTGTCGTCGACGACCTCGCCCTCGGTGTCGAACGTTTCCGGGTCGGACGCTAGCTCCGGCTCCTCCTCTTCGCGCTCGTCGTCGTTATCGGTCGGCTCGCGCACGGAGCCCTTCGCTTCGCCGCGTGGCACCTTCGTGCGTGCGCTCGGTTTCGCGCGTTTCTTTGCGTCTACTTTTGCTGTCACGGAGCTGCTCGAACCGGTCGCGAGGGAAGGCAAGGGGGGCGCGAAGAGGCGGGAAGAGTGACGAAGAGGGGCGCGGGCGGGCGCCTTTCGGCCGTCGGAGAGCGTGTGCCCCTGACCGTGCGTCGTCAAGTGTTGGAGCCGCGTCAGGATCGCCTGCCGCCGCGAGCCCGTCCATTTCCGGTTTTTGCAAGGTTCCGCCGATGCCCGCCGCCCATGCACAGAGGGGGACAACGACGGCTCCCGCTCTTCGCGAACGCCCCGTCTCTTCTGTCCCGCCGCGCGTGGGCCGAGCTCGTCGAGACTCGCGAGCGTTCCGCGGAGATGGTCAGGGCGGAATCAGGGGCGGAGTTCTGGCGTGGTGGGCGGCTGCAAGCATGATAAGTTCGAGACGTGGTTTTGCCGTTCGCGCCTGAGGAGAGCGCGGCGCGTCGCGCCGTCGTCGAGCCGCCATCGGAAGCGGGCTCACTCCGCTCGCGTATTCTGATCGTGGACGACGAGCCCCTGCTCGGCCAAACCCTCCTGTATGCTTTCAAAGGGCGTTATGACGTCTCGGTCTGTGTGAGCGGCCGGGAAGCGTTGAGCAAGCTGGAGGAGGACGGGCGCTTCGACCTCGTCCTTTGCGACCTGATGATGCCGGGCGTGAGCGGCGCCGCAGTTTACGAATTCGTCAGACTGCGCCGCCCCGAGCTGATGGGGCGATTCGTTTTCATGACCGGTGGCGCATTCACCGAGTCGGCGCGTGAATTTTTGGATCGCTACCCCGGCGCGCAGCTCGAAAAGCCCTTCACCATTGAGGATGTCGATCGCTTGATGAGCGCGCTGAACGTGCGTCGAGCCGAAGCCCCTGTGGGTTGAGGGCGGGAAGCAAGCTAACGGCCGAGAGAGACTCGACGGCCCGGCACCGGCGTCTCCTCCAACAACACGAACGTATCGAACGATACCTTTTCGATGACTTTCGAGGACGCGGCCAAGTCGTAAACCAGCCCCCATTCCACGCTCGGTGCGGCCGAGAAAAAGATCGTGCTGGACTGTTTACAGGCCTTGGCAAAGCGCTCAATGTTTTCGCCAGTCATGCTGAGATCGGGGCCAGCCATGCCCTTGCCGTGCTTGCTTGCGACGCCGCCGGCAAGCTTCCACACGGCGGTGCCACGGTCTTCCAGCACCATCGCGACCACGCTGCAGTCCGGGGGCACTTTAAGGGACAGCGAGGGAAAAAATGGCAGGCTGTCGGACAGCTCCTTGCGGGTCTCGGTCTTCACCAACGCGTGCTTAGCGCCCAGCTTGCCGAGCTCGTCGATGAAGGCGATCACCCAGCTTAGTTTTGCGTTGCGGTCGACGAGCAAGGACACGTCCTTGCCGGCCACGAAATCGCCGGTCGGCTCGAGCAATTGGTGGAGCGTGCCGCGCCCGTCGCTTTTATCGAGCAGCGCTCGCTCGTAGCCGACTTTTGCGCCCAGCGTGTCGATCTCGAAGTTTGGAGGCCCCGCCGGCTTGGTCGGCGCCGTTGCTGGCGCGGTTACCGAGGGCGCGCTCCGCGCCGCCTTTTCCGGCTGTTCATCGCAGGCAAGCGCCGCGCAGGAGCACCCCCAACCAAAAAAAATCGGCCAACGTGGAGCGCGGCCTTTCATCGGAGGTCCTCACACAGCTTGTCGGTCGACGTGAGTATGATCGAAGTCACGCATGTTCCGGTCTTGGCGCCGGCGGCGATGTCACACACGTGTTTAGCCGTGCAGTCGTCGTCGCTGGTGCATTCTTTTTGGTCGACGCGCACGGCGCATTTTTTCGTGTCCGCGTCGCAACTGAGCCCCGCCCCACACTCGAAATTGTCTGCGCATTTGCCATCCGCCGCCTTGCTTTGGACGCAGTTGTCGCCGTCGCAATAAAAGCCTGGGTTGCACGCGGCGTTGGCGGCAGTACAGGACGTGCCATTGTCGACCACCATTGGGATCTCGCAACTGCCCACGCCACTCTTTTGCACGCACAAGTAGTTTTGCAGCGTGTTGCAGTCGTCATCACTGTTGCAGGCTTCGCCGGCTAGGGCCGGGCCTTTGATCAGATGGTTACACGGTGGACCGCGATGGCGCACCGTCGCCACCTCCAATGCGCTCAGCGTCGCATCGCTATATGCCTGCGCCACCCCGTCCAAACAGCTCTTGGCCTGGGCGGAGCTAAAGCCGTCTGGCACTAGCCCCTCGCAGAATGATCGCTGGCTTTCGATGCAGGCGTGCGTCAGAGCATCGGTCAGACTCGTCGAGTCGGTGCCGGAGCAATTCGCCACCACGGTCGGTGAGCAGGCGGCCTTACCCCAGTTGCTGCAAAACAGGTCGACCGTGCCATTGGGGTCGGGGCTTTCGTCTTTGCTCGAGCAGCCAGCCGCCACCAGTAAACCGAGTGCAATGATGATAATTTTCATGCAAAGTCCTTCTTTTCCGGAAGATACACGAGGAAGGCTCGCGACCGAAGTCTTTGGCGCCGTCTCTGCCTCCGCGGCGGCGTAGAATCAGCTTCCGATGTCGGCCTCGAGCGTCGCGCGACCGGTCAGCGAGATTCCAACGCGGGTGCAAGCGGTCTTGGTTTGGGCCCTGGCGCTGCTTGTCGTGCTGGTCACTGGCGCAAGCGTGGCGGCGACGGCCGCCATGCTCGCCGTGCGCGCAGGCTTACCGCTCGATCGCGCCTTGGCCTTCGTCAGCGACCCGCGCTCGTCGCCCCTGGTCTCGAGCTCGACCTGGATCGCCACGTCAATCGCTCTGAATGAGCTAGCCGTGGCCACCACGCTCTTCGTTTGGGTGATGCGGCATCGGCCAGACGTTGGACGTGTGTTTCCGATCGGGCAGCCCACGCTGCGCACGATCGGCGCAGGTTTGCTGATCGTCTTTGGGTTCGGTCCGTTGGCGGAGCTCGCTGGTGAGCTAGCCTTTCGTTTTTTAGGGAGAGACGCGAATGCCGAGCGGCTGCTGGTGGCCGTCGCTCGCAACGCCAGCAGCGGCGGGCTCGTCTTGGTGTTGTGCGCGGCGGCGCTGCTGCCGGCATTGGTCGAGGAGCTGATGTTCCGCGGCTTGTTGACGCGCGCGTTCGAAAAGCGGTCGCACGCCGAGATGATCTTGATCCCGAGCCTTTTGTTCGGGCTTTTTCACCTCGAGCCCACGCAGATTGCGGGCACGATAGTGCTGGGGGTCGGGTTCGGGCTCACGCGCCTGTACAGTGGCTCTCTCGTGCCTTCGATCATCGCCCATACGGTTTACAATACCGTCGTGCTTTTGGATGTGCGCTTCGTCGGGCGTTTTGGCGACCATGCGCTGCACTTCGGGCGCGTTGGGGCCGGGTTAGGAGTGGCTGCGCTCGGCACATTGCTGATGGTTAGCTCACCCGCTCGGTTGCGACCGACCTTCGGGCATCGTCCTTGAGCCGAGCGCTCAGCCGCCGGCACTTGCTCGCACTCGGCAGTACGCTGCTGACGGAGCCCGCGCGCGCCGAGCTTGCTTCGCTCACGGTCCGCGAGCTGGCAGTGCCCGGTGCGGGAAATTTCGCTCAAAAGTGCCTGCTCTTGCGGCCGACGCGCGCGCTCGAGAGCACCCCACTCAAGCTCGTGGTGCTGTTCCACGGGCTCGGCGAAACCGGCCGCGAGGCGCTCGGCATTCGGGCCTGGTACGAGCGCTATGGGCTGCCCGAAGCGTACGCGCGTTTGAGCGCGCCGCCCGTCGTCCGCACGCTGCCTAAAAAGCGCTACCTTTCCGATGAACGCCTGACCGCCATCAACGCTGAGCTTGCCGCGGTGCCGTTTCAGGACTTGGCCATCGTGTGTCCTTTCACGCCCAACGTACTCGGTAAAGACCCGAACTCGCCCGTGCTCGATCACTACGCAGACTACGTGGAACGCGCGCTGCTACCCGCCGTGCGCGCCGCCACGCCGACGCTGATCGGAGCCGCGCATCTTGGCGTCGATGGCGTTTCGCTCGGTGGCTACGTATCGCTGGAAGTGTTCTCGCGTAAGCCGGAGCTGTTCGGGGTCGTCGGAACCATGCAAGGCGCGTTTGGAATGCAATTGGCCGAGGTGTACGCGCGGCGCATCGCCGACGCGTCGGCCGAGCTCGGTCCGCGCCGCGTGCATATCACGACCTCGAGCCTCGATCCGTTCCGCGCGGCGGCGGAGCGGCTCTCGCTACGGCTGATGGAGCGCGGCCTGGCTCCGACCCTCACGCTCGCCGAGGGGCCGCATGACCAAACTTTTTTGCGCGAGGCCGGCACGCTCGAGATGCTCCTCTTTCAGGCGCGAGCCCTGCAAGGTAGCGTGCGCGAATGATCGGCCGTGCCACGCGCCGAGCCCTGGGCAGCGCAGCCGGCGCCGTCGACCGCGCCGTCACCCTGGCGGTTCAGGCACGAAACAACGCGCGCCGACTGACCTCGCCGCGACCGTCCTCGGCCGCCGGTCGCGCGGAGTTGCTGCGCGGCTTCGCCGAGCTTTACCCGGAGCACCTAGACGACGATTTTTTCCTGCCCGTGCGCGACATCTCGCCGGTCGCGCGCGCCGCTACCATCGACGTCCAAGGCGCGCGCGCCGTTGATCTGTCTTGGGCCAGTGATTACGCGCCCTTCGCCTCGGGTATTCGCGAACGCTACCAGCGCACGGTAGAGAACCACGCGGCTGCGGTGCGTCTGGTAGGTCGGCTCGACGAGCAGAAGCGCCCGGTCGCGATTTTGATTCATGGCTACATGGCCGGCAACTATCAAGTCGAAGCTCGGCTTTGGCCCGTGCGGCGATTTTTGCGCAGCGGCTACGACGTAGCGTTCTTCACGCTGCCGTTCCACGGTGTGCGCGGCAACCCCCACCGGCGAGGCGCACCCGAGTTTCCGGCCGGCGATCCGCGCTTCAGCAATGAGGGATTTCGGCAGGTGATCGGGGACCTGAGAGATTTCATCCGCTGGCTCACCGTGCAGGGCCATCCCGAAGTCGGCGTCATGGGCATGAGTCTCGGAGGCTATTCGGCGGCGCTACTTTCGACCGTGCAGGCGGGGTTATCGTTTTGCGTGCCCGTGATCCCGCTGGCGTCCTTGGCCGACTTTGCGCGCGAGCAGGGTGAGCTCAGCGTCGAGCCGGCAGCGGAGGCCGAGGAGCACGCTTTGCTCGAGCGCATCTACCGCGTGGTGAGCCCGCTCGCCCGCCGCCCGTTACTGGCGCCGGGGCGGACCCTGGTCGTGGCCGCCAAGGCCGACCGCATTACTCCGGTCGGCCATGCGCGAAAGCTCGCCGCACACTTGGGTGCGCCGCTCGTTTCCTGGCACGGCGGTCACTTACTGCAACTCGGCCGCAAGGATGCGTTTCGCCGCGTGGAAGACCTACTCCGCGAGCTGCGTGGTCAACCGGCGTTTTAGAGCCCGCTCTGCGTTTCCTGATTCCCGGGCGATGGACTCGCCGGGTCGATCGTGGTTAGACGGGGCCATGCGCGGTTACTACAGGCACACGAAGATCATTGCGACAATCGGACCTGCCACGGAAACAGAAGAAAAGCTCGGGGAGCTCATCACCGCCGGCGTCGACGTCTTGAGGCTCAACATGGCGCACGGCAGCGGGGAGTGGGCGCAGGCCCTGATTCGCCGTGCACGCAAGGTCTCGACGGAGTTGGACCGCCACGTCGCGATCATGATGGACGTAAAGGGCCCCGAGATCCGCACCGGCGTGGTGCCGGAGCCAATCGAGCTGCGCGTGGGCGACGTCTTCGAATTTTACACGGACAAACCTACCGGCGATGTGCGGGGTATCAACGTCAATTACCCGGGCTTGCCCGGTGACGTGACGTTGGGGGCCACGATCTTGGTGGACAGCGGCTTGATCCGCCTGACGGTGCTCGAGATTGGGCCAACCCATGTGCGCTGTCGCGTGCTCACGCCGGGCAAGCTCACCTCGCGCCGTCACGTCAATCTACCGGGTATGAACGTGAACCTGCCGGCCCTCACGCAGAAGGACGAAATCGACGTGCGCGCAGGCGTCGAGGCCGGGCTCGACTTCGTTGCGCTGTCTTTCGTGCGCCGGTCCGAAGACATCGAGCTGCTCAGGAATTTTCTGAAGCAGCTCGGCTCCAAGGCGCGCATCATCGCCAAGATCGAGGACCAAAGTGGGGTACGCAACCTGCACAGCATCGTGAAAGCGACGGATGCAGTGATGGTTGCGCGCGGTGACTTGGGTATCGAGATCGATTATCACACGCTGCCTCTGGTGCAGACTCAGATTGTCGATTTGTGCCTGAAGGAGGGGAAACCGGTGATCATTGCGACTCACCTGTTGGAGTCGATGATCAGCGCGCCCATGCCGACTCGCGCGGAAATCTCCGACATATCTACGGCGGTTCGCGAGCGAGCCGATGCCGTGATGCTGTCCGGCGAAACCACCACTGGGCTTTACCCGCTCGAATGCGTGGACGTGATGAAGAACATCGTCGGCAGTATCGAGCCGACCGAAAAGCGTAACCTCAACCATACGATCGAGCTGACACAGCCAAAGACGAAGATGCTGCGCGCGGCGGCGACGCTTGCCTGTCAGCTTGGCGACTCGGGGATCGTGGTCTTCACGCGCAGCGGCTTCTTGGCATACACACTGGCCGCCCTGCGCGCCGTTGGCGTGCCAATTTACGCCTTTACGGATGACGAAGAGACGTTTCGACAGCTGCTCTTGCCCTGGGGCGTCGAGCCGTTCCTCATGCCCTTCAGTGAGGATCCGGAGCAAACGGTGCAAAATGCGCTGGGCTACCTCAAACGCCAGGATTGGTGCGGTGATGGCACGTGGCTAGTCGTGATCACGAATGTGCTCGCCCAAGGCCGTGTGATTGACTCGCTTCAGCTCCGCCAAGTCGAGCAAGGCTCACCGATCAGCCGCGAAGGGTGACACTCTGCCGGCCGCGCTGCTCGCGCTTCCGGCGCGGGTCAAGGCGGAGCGAGCGCGCGGGCGCAGTGCGGGCTATCGATCACGATCGTTACGCCGCGATTGCTGGGCACCAAACCGTTCCACAGCGCCGTAATCTGGCGCTGGCCAGTGAAAATATCGACATGCTGGCCCTTCACGCGCACGCCGCGATCCTGAGCGATGAAACAGCCATCGTGCCGTGCGCTGCGCGCGGAATCGCGCGGCAAGCCATCGTACTCCGGGACGTAGATGGGCGTGTCGAGCGGCACGAGGTCGCTGTCGACCGCTACCGTGAGAAGCGGCGTGATGGCACGGCCGGTGGCGCCCCGGCCCCAGGGGAAGGCTTTGGCGTCGAGCTCGTCGAAGCAAATACGTTGCCCAGTGCGGGGACATGTCTCCGCGCACTCGCAATCGCGTCTGGCAAAGCTCACCGTGCTGCCGTTCGCCAGCGTGCCGCTGCCCTGCACGCACACGGCCTCGTAAAACGAGCGCGGAACCGCTTTGATGGTCGTACAGCTCGCGCTTTTTAGGGCGACACGCTCACCGTCGAAATCGGTTTCACCGGGAAAGTCGTAATAAGTATTGCGAAACGTGCCGAGCACCCGCCCGCCCGAGGCCGGAGCATTCAGCATCAGGGCCGGTAGCTTCGGTGCGGTCCGGGTGTCTTCGCCTGAAGCTGGCTCTGGGGCGACGAAGCGGTCCTCCCCTATGGATGGCGATTCGCCGAGCACCCTGGCTTGCACCCCCGGCACCGGAGCAATGCTCGTCTCACTCGCAGCGGTGTCGATCGCCCGGGGCGCGGGATCGGCACCCCAGGGGCGCGTGGACAGCGGTTCGTTCAACCACGCGGAACCGCTCGTGGCGCAGGCCATGGGCACGGCGCTGAACGCCAGCCAAAGGGCTTTCATCCCGGCGTCGACCGGGCGCGGTTCGTGTGACTCGGATCGCACTCATCGAGCGCGTTGTTCGTGATTTCCGATTGCAAAGACAAGGTGTGCGCGAGCCACGGCTCGCTGACGTTGGCCGGCACCCGAAACGTCAGCAGTGTCTCTTTCAAGATCTGCAAACGACGCATGAATTGGCCGCCGGTGATGCGGTGCGCGCGGTGCGCATCCGGGATGGGGCGGCCGGAGTAGGTGATTGGCGCGCCCAACTGCCTTGCCGCAAACTCGTACTCTTTGGCTTTCACGCGCGAGCGGTCCGCGGCACGAAATAGATAGCCTATCATCACGTCTTCGAAGAGGCGGTCTACGAAGTGGTCGATGATGGCACGCAGCCCAGGCTCGCCGCCGACGGCCTGGAAGAGCTCCGAGCTTTCGGGGGGCGGTGCCTCACCCGCTCGCTTGGCGGGAAGCGTATCCGGCATTGTTGGCGGTGTAGCGCGATTCGCCGGTAGCGTCACGTCAGCGCGTCTTCTTCAGCCGGCTCATGCGCAGCCGAGCCGCGAAGTTGCTCGGATCTAATTGCAGCGCGGTGCGCCATTCGTTCTCGGCTTGGCTGAGCTCGCCTTGGCGCCGGAGCGCGTCGCCGAGCACGACCCGCGCCGCGGACGTTCGCGGCGCCACGGCGACTGCGTAGGTTGCCCAGTGCAGTGCCGTGCTCGCGTCGCCGAGCATGAGTTGCGCTTCGGCGAGCCCGATGCTGGCAACGGCGGCGTCCGCGTTGAGGGTCACTGCGCGACGAAAATAGCGCTCCGCGCGGGCGAGGTCTCTTTGCTTCAGCGAAGATTTTGCCTCCTGCACACTGAGCCGCGAGAGCAAATCGAGCTTTGCCTTCGACGGGTCGTCGATCTTCAGCGACTTCAGCCACGCTCGGCGTGCGCCTTCGTAATCGCCGAGCCTGGCCAAGCCGTCGCCCAAAACGCTTTGGCCTCGTACGTCGCCCGGGGCCTGGGCCAGACCCTTCCTGGCCCAATCCACGGCGCTCGCTCCGTCTCCGCGCAAGAGCATGAGCTGCGCGAGCTCGAGGGGAATGGCGGGATTTTTGGGGTCCCCAAGCGCAGCTTTGCAGAGCGCGCGTTGGGCGCCGTCCATGTCGCCCATGACGAGTGCGCGCTGGGCTTCGCGCAGCTGTCCGTACGCCGCCGCGAGCGGCCCGCTTTCGCCGGTGGAACCGGCCCTCCGCAAGAGCTCGTCGCAGGTCGGCGCGCTCACGCCCGCGTCGATGGGCAAGGCACGATCAGCCAACGCGACGGGCGTGGTGGGCTGGGGCGACGAGGGGGCTTTTGCGGGGGCCGCCCTAGTAATAGCGGTGATCAGGGAGCTCGTAGCGGCCGAACCCGCGACCTCGGTCGGGCTCCGGCGACCATTCGACGCGCTCACGCTCGTCGGCGGACTTGAAGCGCGCGAGACGCCGCGCCGCTCGCGGAACAGCAAGCTCAGCGTGCCGGCCATCAGCGCGCCTTGCAGGGCGGCGAGCGCGATCAAAACGACGGCAATCGGCAGACTGACGCCGCTGCGTGCGCGTCGGCGGCCGACCGTCGCGCGACCGCGTGAGCCGCTCGTGGCGGATCGATCGAGCGGACGTGGCCTACCGTGTTCCCCGTCGCGCTCGGAGTACGCGTGATGCGGGGCATCTGCCTGAGCGGACCCGAGCTCCGGTCGCGCCGACGCGCATTCATCCATACGGGTCAATCATTCACCAGCAGCGCGTGCTGGGCCAGCCAACTTGCGCGTGGGGAGGACCGGCGCGCTTCGTTAAGTGATCAGAACGGACAGCTCGGAGTGGATCAAACCGTTGGACGCCAAGAGGTGTCCGACCGACAAGTCGGGCGCCGTGCCATCGAGTGCGCTGAGCTTGCCTCCCGCGGCCAAGACGACCGCGGCGCCGGCCATCACGTCCCAGGCGGCCAAGCGGCGTTCCCAGTACGCGTCGTAGGTCCCGTCCGCCACCAGACACAGATCGATGGCGGCCGACCCGCAGCGGCGAATCCCGCGCACGCGCGGCTTCACGCGCGTAAAGGCCGCAAAATTATTGGTCGTTGGCTGGGTGCGATCGCTCGGAAATCCGGTCGCTACGAGGGCATGCTCGAGCGCGCTCGTCTCGCTGACGTGACACGGCTCGCCGTCGCGAAGGGCATGTCCGCCATCCCAGCCCAGCCAATGGGTGCTCAGGGCGGGCGCAACCACCGCGCCCGCCAGCGGCCGCCCCGCTTCCGCCGCGCCGATGCTCACGCAGAAGAAAAAGTGTCCGTGCACGAAGTTCGTGGTGCCGTCGAGCGGGTCGCAAAACCACGTCGGCGCCCCGTCAGGAGCCGCGCTTCCGCCTTGCTCTTCGCCGACGATCGCCATTTCCGGCGTGCGTTCGGCGAGCCGCTGTCGGATCAAACGCTCGCTTGCCAGATCATACTCGGTGACGAGATCCGCGCGGCCCTTCTCGGTCACCGCGGGGTGCTTCCTAAATCCGCCGAGCAGGATGAGCGCGGCCTCCGTAGCGACGTCGAAGGCGATCCGAGCGAGCTCTTCGGGCGAGCGGGTCGTCATGCAAGCGCCTCAGGCGTCGACACCGTGACACTTTTTGTATTTCTTGCCGCTGCCGCACGGGCAGGGATCGTTCCTTCCGACGCGCGGCTCGCTGCGTACTATGGGCGGGCCTTTCAGCTCGACGCCATCGACGAAGAACCAGGTGCCATCTTCTTTTTTGAAGCTAGCGCGCTCGCGGTGGTCGAGCTTCATCTTCTGCAGCTTGTAACTGGCAATGAACTCTACCGTGCCCTCGGTATCGGCCGCGCTGCCGCCATCGGTCGCCAAGATCTGTAGACCGAGCCATTCCGAGCTCTTGGCCCAAGCCTCCGTATTGGCGCGATCGACCTCTCCGGAGGTTTTCGGATCGTGAGACGAGATGACGAAGTCTACGTCGTGCGTGGCGTATGCGGTATAGCGCGCGCGCATCAGCTCTTCGGCTGTTTCCGCCTTTTTCGTGCCGCTCAAGATGGGGCCGCAGCAGACTTCGATCGATTCACCCTTGCCGCATGGACACGTCACGGTTCGCCTCTTTCCGAGTGTTTCAGAGCGCCCGCGTCTAGCATTCTTCGCGAGCGACCGCACGAGGATCGTTCAGCGGGCCAAGCGCTCCAGTAATTTCCCGTGAATGCCGCCGAAGGACCCGTTCGATAGCAAAGCGACCACGCTGCCAGGGCTCACGGTCGACGCTAAGTAATCGACGATGGCATCCACGTCGGCGACGGCCTGCGCGGGCTTACCCCGCTCTCGCAAGTCACGCGCCAAACGTGTGACATCCAGCGCTTGCTCCGGCGGAAGGTTCGAGCGCCCGAGCGGGGCGAGCACGACTTCATCGGCGGCTTCGAAAGCGCCTGTGTAGTCTTCTTGGTGCATGCGACGGCACGCGGTGGCGCTGCGCGGCTCGAACACCGCGACGAGTCTGGCGCCCGGGTGTTTGCTGCGCAGCGCGGCTAGCGTTTCGCGTACGGCAGTGGGGTGGTGGGCAAAGTCGTCGTACACGAAGCTGCCGCGCGGAGTTCCGATCAGATCTTGGCGCCGCCTCACGCCTTCGAATTGAGCCAATGCCGGGCCAATATCCGCGATCCGGGCGCCATAGCCCTGCGCTGCCGCGCCGAGCGCCGCCAGTGCATTTTTTAGGTTGTGTCGGCCGGGCACGGTGAGCGCTAAGCGCCCGCAGGCCACGCCGCCCGCGTACAGATCGAAGCGCGTGCCGGCCGCGTCGGATGTCGATGGCGCGGCCAGCCAGTGTGGCGGCTTGCCATGCGTGTCCTCGCCTTCGAGCGCGAACCACGCTACCTCCGCCCGCGCATGCCGGTCGACGACGCGCACCACGTGCGCGTCGGCGGCATTCGCGATGATCAGGCCGCCCTCCGGAACCAAAGCCACGAACCGTTCGAACGCGTTCAGGTAGCTCTCGAGGTCGGGGTAAATGTCGACGTGGTCGTGTTCGATGGACGTGAGAACGGCGACCTCGGGCCGGTAATGCAAAAACTTCGCTGACTTCTCGTAAAAGGCAGTGTCGTACTCGTCGCCTTCGATCACGAATGGTGGCTTGCGGAGCGGGCGGTCGCCCATCGCCAAGCGAGGCTTACCGGCTTGCGGCGCGCGAAAGCTGCGCGGAAAATTCTTGGGCAAGCCGCCGATCAAAAAACCTGGGGCAAAGCCGCTCGCTTCCAGCAGGTGTGCGGCCATGGCCGTGGTCGTGGTTTTGCCATGCGTACCGGCGACGACCAGTGGCGAACAGTTTCCGAGCACGAAGTCCGCGAGCGCGCCAGCGATGTGCGTGTACGGCAAGCCGCGCTCGATCACGGCCACGACCTCGGGGTTGTCCTTACGGCACACGTTGCCGATCACGGTCAAATCCGGCGTCGGTTCCAGATTGCGAGCGTCGAAACCGGGCAAGCACCGCACGCCCCAACGCTCCAGGGCCGGTCCCATGGGCGGGTCGAACGCGATGTCACTGCCGGACACGTGATGACCGAGCTCGCTGAGCAATCCGGCCAGTGCTCCCATGCCCGTCCCCGACACGGCTATGATGTGAATATGCATGAACGTGGCTTCGGCGATCCATCCGTCTCCATAGATGGATGTGAGCGCGACGGCTGTCTTATTGGCATGCCCTGGCGCGCGCTGCTAGCGTGGCCATTGCCTCGCCGCCCGTTTTACAGATGAAAATCACGAGCAAGCTTTCCTCAAAATCACCCGCTTTTTCTTTCGAATTCTTCCCGCCGAAGGACCAAGCGGGGGTGGACCGCTTGTTCGAAACGGTGGCTCGTTTGCAAGTCTACGAGCCGGCGTACGTGTCCGTGACCTACGGCGCCGGCGGCAGTACCCGTCGGCTGACGGTGGATCTGGTGAAGCGCATCAAGCGGGAGGTCGGCCTCGAGGCGATGGCGCATCTGACCTGCGTGGGGGCGACACGCGGCGAAATCGAGAGCGTGCTCGATCAGCTGCGCGACGGAGGCATCGACAACGTGCTCGTGCTGCGCGGCGACCCGCCGAAGGGGGAAGCGAGCTTCGTGAAGTCCGAACAGGGCTTCGGCTATGCATCGGAGCTGGCCGAGTTCATCGCATCCAAGTACGATTTTTGTTTGGCGGGTGCCTGCTATCCAGAGTGCCATCCGGAATCGAGCACACCGGAGCTGGATCTCGAGAGTGTGAAGCGCAAGGTCGACGCGGGCGTCCAGGTCTTGGTCACCCAGCTGTTCTTCGATAGCCGCAGCTATTTTTCGTTCGTGGCGCGGGCGCGCGCCGCCGGCATTCACGTGCCAGTGATTGCGGGCATCATGCCAATCACCAACGTCTCGCAAGTCAAACGGTTTACGGCCATGTGCGGCGCTTCCATCCCAGATTCGCTGTTGGCGCGCTTGGACGCGGCCGGCGCGGATTCGACCGCGGTGCAAGCCATCGGCGTCGAGCACGCGACCGAGCAGTGCCGGCAGCTGCTCGCGGGCGGTGCCCCCGGCATTCACTTCTACACCTTGAATCGCTCCACGGCCACGGTCGAGGTGCTGGAGCGCTTGCGCGGCTGAAGTCGCGCAAGCCATGTCATTTTCGGATTACGACCCGCGTCTTATCGCCCGCCTGCAACGGGCTGGCTAACCCGTGCCAGCCCTCGGGCAACGCCGGCGTTGCCCACTGGTAAACACGCTCCGCGTCCGCGGGCGACAGCTCGATATCGCCCGCGCCGTGCTCCACGCCGAAGCGGTCGTGCCAGTACGCGCCATAAAGCAGAGCGCCAGACGAAAGGGTAAGCCCCCAAGGCGCGTCGAACAGCTCGAAGCTTTCGCCAAAGGCACGAGGCTCGCGCGTCGCAAGCGTGATCTCTTTACCCGTGACCTCGAAGGTTCCAAGCCAGTCGTTCGCGTCGTTTTGGTGGGCGTCTCGGTTCACGCTGGCGAGCGTGACAAAAGTCGGCTTTTTGCCCTCGTATAGGGTGAGTACGCCCGTAACCACGCTCAGATCGAGCCAGCGCTGGGCGCCCTGGGCGAAGTCGGGGAATGTGCTTCGGCTTTGCACGACCACGACGTCGCGATGCCGGACCCAGCGGCCGTCGCTCGTCGCCCAGAACTTGACGTCCCCTATGTTGTGGAAGCGCCCACTCAGGTGCAGCACATCGTGCATCGAGAGCACGTCGGATTTTTGGCTCTCCTCACCGTCCAATTTGAACGAGCGCACCCCGCGCTTGACCACGAATGCGAGCGGTAGGTCCTCCTTGTTTTGCAGCTCCACCCCGCGGAACGTGGAGGGTTCCGCCGGTTCGAGATCGCTCGAGCGCACGAAGCGGCCGTTCGTGAGCAGCGCCAAGCGTTGTGTCGTCCCTTCTGGGTCGCGCGCTGACCACGAACCGACCACGGCCATGCCGGCCCGTCGCTTGAGCTTTCCGACCTCGCGGATGGCCGTGTCCTGGCTGGGGTCACGTTCGAAAATAGGGGTATCGACGCGCGTGCGGGCGTACGCGAAGGGCAGGGGCTGGTCGAGGTTCGGAGTGAGCGCCATCGCGGTCAAGGTTGGGTGAGCCATGTCCAGAGTAGCGCTCTCGGTTGCGCACACGAAGCCGCGCGGTCGCACCGGGTACCAGCCACCTCCACAGCCGCGTCGTGAAAAGGGCTCGGCCGCGCGAGCCACACGCGCGCCAGCATGCAGGTAACCGAGCGTGCGGGCGCCGGGTACGGGCCGTTCCAGAATGGGTGTTACGTTGGCGACCGCGCCGAGCTTGGGTCCGTTCGCCGCTGGTTCGGGCACGTTCGGAATAGCGTCGTCCGCCACGGCCTTCGATAGGCCCGGATCGCCCGCATGTGAGCGACAGGCTCCGAGGCACAGCAGCAAGGGCAGCGCGCAACGATGAACGCGCGCGAACCACAAAGCGAGCTCGAGGGCCATGTCGTAGCGGGTGCCATCATTCGAGCGATTCGGCCAAGTTCGGAGCTTCAACGCCGCTTCTAGGCAGCCGACCCTCCGGCTGAACGATCGTGCTGGCCGCTCACGCCGCGGGGCTCGGCGCGTGCGAATGAGCGGCGCGCGCCGCTTAAAGGGGTCCCTGGCGGGCAGACCGGTGTACCATCGTGTTGAGCGTCAACACTATCAGTGGTTCATGTCTGGACCAAGAGTGAGAAGAAATCGCTTCCCCTTGCCAACTCTCTTCGGAAGGGAAGTGCGCCGGCGTCGCATCGCGCTCGGGTTGACGCTCGAGCAACTCGCGGAGCGCTCCGCGCTCACTCCTAACTATATCGGCACCGTCGAGAACGGTCGACGCGATCCCTCGCTGAGCACCGTGCTGTCTCTGGCCGAAGGTCTCGGTGTCCCGGCGGGGGAGCTCGTGGGGGGCGTCGCCGAGCTCGGGCCCGTTGCCATGGAGATTGCACGCCTGATGGAAGCGGCGCCGCCGGAGATGCAGGACGCAATTCTCGAGCTGGCGCGCGCAGTCACGAAGCGTCGTCGCTGAGCCGGCTTCGCGCGTTAGTCGTGTATTCGCTGGTGTTAATGGATGAACGGCGGCACGGGGGTTGACCCCCAGGGCCGGGTGACCGAGATCGGTGCGGCTCATGAAGCGACTGGTTTGTGTAGGTGCGCTGCTCGTTTTGGGATCGCTTTCCGGTGGCGCGCGCGCCGCCGCCTCCGACGATTGGGACGGTGGCTACAAACAAGTGGCTACGCGCCGGTCCGGCTTCATGCTCGGCATCACGACCGGCCTTGCCCTAGGCCATGCGCAAGGTTTTCCGAACGAGCTCGCGAAGCTCGATAACCCACTGTACGAGCGCAACACCGCGCTTGGCTTGGGCGCGGTCAACCGCTTGTGGCTCGGCGGCGCGTTGACCGACTGGTTCGTGTTCGGGGTCGGCCTGGTCGGGGTGAGCGTCGAGCACCACGATGTCCGGGCATCGGGCGGCGCGTTCGTCTTCCACGTCGAGGGCTACCCGCTCTTCGAACGCGGCGGCATATTCCGGGACCTTTCCTTGTTCGGGGATTTCGGCGCCGGCGGTATGAAGATCACCGGCCGCGACCGCCCCCAAGCCGACGGTGGCCTGATGAGCGTCATTGGTTTAGGTGCGGGCTGGGAGGCGGTGCGTTTTTGGAAGCTTCGGTTCGGGCCCGCCGTCGAGTACTTCCACTTATGGAGCCAATCGCTCGACGCGGATACGGTTTCACTCGAAGCGCGTCTCACCCTCGTGGGTTCCTAGGTCGCGTCGCTTGCGTTTGGGGGCCGCGCCCCGGCGGGCTGCGCCAAACCTCAGCGCGGTTTTCGGCCTAGCACTACGCGCTCGATGCCGGCCAGATCTTTGGCGCGGGCGATCTCGCCGAAGCCCGAATCTGCAAGCAAGCCGGCGACAGCCGGCGCTTGGTCGAAGCCGCCCTCGAGCGCCAGCAACCCACCGGGGCTCAAGTAGCGTGCTGCGTTCTGCACGATGCGGCGCGTGATGGAGAGGCCGTCGGCGCCGCCGTCGAGCGCGAGCCGCGGCTCGAAATCGCGCACGTCTGCGTCCAAGCTTTCGATCTCGCCGCTCGGGATGTACGGGGGATTCGCCGTGATCAACTCGAAGCAGGAACGGTCCGAGACGGCAGCGAACAGGTCGCCTTCGAGCACTGCCACGTTGTGCGCGACGCCCGCTCGTTGCACGTTCTCGCGCGCCAAAGCCGCGGCCTCTGCCGATAAATCCGCGGCAACGACGCGCCAGGTAGGCCGCGCTTTCGCGAATGCAATCGCCACGCAGCCGGAGCCCGTGCAGAGATCGAGCATGCGGCCATACAAGTTGCGGTCGTGGGTTTCGCGGAGCGCGCTCTCGACCAATACTTCGGTGTCCGGCCGCGGAATGAGCACGCGGCGGTCGACGCGCAAAGGCAGCGCGAAGAACTCCCGGCGTCCCAAAATGTAGGCGACCGGCTCGCCGACACGCCGGCGCTTGATGAGCGTGCGGTAGCGACCAAGCTCCCCCTCTGCGAGCGGTCGAGCGCTGTCTAAAATGAGCTTGATGCGATCACAACCCAGCGCTTCGGCGAGCAATAGCTCGGCATCGAGGCGAGCGCTCGGATTTCCGCGACGTCGAAAGTCGTCGCTGGCCCAGGCCAACACACGCTTGATCGACCATGGCTCTAAGCTCGAATCAGTCACTGGTTTTGCGTGGCGCTGGGGGTGCCCACCGGGGGGAGGCATACGACTTCCAGGCAGACCTTGGGCGGCTTGGGCTCGGCGGCATCTGGGTACCACGCAGGCCGCTGAAACGAGAGTGAATCCGTACCCCACTCGAGCTTTGCTTGAGCGAAGTAACAGCCTTCTGGGCTCAGCACGGCGTGTCCCACTTGCCACTCCCAGCGCCGGCCCGTCCAATCCCAAAACCCATCGCGCCACACGCAGCGATTGTGAGCGCGGTGCGAAAGCGGGATTTCTTCGATCTTCGCCGGGGGCGGTGGAAAGTCGACGCTCACGGCCTTGGCCTGCTCCGGCTGGGGGCCTCTCGGGACCGTGACGAGCTGGTTGCTCGCGCAGCCCGCGACCCACAACGAGGCTGCAGTAATGCCGCGAGCGGCACGCATCATGGGAAGACCGCCTGCAGGATCACGTCCCCGAACAGCATGTACTCGATCGTTGCCAGTGCTAAAAACGGTCCGAACGCAAGGCGGGCTTTGCCGAGCCCTGGCTCGGGCTCGGACGCCAATGGATCGAGCGCGATTTCGCGTTCGAGCTCGGCACGCGCCTCACCTTCGCTGCTCTCGAGCAGCTCGCGCAGCTCCTGCCGTTCGCGGATTACGGCGGCGGGCTCGTCGAGACGCCCGCGTGTCAGGTAGACCACGACCGCCGTGAGGCTCGCTTGCACCGCGCCGCCGAGCAGCGCGAATAGCGCGCCTCGCCAACCGAACCAAGCGCCCGCCAGCATCACGAGCTTCGCGTCGCCAAGCCCCATGCCCGACTGCCCGCGTAGCCTGCGATACAAGAAGTCGAAGGGCAACCACACGACGAGAAAGCCAATGGCTGCCCCGACGGCGGCCTCCCGCAGTGTCAAGTCGCGCAGCAGCACGCTCGCGAAGCCGAGCGCGGTGCCTCCCACGGTGATGGGGTCAGGCAGATACATGTGATCTAGATCGATGAACGAGGCCGCCAGCAAGCCGAGCGCGAGCGCCAGGTACAGCGCGAACAAAAGGACGACCCTCCACCACGACGTCTCCTCTGGGAGCTCGAAAATGATGGCGCGCACGATCGCCCAAGCCAAGAGGCCGCCCAATGCTTCGACCAGCGGATAGCGCAGCGGAATTTTAATGCCGCAGCAACGAGCGCGGCCGCGCAAAACAAGCCAACCGAGGACGGGGATGTTGTCGTAGACGCGGATGGGCTCGCCGCAACCCGGGCAACGCGAGCCCGGGTGAGACAAGCTCTGCGCGCGCGGCAAACGGTAGATGACCACGTTCAGAAAGCTGCCGAATACGAGCCCGAGCGCCACGGCAATGATCGTGACGAACGGCCCAGGGAGGTCGGCAAGTGTGACCAAGCTCACCCGGTCATAGCAGGATTGACGCTATGACGCTCCATCCACATCGCGCTAACGTGAGGCAATGGCCGATCAAGCGAGCACCCTTTCGCTCGAACGCTACGCGCCAGACGCCAAGGCCCTCGTGGTGGCGGCGCAAGCGTTGGCGGACGAGCGCAAGCACGCAGAGGTGCAACCGTTGCACTTACTGGTGCGCGCGCTGGGCCGGGACTTGGGGGTGCGCGCGGTGTTCGAGCGCGGTGTCAGCAATCTGCTGGAGCTAGAAGCGGGTTTGGAACGTGCATTGAACGGCTTACCGCGAGCCGCCGAGCCCGCGTACCTGTCGGTGGCGATGCTCGATCTGCTCGAGCGCTCACAACGGGAGGCCGATCGTGAACACTCGGAAAAGGTGCTGGTCGAGCACGTCTTGAACGCGTTGTCGCAGGAAATTCGCGGTCCGGCAGGCGAGTTGATGAGCGCGTTCGGGGTGCTCCCTGGCTCACTGCGGCCGCACATGGCCGCGCTGCGCTCGTTGCCGCCGACCGCCCGCAGCCTGACCTCCGTTCCGGGAAGCTTCACGCGTCCGCTTTTGGGCGACCCCGCCGAGCCCGTCTTATTGCGGGTGGCGGAGGTTCGTCGCCTGCTCACGATTTTGGAGCGCAGTCAGAAGAGTCACCCGCTCTTGGTCGGTGAAGCAGGGGTGGGAAAAGGCGCCGTCGTGCGAGCGTTGGCACAACGCATTGCTTCGGGCGACGTGCCGACCAGCTTGGCCTCGAGCCGGCTTTTGGAAATCGATACCGGCGCCTTGGTCAGCGGTGCGCGGCTGCGGGGCGAAATCGAAGAGCGCGTCAAGAAGCTGCTCGCGGAGATCGCCTTATCGCCCGTCATTTTAGTGATCAGAAATGTCGAGCAGCTGTTTTCTCAGGGCCCGTCGGGGACCGCGATCGGTGAGGTGCTGAAACCGGCGTTGCTCCGCGCCGAGTTTCGGCTGCTCGCGACCACGACTCCAGAGGGTCTGAAGCGGCTGGAAGAGCGAGATGCGCAAGTGCTGCGCTTGTTCACGGTCTTACCGATTGCCGAACCGTCGCTCGAGGAAGCGACCGAAATCGTGCGCGGCGCAGCGGCGCGTTATGAGCGCCATCACGGCGTTGAAATTAGCGAACGCGCCATCGTGCTCTCGGTTCAGCTCGCCAAGCGCTACGTTACCGACCGACGCTTGCCCGATAGCGCGCTGGATCTGCTGGACGAGGCCTCGGCCGCGAAGCGAGTGGAAATCGACGGCGTGTCCGCCGAGTCCGACAACCTGCTCCGTCGCCTGGAATCGGTGCAGGCACAGCTTCGTACCCTCGAGCACAGCGAGGATGCCGAGAGCCGCCGCACGCGCCAACGCCTGCTCGAAGAGCGGCCAGAGCTCGAGACCAAGACGCAGCTCATTCGCTCGGATCGGGCGGCCCGGCGCGGCGTTGTCGGAGCCGTTCGCCAGTTGCGAATGGAGCTCGAGGTCGCGCGCGACGAGCCCAGTCGTGAAGAGCTCAGAGACCGCCTCGCAAAAGCCGAAGCGTCGGCAAAAAATGGCGCGGCCAGCGCCCCGCCCATCCTGGGAGAGGCAGAGGTCGCAGCGACGCTTGCGCTTTGGACGGGCATTCCCGTCGCCAAAATGCTGGAGGGCGAGGCGGAAAAATTACTGAAGATGGAAGAGCGCCTTGCCCAGCGTGTCGTCGGACAAGCGGACGCCGTCGCGGCGGTTGCACGCGCTGTGCGTCGGGGTCGGGTCGGCTTGCGGGATCCCGGAAAGCCAATCGGGTCGTTCTTGTTTTTGGGCCCGAGTGGTGTCGGCAAGACCGAGCTGGCCAAGGCCTTGGCGCGCTTTTTATTCGACGATGATCAGGCGCTCACGCGTCTGGACATGAGCGAGTTCATGGAACGTCACATGGCACAACGCTTGATCGGCGCCCCGCCGGGTTATGCAGACAGCGAACAGGGCGGGTTTCTTACGGAGGCGGTTCGCAAACGTCCTTACTCGGTGCTGCTTTTCGACGAGGTGGAGAAAGCGCATCAAGACGTGTTCAATCTCTTACTCCAGGTGCTGGACGACGGCCGTCTCACGGACGGCCGAGGCCGGCTCGCCGATTTTTCGAACACGGTCGTGATCATGACCAGCAACATCGGCTCGGACCGTATCTTGGAGAGCGACCCGAGCTTGTTCGAAAGCGAGATGGGCCGCGACGCCCTGCGCGACGTGTTGCTCGAGCGCCTGCGCGATTTCTTCCGACCCGAATTTCTCAATCGCATCGACGAGACCTTGATTTTCCGCCCGCTGACCAAGCACCACCTACGCCAGGTAGTCGACATTCAGCTACGACACCTGGAACGCCTGCTGGACGAGCGCCGAGTCAAGCTCGACCTGGACGAAGCCGCCAAGAGCTTCCTCGTCGACCGAGGTTACGAGCCTGCGCTCGGGGCCCGCCCGATCAAACGCAGCATCTTGCGCAACCTCCAGGATCCACTCGCTCACGCACTGCTCTCGGGTAAATTCGGCGATGGCTCGACGATCCGTGTGCGCGTCGCGGGCGAAACGCTCAGCTTCGAGGCTTAATTACCGGCGAGCGCGTTGCTTCACTTGAAGCCGTGAAAGCCGATGGCGAACACGGCAAACGCGGCGTAAGCCAACCAGAACAGCAACCAAAGGCCGCCGAAAATGCCGCCCACGATCATGCCGGCGAGCGCCAGCTGTTCGCCGGCGAGCTGACCTTGGCTTTCACGAACCGCTCGCCGCGCGCGAAACCCGAGCCAGATCGCCAGGATGCCGAGTGGAAAGCAGCTCCAGGCCATCACCCCGCAAACGATGGCTCCAATCGCCTCGGAAGACGTGGGCGGCGCGTACGGGCGTTGGGCGCTCGGGCCAGTGTAGCTGCCCGCCGGCGGCGGCTCGAACGGATTCGGACGCGGCGCGGGGCTCGCCCAGCCGTTTTCCGGAGCCCCGGGATCGGAAGGATTCATTGCGCTCGCTCCGCGCGCAACCGGAAGCTCTCCAGACAGCCGCGCGTTTGGTGCGTGCGCTCGACGCACGCGAGGAGTGCCCGATCATAGGGCTTGGTCAGACACTGCCGAGTCAGCTCGTCGATCTGCGCTTGGATTTCGGGCGTCATTACCGGTCCGCTACCGCTCAGTTGCTCGACCATTTCCGAGAAGCGCGCACACTCTTCGGGCCCCGGCGCTTTGCGTTCGCAGCCGAGAGAAGCGGAGCTGCCCCCGACGAGCGTGAGCGCGACGAGCAACGAGGAGAGCGGGCACGCGCGCATCGTCAGCCTCGCAGCGTGGCTCCGAATGCGCTCTCCGCCGCCTTGACCATGCGGCTCTGAACTTCATCGACCTCCTTGTCGGTCAACGTGCGAGCGTCCTCGCTTTGCGAGCGTGCCTTCGGATCGCGGCAGATTATCCGAAAAGTCAGCGATTTTTGCTCAGCTCCGAGCGAGCCGCCGCGAAATAACGCGACCAATTCGATCGATTCGCACAGCGCGCCGCCGGCTTCTTCCAAGACCTCGCCAACTTTTCCCGCCGCCACCGCCTCGCCTACGACCAACGAAAGGTCGCGTGTCGCCGCGGGCAAGCGCGGGATGGCGCGAAATTGCGGGACGGCTCGACCGAGCCGCTCCATCGCCTCCAAGTCGAGCTCCACGATCTGCGCGTTGCTTCCAAGGTCGAGCGCTTCGACCACGTCCGGATGCAAAGGTCCCAAGTGGCCGAGCAGACTGTCCCCAATGACGATCTGACTGGCGCCGCGCGGGTGCAAATGGGCCGGCCGGGCTTCGCCACTAGCCAAGCGCACGACCGCGGATTGCCCGGTGACGCGTTCCACGAGCGCGAGCGCGAGGCCCTTTGCGTCGTACACGTCTACTTCTTCCGGCTTCAACGCCAGGTATTCTTGCCGCGAGCCGGCCAAAACGGCGGCGAAGCGCAGCTCTTCTCGCGGCAACATTCCGATGTCTGCGGCCAGTCGCGGGCGCGAGCCTGCGCGTGTCTCGCTCACCGGCGCGCCAAAGCAGCTGCCCAGAGTGAACAGGCGCGCGCGCGTTTCGCCTCGCCGGCGTGCGCGACGCAGCGCTTCCAGCAGCCCCGGCAATAGGCTAGTTCGCATCACGTTTCGCTCTTCGCTGAGTGGATTGTCGAGCCGCACCCATGGCTTGGGTGCGTGCACCTTGGTGAGATCTGCTTCGGAGACGAACGCGTAGGTGACGGCCTCGGATAGCCCTAGCGCCGCAGCGGCCGCGCCGACGTCGCGCTCGAGCTTGCCGGTGGTCCGCGGCGATTGGGGAATGACGGCGGGCAAGCGAGTCGGAATTGCGTCGAGCCCCCGCACTCGACACACCTCTTCAATCAGATCGACCTCACGGGTCACATCGGGTCGAAACGAGACCGCGCCCACGCGCAAGGCGGCATCGCCGCCGCTACCGGTGGCATCCAGTATGGGAAAGCCAAGCCGCTCGATGATCGCGCGAGCCTCACCGAATGGTACATGCACGCCGAGCAGGGCATCCAGGCGACCGGAGCGCAGTGTGATCTCGGGCAAGACGGGCTCGGCGCCCCGCGCCTCGATTGAGCCCGGCACAGCCGCACCCGACGCGAGCTCGCAGAGCAGCGTCTTGGCACGCGCGAGCACGTGTGAAGTGACCGCATAGTCGACACCGCGTTCGAAGCGGTGGCTGGCCTCCGTGTGCAGACCGTAACGGCGTGCCGTGCGCCGCACGCCGCGCGGGGTGAAGTATGCGCATTCTAGCATCACCCGCCGGGTATCGTCGCGGATCTCACTGTCCTGACCGCCCATCACGCCGGCCAGGGCACTCGGCCCTTCGGCATCCGCGATCACCAAGTCGTCCGGGTCGAGCGTACGTGCCACCCCGTCTAGGGTCGAAAACGGCTCGCTCGCCTGCGCGCGGCGCACGATGATCCGCCCGCCCCGCACCCGATCCAAGTCGAAGGCGTGCAGCGGTTGTCCGAACTCCAGCAACAGCAAATTCGTGATGTCGACCACATTGGAGATCGGTCGCACGCCCAGGCTTTGTAGGCGCCACTTGAGCCACAATGGAGAAGCGGCCACGGACACATCCAGGACCACGGCCGCGCCGTAGTGGGGACAACGCTCGGTATCGCGGTTCTCGACCCCGATTAGCGAGCTGAGTTGCACATGTGCCGTGCGCGGTGGGGTGCCTGCGGGCGGCGGCGTGAAGCGCAGCTCGAGCAATGCCGCAAGCTCTCGCGCCAAGCCCACGTGGCCGAGCGCGTCCGATCGGTTCGGCGTCACATCCAATTCGTAGATAGTGTCTTCCGTCGGAAAGGCGTCGATCAGGCGGGCGCCCGGGGCGGCTGAGCCCTCGGGCAAGACGAGAATGCCCTCCGCGCTTTCGGCCAAACCGAGCTCGGTTTCGCTGCACAGCATGCCTTCGCTCAGCACACCGCCGATCTCCTTTGGGGTCAGCGGCCCGTCCATATGCGGGAGCCAAGTGCCGAGCGGCGCCAGCACGACCAGACCCCCTGGCGGCGGCACATTGCCGGCTCCGCACACCACTCGCTGCTCGATACCGCCGCGATCGATGGTCACCAGGTTGAGCGCGGCACGCTTCGGGTGCGGTTCCTTCGCCAGGACCTTCACGACCAAGATCGACTCGAGGCCAAAGCCGAATGGACGCACGCCATCGACGGCCAAACCTGCCGCCCCGAAGCGGCGCGCAACCTCGTCCGGAGAGGCCGTCAGATCGGGAAGCAGCTCTTTCAGCCAACGATACGAAGCGCGCATGACGGCCGGCTTTTAGCACGCATGCTCGAGCGCGACGGCCCCGATTCGGCGCCCCAGCACGGCGGCTGGGGGCCGAGCTCGTAGTGCGAGACGGCGGCTGCGCTTGCCGCCAGCTACCGGCGAGGGGCTAGGGATGCGGCTTGGCGCCGCTGGGGATGCTCGTCGTGATGTGCTTGGCGTTCGGGTGATCGGCGTCCGAGGCGGCTGGCTTTTTGTCGTCGCTCGGTGCGGCCTTCTGGAACTTCTTGGGCTCGGCGGTTGCCCACTCGGTTGCCCACGAGCTGATGCTCCAGATCTGGTCGCTGCCACTCAGCTTGGCCCAGTGGCTCTGGCCTTCGGAAGTGGCGCCGAACCGGAGCTCGCGTTTGGCGCCGTCCTTGAACGTGATCACGAGCGTCGCCAGCGGCTTGTCCAGGCCAAGGTCGGCGTCTGTCTTGCCTGCTTCGGCGAAATTATCGGCGCTCAGGGCTTTGTAGGCTCGCAATAGGTCGACGAGCTTCGACTCGTCGTAATCCTTGATCGGCCCTGCCGTGCCGTCCTTGGCCGGCTTGAACTCGTTCTTGGTCGTCTTGCCCTTGTCGTAGACGAAGGCAAAGCTGCCGTGCTCGTTGTCGATCGTCACGTTCGTGACGTCGGGATCCTCGAACTTGAGCAGCGTCATGTCGCGCCAGCCCTTCACGTCTCTGGCGTACAAGTAGCTCGAGTAGCCTTTGGTCGCGTAGACCCCGTCTTTGCCGGCAATGCGCGTCATTTGGCCGCGCCCGCCGCTCTCGCCGAAGTACAGGTCGAGGGCCACGCCGTTGCCCTTGGAGAATACCGCGTGCAGGGCTTTGTCGTCCGACACCTCGAAGTGCCCGTAGTTGGTCTTGTTCGAGTCGATGAGCTCGGTGACCTTCAGGGATTTTAGGTTGTCGAGCAATGACTTCACGTTGGCTTGATTGGCCGCAGCGCTCACCGGCTTGCTGAGTTTCCAGTCCTCACCGCTCTTGGTCAGCTCCACGTCGACCGGCGCGCCGGCGTCCCCCGCGGGTTTGCTGATCGTGATTTTGTCGACTTTCTTCAAGTCGTCGTCACTGAGCTCGATCTTCGGCAGCGCCGCGGTTTGTCCGGACAGCGTGTAAGATTGAGCCTCTGCAGCTTCCTTCTTGTTCTGTAGGAACAGCGCGCCGCCCAAAACGGCGAGCACGCCGAGCGAGATGTACAACTTGTTTTCCGTGCTGAGTGCCATGGCAAATTTCCTCGGGCTCAGATCTTGAGCAGATCCCGTTGGGCTTGGCGCTGACGCCAGCGCAGTAAGCCAAAGGCTGCGAACAGCACCGGCACGCCGAACGTGAGCGTCCACTGCACGTTGGTTTGCATCGATTTGCGCGCCGATCGATATTCCTCGTCTTTGCGCTTGCTCTCGGCCTCGTCGTCGCCGGCTTTGAATTTGGGCTTGGAGATGTTCGAGTAGGTCAGGTTCGGGTCGCCGATCAGCTTGGCGCTGGCCGCAACGAGGTCCGAATCCCCCGCCATCCAGTCGAGCGTGTTTTTGAGGGAGAGGATCGTGCTGGTCAGATACTTGGTGTACGGCTGAGCAAACATCAAGAGCTGCGGATCACCACCGACTGCGCCGAACATCTGAAACTGCCCGCCGAGCTCCGGTCCGTTGCCGGCGTAAGCGAAGGGGTTGGTCAAGAATTCGCTCGAGGAGATCACGAGCACGCGCGATTCGGTCGGTGCCCGGTCGGAAGGCTTGATGTCCGATGGACTTCCGGCGAATGCACTCTTTAGCTTGCCAATCGCGGTTGCGGCGATGATGCGTTGCTCCTGCGGGGGCTTCGGGTCCCAGTGCTCGCGCAGCTTCATATCCACCGTATCCGAGGTCACCACGCTCGTGGCCGGTGTGGTGCGCGCCACGGCCACAACCTTGACGTCCGCGGGCTGCTTGCTCTTATTCAACGTCAAGCTCGACGGGAAAGGGAAGATAGCCTCATCCATGCGGAAAAAACCGGCAAACGAGTTGTCGAGCAGCTTGTCGCTGTCGCCGTCGAAACGCGGGTCAGACACGACATGCGCAATCGCCGGGTGGCGAATCCAGGTGACGCCACCTTGCGTGGGCACGCCGATGCGGAATTGTGCGCCGTAATCGAAGACGGCGTCCTTGTTCATCGTGATGCCGTAACCCGGCAGTAATTTGTCGAGCCCATGCAAGCTCAGCGTGGCGCTCATCGTCGCGTCGTTGGCCTTCATGGTCACGGCCGAGGCGTATACGACCAAGGCCTTGCCGCCGAGCATCAGGAATTCATCGACGCGGCGCAGCTCCTTCTCGTCGTAGTCCTTCTGCGGCTCGGTGATGATTAGCCCCACCAGGTCCTTGTCAATCGCGCTCTCCCCGCCCTTCAGATCGACTTCCTCCAGCTTGTAGAAGGGAAATGCCTGCTCGATGATGCCCTGCATGCTCGGGCCTTGCCCGCCTTTGCCTTGCTTGGCCACCAGGTTCGCGTCGCTCAGCTTGAACTCGTCCTTGCCGGTGACGACGCCGACACGGTGCTTGATGTTCTCGGACTTGTCGCGAATTTCTCGGATCTTGTTGGTGATCCAGAACTCCAGGCCCTCCGACTGCATGATCTGGGGGATGACGGCTTTTTCGCTGCCGTACTTGAGCACTAGGCCCATATAGCCTTGAGTGATGGAGGCTTGGTCTTCACCGGTTTGGTTCGTCTCGCCGAACGGTGTTTCGGTCAAGCCCGCCTCTTTGGCCTGCGCACGAAGCTCGTCCGTGTTCGGTTCGATGATCGTAAACTTGAATTTCCCGCCGCCGGCTCGCTCGTACTCTTTGAGCAAATCGGTCAGATCCCGTACGAACGCATCGAGCTGCGGCAGGCCAGTCTTCACGTAGGCGTCGACCTGCACCGTGCTGTTCAAGCCCCGGATCAGGCGCCCGCTGCCGGCCGAAAGCGTGTAGCGCTCGGTCTTCGTGGTGTCCCAGCGCTTGTAGGCCTTGGCGCCGAGCACGTTGGCGACGATCGCGATTGCTGCGATCACCAGGATATAGAGACCAGTCTGCGCCGCCGCCTTACGGCGATGTTCTTGGGTAGCCATGGCTCATGCCCACTTTCGGCGCTCGAGCGCCCGAAAGGCCACCATCAGCGAAAGCGCGGTGACCGAGAGAAAGAAGACCACGTCGCGCGAGTCGACGAGGCCGCGCCAGAAATTGTTCAGGCGCGATTGAAAGCTCACGTAGTTGAGAAAAATGGCGAGCGTGCCGCCCGCTTTGCTGGCGAGGTCACCGAATAGCCAGAGCGCGCCGAGCACGAAGAACGTGATGAAGAACGCCACCGCTTGGCTCTCGGTGAGGGCGCTGATCAAGAGGCCCACCGCGACTGCCGCCGCGCTGAACAAGATCATGCCGAGGTAGCCGCTAGCGACCGGCCCCGCGTCTAGTGGGCCCAAGTTCCAAGGCCATTTGAACATGATGATCGGGTAGGCCAACGTCGAGACGACCAAAATCAAAACCAGCCCTAACGCGCCCAAATACTTGCCGAGCACCACGTCGCTGTCTTTCACGGGCAAGGTGATCAGCATCTCGAGCGTGCCGCTACGGCGCTCTTCGGCGAGCAAGCGCATGGTCACGACCGGTACGACCAAAAAGGACAGGCCCATGGGCGCGGACTCGAATAGGCGCGCCACCGATGCACGGTCGAGCTGCCAAAAACCGCCGTTCAAAAAAAAGAACATCAGGCCCAGCGCGAAGAAGCTCAGGCAGATCACGATGTACGCGATGGGCGAGTCGAAATACGAACGAAATTCGCGCTTGGCGATGATCAACATGGGAGACATGGCTCAGTTCTTTCCCTTGGACTTCACGTCGTCTTCATCGTCTTCATCGTCTTCATCCTCGTCTTCGTCGTCCGGCTCGGTGCCGGTGCTGACTTTTGCGTCCAGCTCTTCGTCGTCGTCGTCGTCGTCTTCGTCGTCGTCGTTCGCAGCCGCCCAGCCGGCGCCGCGGTCTAGCTTCTCGTCACCGCGCGTTAGATCGCGGAACACTGCGTCCAGGCTCTGCGCGTCGCGCCGAAGCTCGAGCAGCGTCCAACCCTTGGCCACCATCAAGCGGAAGATCTCCGCACGGATATCCGAGTCCTGAGCGCCGCTCAGCTCGAACTTGTGCGCGCTTTCGTCCGTCGGTAGCTCCCGCACCGACCTCACCCCGCTCAGTCGCTCCAGCGCCTCTTGCGCTTGAGCCGCTGCCGGCGCTTGGTTCCCCGCTTCGGCGCGCTGCTCGTCGATCGCGACTACGTATCGCACGCGGCCGGTGGTGCCGCGGATCTGATCGAGCGGCCCGTCGGCGACCACCCGGCCCTTGCTTACGATGATGGCGCGGGCGCACGCCTCTTCCACCTCCGCCAAGTTGTGGGTCGACAGTAAAATCGTGCGATCCTTGCCGATTTCTTTGATGTAGCGAAGCACCTCGGCCTTCTCGTTCGGGTCGAGGTCGCTCGTGGGCTCGTCGAGGATCAGGATGGGCGGATCGTGAATCAACGCTTGGCCCAAGCCCACGCGTTGGCGATAACCGTGCGACAGCGTCGAGATGTTTTTACCGAGCGACTGCGCCAAACCGCAGACTTCGACCACCTTCTTCAAGCGCTTCTTGAACGTGCTCTCGTCCAGCCCACGGATCTCGGCCGCGAACTTCAGGTACTCCCAGACGGTCATGTCCGTGTACAGCGGCGCGCGCTGAGGGAGATAACCGATGGAGCGACGGACCTCGAGCGGGTTGTCGAACACGTCGCTGCCGTTCACCTTTGCCGAGCCGGTGCTGGGCGAGATGAAGCAGGTCAAAATGCGCATCGTCGTCGACTTGCCGGCGCCATTTGGCCCCAAAAATCCGACGACTTCGCCGCGCTTTACTTCGAAATTAACTTTATCCAGGGCGCGCACGACCCCAAATCGCTTAGTCAGCCCATTCGCCTGGATCATGACGTCGGTAGCCATCCGACCTCCGTTCAAAACCCCCAATTATTGGGGAAAAAAGCGGTAAAAATACCTCGACCAGGAATGTTTCCGGCCAAAGGCCGCGCATCCTAGCGAGTGAATGATCGCTGTCAACTCCGTCGGTGGTGCCGGCAGTCCGGCACGCGAAGAACAGCATCAGCCCCGATCTATTCCCGGTCCGCGCGTTTTCGAACCACGCACGCACGGACGACCGGCCGGTCAGCGGATTCCCGTGAGACCTGGAAACGCCCCGTCTACAGCCGCTCACGCCGAAGCCAATCGGCCTCTCAGCTGCCCGTGCTCAACCCTTCCATTTTGAGCGCGGCACTAACGGACGGTCGCTTTCGCAGCGTGTCGGCGTAGCGCGTCAGGGAGGGCGGGACCGAGACGCCATGTTTTTGCGCCCAAAGCAGCATCACGAACAGGTAGGCGTCCACGACGGTGAAATCATCCCCGACGATGAAGTCGCGCTCGGCGAGCCCCTGCTCCAATAACCCGAGGCGCTGGGCCACCAGCGCTTTGGCGGCGGTCTTCTGCTCTTCTGATGCCGCGGGGTTGAAGATCGGCTTGAACGACTTGTGAAGCTCCGTCGAGACGAAGGCGAGCGTTTCCAAGGCATGCCATTTCGCCATGCCGTCTTGGGGCATGAATCGCGGCGTGAGGCTGGCGAGGTAGGAAAGTATGGCGACGTTTTCGGTCAGCACGTCTCCGTCATCGAGCTGGAGCGCGGGCACATAGCCCTTGGCGTTGATCGCCCGGTAGTCGTCGCCGTTTTCGGTGAGCTTCGTCTTGAGATCGACCTTGATGAAGGTCGTGGGCAGGTTAGCTTCGTGAATCACGATGTCGGCGGCCAGGCTGCACGCACCGGGCGAGTAATAGAGCTTCATCGGCAGCAGCCTGTGCCGGACTTCGCCCGCCGACAAGCGATGATCTCGACGGCGCTCGCACCACACCCCGCCAAATTGCCACAACGCACACCCACCGGTGGGCCGAACTTGCCCTGCCTTTCGCTTGATTTCGAATGGAGAGCTTCTGTTCAGAATGCCGCCGACGTCCTAACCTTTCGCCATGAATACTCCGCGCTCGGATGCTTTCATTTTTTTTGGGGCGACCGGCGATCTTGCGACCAAGCAAATCTGGCCGGCGCTTTTGGCGTTGTCGAAAGCGGGGCGGCTCGACATGCCGATCGTCGCGGTGGGGCGGAAGGACATCGGCAGCGACGCCATTCGTGCAAAGGCGAAAAAGAGCCTGGACGAGAGTAAGACGTTCGAGGCAGATGCGTTCGAGCAATTTTCCAAACGGCTCAGCTACGTGGCGGTGGACTACGACGATCCGAGCACGTTCGACGCCCTCAAAGTCGCGGTAGGGCAAGCGCGCCGGCCGTTGAGCTATGTAGCGCTGCCGCCGGACGTGTTCGAAAAGGTCGCGGCGAATCTCGCGCACGCTGGGCTCGCAAGCGACGCCCGGCTAGTCTTGGAAAAGCCCTTTGCGCACGATTCCGAATCGGCCAAGGCGTTGAGCGAGGCGCTGTACGCTTTCTTTCCGGAACAGGCACTCTTTCGCATCGACCATTACTTGGGCAAAGAACAGGTCGAAAACATCGTCTACTTCCGAGCCGCCAATCCGCTGTTCGAAGCGGCCTGGAATCGCGAGCACGTGGCCAGCGTGGAGATCACCATGGCCGAAAACTTCGGGGTCAAAGGCCGCGCTGAATTCTACGACGCCGTTGGTGCCATTCGCGACGTGGTCCAGAACCACTTGCTCGAGGCGGTAGCGTGCCTTGCCCTCGATCTCCCGGAGGAAGGTGGGCATGCGGCGCTGCGAGGCGCGCGCACGCGTCTCTTGAGTCAGGTGAGTGAGCTCAGCCACGAGAGCTTGGTGCGCGGGCAAGTGCGGGGCTATCGCGACGAGCCGGGCGTAGCCAAGGATTCCAGCACCGAGACCTTTGCCGCGCTGCGTCTGTTCATCGATTCGCCGCGCTGGGCCGGCGTTCCGTTCTACATTCGCACCGGCAAGTCGCTCGCGGTCAGCATCACGGACGCGACCGTGCGCTTCAAAGCCGCCGCCCACCCCGTGCTGGACGACCGAGAGCCGGCGGCGGCCAACACCTTCCGCTTCCGACTCAGCCCCGATAACGCGATCGCGCTCGTCGCCAACGTGAAGTCGCCAGGCGAGGCGATGATCGGTGAGCCCGGGGAGCTCGTGTTACGTCGCTCCTCGGCGGGTGCGTTGAAGCCCTACGAGCGCTTGTTAGGCGACGCCATCGATGGCGATGCGAGCATGTACGCAGAGCGGGGCGCGGTCGAAGAATCTTGGCGGGTGTTCGATGCGGCGTTGAAAGCTGATTCGACCGCTTACATTTACGAAGAAGGCTCGTGGGGACCGGAGGAGGCGAACCGCGTTGGCCCCGAAACGGGCTGGGCCAATCCCGCGCCCTCGGCGCCCTAGAGCGCGCACGCGCCGCTCGCCCGCTCGAGGCCGGCTTTGGCCGCCGAAGGCTGCGTGCGCTTCGCAGCGATGCGTGACCATCACCCATCGAATCGGTCATGTTTGGGGTTTAGGGTTTGATGGTCAACGTGCGCATCGAGGCGCGTCGAAGCCTTCGGCGTCTAGGAGCGGGGCCACCACGGCGCGCGTGGCGGCGCCACGGAAGCTGCGCCCCCCATCGGTTCGCCGCTCGCCAAGAAACCGACGTGCGAACCCGCACTGAGCTCAGCGGCGGCCGTCCAACGGATCAATCGCTGGCGCGGCAAACGGCGGCGGGGCCGGCCGCACTTTTACGGGGCTCGCCTTGGGTTTCGGCGACGCGGTTCGCGTGGGAACAACCTTTTCTGAAGATGGAACGGCAGGCGCAGCCGACAGGGGAGTGGGCGGAAGCGCGGGCAGCACGCTCGTCGGACGAACCTCGGTGGGGACCGGTGGCGAGGCGGCGGCGAGCGAAGCGTGGGTGGGCGGTTCGGCGGCTGGCTTTGCGCTCAGGTGCTTACGCATGAAGAGCCACGAACCCGTCAGCGCGAGCAATCCAACGCTCAGAGCGATGAACAACGGTGCATGTAGCTTCTTCGCGGCCTCGGACGACCCCCAGTTGGTCGACGTATTCGTGCCAACTGGGGAGGAACGCGCGGAAACAGCGGCGCTCGGCCCACTCTGAATGCCAGCCGCGCTGAGCACGCGCGAGATGCGATCGGCCGAGCGCTGCGCGGACGTCGAGCCGAACGGAGCGAGCGCCGCGGCCAGATCGGCGATGTTGGCAAAGCGTTGTTCGCGTTTTTTTTCGAGGCAGCGAAACACGACCGACTGCAGCGTTTCCGGAATGTCGGGGCGCGTGTCACGCAATGACGGCGGCGGATCCTGCAGGATCATGCCGCACAGCTGCGGCATGGTCTCGGCCTCGAATGGCACGCGACCCGTCAAGATCTCGTATAAAATGACCCCCAGCGCCCAAATATCGGTGCGCATATCGACGCTGCGTGTCGAGCTCATCTGCTCGGGAGACATATACAGGGGCGAGCCCATGACACTATTGGTCTTGGTCATGCCCAGCTCGTGACCGACACCGGGCAGTGTCAGCTTCGAGATCCCGAAATCTAGAACTTTGATGCACGGGCTACCATCTACCCGGCGGGTAACGAACAAATTTGCGGGCTTGAGATCGCGATGCACGATGCCGAGAGCGTGCGCTTCACCGATGGCTTCGCAGGCTTGCAGCACGAACTCGATGGCATTGGGCACGGCCATCGCGCCCGTGGCGTGGACGTAGCTCGCCAGATCTTGCCCTTCTAGGTACTCCATCACCATGTACGGCGAGCCACTTTCCAAGGTCCCCACGTCGGACACTCGTGCGACGTGCTCACTCTTGATCTTGACCGCGGCGCGCGCTTCACGAGCAAAGCGCTCGACGGCTTCTGGGTTACCGAGGGCATCCGGCAGGAGGAACTTCAAGGCCACGCGTTCGTCGAGCAGGAGGTGTGTCGCAGCGACGACTACGCCCATGCCGCCCTGGCCGAGCACGCGCTCGATCCGGAACTTTCCGGCCAGGACCTGGCCTTGCTGCACCTCGCTCGACATGCCTCTGTCTCGAAGAGGCCGAGCCTAGCTCAACTCCGCCCCATCACGGTTCTAGTTCGACAAGGTCGTCCATTTGCGCACGTGCGGCGGCCGGCTAATCTGCGCGGCAGAGGTAACCATTGAGCGTAGACCCCGAACACCTTGCAGACGTGCCGTTCTTTGCGTTGCTCGATCAAGCCCAACGCGGCGTGCTTGCAGACCGCGTCGAAACGACCACCGCCCCCGCCGGCACAATCATGTTCTCCTACGGCGATCCGGGGGATTCGCTCTACATCGTGCGCGGCGGCGCGGTCGAAATATTTTCCAAAAATGACACGGGCGAGCGCATCGTGCTCGAGACCGCGCGAGCCGGTGACTTCTTCGGTGAGATCTCGCTGCTCGACGGCGGCCCCCGAACCGCCTCCGCCCTCGTCGTAGAAGACTTGGACGCGGTCGTGGTCGATCGCGAGGACCTAGAAGAATTTTTACGCTTGGTGCCGGCGGCGGCGTTCAGCCTACTGACAGCCAGTGGCCGCCGCTTGCGAGAAACGTCCAAGCTGCTTCGCCACAGCGTATCCCGTGACATCAACGAGGAGACCGAGGACAAGCGCACGCGAGTGATGAAGGTCGCCGATTGGATTTCCGAGTTCAGCGGCAGCTTGGAATTCCTCTTCATCCACCTGGGCCTATTCTTTGTTTGGATCGTGCTGAACGTGGGACCGCTTTCGCGTACGCCCATCGGCAACTTCGACCCGTTCCCCTTCGGCCTGCTGACCATGGTCGTGTCCCTGGAAGCAATCATTCTGTCCGTGTTCGTCCTGCTCAGCCAAAACCGCCAGGTGGCGCGCGACCGCGTGCGCAATGACATCGAATACCAAGTGAACCTCAAAGCCGAGCTCGAAGTCGGTCACCTGCACGAAAAGTTCGACGACTTCCACGAAGAAGTGATGCGAAGAATGTCGAACTTGGAGAAGTCGAGCCTGCCGCGCAAGGGCTAACGCCGAAACGCGACCAGAGGGCGCCGCGCTCCGCTCGCGCCGCCCGATGCGGCCGTGTGATGCTATATGTTCCCGACGCCAAGCAGGCGTGCCTTTCAATGACGACTCGAGAACCGAAGCAAATTCAAAATTACGGCGTGATTGGCAACATGCGCACCGTCGCGCTCGTCAGCACCGGCGCATCCATCGATTGGTTTTGCTTCCCGCACTTCGACTCGCCCAGCCTATTCGGCTCCTTGCTCGACGATGAGAAGGGCGGCTTCTTCAAAGTCGCGCCGCGCGATGACGGGCTGCGCACGAAGCAATTTTATTGGCCCGAGACGAACGTGCTCGTCACGCGCTTCATGTCGCCCGAAGGGGTGGGGGAGCTCGAAGATTTCATGCCCGCCGGCATCTCGGCAAAGCCTGACTGGCACGAGCAGGTCGTGCGCCGCGTGCGCGTCGTGCGCGGCAAGATGGTGTTTCGCATAGAGTGTCAGCCGCGTTTCGATTACGCCCGCGAAACCCACGACACGACCATCGACGCGGATGGAGCCATTTTTTCGACCGCGCGCCTGACCGTGGGCCTTTCTACCGAGGTCCCGCTGCAGGCCGATGGCAGCGGCGTATCCGCGGAGCTCGAGCTGTCGGAGGGGCAATCCGCGGTATTCGTGCTGCGCGGGCTGCGCGACGCAAACTCTTGCGGCAAAGCTCCGGCCAAGGAGGAAGTGCAGGGCCTGTTCGAGGCGACGGTTTCCTTCTGGCAAAAGTGGCTCGCGCAATGCGCTTACAAGGGGCGCTGGCGAGAAGTCGTCCAACGCTCCGCCCTGGTCCTGAAGCTGCTCACGTTCGAGCCGACCGGGGCGATCATCGCGGCGGCGACGTGCAGCTTACCGGAATCCATCGGCGGCACGCGCAATTGGGACTACCGCTACACTTGGATCCGGGACGCGGCGTTCACGCTGTACGGCTTCCTGCGCATTGGTTTCACGGAAGAGGCGCGCGCGTTCATGGGCTGGCTAGAGGCGCGCTGTGCGGAGTCGAAGCCCGACGAATCCCCACTGCAGATCGTGTACGGAATCGACGGTCGCCACGAGCTGGCCGAGAGCACGCTGGATCACTTGAGCGGCTTTGCCGGCTCTCGGCCCGTGCGCATCGGCAACGGGGCTTATCAGCAGCTGCAACTGGACATTTACGGCGAGCTCATGGACGCCGTTTATCTCTACAACAAGCATGGTGCGCCCATCTCCTACGCGCTCTGGGGCTACCTCCGGCACTTGGTCGACTGGGTGTGCGACAACTGGCAGCGTGAGGACGAAGGCATCTGGGAATCGCGCGGTGGGCGCCGGCATTTCGTGTACTCGAAGCTCATGTGCTGGGTCGCCGTCGACCGCGGCCTGCGCTTGGCCGATAAACGTTCGTTCCCGGCGAACCGCGAGCGCTGGTACCGAACTCGGGACGAGATCTACGAGGCGATCATGGCCAAGGGTTGGAATGAAGAGCGTCAGACCTTCGTGCAAAGCTTCGGCAGTGATGACATCGACGCCTCGAACCTGATCATGCCGCTGGTATTTTTCATGTCTCCGACCGACCCACGCATGCTTTCCACGATCAAGGCGATCAGCGCGCCTCCCCGCGAGGGCGGCCTGCTCTCGGACAGCTTGTTGTTCCGGTACGACCACGAACGTTCACAAGACGGCATCAACGGCGCAGAAGGCACCTTCAACATGTGCACGTTCTGGTTGGTCGAAGCCATGACCCGTTCCGGCAAAGGCGACCCGAGCCAGCTCGACAGCGCCCGCATCATGTTCGAGCGCATGCTCGGCTACGCCAATCACCTCGGGCTTTATTCCGAAGAAACTGGTCCGAGTGGCGAAGCTCTAGGTAACTTCCCGCAAGCCTTCACTCATCTGGCGCTGATCAGCGCGGCCTATAATTTGGACCGCGCTTTGGACGAGCGCTGAGTCGCCCGCAGATCGAGCTCCGATGCGCGATCCGCCGACGCTAAAAAACCGAGGCTCGATCCCGCCCCACGGCCTCAAACGACAGGGATCTTGTCCAGCCCGAACCCCTCGTGGAGCGCTCGTACCGCGAGCTCCGTGTACTTCGCGGCGATGATGCAACTGATTTTGATCTCGCTGGTGCTGATGGCCTGGATGTTAATGCCCTCGCCCGCGAGAATGCCGAACATTTTGGCGGCCACGCCCGCGTGCGAGCGCATGCCGAGGCCCACGATGGAGACCTTGACGATGTCCGGGTCGTATTCGACCGGTTCGCTGCCGTACTCGGCGGCGGTCCGTTCGATCAGCTCTTTGGCGCGCGGGAGATCCGTTTTGGCGACGGTAAAGGTGACGTCCGTGGTTTGGCCGCCGCCGCGGGAGGGGCTCTGAATGATCATGTCGACCGAGACATTCTGCTCGGCCAGCATGCCGAAGATTTTGGCCACGACGCCGGGCTTGTCGTTGACGCGCACCAACTGGACCTTGGCCTCGCCCTTGTCATAGGCGACGCCCGCGACCGCCACCGATTCGAAACCTTCTTCGCCGACTACCATCGTACCTGTCCGATCGCTGAAGGATGAGCGCACGTGCACCGGGACTCCATATTTCATGGCCACTTCCACGGAGCGAATCTGAAGCACCTTGGCGCCCAAGGAGGCAAGCTCGAGCATCTCTTCGTAGCTGATGCGGTCGATCTTGCGCGCCGAGGGGCAGATGTTCGGGTCCGTCGTGTAGACCCCGTCCACGTCCGTATAGATTTCGCACACGTCGGCTTTAATCGCCGCCGCAATCGCGACCGCGGTCGTGTCCGAGCCGCCGCGGCCGAGCGTCGTGATGCTGCCGTCCGGGTCGATGCCCTGAAAGCCCGCCACCACCGCGATGCTCCCGCCGGCGACGGCCTGCAGCAATTTAGACCCTTCGATGTTTTGAATGCGCGCCTTGGTGTAGGCGGCATCGGTGCTGATGCGCACTTGGTGGCCGAGGAAGCTCTTGGCCTTGCCGCCCAGCTGATGAATGGTCATCGCGACCAGCGCCGCGCTCACTTGTTCGCCGGTCGAAGCCAGAGAATCTAGCTCGCGCATGTCGGGCGTGGCTGAAATCTGATGTGCCAAGCCGAGCAGCCGGTTCGTCTCGCCCGACATGGCGCTCACGATCAGCACCACCTGGTTCCCCTCGCGCTGCGTGCGCAGCGCCAACTCCGAAACGTTCCGCATACGGTCGAGATTCGCGACCGAGGTACCACCGAATTTTTGAACGACGAGGGCCACGCAGTGTCGGCTGGTAACCCCCGCGACAGGGCGCGTCAAGGGCGCGTGGGCGCGCCCAAGATTGGCGCTCCCGTTCGCCGCGCTACGGGTGTTACGATGGGCCGTCGGATGTCGCCGCTCGCGCATTACGTGGTGGAAACGCTGGTCACGCTGCTCGCAATCGTTGCTCTGGCGGTGCTGGTATTGATCGGTGCTCGGCGTGCCGGAATGGGACGCGCGGCGGGGCCGTTGGAGTTAGTGGGCCGTTTGCCGCTGGACGCGCGGCGTGCCGTGTATCTGGTGCGCGTCGGCACGACCATTTACGTGGTGGGTGCCAGTGAAGCGGGCATCGCCAAGCTGGGGGAGGTGGCCGCGGGCAGCATCGAGCAGCCGGTCGAGCCCGCTCGTGGCGAGTCGTTTCGGGAGGTCCTGGGCCGTGCGCTTGGCAAGAAGTCGTAGCCTGCGCGTCGCGGCGGGCATGGGCGCGCTGCTCGTCCCGCTCGTCGCGCACGCGGCGCCGGCGGCAACGCCGACCGGCGGCCTCGACGACATGCGACCGGTCACCCTGGTCGTGATCTTGGCGCTGGCTGCGCTCCTGCCGTTCGCATTCATGACGCTCACCGCTTTCGTGAAGATCTCGACGGTGCTCCAGATCGTGCGCGGCGCGATCGGCGCGCAAAACATTCCTTCCAGTACCGTGATCATGGCACTGGCCGGGGCATTGACGCTTTTGGCGATGGCGCCGGTGGGCGCGCGCATCGAGGAGCGCTCACGCCCATTGTTCGAGCCTGGAGCGGAGCGCGACACGAGCGCATGGCTGATCGAGCTTGCTCGAGCAACCCGTGAACCCATCCGGGGCTTTCTGAACGCCAATGCTTCAAAGCGTGAAAGGGAACGCTTTTACGAGATCGCGCGGGCTTCTCGGCCACCTCAAGAGCGCGCCCAGGTGGGGCGTGACGACTTCGTGATCCTCGTGCCGGCGTTCGTCGTGAGTGAGCTGATTGCAGCCTTCGCGCTAGGCTTCGCCTTGTATTTGCCGTTCTTGGTCATCGACCTCGTGGTCTCCAATGTGCTCTTGGCGCTCGGCATGCAGATGATGAATCCGACGCAAGTCAGCTTACCCTTCAAGTTGCTGCTGTTCGTTGCGGTGGATGGCTGGGGTCAGCTCGCGCAGGCGCTGGTGACGGGCTATCGGTCAGGCTGATCGTCGCAGCCCGCCACACTGCCGAAGCCCGCGGAATCGGTTGAGGCAAAGCGCTACAAGGTTCCACGCGTGCAGGCGTTTACGAGGGAATTTTTGGCACGACGGAACGGCCCGGCTCGTGCAATGTGACGCCGCATGTCGGGTACGAGTCGCCTCATTCTGGTCGCCAATCGCCTGCCCGTTTCCGTCGACCTCGGTGACGGTCAGGTGAATATCAAAGCGAGCAGCGGGGGGCTTGCGACCGGGATGCGAAATCTGGCGAAGGCCGAACAGACATCGTGGGTGGGCTGGCCGGGGGCTTATCCGGAAAACGACGAGCAGCGCGTGAGCTTGGAAAAGCAGCTGCGCGAGCACTCGGCCACGCCGGTGTATCTGTCGTCGCGCGATGCAGAGCGTTTCTACGAGGGCATGTCCAACAGCGTCATTTGGCCATTATTTCACTACATGGTGGACCGCATGCCGCTCCTCGTGAGCGACTATGACGACTACCGGTCGGTGAACGAACGGTTCGCCGATGCCGTGTGCGCCGAGGCCGGCGAGGACGACACGATTTGGATTCACGATTATCACTTGCTGCTCTTGCCCGGAATTTTGCGCGAGCGCCTCCCGCGCGCGCGTATCGGCTTCTTTCTGCACATCCCGTTTCCGTCGTCGGAAATATTTCGTTTGCTTCCGCACCGCGAGCAACTGCTGCGCGGCATGCTGGGCGCAAATCTGATCGGTTTTCACACCTACGGCTTTGCTCGGCACTTTGCCGACGCGCTGCTCGGCACCCTGGGCATCGAGCCCGAGCTCGACCGGGTCGACGTCGACGGGCGGAGCGTCTCTATCGGTGTCTTCCCCATGGGTATCGACGTCCAGAGCTTCGAGCGCTTGGCGGAGAGCCCGGAGCTGCCGGAACGCGTGGCTCAGCTGCGCCAAGCCCAGGGTGTCGAGCAGTTGCTGCTCGGGGTCGATCGTCTCGACTACACCAAGGGGCTACCGCGGAAGCTCTTGGCGATGGAGCTTTTGCTGCAAAGAAGCCCGCAATACCGCGGCAAGGTAAGGCTGCTGCAGATCGCCGTGCCTTCGCGCGAAGCCGTATCGGAATACAAGAGTCTGCGCCAGGACGTGGAGCAATTGGTGGGGCGTATCAATGGCTCGAGCGGCTCACTGCACGAAGCTCCGATTCACTACTTGTATCAGCCGGTAACCCAGGCGGAGCTCGTGGCCAGCTACCGTGCCGCGGAGGTCATGGTGGTGACGCCTCTGCGTGATGGCATGAACCTGGTTGCAAAAGAGTACGTCGCGGCGCGCACGGACGGCGATGGCGTGCTCGTGTTGAGTGAGCTCGCGGGCGCCGCGAGCGAGCTCGGGGAAGCCCTGACCGTCAACCCGTACGACGTGGAGAGCATGGCGCTGAACCTCGACCGCGCGCTGTCGATGCCAGAGGCCGAACGTCGGGAGCGCATGAGCGCGCTGCGCGAAAAAGTGCGCGCGCACCCGGTCGAGCGGTGGGCAACGTCCTTCGTGAGCACGCTCGAAGCGGGCGAGCGCGGGCCGGAGCCTCGCGACCTTCGCCTGGACTCGAGCGAGCTCGACCGCCTAGCCACCACCCTTGCCGAGCAGGCAGAGGTGATCTTCGCGCTCGACTACGACGGCACCTTGGTGCCTATCGCTCGCAATCCGGAGCTTGCCGTTCCCGACTCCGGGCTGACCGAGCTTCTCGACATGCTCGCGGGGATGAGCGGCGTGCGTGTGTGCGTGGTGAGCGGACGTGCTCAGGCATCTCTGGCGGCGTGGCTCGGAAAATTGCCTATCGATCTGGTGGCCGAGCATGGGGTTTGGTCCAAACGGGCAAATGAGGAGAGCTGGCAATGCCACATCGACCCGAGCGCGTTGGGCTGGGTCAGTGACGCGCGCGCGATACTCGAAACCTATGTGGAGCGCGCTCCCGGTGCGATATTGGAAGAAAAAACGGCGGGCCTCGCCTGGCACTATCGCAACGTCGACCCGTATTTGGGCGTGCACTTGGCGCGGGAGTTGCGCGTGCACTTGGTGCGTCACTTCGCCCAATTACCGGTCTCTATTTTGGGAGGGCGCAAGGTAATCGAGCTTCGTCCACAAGGGCTGGACAAAGGCTCGGCGGCGCGTGACTCTCTATCGCTGTTCGGGACGAAAGCGGTGATCGCCGCCGCCGGCGACGACCGTACCGACGAGGATTTATTCGCGGCGCTGCCCGACGGCTCGATCAGCCTTTGCGCCGGTACGCTCGCTACGCGCGCGGCCTATCGTGTATCCGGCCCCGAACAAGTGCGCCGCTTCCTCCGGCGCTTTGCCGAAACCCGTACGCTTCCGCGGGGCTGACACCGGTGCTGCGCGAACGGCATGCCGGTCGCTCTTAAAAGACGTCTTCGGGGCGCACGGTGGTGTGCGGTAAGTCCAAATTCAGCGCCGACACCGCCGCTTCTCCTCCGCTCAAATATTGATAGCGTGCCAGGTTACCGAGCACTCGCTCGACATAACTTCGCGTTTGCTCGAACGGAATGCGCGCCACGAAGGCGTCCATGCCGAGTTTTTCCGGGGCGCTGAGCCAGCGGAAGACCGCGTCGGGCCCGGCGTTGTAGGCGGCGACAATGAGCACGAGGTTGCCACCAAAGTAGGCGCTGAGCTGGGCCAAGTAGTGCGCGCCGTAGCGTACATTGACGTCGGGGGTGAGGAGTGCAGACTCCGTAAAGGGCTCGTGCAGTTGTTCGGCGATCCGTTTGGCGGTCGGCGAGATCAATTGTAGGAGGCCGAGCGCGCTGGCTCCTGATGCCGCGTGCGAGTCGAAGGCGCTCTCTTGGCGCATGATTGCATATAGTAAAGGAAGAGGCAGCCCTTCGAGTTGGGCGACGGACTGCACGAGCTCGAGATAGGGCGTCGGATAAATGCATTGCCAGGCCCAGCTGTTGGCTGCGCTGGGCGCCGAATCCAGGGCGGCGGCGCGGACGACGTCTTGGGCTATGCGGTACCGGCGTCGAGCGACGCCGAGCGAGCCGTACGCTTCGCACAAAGCCTCGTTGCTACGCGATGTATAGGCGCGTGAAAAAGCGAATTCTTGGCGCATTAGCTCGCGTTCGGCGTCGCGGGCCAAGCCCACGCGATTCAGCGCCGCCACGTCCGACGGTAACGTGAAAGCCAATGGAACGGGGCTAGCCGCTGCGCTCGGGGCGATCATGGCCGGTGGGGGTGCGCCAACGAACCCGAGCCGGGCGCGCGCGGCTAGGCCGAAAAATGAGAGTGGCTGCGTGCGCGCGATCTCAGTGAACGCGGCCACCGCGCGTTCCTTTTGATTGCCGAGGGCTCGAGCCAAAGCCTCTAGGTAGCGCAAACGTGCTTCGAGGTGGCGATCCTCGGCGCGTGCGGCGAGCCGCTCGAAGCCCGCGGCGGCGAGCAACGGTTGATCGGTTTCGAGCGCGCAGAGCGCCCGCTCGTAGTTGGCGTCATTGCCAAAGCGAGCTTGCTTGCCATAGTGCGCCAGATAAGCATCGTAGAGCCCGCGCGCTTTCATGTACTCCCCAGCAATGAAACGCAGACGTGCCGATAAATATTGCGCTTGCTCCGCCCAACTGGATTTAGGAAATTGCCGAGCGATGCGCTCGTAAGCGACGATGGCTTGCTCGTCCAATTGCCCGCGCGAAAGTGCGCGCGCCGCATAGAAGGAGGCTTGCGCCGCACTTTGGGGATCCTCGCGCGCGGCCCGCTCGAATAGCTCCGCGGCCTTGGCGTAATTGCTGCGCCCGGCGTACAGCGCAAATGCGCGCAAATAAGTCGACCGCCCGACCGGCGCCGGAGTACCTGGCGCTTTCTGCACGAAGGCAAGCTCAGCCTCGGTCGCCTCGACGCTACCGGCCTCGGCTAAAGCGCTCGCGCGATCCAAATGCTCCGTCTTGCTCAAGCGATTCGCCCCGCCCACGCGCTCGAGCGAACGCATGGCGGCGTCGGCCTCGGGGCGTAGCGGCGCCGCCAGGGCGAGCCAGCGGTTGTCGGCGTTGGCGGTGGCCTTGTCCCCCATTTGCGCGGCCAGTGCGGCGCGTAAGGCGCGGGCGCGCACTTCCGCGTCACGCGGGCGTTTCGATTTACCGAGACGGGCGAGCACACGGTCCAAGGCGAGGCGTGCTTTAGGCAGCGCGACGTCGGCTTGGTAGGCTTCTGCCGCCGAGATCAGCGCGTCCGTGTCGCCCTGACGCTCGTAGTACCGCGCGGCGTCCGCGAACGGTCCGACGCTCGCTTGCGCGCGCGCGCGCGCCGCAGCTATCTGCGCGACCAACGCGGGCAGCGCGCTCTCCAACCCGTCGAGCTCCGTGAGCGCAGCGCGCGCGTCACCCAGCTCGAGGTCGACGCGCGCGCGTGCAAAGCGCACCTCCGCCTCGCCACGCATTGCTACGGGCAGGGCCGCGAGCGCGGCGCGCGCGTCCGGCCAACGCTCGGCGCGTAC
>CAHJWM010000016.1 GCA_903642325.1 Myxococcales bacterium | reverse complement strand
CGGCACGTGGATGATCGTGCAGGGCGGCATGGGCACCGTGTCGCGCGTCTTGGCCGATGCCTTGGCTCGCCACGGCGGCAGCATCGTCGTGGGCGAGCCGGTGCAGTCGATTCTGCTCGAAGGAGGCGCCGCAACCGGCGTGCTACTCGCCGACGGCACCGAGATCCGCGCGCGCGCGGTGATCGTGAACGCTGATCCGTTTCGGATGCAGGGCTTGATCGGCGAGCAGAACTTACCGGCGCCGTACAACGAGCGGCTCGCCGCGCTGAAGCGCCCGGGTTCGACATTCAAGCTGAATTTAGCGTTGGAAAGGGCCCCCGCGTTCACCTGCCTCCCCCAGCACGGTGGACAGTTCGGGCCGACCATTCACTTGTTGCCGCAGGGCGCGGACGTCCTCGGCGAGCTCGAGCGGGGCTGGCAGGCGGTGCAGCGTGGTGAGCTCGCGGATTTTCCGAGTATCGAATGGTACATGCATTCCACGGTCGATAGCTCGCTCACTGACCCACACGGCCGCATCAGCTCCGCGTTCTTCGTGCAGTGGGTGCCCTACGAGCTCGAGGGCGCGAACTGGAACGAAGCCGGCGAGCGCTACGCCCAGCATCTACTCGAGATCGCCGACCGCTTCGCCCCCGGCACGAGCTCGTTGGTCGTCGACTGGCAAATCCTGCACCCGAAGAAGATCGAAGAGCACTTCGGCATCAGCTACGGTCACATTCACCACGTGGACAACGGCTTTGGCTTTGCCGATCGACTGCCGCACCGTACCCCGATCGCCGGGCTCTTCTCTGCGAGCGCCGGGACGCACCCGGCCGGTTCGGTGATTGGCTGCGCTGGCTATCTGGCGGCGCAGGAGTGCCTATGCGACCTGGGCGTGCCCGCGCATTAGCTCGAGTACAGGCCGTGCTCACCAATGTACGCCAGCACCGCGCTCGGTAACGTACTCGCGAGCAAGGCGTCACTATCGAGGGAACCGCGTGACGCAAGCGCTTCACGAATGCGCGTCGAAGAGACGTCAGGCAGAAGGGCGGCATGCGCGCTCGGGTGCGGGTAGCCCGGGCGAGCCACGACGTACGGCGGCGCGATTGCGCTGATTTTGTCGAAGGCGTGCCACTTAGCGGTGTCCCCGAGGACGTCACTTCCGATCAGAATGCGCAGCCCCCAGTCCGGGTGGGCCGACGCCAAATGTTCGATGGTGTGCAGTGTCAAGCTCGGGGCGGGCAGCTCGCGTTCGACCGTACACACCTCCACGCCGGCGATGCCAGCGAACGACCTCTCGCACATCCGCACGCGGTGCTCGAAGGGCGTGAGCCGCTTACGAAAGGCATGCTCGAACACAGGCACCACGAGCACGCGCTCGAAGCCGGCGATTTTGAGCGCGTAAACCGCGGCCAGCACATGGGCGATGTGCGGCGGGTCGAAGCTCCCGCCGTAAACTGCGACCGCGTTTCGCATCCGTGTAGGCGAAGTCTATAGTGTTTCGGTGAACGACGCCTGCACAATCCAAGCGCCCAGCGAGTCCGTGCCAGTTAGCCACGAGAGCGGGCCGGTCAGTGCGAGGCGCGGCGAAACGTTGGCGGGCGGGCTCGCGCGAGGCACGCGCTTAGCGCGCATTGTCGAGTTCTCGCTCGTGGGCGGGGCGACGTTGCTGCTCCTGCCGATGCTTTGGCTGCTACGCCGGGTGATAGGGCTCGACTCCGCCGAGCTCGCGATCGGCTTTCTGATGTTCCATGCCGCGCATCTGCTCAACGATCCGCACTTTGCCGTCACCTACCTGCTCTTTTACAAAGACGCGAGACGGCGCGCGTTCGGCGACGCGTTCGCGACGAGGCAGCGTGTGCGGTACCTGGTCGCAGGCGTTCTAGTGCCCGCCGTCATGAGTATTTGGCTGACCTTCGCCCTGTACAGTGCTTCTTCTCGAGCCATGGGCGCACTGATTCAGCTGATGTTCCTGCTCGTGGGTTGGCACTATGTGAAGCAGGGCTTCGGCGTACTCAGCGTGCTTTCAGCCCGCCGCGGCGTTCACTTCAGCATGCTCGAGCGTCGCGCGGTGCTGGCGCACTGTTTCGCCGGCTGGGCTTACGCTTGGGCAAGCCCTTCCCTGCCGGCGGCGGAGGCGGAAGAAAAAGGCATCGTGTACTATGCGCTTGCCCACCCGCGGTGGCTCGAGCACGTCACGTTGCTTGCATTTGCCGTCAGTACGCTGCTGATGGGCACCGTCTTTTTGCGCAAGTGGCAGCGCGAGCGCCGGCTTCCGCCTCTCGCGCCGCTCACCGGGCTACTCGTGTCGATTTGGATCTGGTCCGTTTACTCGAGCTCGGATCCACTGCTCGTTTACGTGATCCCGGCCTTGCACTCGCTGCAGTATTTGTACTTCGTCTGGCTACTCTCGCATCACCAAGCAAAGGTGCGAGCGGCGCCGCCATTCTTCGGGCCGTCGGTGAGGGCGCGGTTACTGACCCTATCCGCAGCCTCTATCTGCCTCGGCTGGCTCGTCTTCCACGCCGCTCCCAATTTGCTCGACGCGGCCCGCCTCAGCCAACACCGCCACACGCATCAACGCCTGGGCGCCCTGGGGACGACCCCCTACTTCGCCGCCTTCTTCGCCTTCATCAACATTCATCACTACTTCATGGACAACGTCATTTGGCGCCGCGAAAACCCGGACATGGGGTATCTCCAGCATCAACCTTCATCGGCGTCATGAAATTGCGATCTTCACTCCCATGATCTCCCTGATGCCCAAGGGCTTCACGCAGCGACGCGAATTCGCACTACGCCGCCGAAGGCTGGGCCGTCCGCGGAAGCACTCGGTGACCATCAATCAAGAGAAAGCCGCCCTCGACGAGGCAAGGTCAGCGGCGCATCGTCATTTTCATGTCGCGGGCAGGCGTGGGTCCATGGGTGTCGGTGTTGCTTTGGGTGATTGGATGCGCGGGCGGGCCCGTGCTCACGCCGCGCCTCGAAGATGCTTCGGCGCCGCATGACTTTTAGCGCGGGGTCGTGCCGGAAGCGCGTCAGTGCAAAGAAGACGTGCCTCTCCTTCAGGCCGGGGAAGTGGGGACGCGTGCGTTTCACGAGGTGAGCTCCGTGTCTGCAACGTGCTATCCGGGCGCGCCGAATGTGTGTCGACACACGTTGAGCGAGCGCGCTTGCGAGCTGCACGCCGACGCACTCATTCTAGACCAGTCGCCAAGCAGTGGCACGCCGCCCGGGGCATCCGGACAATCAGCGACTGCGCTCAGCGGCCGCGCGGTGAGCTGGGATACGGGCCCATGAGCCTCGGTATCGACGGTCACCGCCGCCGCGCACGAACGCTGCACAGCGTGCGAACGCGTTCACCGTCGCCTACATACGATGTCGATCGTGCTCGCGACGGCGGCATCTGATTGACCGCCACCGGCAGACCCGATGGCGGGCAAAGCACCAACTCCGACGAACGTTCACGGTCGTTCGCTCGAGCGCTCGTTCTCGTCGCGCAGGATCGCGTAGATAGCCTCGTCGCGGCGTTGCCCACGAAATTCCACCGCCGAACGCAACACGCCCTCGAAGCGCAGCCCAATTTTTTCGGCGGCCCGGCGGCTCTTGCTATTTTCTGCGAAGATTGGCGCGTAAATGCGCGCGACCGGGGTAGTCCGAAAAGCATATTGAATCAGCGCGCGCGCCGCCTCCGGCACATAGCCCTGCCCCCAATGATCCTTGGACAGCACATAGCCGAGCTCCATCACTCGGTGTTGTTTTGGATGCCAGTACACGCCGACCCCACCAATCAAGACTTCCGGCGCTGAACGGAGCGCGAGAGCGTAATCGAGCTCCTCCTGCTCGTAGTTGTGCGCCGTCACACCATCCAGGAAATCCCAAACGTCGGCTAGCGACCGCGAAGGTTCCCAAGCCATGTACGGCGTGACGTCCGGGTCCGACGCGTAACGAAAGATTGCCTCCGCATCTTCCGGCTCGCGGCCACGCAGCAACAAGCGCTCCGATTCGATGGGCGGAGGACGCCAAACGACGTCGACGAGGCGACCTCCAGTTTTGAGCTCCTGCATAATGGTCTGGGCGACTGTACTCGGCAGCGGCCGTCGAATGGGTCGAAAATGGCTGGTTAGCGCCGATACACGACGAAGTCGAAGAAGCCCCGGGAACGGCGGAACCCCCGCGATGCGTCGATTTGCGGACTCTGGCATGGCCGTCAGGGACCCGAACTGGCGTCTTCCGCTAGGTAGCGCAGCACTAGATCCGTGATCTCATCTACCAGCGTGGCCGCATCCAAACCGGGCGGTCGCTCGAGCAAACAGGCCAGCATGGTGGCACGCACGGCTTGGTAAATCACGAAGGCCGCGGCGTCCAAGTTCTTCCGCCTGATGCGCACGTTGGCCAGACCGAGAAAGCTGCGGATGGCGCCGATGATCCGCAGATCGAAGGCCTGAACACGCTCGGTCGGGGTGACACGCAGACCCTCGACCACGAGTAAGCGGTGCAATGCGGGCGCGGCGCTGTGTAGCTCGAGCAGACCTTCGATGACGGCGCGCGCCACTTCGCGATCGGAGCCATAGGCGCCGCGCGTGAGCACACGGCCCATCATCCCTTGGGCCCGCTCGAACTCACGATCCTGCAGTGCGTCCAAAATCGCGTCCCGATTGGCGAAGTATTGATAGAGCGTACCGACGCTGACTCCTGCCACCTCCGCCACGCGTGAGGTGGTCGCAGCGTCCGAACCTTCCTGCTCTAAAACCCGAATCATGCCGTCGAGAATGGCCTCCAGCGTGGCCTTGCCTCGTTGCTGTTTTGGCCCTTTTCTCGTCGTATTGCTCTCGTGGCGCTTGCTCATCTCGAACCCGAATCGCATGCGAATAGCGGAAGGCGGTTCTGTTTCGCATGATTCAAATCACGCGAGCCGCAGTGTCGTGGTTTCGCGAACGCTAACACGGATTGTTCACATGACTCTACGCTTCGCGGCCGATCGGCGCGCTCTATTTTGGTCTCTGATTTTATTTCCTGCGTTGCCCATGGTGGCGTTCTCCATGCCGCGCGCGGCGCCTTGGCTGCTCCCACTCGCGCTCTATCTCGCATATTGCGCGGGGGTGCTGACGCACAATCAACAACACGCCCCCGTCTTTCGCGGTAAGCGCGCCAACGCGGCGTACTCCGCGTGGCTCTCGTTCTTTTACGGTTGCCCGATCTTCGTTTGGTTGCCGACGCACAATCAAAATCATCACCGCTACCTGGACGGTCCGGGCGATGCCACGCGCACATCGCAGTACGCGGGCAGTGACACGCTATGGGCCGCGCTCAGCTATCCCACGCGCTCCGCCCTCGCCCAAACCCAGGCAATCCGCCGATACGTGCGGCAAAAACGCCGGCAATGCGGCTCGCCATTCCAGCAGATCATCGTCCAGACGGCGGCGGTCGCCGTCGGGCACGCGGCCGCGTGCGCGCTCGCAATGACACGCTGGGGAATGGGTCGAGGTGTACTGACGTACGCCTTGGCGCTAGGTATCCCGGCCCTCTTCGCGCCCTGGGCGATGATGTTTACGAACTACATGCAACATGTAGGCTGCGACCCGCGCTCCGCGAACAATCATTCGCGGAACTTCGTGAGCCCCACCGTCAACTGGCTGGTCTTCCACGCCGGCTACCACACCGTTCATCATGAGCGCGCAACGGCTCACTGGAGCACGTATCCCGCGCTGCATGCTCGGCGCGCCGCGCACATCGACCCAGCGCTGAACGAGCACTCGATCCTGAGCTATTGCTTCAAGCGCTATATCCGCGGGCCCGGTCAGCGACGCGGTCGCTCGGCGACAGCTCGCGGTGCGCGGCTCGAGCGCGCACGAGCGGTGCTCGATCAGAGCCCGTGAGCTCGCGGGCGGTCCGAGACTTCGCGCAGTCGAGATGTCTTTTGGATTGATGGTCGCACGGCGCCCCGGTGCGCGGCGGAGCCTTCGGCGTCGATTCGCGCCTTCACGCCGCTTTTTGCTGAGCTCATCACCGCGAGTTTCGTGCTCGCTGGCTTCGGCGGCTCCCCTACCTCAGGCCGCGGTACGCCGCCGAAGGCTGCGCCGCCGTATGAGGGTCACGTGACCATTCATCAAGACGCGAGGCTAACTCAGCGGTCAACGTTCGACGAGAGTGCCGAACAGCATGAGCCCACCTGAAACGAAGACGAGATCGAAGACGCCCATGAGCTTGAAGTAGTCGGAGAGCTCGGCGACGGGCGCGCCGTTGAGGAGCTCGCGCGTGGCGGCGACCGCAGAAAGAAGGGTGGGGGAAAGCAATGGGAAGAGAACGACCGCGAGCAGCAAATCGCGCGCGTGGGTACGCACGGTCATGGAGCCGAAGAGCGTGCCGGACGCGGCGATACCCGGGGTAGCAAAGAGCGCAATACAGAGCAGGCCCGGGCCGACGACGCTCAAGTCGAGCGCAAAGAGCAGCGCCGCGGTCGGCATCACCACGCATTCGACGATCACCAAGAACAACAGCACGCCCAGGGCCTTACCGGCGAAGATCGCACTGCGCGAGATTGGCGCGACGAGCAGGCCGTCGAGCGCGGATTCGTCGCGCTCGCGCTGCCAGGTTTTTCCAAGCGCCAATACCGCCGAGAATGCCAAGGACAGCCAAATAACGCCGGAGGCGACGATACGACCGCTGGCCGGGCCTCCAAAGAAGGCGAGCGAGGCCATGATCACCACCAGCAGCGCAAAAAAGCCGCTCGTGATCACCACCTCGCCCGTAGACAGCTCGATCGCGAGATCCTTTTGCAGGATCGCGCGGGCCTGCGCGAGCCAACTCAGTGGCTGGCGCGGTAGCGCGTGCAAAGCGCGGCGCGCCACCGCGTCGCTCGTCGAATCGCCGGCCATTGACCCGATACTAACACCCGATGCTAGGCTCGAGACATGGCCGAAATTCGCGTCGAGCACGTGTTCAAATGCAGCGAAGAGACGTTCTGGACGAAGGTGTTTTTCGACGACGACTACAATCGTCGGCTGTTTCAGGAGATTCTAAAGTTCCCGACTTGGCGCGTGTCGAAGACTGAGGAGCGCGGAGACGAGGTCCACCGCACGATCGAGGCGTCGCCACCGATCGGAGACTTGCCTGGGCCACTCAAGGCCGTGATTGGCGATAACGCGGGCTACGAGGAGCGCGGCGTATTCAACAAGATCACGCATCGCTACCGCGTGCAGGTCGTGCCGAATCGAATGAGTGACAAAATCAGTGTCGTGGTCGAGATGTGGACGGAGCCCATGGGCGAACGGCAGTGCAAGCGGTTGGCGCGCGCTACCGCGACGGCCAAGATCTTTGGCGTCGGCGGGATGCTGGAGAAGAAGTTGTTGAGCGATCTAGAACGCAGCTATGAGAAGAGCGCCGCGTTCACCAATACCTTCGTCGCCGAAAAGGGCTTGTGACGGGGGGCGCGCTGACGCGGGCCGCGCCAAGGCGCTGAGATTTCGGGGCGCCGCCCGCCGTGCTCCGCGCCGCTCAGGCCTTCGCGGAGGGCTTGGCTTTTGCAGTCACTTTGGCCGCCTTGGGCTTTTCAGCTTTGGGCTTCGCTACTTTAGCCGGCGCCGGCGCCGCCTTGGCATTGGCTTCGGCGCGCTTGCTGGCGCGCGTGGCGGACGCATGCAGGTCGAGCAGTTGCGGCAGCGGGTAGGCCGCGAGCTTGGACGCGAAGCCCTTGTCCGCGTTGCGCTTCTTGAGCTCGACGATCGAGGCGACCAGTTTTTCTCGGCTGCCAAAGCGCTGCTTGGCGTCGCTCAGCGTTTCGTGCAGGCGAGAGAGCTTGGCGTTCGAAACTCGCCCCAAGCCTTTGCCCGAGCTCACGCGATCCAACCACAAGTCTGCGGTGGCGAGCTCTTGCACGGCGGAAACGAGCTTTTCCTTCGACTCGAAGCGCTCTTTAACTAGGCTGGCGGGCGTCTTTTTCATGATTTCGGCTCCGGCCCAAGAAGGGCCACACGAAGGGCGCGGTTTCTAGCAAGCGCGCGGCGGTCTGGCAACTACAAGCGCCGTTCGGCCCTAAAGCCGGCCGCTCCTCGCCCATGACGCGCTTGCCCCTGCGTGCTACCGCGCGGCCATGACTCTGCGTATGCGCTTCGCGCCCTCGCCAAGCGGCTACCTGCATATCGGGAACGTCCGTTCTACCCTGTTTACTTGGCTGTGGTGCAAAAGCCAGGGCGGGAAATTCGTGCTGCGCGTGGAAGATACGGATCAAGAGCGCTCGAGCATCGACAGCGTCCGCGCCGTACTCGACGACCTGAAGTGGTTGGGTCTGGAGTGGGACGAGGGTCCAGAGGTTGGGGGGCAGTTTGCGCCTTACTTTCAAAGCGAGCGGAAGGCAGTGTACCGCGAGCACACCACACAGCTGATCCGCGAGCGTAAGGCCTACCGCTGCTACTGCACGAAAGAGGAGCTCGATGCGCAGCGCGAAGCGCTGAAGGCGGCGAACCCAAAGGCGAATTTCGTGTACCCCGGCACCTGTCGGAATCGCACGGACGAGCCGGACCTGCCTTTCGTGGTGCGATTTCGATCGCCGACGTCCGGAAGCACGGACTTCAACGACCGCGTCTTCGGGCATATCAGTACCCCGAACTCCGCGCAGCAGGATTTCGTGCTCATGCGGACGGATGGCTATCCGCTCTACAACCTGGCCGCAACCATCGACGATCACTTGATGGAGATCACCCTGGTGGCGCGCGGGCGCGACCACATCGGCAACACCCCGCAGCAGATTTTATTATACGAAGCATTTGGTTGGCAGCCGCCGGAGTTCGCGCATTTGCCCATGATGCTCTCCGCCAAGGGCGAGAAATTGAGCAAGCGCAACGGCTCGGTCAGCGTGAAGGAATATCGGGACAAGGGCTTCACACCCATGGGCGTGTTGAACTACCTGGTTCGCTTCGGCTGGTCCTCCGGCGATCAAGAGATCTTCAGTCGTGAGCAGCTGATTGAGCTGTTTTCCTGGGATCACGTGAACAAGGGGGACGGTAAGTTCGACGACAAGAAGTTCGCCGATGTGGCCTTCGAACAACTCAAACAACCGTCGCTCACGTCGCTCGCTGACTACGCCGCCTGGGTGAAGCCGTTTCTCGCACTGCGCGGAATCGAGAACCCTGACGACGCGCTGCTGCTGCGCGCCATTCCCGGCGTGCGCGAGCGAGCGCGCACGTTGGTCGACGCCGCGCACGACCTCGACTTCTACTTCCGGGAGCCGCCCGAGCTCGACGAAAAGGCGCGCCAAAAATTCCTCACGCCGGCGGCTGCCCCACATTTGCAGGGGCTGCGTACGTTGTTCGAAAGCGTCAGCACTTGGCAGCCGGAACCGCTCGAGGCCGCCCTAAAAGCTTGGGTCGAAGGCGCGGGGCTGACGATGAAGGACGTGGCTCAACCTGCGCGCGTCGCCCTCACCGGTCGTAGCGCGAGCCCACCGCTATTCGAAGTGATGACGGTCCTGGGCAAGCCCCGCAGCTTGTCCCGCCTAGCGCACGCTTCCGAGATCGCCCAGGGCGGCTGACCACGATGCTGCCGACTCCCGTACTTCGGCAGATCTTGGCGCCGACCGTGCATCTGCCGACCGCGCACATCGCGCCGCTTTCGTGGTTCGACTCATTCCTCGGTTATCCGCCGATCAAGGCCTTGATTCCGCTGCCGATCGTGGCCGCCATCGCGCCGGTGATCTGGTTGTTTTTCCGCGATACCTGGCGTGCGCTGGACGCGGAGGCGGACGCTGCGCGAGCGCGTAGCGGGCTCGACTACCGAAGGCCGGCGGCGTGCCTGGTCATCGTCGCACTCATGCTAACGCTGCAGGAGTACTACGGCGGGCGTGGCTTTTACGACAATTGGTTTCGACCCTGGCTCGCCGAGCTCGAGGCGCACGGCCATCCCCGCATCCACTTGGCCAGGTACGATGAGTATTACAGTTATTGCTGGTGGGTCGCGGCACGCATCATCGGCTACGTGCTGATCCCCTTCCCCCTTTGGAAACTACTCTTCCCCGAGGACAGCCTGCTCGATATGGGGCTCCGCGGTCGTGGCTTCACGAAGCACCTCTGGATCTATGGCTTGTGCTTGGCCGCGGTGGTCCCGGCAATGTGGCTCGTGTCTTCCCAGCCCGACTTCGGCAATTACTATCCGTTTTACCACCTCGCCTCGCGCAGCTGGTTCGACTTCATCATTTGGGAGGCCATCTACTGGGTGCAGTTCTTGTCGCTCGAGCTCTTTTTCCGTGGCTGGATCTTGGGCGCGCTGCGGAAGGCGATGGGCGCGGGCGCGATCTTCGTGATGGCCGCTCCTTACTGCATGATCCACTACGGCAAACCGTATTTGGAGGCACACGGGGCGATCGTTGCGGGTGTCGTATTGGGCTCGCTCGCGATGCGCACACGCAGCATCTACTCTGGCTTTCTCGTCCACATCACCGTCGCATTTTCCATGGATTTCTTGGCGCTTTGGAGACGGGGCGCCTTACCGAAAGTGTTTTGGAATTGAGCGAGCCGCTCATCGACCGGTCGGGAGGCAAAAAGCCGCGCGCCGGCGGAGGGCGGAGCGACGGGTGTCCGCGCCCTCGACGAATGTGACGGCGCCGCGTCGCGCTGGCGCCGCACTTTGCGTCCCCTGGGCCGGCGTTCCCGGCTATATTCCGCGCCACAAACCCCACATGGCACAACACGTCAGCTTTTCTCCCCTGCCTCCCGACGCCGAGTCTGCCCGGCGTTTCAGCGTCGACAACGGCCAAAGTGACAACGGTCCGGGCGAATGGTCGACCGAGCGCAGCACGCAGCGCTACCAAATTCAAGGCTGGGGCACGCCCTACTTCGCCGTGAACTCGCGCGGCCACGTGGAAGTAACGCCAAACCCGGATCTCGGTCGCACGATCAACCTGTTCGAGCTGACTCAAGACTTGAAAGCACGCGGCCTCGAGCTTCCACTTCTGATTCGCTTCCCCGACATCGTGGGCGACCGCATCAAGCGCATCAACGAGGCGTTTCAAAAAGCCATCGCCGAGTACGAGTACGCGGGCGTGTACCGCGGCGTTTTCCCGGTGAAGGTCAATCAACAACGTCACCTCGTGGAGGAGGTCGTCAACAGCGGGCGTCCTTGGAATTTCGGACTCGAGGCGGGCTCCAAGCCGGAGCTTCTAATCACGCTCGCCGCAATGCAAGACGTGGGCGGGCTCATCATCTGCAACGGTTACAAGGATCAGAGTTACATCGAGACCGCGCTGGTCGCGCAGAAATTCGACAAGATCGTGATTGTGGTGCTCGAGCGCCTAGAAGAGCTCGACGTCGTGGTGCGCGCCGCGGAAAAGCTCGGCATCAGGCCGATGCTCGGCGTGCGCGCCAAGCTCACGACGAAGGGCGTCGGGCGCTGGAAGGACTCCGCGGGGGATCGCGCCAAATTCGGTCTCACCACTTCGGAGATCATCGAGGTCGTGGATCGCTTGGGCGAGCTGAAGATGCTCGATTGCTTGCAGCTCCTCCATTTCCACATCGGTAGTCAGATTTCGAGCATCATTCCCATCAAAAATGCGATGCAGGAGGCTTCCAACATCTACGTCGAGCTGGCAAAGCTAGGCTGCAAGATGGGCTACATCGACGTCGGCGGAGGGCTCGCGGTCGACTACGACGGCTCCAAGACCGACTTTCACGCCTCTAAGAACTATCAGCTCGAAGAGTACGCAGCGGATGTGGTCGCCCACGTGCAAGCCGCGTGCGCCAAAGCAGAAATCCCCGTGCCGACGATCGTGAGCGAAAGCGGGCGGGCCATCGCCGCGCACCACTCCGTATTGGTGTTCGAGGTAGTAGGCGCGAACGAAGTGCGCTTCGGCGAGCCACTCGAGCCGAAGCCAGAAGCGCATCGGTTGTTGAAAGAGCTATTCGATACTTACCGCGGCATCCAGCCGAAGAACGTGCAGGAGAGCTACCACGACGCGAGCCAAGCCAAGGAAGAAGCTCAGAGCCTTTTCAAGTTCGGCTACCTCGGGCTCCGCGAGCGCGCGCAAGTGGAGCGCTTGTATTGGAACTGCTGCGAAAAAATTCACCACACCTTGCGCCGGCTGCGCTTCGTGCCGGAGGAGCTCCAGCACCTCGAGCAGAACATGTCTGCGATCTACTACTGCAACTTTTCCCTCTTCCAATCGGCGCCCGATATCTGGGCCATCGATCACTTGTTCCCGATCATGCCCATTCATCGGTTGGAGCAAGAGCCGACGGTGCCGGCCAAGCTTGCGGACCTGACGTGTGATAGCGACGGCATCATCGATCACTTCATCGACGTGGAGGACGTGAAGGGCTCCCTGGATCTGCACCGCTTTCGCGAAAACGAGCCCTATTATTTGGGCATGTTCCTGAACGGCGCGTACCAAGAGATTCTGGGCGATTTACACAACCTGTTCGGCGATACGCACGCGGTACACGTGGCGCTCGGCGAAGAGGGTTACAATATTCGTCATGTGATCAAGGGCGACAGCGTCACGGACGTGCTCCGTTACGTAGAATACGTTCCGGAGAACATGGTGGACGCCGTGCGGGTCCAGGCCGAGCGCGCCGTCAGCGCCGGGCGTCTGAGCTTCGAGCAAATGCGCACGCTCATGCAGCATTACGAAGAGTCCCTGCGCAGCTACACCTACCTCACCGGAGACGACTGACGCTAGGCAGGCCGGGGAATGCGCCCCGCCCTCTGCGCGTTTGCTCGACTCTCTGGGCCAAAGTAGGGCTATCATGGTCGTTCGCGCATGAAACCAGAACTCGAGCCGTCGCCTCCGCTGCTCCCATCCCGGTGGTCTCGCCTGTGGTTGGCGGGCATCGGCGGTCTCGCGGTCGCGCTGTTTGCGGGCACGGGTCGGGCTGACATCTACAAGCAGGTCGGGGCAGACGGGGTCATCAGCTTCACCAGCACGCCGTCGCACGGCTCGAAGTTGGTGGCGGCTGAACGCAGGGCGCCGGTGTTCATGCCGAGCGATGACTCACCCGAGCGTTTCAGCCGCTACGACGAGTACATCCGCCAAGCCGCGACGCTCTATCAAATTCCCGAGGAGCTGGTGCGCGCCGTGATCCGCGTCGAGAGCGATTTCGATCCACGTGCCGTGTCACCGGCCAATGCTCGCGGTTTGATGCAGCTGGTCCCGGAGACGGCCGAGCGAATGATGGTCAGCGACTCGTTCGATCCGCGCCAGAACATATTCGGCGGCGTTCGTTACCTGCGCGTTCTTGCCAACCTGTTCAACGGGGACATCGAGCTGACGATTGCGGCTTACAATGCCGGTGAGAACGCGGTGATGCGCTTCGGCGGTATTCCGCCTTATCAAGAGACCCAGGAGTACGTCGTTAAAGTGCTCGGCAATTACCGTCAGTACCGCAAGCAAGCCGCCCTCTGAGCCCGCCGACTGATCTTTCCGCCGCCCGGTCGCCGCGACAAAAGCGAAACGGGAACCTTCGCGTGAGCAAAAGTTCCCGTTTGTACGTGGCGGCTCACGCCGCCGAGCCAGCTCAGCCGAGCTTGACGTTTTCGGCGCGCGGACCCTTCGGGCCTTGGCCCTTGGTGAACGACACGGCCTGCCCCTGCTGAAGGTCTTCGAAACGGACACCTTCGACCGCAGACATGTGGAAAAACAAATCTTCCCCATTTGCGGTCTCGATGAAACCGAAACCTTTGTCAGTCAACTTCTTAATTTTGCCTTCAGCCATTCAATTCACCATACGACGCAGCGTCTATTCACCGAAACGGAGATCGTTTCGAAGTGGACGGTTCGTATACTACGAATTTGGCGCGCGCCTAGTGGTCAATCGTGGGCCGCCTGCCGATTTAGGGCGCCGAGCCGATCTGACGGCCTTTTGTTCGTAGAATGGCGGTTGCGCGCCGACTTCGGCCATGGCCCCTTAGCGCTTGCCCGGCTTCTTGGCGCGCTTGACGGCCTCAGCGTCCGCATACAGCGCGAGCGCGCCCTCCAGTTCTTGACGCACGCGATCGGCGAGCTCTTCCGGCTCCACGACCTTGGCCCGCGCGCCCCACTCCAGCACCCACGAGACGACCTGATTCAGGTTGCCCACGGTCATGCTGAGTCGGACGCCGTTGTTCGCGATCGAGGCCAGCCTTTGCGATGCATGTACCTTGCGCATGCGCACGTATTCGGCGGCCTTGGCGTCGAAATCGATCACTACTTTGTGGGGCTTGGCGTCCTTCCAGATCCCGAATTCGCCTTGAAAATAAGCCTCGATTTGAAAATCCGCAGGCAGATCGAAGCGCTCGGTCGTCGCGCACTCGGTGTCGCGCATGCGGTCGAGCACGAAAGTGCGGATCTCCGCCTTGGCGACGTGCAGCGCGACGCAGTAGATCGAGTCGCGGTGCATGACCAGGGCATAGGGGTGGATCGTAAACCGCTCTTCTTCGGCCTTGAGCGCGCTTTTGTACGAGAGCTTGAGCGGCCGGAGGTCAGAAACAGCCTGGAATAAGTCGTCCAATTCCTCGGTTTTTTCGGCGTAATTTTTGGGCGTGTGAGGCAGGTACAAGAAGCGCTCTTCGAGTCGAGCGTCGGCGAGGCCCGCGTTAGGGCCGCGCCCGGGCCGTTGGGCAAAGGCCAGTAGCTTTCCGACGGCCAGGTCGATTTCCTCGAACAGCGCGGAGCCGCGCATCGGTTCGAACAGCCGGCGCGCGGCCAATAGCGCATAGGCCTGCGTGCGACGAAGCTCCACTTTGCGCGGCATCTCGCCAGAGCGGACCTTCCAAAGCAACGCGCCGCCGCCACGCGAAGGCACGCTTTCGAGATCGTATTCCCGCTCGATTTCTTTCAGGTAGCGGCGCATGGAGCGCACCGTGACCGACAGCGCTTCGGCGAGGTCGTAAAGCGAGATCCCGCGCGGGTGCTTTTCGAGGATCTCGCGCAAGCGGTCGAGCCGCCGATGCTGAGTGAACTTGCCCTTGGGCCTACCGAGCGCGCGTTCCACGGGACTCGTAAAGTAGTACGCTCCGCTCGCTCATGAAAGGCTCATTCAATGCAGTCGAGCTGATCCGAAGTAAGCGTGATGGACACGCGCATTCTGCCGCGGACATCGCGAACCTCATTCGGCATTTCACCGCGGGCGCGGTGACCGACTATCAGATGAGCGCGTGGCTGATGGCGGCCTACTTGCGCGGGCTGAATGACGGCGAAACGGTGGCCCTCACCCAAGCCATGTTGCACTCGGGAAAAGTGCTGAAGCTCGCCTCTATCACGGCGGTCAAGGTGGACAAGCACTCCACCGGCGGGGTCGGCGACAAGATCAGCCTGTGCTTGGCACCGATGGTCGCCGCGTGCGGCGTGGCCGTGCCCATGATTTCGGGGCGGGGGCTCGGCCATACCGGCGGGACCCTGGATAAATTGGAAGCCATCGCCGGCTACCGTGTAGAGCTCGACGCAAAGAGATTCGAGCGCGTCGTGCGTGAAGTGGGCGTCTCGATGATTGGTCAAAGCCGGGAGCTCGCACCCGCCGATCGCCGCATGTACGCCCTGCGCGACGTGACCGCGACCGTGGAGTGCATTCCGCTGATCGTCGCCAGCATCTTGTCGAAAAAACTAGCAGAAGGCATCGATGGCTTGGTCTTGGACGTCAAAGTGGGGCGCGGCGCCTTCATGAAGGACGTGAAGTCGGCGCGGGCGTTGGCGCGGGCGTTGGTGCGCGTCGGCCACCGCGCAGGAAAGCGCGTCATCGCGCTGCTCACGGACATGTCAGCGCCGATCGGGAGGACCATCGGCAACGCGCTCGAAACGCGGGAAGCGATCGAGGTACTGAGGGGCACGGGTCCCGCGGATACGCGCGAGCTGACCCTGACCCTCGGCGCAGAGATGCTCGTGCTGGCGGGCGCCGAGCGAACGCTGCCGGCCGCGCGCATTCGCTGCGAGCGCGCCCTTTCGGACGGCTCGGCCTTCGAACGCTTCACACGCATGGTGAAAGCCCACGGCGGGGACACGCGCATGGTCGAGAACCCAGAGCGCCTGCCGAGCGCCAAAGCCAAGCTCCGCGTGTTGGCCCCGCGCGCCGGTTTCATCCGCGCCTGCGATCCATATGCGCTCGGGCTCGCCTGCGTCGCACTGGGCGCGGGTCGCACCCGCGCCGATCAGGCGGTCGACCCCAGCGCGGGCATCGAGCTCTGCGCGCAGCGCGGGGACCACGTCCGGCGCGGGCAGCCCATCGCCGTGATGCACGCGCGAAGCAAGGGATTGGTCGAAAGCGAAGCCGCGCGCGTGATTTCGGCGTTCGAGATTTCCGCGGCCGAGCCCACCGCCAGGCGCGTGGTTCTCGAGCGGATTTCGCGCTAAGCTGATGCCGCTTGAAGGCGTCGACATGCGGACGAGCGGTATCGTGACGGCGAGTCCAGGCCCGGAAGCGTGGCGCGGCGTCCTGCTCGATTTGACGCCACTAGAAACCATCTCCTCGCTGCGCGGCATCGGTCGCTACGTGCGGGGTCTGACTTCTGGCCTCGAGCAACTGTCGAGGGGGCACCGTTTTCGAGTGGAAGGCGTCGCCGCGACGGCGGACCTGAAACAACTTTTTTTGGTCGATGATCCGTTCGCCTACTGTCTCCGCCCCGTGACTGCGCCCGTCTCGAAATCGCCGGCGCGGCGTCGACGACTTATCCGTAGCCAAATGGCATCGCTCGCGCGTGAGCGACCGGGCTTGCTGCATCTCGCGGATCCCAACGGTGTACCAGCGGCACATTCAATCCCCTTCACCCTGACGTGCCATGACCTGATTCCACTTGTGCTGCACCGCGATTATTTGCCCCCGCTTCCTTTTTGGCAAAACATCTATGGCGCGGTTCAGCGAGCGCGCTACCGACGCGCGCGGCGGGTGCTGGCGGTCTCGCACGCGACGAAACGTGACCTGATCGAACGCCTGGGGATCGATGAAGCGGGCGTAGATGTGGTGTGGCACGGCGTCGACCACGATCGATTCCATACACGTCCCGCTTCGCACGAACGCACCGAGCTCGACGAGATCATCGGCAGCGGCGGTCCATACATCTTGTATCTGGGCGCGGGCGATGCACGTAAGGACCTGACTACGTTGGTGGCTGCGTTCGCCGACAGCGGCCTGGCGCGCGACGCTCGCCTGATTCTCGCCGGCAAACTCGGCATAAAACGCACGCGCGCGCTGACTGCTCAAGCCCGCAAGCTACGCATCGCTGACGCGGTTCATTTTTCGGGCTACGTGCCGGAGCGTTTGATCCCGGCTCTTTACCGGCAGGCAGCGGCGCACGCGTTCTTGTCACGCTACGAGGGCTTCGGGTTGCCCGTGATCGAGGCCCTAGCTTGTGGCGTGCCTACAATCACGAGCACAGGATCGTCGCTAGACGAAGTTGCCGGCGACGGCGCGTTGGTCGTGGCATGCGGACAACAAGACGCGCTGACGGCAACGCTGAAGCTCGTGATGTATGACACCGACCGCCGGACGCAATTGATCCAGCGCGGCCTGGCGCGCGCCCAAACGTTCACTTGGCGGAAGTGCGCCGAGGAAACCATTGCCTTCTGGAATTCCGTCATTCGGACTTGATTTGGCTGCGAAAAAAGCTCGACGATCGGTGCCGAATGCATTTTCGCGGCGCCTGGCCGCTGTCATCGCGGTTGCCATGGTGGCTCGCTTCGCGTGGCTTTTGAGCCGCGGCCGCGATTACTGGATCTCGTTTGTGCCCGACGACGCATTTTATTATCTGGGCTTCGGTCGTGGTCTTGCAACGCGCGGCCGCTGGACCTTTGATGGCGGGGTGAGCCCTTCGAGCGGGTTCCACGTGTTGCAGGGTTACGTTGCCGCCTCATGTTGGGCGCTGTTTCACGGATTGAGCGACAATGCGCCGGTGTACGCGCTCATGGGCGTTTCAGCGGCCTGTGCAGTTCTAGCGATGCTGGTTTGCACGCGCGTCGTGGCTCGAGTTTTTGGCGAACACGCGACGCTGGCCGTGGCGCTGGTCTTCTTGGGAAAAAACGCGCTCGTCTGCGGGGCGTCGGCAATGGAGTGGTCGGTGGCGGTCCTGATGCTCGCGTTGGTCAGCGAGCTGGCCATCATGCCGGCGCAGTCCCGAGCAAGCGGTTCGTTGGTCGCTTGCGTTTGCGCCTTTCTGGCCGTACTTGCCCGTTCTGACAGCGCGCTTTGGGTCGGCGTAGCCGCGGTCGCGTCGCTGGTGGCCTATGGCGCCTCCGGGATCAAGAGATCTGTAGCGCTCTGCGCAGGAGCCACCTTTGGCTCTGCGGCGGTCGCCGTTCAAGCCCATGCAATCACTGGAGTCTGGTTACAGGACAGCGTCGTCGCGAAGCTCTCATGGGCGGCTCAACGCGGCGTAGATCTTTCCGGCGCGCTGAACACTATTGCCATGGCCACGGGGGTGAGTTGGCTCGGCAAGGGTTTCGATCGCGGCGTGTTGCTGACGCTTACACTCGCTGCGCTCGCCGGCGCCGCCGTGGTGCATGGCGAGAGGAGGGTCGCGCTTCTGACCGGCGCCCTAACACTGCTGGGTACGCTAGCGCTCGGCGCGAAAAATTCGGGGGGGCTCCAGTACTGGTACACCGACGCGGCCGTGGTGCCATGCTGTCTCATTTGGGCGGCAGCTCTCGCCGAGGTGCAACACCGAGCCAATCCTCCGCTCCGCTGGGTGGCCGCTGGAGTCGCGGTATGCTGCTTTGGCAACTTGACGCTAGCGAGCGCCGGGCCCTGGCAAAACCAGCCGGCACTGCTGCATGCTGCCCTGCATCTCAACCTCGACGAGTGGTCGATGTGCCGCGTGGGGGCCTGGAACGCGGGTATCATCGGATACTACCGCGGCCACGACGTAATCAATCTGGATGGCCTTGCCAATCATGATGCCCTTATCGCCAGCAGCCGCGGAAGGCTTTCTGAATACCTAACCGCTTCGCGCGTTCGATACATCGTGGACTTCGGCGCAATGCTGGAGCGGAAGGAGTTTCGCGAGCGCGGTGGGTACGACAGGCCGGAGGATCTGCGGCTAACTGAGGTGGAACGAGCGCCCGCCAGTGATCCGCGCTGGCTCTCTTCCTCCATTGTCTACTGGCGCCGGGGGCCTCGACTGAACTCAGTTCTCGCGAGCGGGGGAGAACACGGTTCAACAGGCACTCGCGAATGCCGACCGGAGTCGCGAAATCCGATTGCGAATGGAGTCGGGAAGACTACGATGCCTGAGCTTTGAGCTCGAATCAGCTTCCATGAATGAAGCTCCACCGCAAATGAGCGCGGGTAGACGCATTGTTCGCAACGCGGCCAGTATCGTGCTCGGAGACGCTGCCGGCGAGATCTTCGTTGGCTACGCCATTGTGCTGGCGGCCGGCTCCCTGGGTCCGGCTGATTTTGGTCGACTCTCCGAGGCTCAAGCGTTCATGGAGCCTTTCGACTCCTTGGCGGCATTTGGGCTCGGCAACGTGGCGATCACCATGGCGGCCCGTAGAGGCAACTGTGACGGCACCCTTCGCGGAACCGTGTGGGGGATTCGGACCATCTCGGCGGCGATGGCCGCACTCCTCGGGGTGAGCATGGCGATCGCTACCGGCCGTGGCTCGTTACTACCGGTGTTGATCGTTTTTGCCGCTGGCATGTTGATCAGCCCGGCCACCGTCGTCGCCCTCTTGCCGTTTCAGTTTCACCAAACGATTCACCGGCGCGTAGCCGTCCCATTCGTAGTCGGCCTGGTGCGCCTGGGGGGCGCGTATCTCGCCTTTCGGTTCCTGCGTCGTCCAATTGGGTTTCAGCTTGCGATGTTGGGCGCGGCTTTCGTCGGAGCGCTCATCAATCGGGCTTGGGCCGGTCGCGTCTACGCTGATCGCTTACGCTTCGAAAAGCATCTGGCTTTTGCCATGTTGCGCCTGAGCTGGCCGGCGGCCGTGCTCGAGTTCTTCGTGGCACTTTACACTCGCGCCGCGTACTTTTTCTTGCACGATGCCGGTGCGTTCGCTCAGGGCCAGTATGCGGCGGCGGATCGTTTACTGAAACCGGTGATGGCGGTCGCCGGCGCGGTATTCCTCAGTTCTCTCCCCACCGTCGCGAGCATGGTCACCAAGCGCGAAGATTTGGCCCTGCAGGCTACTTATCGTCGCTCCGTGCTGCAGGTCACCCTCGGGTTTTTGCCGTTTGGAGCGCTTGCTTGGCTGCTCGCCGAGTGGCTACTGCGGCGTTTTGCACCCGCGTATTCCGGCGCGATTTGGCCATTCCGGACCTTGATCGTGGGCGCGTTCTTTATGTTCTTGAACATGCTCTCGACGACTTACATCGTGGCGCTGGGTAGGTTTCGGACGATGATGATCGTCTCCGTTTTCAACTTGTTGGTTTACTTGTTGCTAGCGACGCAAATGGTCCCGGTCTACGGCGCGGTGGGAGCGGCGATCGCCACCGCTTCGATGGAAGCTATCAACAGCATCGTGCAATTAACGATCGTGTTTCGGCTGTTGTCTCGCGCGGTTAACGACAGCCGGCTCGGGCTAGGGTAACCTGGGATCTTTGGGCTCGACGCCCAGACGCTCGGCGACAAGATTTCGAATACGCGCGATCCAGTAACGATTGGTGAGCTTTTCCTGAACGTCCGCGCGCAGAAAGGCAGGGCTGTGCTGCGCGTGCCAGCGGCGTAAGTTGGCATTCGTGATCTCCGACCAATCGTCGACGATCACGACCGGCAGCCCTTCGTACAGCGGATCGAGCGAGGAACGCTTCACGATCACGATGTTGCCTAGAACCAAGGACTCCCAGGTGCGGTGGCAGTCGAGGCCATTGCCGTGGGGGCTGACCACGAACGCGTAGCGCGTCTTCTCGCGCCACAAATCGATGCGTCGGATCTGGACGATCTGAAACTGGACATCTGGGTTACCCTGCAGAGCGCGCTGCACGGCGGCTCGGTCGTCGCCCCAGACTTGCTGCTTGTGTTTGTTGAAGTGAAAATCCGCGTGCACCCGCAGCAATCGCTCGGCGTTCGGCGGGGCAGCGGCGCGCAGCGCTTCGAGCTCTGCTTCTTGCGCGGCGGGCGTCGCAGGCCAGTGGCCCCATTTGCGGCGATTACTGATGGTGTGGAAGTCGAGCCCAATGGGCAGAGGCATCAGCTTATCGTTCCGGACTGTGCCGTCGAAGTTTTGGGTGAACCATGCCAGAACGCGGGCATCGGCGAGGAGCTCGCCTGCGCGGTCGAAGCCGGAGGGCACGGACCAATCTTCGTCGCCCGTAACGAGCGCGAAGCGCGCCCTGATCCTGGGTAATGCTTCGTCGATGAACTGGGGCAGAGCGATCAGCCGCATCCACACCAAATCGCCCTCGCGCACCCGATCGAACGATGCCGGATCGAAGCGCAGGGCCACTCTCCCACCGCGCTGGCCCTTAACGAATCCCACCCCACCATTGTGGTCGCAGAGCAGCCCGAGGCCGCGGCTCCACACGTAATGCGTGGCTTCGAATGGTCCGTTCACTCGCGCTCGATATGCCGCGGCGAGCGCCGCCGCGCCCGCGCTCAAGGTGGCGGCCCCGAGCAGCAACGGGTTCATCTTCCAAGTTCCTCCAACGTTTGGCGATAGCAGCGCAAAGTCTGCGTGGCACAGCGCCGCCAAGTGAACCGCGTCACGTGCGCGAGCCCCCGTGCGCGTAGCAACGTGCGGAGCTCGGCGTCCGATGCGATGCGCGCGACGCCGCTCGCCAACACGTCCAGATCCAGGCTTGGCAGCGTCAGCGCGGCATCGCCCGCGATCTCGCCCAAGGATGACAGCGCGCTCGTGAGCGTAGGCGCGCCGCACGCCATTGCCTCCAAAATTGGCAGACCAAACCCCTCATAAGACGACGGGAACACGTAGGCCGTGCAATGCCGATACAAGGCGGCGAGCAGTGCGTCTTCGATATAGCCGAGGATCAGCACGCGGCCGCCGACACCACTCTCGCGAACCGTCTTCTCCAACCGGGCACGCTGACGCACGGAGATCGGTCCGGCGAACACCAACTTCAAATCGCGAGCGACGCCGCTGCGACCAAACGCCTGCACGAGAAGCGGCAAATTTTTTCGCACGTCACTTGCGCCCAAGCACAGCAGAAATGGCATGTCGAAGCCCAGCCGACCGAAGAGTCGTTCGCGCTCTCCATCCTGTGCAATCGCTCCGAATCGGTCGTGATCGACGCCAGAGTAGATGACATCGATGCGCTCGGGCGCGACGCCCACGTGTTCGACCAGGTCGTTCCGCGTGGCTTGGCTGATGGCGATCACGCGGCGGGCGGTGCGATAACGCGCAAAGTCGCGCGCCCATTGCAGGGCGCGCGCGCCTGGCAGCGGCGCGAGGTACTGCTTGGCGAGCACTAACGGGATCAGATCGTGACACGTCACGATCCGCGGCAGGCGCATGTCGATGGGCGTGCCCGGTGGATCGGGCAGATGCAGCAGCCGAGCGCCGCTTTGGCGCGCCAAGCTACCCAAAAAAACGCGCCGTTCGAGCTTATGACGCTGATATTGCGCACTACTGACTCGGATGCTGGCATCGCCGGCGAACTGCAGTGAATCGTCGACCGCGCCGGCTAACGTCCCCCGGTGACGTGTGAGGCCGGCAATTTGCAGAGGGGGGATGGCGCCTTCGGCTTCCGACCACTCGTCGCGCTGCGCCAAGGCACGACACAAGCTCTTCACGTAGCGACCGATACCGCGCTCGCGGGAGGGCGTATTGAGGGCGGTCATATCGACCAACACGTCAAGCATGCCGCGACCCGGCCGGTGCGCCGAGCGCGCGCGCTTCGCGATACACTTCGAGCGTGGCTGCCGCCGCGCTGTCCCAACTGAAGGCGCGCGCGCGTTCCAGTCCGCGTTCGCGGAGCTCGCTCCGCAGCGTGCCTTGACGCAGGGTGTTCATACCGCGCGCTAGGCTCGCGGCGTCTCCAACCGCGGTGAGCACCCCCGCGCCGCCGAGCACTTCGACGAGCGCTGGCGTGTCGCTGGCGATCACCGGGCAGCCCGAAGCCATGGCCTCGAGCGCTGGGATCCCGAAGCCTTCGACCAGTGAGGGCTGCAGAAGCGCGCGCGCCCCTTGCAGTGCCGTCACGAGCTCGGGCTCACTGAGCGTGGGCAACCAGCGCAGCTTCGACGCAATGCCGAGCTGTTGCGCCAGGCGCTGCAAGCCGGCGCCGCGGCGGGTACGCTGCACCAATACCAAGAGCTCTTCCGGACGCGCCTCGCGAGCGAACGCTTGGAGCGCGACCTCATGCCCCTTATACGGCTCATTTTTGCCAACTACGAGATAGTAAGGCGCGTCGCTCCCGATCAACTCGGCCGCGCGGCGCGCAGCCCCCCCCGGATCCGACGTGGCCACGAAGGCAGGACCCGCCGCGTTGTAGATCACCCGGACGCGATTGGCACAGCTCGGCAGCACGGCAATCATGCGCGCAGCAGTCGCTCGCGAGACCGCGATCAGGCGGGTGGCTCGAGCGAGCGCGTGTCGCATGCCGTGCTGATAGAAGCTGGCGCGCGCTCGGCGAAGCAGCGGGCGCGCGTCGACCTTTGCTGGATGCTCGATCCACATCAGATCGTGCACGGTGACTACCGTCGCACAGCGCAGGCCACGGCCCAGCAAACTGAACGGGAAGTGAACCATGTCGTGCGCCTGCAACTGATCCAAAGACGACGGCCGAAGCAACGTGCTCAAGCCGTCAGCTACGGAGGCCACCGGAACACACACCACGTTGGGCGCGACTACCGGAGTTGGACGCTCGGGGTGAGTCCACAGCCTGAAGCGTGCGTCCGGTGCCAACGCCGGCAGACGGGCGATCAATGCGGCGACGTAGTTGCCGATCCCGCTTGGTCGAGATCGTACGTAGCGCGCGTCGATGACGAAGCGGGCGGGGTCTCGCGTCAATGGGGCTAGCCCTGAAGCAAAGGCAGGCGCCGCGGGCCTTCGAAGTCGAGCGGCTGGCTGCGCCACTCGTCGTAGGCGCTCTGCGTGCGCACGCAGCCGATCGTGCACGCGTCTGCGCAGGTTTTTTTGGTATAAAATTGAGTCTTTAGGTCGGCGCGGTCGTAGTCCAGCAATGGCTTCTGAAATACGCCGCGCGTCTGCGAGCACCAGTGCACGTCACCGAACTCGTCAACGTACAGGTAGCGGCTGCCGGCACGGCACTTGAACGGCGCTACCCCGCCCTGCAGAATCCGCTCGCGGTAGTCGTGCGCTTCGCGAAACCGCCGTCCGCCGAGCATCTCCTTGACGCGCGCGAACGCCGCTTGCCCTTCTTCATCGAGCTGCATCTGCCCGCTACCGTCGTGGAGCACCAGGACGCGCGGCCTAAAGCCGAATTCCTTGGCCGCTTCTACGACTTGTAGCGCTTCCCCAGGGCTAGTCGCGCCGAGCACAGCGCTGAGCACGACCGGGAATTTTGCCGTGCGCGCCAACATGCGCAATTTCGGCAGCATTGGTTTTAGGACCTTGACCGTCACCTCGTTGGGCAGGACCCCATCCACGCTGACCTGCATTTCCATCAGACCGGCGTCGTTCAGCGCCTTGACCTTCTTTTCGTTCAGCAGGTAAGCGTTGGAGATCATCATCACTTTGTGGAACGACTTACTGCGTGCGTAATCGATGAGCTCGGTGATGTCGGGGTGCAGCATGGGCTCCCCGCCGGTGAATTCCAGACTGAAGGTGCCGAGCTCTTTCAGCTTGTCGATGCGAGCTTTGAGGGTGGCGGTCGGTACGGGGTCCGAAGTCTCGTCGAACTCGTTGCAATAGCCGCACGACAGATTGCACCGCCGGACCACGACGAGCTGGGCCAGGAACGGGCCATACAGTCCGCGCGTCAGTGCGTGCATATCGACTTTTAAGCTCAATTTCGGGCAGGAAGCTAGCGACAGCGCCGCCTCAGACGAGATTCGCCAGCGGCCCGTGACAGGTATCCGCTTGCCCGAAGGTCGTCGCATCGTCGCCCATGGCGTTGAGCACCGAAACCAATAGGTCGTTGTGCGAGGCCGACTGGTAGTGAACCGAGCGCCCCGTACGGAAGTACCAGCCGCCGCCCGCCAACAGGAAAGGCATGTTTTGGTGGGAATGTGTGTTGCCCTCCGAAACCTCGTTGCCCCACAGCACGAGCGTGTTGTCGAGCACGGTGCCCGAGCCTTCGGGGATTTGCCCCAATCGAGCTAGAAAATTCGCGAGCAGCTGGCTATGCCACGTCTGACGGGCGACGAGCTCCGCGCGTGCCTCGGCGTCACTTGGCCCCTCGTGAGACAAGGCATGGCCCTCGCCCAGGCTGTTCAGCCACGGGTAGCGGATGTGGTTCAGCGACGTAGAGATTTGAAAGCTCGCGACGCGTGTCAGGTCACACGCAAACGCCGTCGCCAACATGTCCAGGTGGAGCGCGGCGATCGTGGGCATGTCGTCCTCACTCGTCGGATCGAGCGCGGCGGGCACCGAGGGCGCCACGCACGTCTGGCTGCCGTTGCCGGTGATCGCCATGCGACTCTCCAAGTCGCGCACCAAGCTCAGGTGCGCGTCGAGTTTTTCTCGATCCTCGGTGCTGACGCGGCCGGACAGCACTTTGAATTGGGCTTGCACCGTGTCGAGCACCGACCGCCGCCGAGCGCGAAGCTCGGCAAGGTCGTCGCTGCTTTGACCAAAACCGCTGAACAGGCGCTGAAATACGTCGCTCGGATCGTTCATGGGCGGGAGCGGTGCACCGGGACCGGCATAAGCGATCCGGCCCTGTACGTCATTTTCAGTGGCGCGAACGCCCAGCTCTAAACTCGTGATCGGCGTGCCTGCCGCCAGCAACTTGGCCGCCCGCTGATCGACGCTGATACCGTTGGCCCAACCCGCACGCTGGCCACAACCGTCGACGAACAAGTCACCGCTCTGCAATTGCTGACCAGTGAAGAGCCCGCCAATCCCCTTCTGGTGCAGGCCGCCAGGACCCGTATTGGTGATCGTCAAGTCGACGCCGCCCACGAACAACAGGCGATCCTTGAACTCGGCCAGCGGCGTGTGAATCTCGTTCAAGTCGAAGGCGGTCTCACTACTCACATTGGTCGGCCACCACGCGTCCGATACAACGCCGTTGGGCGTGTACATCAGCACTAAGCGCTTCGGAAAAGACTCGACGGCGGCGCCTGCGCGCAGCGACGACAGGAGCGGTACGGCCACGACAGCGCCGCCCGCGGCACGTAGGAAATGGCGCCGAGTGAGCGGGTTGTCTTTGCGAAAGCGCACGCTCATTGGTCCTCCAGCATCGCGGGCCGGTAACGAAAGGCATCTGTCAACGTCAGGGCCACTAGCAGCTCCTTGAATCGCCCGCCCGAGGCCGAGAATTTCCGCTGGACGTCGAGCAAACTGCAGCCGTCCGCGTCGGTCTCGACGCGGCCCATGGCATAGCGAAACCAATTCGTGGCCAAACAATTCTGAGCACGCGGGCTCTTGGCGATGCGCCGCGATAGCTCCGCCGCCCCGCGGAACGGTCCGTCGAGCTCCGCTTCGTCACTGCCGAGCATCTCACCGGAATCATCGATCGGGAGGCCGTTTTCCATCGTGCGGTAGCGACCCAACTGATCGTAACTCTCGAAGCCAAAGCCGGTGCCGTCAATCAGCGCATGGCAGCCGGCACAGGCGCTTGACTGAGTGTGCACCGCAAAGCGCGCCCGCGTGGTGAGCGACGGATCGGGATCAGGCGCTACGGGATTGAAATTCGGCGGTGGCGGCGGCACCGGGATGCACAAGATCTGCTCACGCACGAATACGCCGCGCTGCACCGGCCCCGACTGATCGGAATGAGCGAGCATTGCCATCAGCGCTGGCTGGGTCAATAGACCGACTTGACCCGGCGCCGCTCCGGCCGAGACGAAGCCACTGCCCTTCGCTTCCAGCCCGAACAGCTTGGCCAAGCGCCCGTTCACGAACGTGGCGGGGGCGAGGAACAAGGAGCTCAGGTCACCCGTGTCCCAGTACACGTGATCCAGGAACTGCTGCAGCGATTCACGGTAATCCTCCCCAATGCCTTTGAGCTCGGTCTGGTCATCGGGCTCGGTCCGCGCAAGCCCGGCCAACTGATCGAGCCGCAACCAGTGCTGGTTGAAATCCCGCACCATGGCGCGAGCCTTGCTGCCTTCGAGCAAGCGCCGAGCTTGTTCCTCGATTTCGGCGGAATTCGCGAGCTTGCCGGAATCGGCGGCCGCAAAAAGCGGAGCGTCCGGCATCGAACCGACCAGGAAGTACGAGAGACGAGAAGCCAATTGATAACCGTCCAGAGCGACGGCGCCCGTTTCGGGCGTGGCGGCGCGCTTCGAGTCGGCGCGATACAGAAACTGCGGCGACTGCAGCATCGCTTGCACAGTGAGCTCGACGGCACTCGCGTAACCCCGCGACACGTCGATGCCCGCAAATAGCGTCTCGAACGCTCGACTCTCCTCGGCCACGAGCGGACGGCGAAACGCCCTTTTACCGAACGTGGACACGAACGATTTGCCGCACTCGACTTGCTCGGCGAGGCCGCTGCCCGCGCACGGCGCGAGCCCACTCAGATTCGCGGCTACCGCGCGACCGGCGATGCCTTCTGCGGCTGCCATGAGCTGCTCGACGAGCGATGGATTCGCGATGTGCACTTCGGTGTTGTTGTTGAAACCTGCAACCTCGTTCTCCGGCGGGAAGCTCGCCGACGGCCGCGAGCCATCGCCCAGCAGATCCGTGATGGTGGCGTCGTATTGCGCGCGCGTGAGGAGCGACAACGGCGACGCCGGGCGGCCCTCGCTTTTGCACGTCAGCGTGCCCGAGCCGCCCATTCCCGCCGCCGCGCTGCCGACTTCGCCTTGACCGCCGACTTCAACTGGACCGCCGCTGGCCGCGGTCGACGCGTCGGGGCCGGTCGCGCAACCGGCTGCGACGAAGAGAAGCCCGCACCCGGGGCCCAACAAACCGAAGATAGAACGCATTTCGAAGCGGGCCCGGCCGGCGCGAGCTCAGGTCGAAAAGCCTCGCACTTCCACGCGCGTCCCGCAAACGTCAATGCACGCGCTGCCCTGGTTTTGCGCCGCTGTCGGGGGCCAGAATGTAAATTTCCGCGGCTCCCGGACCAGCCGCGATCACCATGCCTTGGCTTACGCCAAATTTCATTTTACGCGGCGCAAGGTTGGCGACCACCACCACGAGCCGCCCGACGAGCGCCTCCGGCGCGTACGCAGACTTGATGCCGGCGATGATCTCGCGTGTGGCTTCCCCGCCCAGGCTCACCGTCAGCCTAAGCAGCTTGTTGGCTTCAGGGATGACGACCGCGGTCAGCACACGCGCGACGCGCAGATCGATCTTTGCGAAGTCATCGAAAGAGCACTCCGGCGCCAAAGGCTCACCGGCCAAAGCCTCACCATCGTCCTCGAAGGGTTGGTTCAGCACCGGGGCGGAGGTAGGCGATGGCGCACTTACACCCACTGCGCTCGCGGCAGCATCGGTTGCGGCGTCGCGTGTTGCGGCCATCACGGCCTCGACCTTTTTCGAATCGACCCTTTGCATGAGATGCTCGAACTCTGCCACGGGCGTCCCGAGCAACGGCTGTTCAGCGGCAGCGAAGCTCGCCAACGAGCCGCCGAGCAGCTTTTCGCTTTGCTCGGCGAGCTTCGGCAAAACCGGGGCTAGGTAGGTCACGAGCTGCCAGTACAAGTTGAGGGCCACGGTGCATACGTCGCGCAGGGCCGCAGCGCTGCTCGGCTGCTTCTTCAGCTTCCACGGCTCCTCACGGTCGATGTATTCGTTGGCTCGGTCCGCGAGACCCATGATCAAGCGCATGGCCCGCGCGAAATCGCAGGCCTCGTACGCCTCAGCGATCGCTATCCCGCTCGCGGCGGCTTCGCGAAACAAGCCGCCATCCTCGGGGTACTCTTGGGACAGGCCGCTCTCTTTCACGAAGCGCGCCGTGCGACTGGCGAGATTGACGACTTTGCCGACCAAGTCCGCATTCACCTTGACGGCGAGCTCTTCCAAATTCAGGTCGAGGTCGTCCACCTTGGGGCCGAGCTTGCTCGCGTAAAAATAACGCAGATGCGCAGGGTCCAAGTGTTCGAGGTACGTCGAGGCGAGCACGAAAGTGCCCTTCGACTTGGACATTTTCTCGCCGTTGACGGTCAAAAATCCGTGCGCTTGCACTCGCTTGGGTAGCGGAAAACCGGCCACGTGGAGCATCGCGGGCCAAAACAAAGTATGGAAGTAAACGATGTCTTTGCCGATGAAATGATAGATCTCCGTGTCGGTCGACCGCCACCAGGCGTCGAACGCTTCGCCGTTTGCGTCGCACCATTCGGAGGTTGCCGCCAAGTAGCCGATTGGCGCGTCGAACCAGACGTACCAGTAATTGCCGGGCGAATCCGGGATCTCGAAACCGAAGTAGGGAGCCGGGCGGGAGACATCCCAATCGCGGAGCTCGTCGGCCAAGAAGTGACCCTTGAGGTAGTTGGCAATCTCCGGTTGCAAGCGCCCGGGCTCTTGCGTCCATTCCGTGAGAAAGCCGCGCAACTTCTCGATTTTTACGAACAAGTGATGCGCGCTTTTGAGCTCCGGGCGCGCGCCGCTCAAGGTGCTCACGGGGTCCTTCAGCTCGGTCGGGCTATAAGTGCTTCCACAATGGTCGCATGAGTCGCCGTATTGGTCCGGTGTGTCGCAGCGTGGGCAGCGTCCTTTCACGAAGCGGTCTGCCAGGAACACGCCCGCCGTCGGATCGAAGAGCTGCGTTACCTCACGCTCCACCACGAAATCTGCGCTCCGTAACGCGCCCCAGATCTGGGCGCAGTACTCGCGATTCCGCTCCGAGTTCGTGCTGCCGTAGTGATCGAATGCGATCTGAAACCCGGTAAAATCTCGCTGGTGCGCCGCGCTCATGGCTGCGATGAGCTCTTGTTCCGAGCGGCCCTCCTGGCGCGCGCGGATCATGATCGATGTCCCGTGCGTGTCGTCGGCGCACACGTACAACACGCGCGCACCGCGCATGCGCTGGAAGCGCACCCAAATGTCGGTTTGGATGTACTCCACCAGATGCCCGAGGTGGATGTGTCCGTTTGCGTAAGGGAGCGCGCTCGTTACTAGAACGCGACGGCCTCTAGCGAAGGAACCGAGAGAGCTGGCGGTAAGCGTGTCTGTCATGTCGGGAGCTGTCAGCGTAACATTCTTGTAGTACGGCTGCTGGCGGTGGTCGAAGGCCGCCACAAGGGCGCATTACTGTCATCCATGCGCGCCCCAGCTTTTGCGAGATCGGTTTTCGGCGGCAAGCGGCTTGCGACGGCTGGTTTCGGCCACTATGATTTGCGCTAAATTGAAAGCATTTCGACGCGCCTCCTGGGCACCGTTGGTCGCCTCGTTCCTTTGGGCCTGCGGTAGCGCGGGCAGCTCCGACGGGAGCACCGCGGAGCAGCCTCGGGCCACCAGCGCCCCGATCATCGGCGGGTATTTGGACTCAGCGACGCGTGGCGTAGTGGCACTCGCGTTCAAAGTTCACAACCAGGTGGCGGTGTTTTGCAGCGGCTCCCTGCTCGCTCCAAACCTCGTCCTCACCGCTCGCCACTGTATCGCGCAGATCGGCGATGGCTCGAGCGAACAGGTCGATTGCGACAGCACTCGGTTCACGGGTCAATACGATCCCAAGCAGATCTTCGTCTCGACCGACGCTCAGCCTCAGACTAGTGGCGGCACACTGTTCGCGGTAAACCAGATCCGCCAGGCGCCTGGCAGCAGCAGCGTGTGTGGCTACGACGTCGCGCTCCTGATCTTGAACAGCAACGTCCCGAGCTCCGCGGCTACGCCTATCGTCCCTGCGCTGGGGCTCACCACCGCCGCCGATGAGGGGTTTTCCGCAGTCGGCTACGGCCTGCAGGATCCAAAGGACAGCAAGGGCGCGACCGCCGGCAACCGCATGCGTTTCGACGGCTCAGGCGTGTATTGCGTGGGTACCAAGTGCCCACCCGCAGCCGGAACCGAAGCGGATGAATTCGTCGGTAATAGCCCCGTTTGCTCAGGTGACTCCGGCGGCCCGGCCTTGGACGCGGCAGGGCGCGTCTTCGGCGTTACCTCGCGGGGGGACACCGACTGCACGTATGCGCTCTATTCCAACGTTGCGAACTGGGCAGACTTCATCCGCACGGCGGGTAAAGACGCGGCCAAGGCGGGCGGTTACCTGCCGGCGTCGTGGGTGAACGACACGGGCGGCGGCGCCGTGATTCCGACGGGCGGCGCCAGTGGCGGCACCTCCGCCGCGAGCGGGGGCGCGAGCACGGGCGGCGGCACGAGCACGGGCGGGAGCGCGGGTGACCCGAGCTCGAGCGGTGGCGAGTCCGAAACCCCTACGAACGACACCCCACCGCCCGTACAAAGCGTCACGCCCACCGTGAGCGCGCTCGGAGACAGTTGCGACAGCGATCATGATTGCCCCGGCGCCTATCGCTGTTATTCATCTCGCGCCAAGCCGCCCGGGATCTGCGTGCCGCCTTGCGGACAAAACGGCGCTGGCTGCCCCACTGATTACACGTGCTCGGACTCGCTCGGTGTCTGCACGCCCCAGACCGAGACGGTGGTCAAAGGTCACGTTTCGGCGAGCTGCGCCCTGAGCACGAGTAACGACCACGAAAATGGCGCCGTCGTTGCGGCACTGCTCGTGGGCTGCGCGTGGTTCGGCCGTCGTCGGCGCAACGCGTCTTGAAGCCTGCCGCGGCACTGTTTGGGCTTGCGTTGCTGCTGGGGTGCGGCAGTGCCTCTGCAAGCGATTCGGACCCATGGTTCGGGCCAGACAAGGCGCTGCATTTCGGCTTTTCGGCGGCGTTGGCTGCGGGCGGTTATGCCGCATCGAGCGCCTGGCTCGACACGCGAACGGCCCGAGCGCTCGCTGGCGGCGGCTTCTCTTTCACCCTCGGCGCGGGCAAAGAGCTTTACGATCTGTCCGGCCGCGGCGACCCGTCGTTTCGCGATCTCACATGGGACTTGGTCGGAGCAGCGGTCGGCGTCGCTCTCGCCGCAAGCCTGGACGCGCTCACCAGCTCGAAGCGCGAGCCCCAGCCGCGTGCCAGCGCACACGGCTTGCTGTTTCATTTCTAAATGAGCACTCTAGACGGAGATCCATGGGACTCCTCGACGGCAAGGTCACGGTCGTAACTGGCGCAGGCAATGGCATCGGCCGCGCCACCGCCCTGCTCTTCGCACGCGAAGGGGCCAGCGTCGTGGTCAACGACTTGGGCGGGCTGCGCGACGGCACTGGCCATGCGCCGCATGCGGCAGACGCCGTGGTCGCCGAAATCCGCAACTTCGGCGGCAGCGCGGAGGTGAGCTACGACACCGTCGCCACCGAGGAAGGTGCCGAGGCCATCGTGGCCAAAGCGGTTTCCACTTTCGGTCGAATCGACGTGCTGCTGAACAACGCCGGAGTTTTGCGCGACAAGACGCTGCTCAAAATGAGCTTAGCCGAATGGCAGGCCGTGCTCGACGTCCACCTCACCGGCACATTCCTGTGCACGCAGGCGGCCGCGCTCGAAATGAAAGCGCAAGGCAGCGGCTCCATCATCAACACCAGCAGCGTGTCCGGCATGCTCGGGAATTTCGGGCAGTCCAACTATTCGGCGGCGAAGGCCGGCATCTACGGTTTGACGCGTACTGCATCAATCGAGCTTCAGCGTTTCGGCGTGCGCGTCAACGCGGTAGCGCCCATCGCGAAGACGCGGCTGACCGAAGATCTGCCCATGTTCGAAAAGATCGAGGACTCCTTGTCGCCCGACCACGTCGCGCCAGCTCACCTGTTCCTAGCCAGCTCCTTGGCCAAAGAAGTGACGGGCGTCGTGCTCGCGGTCGCTGGTGCTCGCATGAGCGTCTTCAAGGTCGTAGAGAGCGCCGGTAAGTACAAGGAGAGTGACGCTGGCGTGTGGAGCGCGGCAGAGATCGCCGAGCACTTCGAGTCGATCAGCAAAGTGTGACGGATCCGCGAGCGCGCGCACGATCCACCCAACTACGCAGTCGGGCGGAGAAGCAGCGGCGATTTGCCGCCAAGATTGCTGGCTAGTCGCCCCGATGTTAGATTTTTTGAGCCGATCGCCGCGATCCGGCCGGTTGTCCCGAATGCGCCGCGAAGCGAACATCCCACTCTTTCTATGGATCACCACCGCGGTGGTGGTGCATCTGTTGTGGAGCGGTGGCGCGGACCAAGGCGCAAAAATCTTGGAGCAGGGCCTCGATATTCAGCGCTTTGCGCGCGCGGTGCAGAGCCACGTGCGCGGCGTCGGGGCGCCCATCGAAATTGCGCTCCAGGACGAGGATCAGGAGCAGGAGAAACGGCCAGCCGAGAAGGACGAGCCCGTCACGCCGGACGCGGCCAAGCCACCCCAGTCGCAGACCGCCGACCGGGACGATCCGCAGGCCAAGAAAAAGCCGCCGGAAAAAGAGCGGGTCTTACCCGAGCTGCCAAAACCGCTACCCCCAGAGAAGAAGCCTCCCCAACCAAAACCGGAGCAGAAAGCACTGCAGGCCAAGCCTACCCCCGCCGAGGTCAAGCCCCCGCCCGATCTTACCATTCCAAAAAAGATCGCGGTAAAGCAAGTCACCGAGGACAAGCAGCCCGATAACCCCAATGCGGCCTTCATTGCCGATCAAGCAAATCACGTGCTGCAAGAGACGCAGGCGCGCATCACCAGCGCCGATCAGAACGAAGCCAAGCCGTCTCCAGGAGGGGATCACGCGAGCCCCGACAAGTTGCCCGGAGATTCCGATCATTCGCGGGTGCTGCAAGCCGAGGAAAAGCCCGGCGCGAAGGACAATGCACCCTCGGAAACGCCCGCCTCGGAAGCGGACAAGCTCGCCGCCATGCGCCCGCCGGCTGCTTCCGAGCCCGCACATCAACGGAGCAATGAGCCGGCGCAAACCGAGACCGGAGCGCGAACCGGATCCGACCTTTCGCACACCAGCAATGCCACGGAGGAGGGACAGAAGGCACAAGCGTCTTCCAAACAGAGCGACGCAATCCCCGAAGCCGTGACCTCGGAAAACGGCGGATTCACCGTGCCGGGCCCACGGGTGGCCTTCGTAGAACAAGCCGAAGCCAAAGCGCGCAAGGCTCATCCGCTGCCCAAACGGCGCAGCATGGGCCAAGCGCTATTCGGTTACGGCTCCGCCGGCACCACCGCGAACGGCGTCAATTTGAACCTCGCACCCAATACGGCCGTGGCGGCGATCGGCGTCGATCAACTCGCGCGCGAGCGTTTGGTCGACGGGGAGCGAAGGAGAAGCGCGCACCTCGGCTCATGGCACCCCATGGATCCTAGCCGTTGGCGCAGCGCGATCGAAAACTACGTTCCGAGTGTGAAGCCTGGCAATCAAACCGCCTTGAATACGGCACGCTCCGCCTTCGCGGGCTACCTGAACGCGATTCACAATCGCATCCACCCGATTTTCGCGGACTCGTTTTTGGGCTCGCTCGACAACTTGCCGGCCTCGCACCCCATGAACAACGAGGAGCTCAGCACCGAAGTCGAGATCATTTTGGACCAGGAGTCCGGCAACGTGGTGCGCATGGGCGTCACTAAATTCAGTGGCATCACGGCGTTCGACATCGCGGCGCTGGATTCGGTAAAGCGCGCGGCCCCCTTCGGCGCGCCTCCGCGCGAGATCGTCTCGCCCGACGGCAACGTGTACTTGCACTGGGAATTCCATCGTAATTCAGAGGCGTGCTCCACGTTCAACGCGCGGCCGTTCATCCTCAAAGCGCAACCGGGCACCGCTCCTACGCCCATCATTCCGCCGGCTGCGCCCAGCGACCCGTCGGAGACGCCGCCGCCGGAGCGCCATGGCAGAGCCGCGCCCAGTGGAAGACCGCGTGCCACGTTTGCGCAGAATTGAACGAGGGTCGGGTGCCAAGCACTGAATCAGCGGAAACTGGGATCTCTTTGCCCATGCTGACGCGCGCCGCCTTGCTTGCCACGGTCGTCGGCCGTGGCCTTGCACCCGCGGTGCCGGGTTTGGCCGTCGGGATTGCGAACTTCATCGTGCTCAGCGGGAGAGTCTCGGCCTTCCTCAGTCAATTGGTAGCCGCGGGAGGAGTCGCAGCGGCGGTTCGTCTGGGAGCGGCCGCGTTGCGCTCACCCCGCATCGACCTCGGTTATCGCCTAGTCGCTCTACCAGGAAGCGCGATCGTGGTCGCCTTGGTCATGGCCGCTTGGGCGCGCCCGCTGGAGCCGGAGATGTGTCGAGTGATGGCGCTCGCGGCCATTGCCACCGCATTGGCTGGCGCCGTGGCGAGCCTGCGCGTGACCGAAACCCGCGCGAGTGGCCTCGTGCTCGCGAGCGCGGGAGTGTCCGCGCTATGCCATTGGCTGGCGCGAGAGCTGGTGGGTCGCGCTGCGGAACGCCTCGACAACATCAGCCTGCATTGGGCGATTGCGATCGGCACCGTGGCCACGCTGGTCGATCTGATCGCGCTCGCTCTAACGTTGCTCTATTTGGGTCGTGGCGAACGCATGCGGGTCGCGATCATCAGTGCCTGCGTGCTGGTCCCGGCTCTAGCGCTGGGCTTTTTCGCGGCCCGCGGCGCGGCGCCTGGTGCGGGCGTGTTGCGCGTGCTTGCCGAACGAGCGCTAGCCCAGTTGTCGCGTGCGCCGGCAGCGGCGATGCCGAGCTTCCTGCGTTTCGCGATCACGAGCGCCGTGCTCGGCGCGGCAGGTGTGTGTGTGCTGATGCCCGCACGCGGCAAAGTGAGCGTGGTTCTGGCGCTCGCGTTGCTTTCGCTCGGCGCGCCCGACATGCCTTTACCTGCCCTGTGGCTCATCGTCGCGACCCTCCTCGCCCCGAAGCAGGCGGCTCCGTCTCGTGCGCCCCGCCCGGCAAGCTCACTGCCTACAATAGCGAACAAGTAGCCGACGGGTGCACATGCTAAACCGTGCAGTAGCGCATTAACTTCGCCGGCTAGAGCGCGGTAATTACTGCCCTTCACGTCCGAAACACCGAGCATATGTTCAGGCACCAAGAGTTTTGATAGGGTGACCCCACACGCAGGCGAAAACCGACCATCAAGAATGAACGATTGGGGGAGCGCGATGGTTCTAGAGCAGCGGTTGTTGGTGGTCGAGGACGATGTGACTGTGGCGCGTGCTCTCTCGCGGACGTTGGCCCGTCGAGGGTTCTCGGTAGCCACAGCGCGCTCTTGCACCGCCGCCCGCATGCTGTCGCAGACCTTCGATTTCGCCGTCCTCGACCTCGACTTGCCCGACGGCAACGGCGTCGACTTGGCCCGTGATCTGATGGAAGCCGGGAGGGTCCCCAGCGTGATCTTTTTCAGTAGCTCGTGTGATCTCGCCCTCTTGGCACGCGCGCGTCGCCTGGGCGCGATCGTGATGAAGTCAGCCGGAACGAGCCCCATTCTCGCGCACCTCAACACGCTCTCCTCCGATAGCGTGGCTCCCCAAAGTCACGTTGCTCCGAACAGCAAGGTGCGCAGTTTTCCCGCCTCGTCCTTGCGTCGATCGCGTACGCGCTAAACCGTCGCGAGCGGTTTCTTGATTTTTGGGTCAGCGGGCGCGGGCGCCGTAGCGCGACGCAAAGCTCGCTTCACATCGCGCTGACGACGAGCGCCGCATAAATCACGACCAGATAGGGAAGTGAGGCCAAAAACAAGAGCTTGGCCCAGCGCTCCGGGGTCTTCGCCCCGCGCCCGAAGGCCGCGAACCCCGAAAAGCCCAGGTTCAATAGAATCGCGACCACCGCGTAGGGAGCCCCAGCCATGCCCAACACGAGCGGCGAGAAGCTCACCGCGAAGAGCAGGGCGGAGTAGATCAGAATCGAACGCCGCGTCGCGGCGAGCCCACGTACGTTTGGCATGACTACTAGCCCGGCACGCGCATACTCTTCTCGCCGAAACGTGGCGATGGCGAGAAAGTGCGGGAGTTGCCAGATCAACAAGATCAAAAACAAGGGCAACGCACGCGGCGCGAGCGAGCCAGTCATGCTCGCCCAACCGATCAAGGGTGGGATGGCGCCGGGTACCGCGCCCACGTGCAGCGCGTAACTCGTGCTGCGCTTGAGCGGGGTGTAGGCGAGCACGTAGCTCACGAGCGCGAGCAGCGCGAGCGCCGCGCTCGCGAGGTTCACCCCCAGCACCAGCACCAAAGCGCCGGCGAGCGCAGAGGCGAGCGCGAACCAGAGCGCGACTTCTGGTGCGAGGCGACCCGTCGGCAATGGGCGCGAGGCGGTGCGACGCATCAGCGCGTCCGCATCGCGCTCCATATACATGTTGAGAGCATTCGCGGAGGCCACCACGAGGGCGGTGCCGAACATTGCGATCAATAGGCGGCCCAGGGGGCGCGGGCCGGGGGCCACCAGCGCACCGCACAACATCGTGACCATCACCAGGCCCGCCACGCCGGGCTTGCCTAGCTCCACCAGCGCGAGCCAAAAGCGAACCTCCGACGCGTTCGCCGCCCTCAGTGGGGCGACATCTGAAGCGTGGCTCTCGCCGCTAAGACCCGGCACGGTCGATTGCATCCTTCAACACCCTTCGGCCTCGGGGGAGACGGCTCTGGTACAGGCCCGCGGCTCCTACCACCGCCGCTGGCTTTCAGCAATCTGAACCCAGGCGCGTATTTCGTTGAGGTTTTTAGCAACGCACTGCGAATGAACTCCCGTCAGCGAGCGCGAAGACGACCCGCCGTCCACAAGAAAAGGACCTCGGCGCTCGCGCCGAATAGCCCAGCCAAGGGCAGCACCAGGTAGGTCAACCCGTGTGGCTCGCGCCGCTCGAGCCACGCCCACGCCAGGTAAAGGCAGCCGGAAACGCCCCCACCAAGCAGGCTACGTGCCCAACCTGGGAGCCAAGGGTAAGAGTTCACTAAGCGCGTGACGGCGAACGCCGAGAACCCCGCGCTCAGCGCGAATAGCCCGACGCGAAAGCCGATCGGAATCTTTCGCGACCGACCCCAGGGCGGCAGCCCGCGCAACGCGGCCTGCCGCGCATGCACCTGAACGTGCAATGTCGACATTGGAAAGCTGAGCGTGAAGCCTTCGAGCGTGATCCGCTTCAAGTCGTCGCTGAGCGTGATCGCCGCAGCCCGAAACGTAGCCTGCTGGCCGAGTGGAGCGCGGCCAAGCAGGAGCGGCGCTCGACCCGCTTCGCATTCCCACGCGAAACTCAAAACCGGCACTACAACCTGGGTCCGAGGCCCGCTTTCGGTACACCTCTCGCGTGCGGAGGCGACGAGCTCGGTCGCCAGCTGGCCTGGTGCTGACCCGCGGCCGTCCAGCCAGGACGAAATTGCAAACGTGGGTCCGCCCAAGATCACGAGCGTTCCGCAGACCGCCAGCAGGCTGCTCTGCCACGAGCGTACGCCCGCTTCTCGCGGCGCCGCCGTGCCCTGGACGAAGGCCAGCGCGATGGGGGCACTGAGCAAAAATGCGAGCTCAAGCCCCGCTGCCACTAGCGGGCGCGCAACTGGCCAGATCAACGACCACGGCAGGTGCTGGCCAGAAATGCGCGGCCAAAGGCGCACAAGACCGAGCATCGCCAAGACGAGGAGCACGCAGCCATCGGCCGCCAGGCCGATAAACAGGCCCCGAACTGCGGTACGCGCTCCGGCTCGCAACGAACGGGAGCCTAACCGCAAAGCCTGGGTCGTTACGAGTACCGGACGGAAGGCCAGCGCAATTCCGCGGAGCTACGCGCGGAAGGAGCGAGCCCTGTGTTATGGTGACGGCGAACGTTCGCGTCGCATCGAGCAACAGTAACTATCGGCACCAGCGGAGAATCCATGCGAATCCAGATCCCATTCCTAGCCACACTTTTGCTCGCGGCTCTGTCTCTCGCAACGATCTCGGCTCATGCCGAGACGACAGAGGTGTCGACCACTGGCAAGGGTGTCGTTGGTGGAACCCTGCTGGGCGCCGAGATCGTCCTCAGTGCGGAGGCCGCGTTCAAAGTGCAACCGACCGTAGCCTACGTGGTCGGCGGTTTGGGCGGCGCGGTTGCCGGCGGCGTCGGTGGCTACTTCATCGAGCAGAACGCCAGCCCCAAGCTCTCTTTATTTATTCTGGCCGGCGGCATGGCCTTGGCGATCCCCGTCACCGTCGCGGTGCTGACTGCGACCGCTTACGAGCCGCCCGCTAGTTACACGCAAGACAAGGCGCCTGCCGACGAGCCCGTCGCGGAGCCTCCGCAACCGACGAGTGTGCCGGTCGCGCCGGCCAATGACGGGGTGACCGCCCCGGCACCGGCCATGACGCCGCCCGCTGCAAGTCCGACTGCGCCAAATTCTGGCCCGGTGCCCACCGGCACCTTGCCTCGGCATAAGGCGTTGGCCCGGAGCACATTGCCGCTCGACTACCACCTCACCCCACCCGCGCTCATCGGCGTATCGGCGGATGCTCTGACGCTCGGCGTGCCCGCCGTCGAATTACGCGACGTTTATTCGCGAAATGAAATCGCGATGTACGGGGTCACGCAAGCTACGGAAGTTCGCGTGCCGGTGTTCAACTTTTTGTTCTGAGCAAGCCGAGGCCATCGGCGCTCTTGGGCTAACGCGGGCTTGGTCCGCGCCGTTGTAGTGATGCTAGTCTCTTGGGTCACGGCTAATCTCAGCCGTCCATCCTATCGGGATTAGACGACAAAACATGGCACAGCCTGCTCCGCAGAAGCCCGCCGTGGCGGCGCACCGTACCAAAAAGGCCGATGACCCCGCGCTCGGTAAGGTCATCGCTGGCCGCTATCGCTTGGAAGCGCGCATCGGCGAGGGCGGTATGGGGATCGTCTACCGCGCCCGCCACGTGCTCATCGATCGCGTGGTCGCGGTCAAGCTCATCCGCCCCGACCTTCGTGGCGAAACACATCTGCGCGCGTGGATGCTGCGCGAGGCGCGCGCCGCCAATCGCGTCGATCATGCGCACATCATCGACATTCACGATATCGGCGAGACCGACGAGGGCGAGCTCTATCTGGTGATGGAGTATTTGATTGGGACTCCGCTTTCGACCGAGCTCGCGCACGGTCCGATGCCGCTGAACCGCGGCGTCGATATCCTGGAGCAAATGGGGGCCGCGCTCTCCCGTGCGCACGACTTGGGGGTCGTGCACCGCGACTTGAAGAGCGACAATATCTTGCTCACCCACCGCGGCGGGCGAAAAGACTTCGTCAAGATCTTGGACTTCGGGTTGGCGGCTTTGGCGCACGATCCGCGGCTCGCCCCGAAGGGCGCGGTGTTCGGTACGCCGGAATACATGTCGCCCGAGCAGGCGCGCGGCGAGCAAGCGGGTCCGCATTCGGATCTGTACGCCCTCGGGGTACTGTTCTTCGAAATGCTCACCGGCCAGCTGCCATTTCGATCGGGTGATCGGGACAGCCTGCTAGAAATGCAGCGGACTGCGCCCGCGCCGCGCCCCACCAGCATCCGAAAAGACTGCAGTCCGGCCGCCGAGAGAATCGTGCTCCGCTTGCTGGAGAAGGACCCGCGGAAGCGTTACCGCGACGGTCATCACTTGCTCGAAGAGCTCAAAGCACTGCAGCGCTCACTGCCCAGCGCCTCTTGGGAGAAGGAGGGCGGCGGGGATACACCGCCCGCGGCTCCGCTCGCGCCGCCGCCGCCGCGCACACCGGGCGTCATCGAGTGGGCGGGCCGGGCTGGGCTCTTCGCACGGATGGTGTCGCGCGCCTACCCATCGGCCAATGCGGCACCGGATGTTGCGCAGGCTTTAGTCACGCTTTGGGACCTGGCGGCAAAGGCCAGTGGGCTGGAAGGCGAGGTTGCGAGCCACACCCGAAAGCTCGAGGCACTGGAGCGCCGTGGCCGCGCCTTACGCGCCGAGATAGGTCGCAAAGTCGAAGAGCTGGCGCACGAGGAGTCGCGCGTTCTGCGCGAAGCCGCCGCCTACGGTGAAGAAGAAGAGGCGGCGCGGCGGGAGCTCAGCCGGGCCGAGCAAATTGCCGAAGAACGGGTGGCGATCGCCGACCGCGCGGACCGGGCCGGCGCGGGCACTCGAACAATCTACGAGCAAGCAGGCGCAGCGCACGCCATGGTCGAGGCGCAACGTCAGTGGCTGAAAACGCGGGAGACACGACGCACGGGTCGCGAAGCCAGCGCGGCGGACCTACGCCGGCAGATCGAAGAGCTCCGTGGCCAACTCGCGCGATACGCCGAAGCCTTGGAGGAGGATCTAGCAACCGGGCGCGAAAAGGTCGCCGGGCGCGCGCGCGAGGGTCTCAAGTACGAGAAGAGCTTCTTCGAGGCGTCCGCCCTGCTCATGACCAACCTCAAGGGCAAGCCCGAATGCCGGGAGCTCATGAATGAGCTGCTCGCCAGCTCCGGTGAGCACGAACCCAATCAACCCACGCCTCCCGGGCCATCGCGTACCGCTGACGCTTGAGCGGCGCCATTCCCATCCTGGGCGCAGCTCGTCTGGCAATCGGCGAGGCTTGGGTCCACGTGCACGAGCCGCAATGAAACCGAACTTCGTCAGCATTGGCGCCGCCTGCGCGGCGCTTGGGGTGATCGCTGGGGCGTTCGCCGCGCACTCACTCCGGGGGGTTCTCGGGACCGCCGAGCTCGCCATGTGGGAGACCGCTACGCGCTATTGGTTCGTCGGCGCCTTGGGCATGCTCGGGTTCGGCGTGTTTCAGCTCCAAACCGAGTCGAGCGCGCTGCCGGGGGCGTTGCTGTTGATCGGCAGCACACTGTTCTCGGCCAGCCTGTACGCCCTGGCACTGGGAGCCCCGCACGGCGTCGGGGCGGTTACTCCGTTCGGTGGGCTGGGCTTGATTGCAGGGTTTTCGAGCTTTGCGTGGGTCGCGAGGCGAGCTCGCTGAGACTCGAGCTGCAACAAATTTGCGTGACTCGATGGCTTTGGTGTCTACCGGTGCTGTCCTCATGTCCGCGCTGTCATCGCATCCCCTGCCGCAGGCGCAATCGTCAGAGCGGGCGCGCGCCTTTCGAGTTACGCCAATCCTGCCCGAGGCTGCTCCCAAGTCCAAACCTCGCCCACGCGCCCCGCTCCTGGCCGGCCGCTATGCAATCGATCGCTACCTGGACAAAGGTGGCACGTCCAAAGTCTATATCGGTTGGGACCGGGTCACCGAACAGGAGGTCGTGATCAAGATCCTGACCGATGAAGCCGCGCGCTGCAGCGTGCTTCGCGGACATTTCTTGATTGGCTCGCGCGCGGCGTTGGCGGTCCACCACCAAAATGTCGTGAAGACGCTGGCCGTGCGCGACCCGACTCCAGGCACCCCTTACATGGTGATGGAGCTCCTGCGCGGTGAGCTGATGGCCGATCTGCTGAGCCGAAAGGCGAAGCTCGGCGTTCGAGCTAGCCTACTCATTGCCTTACAGGTAGCAGAGGGCCTAGCGGCGATGCATGCGGCCGGAATCGTGCACTGCGACATCAAGCCGGACAATTTGTTTTTGACGTCGGCGGCCGGCAACGCCAAACGCCTGAAGCTCTTGGATTTCGGTTTGGCCGAAGTGTCGGGGCAAGGCGTGAAAACCGAGGTGCACGCGGTGCGCGGCACGGCGCAGTACATGGCTCCAGAGCAAGTGCTTGGTGATCCGGTCGATGCACGCACGGACATCTATGCGCTCGGCGCCGTGATGTTTCGCATGCTCACTGGCCAATTGCCGTTCGATCTGAAGCTCAGTGCCACGCTGCTACGCCATCAATTGTTTTCGCCTACGCCCCCGCCATCCTGGTTATGCGACGAGCTCGACCCCAGCATCGATGCCATGGTCATGAAAGCGATGCGCAAAAATCCGGCGAACCGCTATGGCTCGGCGCGGGAGCTGGTGAAGGACCTAGAGCTCGTGCTGGACGGCCGCGCCCCGCGTAGCTCCTTCGAGCTCGGGGCACCGGAACGCTACACGCCCCAGAGCGCGTTGGGGGAGCGCGCCGCGGCCATGTTAGGTCGAGGTTAGGGCCCTTCGCTCACACCCTCAAACCGGCAATTTTGCCAGCAAGAAAGCGCGTAGCTTGACCAAGTTACGCTCATCGCGCGCGAAGCTCGGCGCGGCGTACCGATCAGCCCATTGCCCGACCTCCAGCGCGATCTCGCGTTGCAGTGCGGGGTCGCTCAAGATTGCGCTCACGCTTCGACCACGCGCTGACCCTTGCTCCAGGCCCGTCACGTATCTGGCAAGGCGGCCGTACTCGCTGCCCATGAACTCTCGCACCAGCTCCGCTTCCTCGGCCAAGCGCGCCAGGGTACCCGTAGGATCGTCGGAGAGCGCGGCCTCGGACTCTAGCTTGATCGCTGCGGCCGCGCTGCGAACCACGAACGCGTCGTCGATGAAGCCGAGATCTTCGAGACCGTCCGGGATCAGGTCGAGCGACTTGAACAGGTAGTTGAGAACGGCGGCGGAGCGGCGCTTGGTCCCGTCGGAGGCGTCGGAGGCGTCGGCCTCGAGTAGCGACGCGAGCGCCCTGGCGTCCTCACCGAGTGAGCGGAGCCAGTTGGGAAATGCGTCGAGACAGCGTACTTCGAGCGGGGCCATGTGAGCCGTCGCTCTATCAAGGCTCGCCCGTGCTGTAAACTGGGCTCGTCGGGCAGAGCACACGCAAAGCGTTGCCCGCAAAGATCTTGCGGATGGCTCGTTCGGCAAAGCCGGCGCGAGCCAGCGCGAAGCTCAAGCGTGGGAAACGGCTGGCATTGGCTAGCTCGCTCGGTGGTTCTATGTCGCCCTCGAAGTCGGAGCCGATTGCAACGTGATCGGGGCCGGCGATCCGAGCCAGATGCTGAATCTGAGCGACGACATCACTCAATTTGGCGCGCCTGCCGCGGGCCAAAAAGGGCCCGTGAAAGTTCACGCCGATGACGCCTCCGGTGCGTGCGATGCCGCGTATCTGCAAATCCGTCAAATTGCGCGGATGATCGGCCAAGGCTCGTGCGTTGGAATGCGTGGCCACCACGACGCCGTGCGCCTCGTTCGCCAATGCGAGCACGTCCGTCAGCGCGAGGTCGGAAGCGTGCGATACATCAACGACCAGCCCGAGCGCGAACGCGCTCCGTACGAACCGACGCCCCCGTTCGGTTAGCCCATACGGCTCGGGCGGATGATCTCCCGACGAGCTGGCTAGCTCGTTCGCGTAGGTATGGACTAGACCCACGACACGTAGCCCGCGGGCCTGCCAGCGCGCGAGCGCGTCAGGGTCATCCGCCAACGGCCCGGCACCCTCGAAGGCGAGAAAGGTGCGCACCGCTCCGAGCGGTGCGCTGCATCCGGGCCGCGCAAACGGTGGTGTATTGCTCAACGCCGCGCTCACTCTCGCATACGAGCGTTCGAGATCGGCGAGGCGCGGACCTGTCGTCGACGCTCTGCGCGGCACGAATAACGGCAGGACCACACCTGCCACCCCACCGCGCCGCAGTGCTTCGATGGAAAACTGTCCGTTCTCGGCAGCGAAGGCTTTGTCCTCGAAGTTATACTGGTACGAGAGATCTACGTGTAGGTCGACGACGGGAAATGGAGGCGGAGGTGTCGCGAAAAGCGCGCGCGCCGTGAGCAGCGCCGCGGTTAAGACCGCGATAGATGGGCAAAGCTCGGGCAACGCTCGTTTAGGCTAACGAAGGCCTAGCGCCGAAGCGACCGGATTTTCCGTGGGCCGTCCTCGTGGGCCGAGGCGCGGCTCAAGCTTCAGTCGTTGCGACCGTTGTTCTAACCAGGGGACATGTCGCAAACCAGCCGAATTCCGCCTAGCCCTAAAATACGCGAAGACCGTGCAGCGGACGTGCGCCGAATTCTCTTCGTCGACGACGACGAGCTCATTCTGCGCAGTATCGAACGCGTCTTGAAACGTCATGCGCAAGATGCGGGCTGGGAGCTCCATTTCGTCAGCAACGGGGAAGAGGCACTAGAACGCCTGGAATGCCAGTCGTTCGACGTCGTGTTGGTCGATTCACACATGCCTCGCATGAGTGGCACCGCTTTTTTGCGCCGCGTTCAGGAGCGCTACCCCGGCCTCGTGCGCATCCTTCTGACCGGGCACACCGAGCTAGATGTCCTGCGCACCGCAATGCCCCTGGCTCATCAGTTCTTGTCCAAACCGTGCGATGCGCAGCTCTTGAAGACGACCCTAGAGAATGCTTGCGGAATCCGCGCCATCCTGAACCAACCCGAGCTGCGGCAATTGGCCAGCCGTAGCAATGAGTTGCCGTCCGCGCCGCGGACCTATGTCGAAATCGCCAGCGCGCTCGGCAATCCAAACTCGAGCTCGCGCGCAGTGGCGGAGATCGTGGAGCGGGACATCGCGATTTCCGCCCGCGTGCTGCAGCTCGTCAGCTCTGGCTTTTATGGCTTATCTCGGCAGGTATCCTCGATCGCCGGTGCGGTCGCCTTTCTGGGCGTGGAGGTGATCAAAGCCATAGTTTTATCCGTAGAAATCTCGAAAATGTTCCCCGTGTCGCAAGCCATCCCGGAGTTTTCGATCGATGCGCTTCAGAAGCGCTCGCTTGCCGCGGCTCAGCTCGCCAAGCGTCTGCTCGGCCACGAATCTGGCGGAGACACGCTGCTCATGGCCGGGATGTTGCAGGACGTGGGCCAATTGATCTACGCCGCGCGCGCGCCCCAGCGCTTCTCGCTTGCGCTCTCCACCAGCAGCCGCGGCAAGCAGCCTTTGTATGAGGCCGAGCTCGACTTCTTCGGTGCGACACATGCGGAGGTGGGCGGCTATCTGCTCGGCTTGTGGGGCTTGCCGAACAAGATTGTTCAGACGGTGGCGCGTCACTTAGAGCCGGTGCCGGGAGCGCGCACGTTCGATTCGGCGGCGGCGCTTTACGTGGGGAATTTGCTATCCGTTAATCCCGAGGTGCCGGCGCTGGACGAGGTGCCGAAAGGGTGCATTGCCATCGACCTTTCTTATCTCCGCACGCTCGGCGTTTCGCATCATCTCGAGGATTGGCGGCGCGTCGCCCGGGAAATGGCTCTGACCAGCACAGCACTGCGCTTGGCCGCACGAGCTTGATTAACCCTAACTTTGCCGCCATTTGATATTGCAGCCGATACTCGGCAACTGATCGGCTGACGGCACTCGGCCCGCGAGCAGGGCTTCGACCGCGGCGCGTGCATCAGCGCCGGTAACGGCCACGTCATTGCCCGGGCGGGCGCCGTCGAACTGCCCGCGGTATGCAAGCTTCCCGGCTGCATCGAAAACGTAAAGATCCGGGGTGCAAGCCGCGTCGAACGCGCGAGCTACGGCCTGCGACTCGTCATACAGATAAGGAAAAACGTATCCGGCTTGCCGGGCTTCTTCCTTCATCGCGGGGGGCGCGTCAGCCGGGTAAGCGTCCGCGTCGTTGGAGCTCACCGCGACCATCTCTATGCCGCGTTCCTGGCAGAATCGACCAAAGTCGGCGATGCCGGCCCGGATGTGCTTCACGAATGGGCAATGGTTGCAGATGAAGAACACCACCGAAGGCTTGCCTAGGAGCGCGGAAGACGACAAGACGGCGCCGCCCACCACATCGGGTAAGGAAAAATCTGGGATCGGAGTACCGAGCGGCAGCATGCTAGAGGGGGTTCGAGCCATGGCGCGAATGTTGCGCCGCGCGCCCAGCGCGTCAATCGAGGCGCTAGGTGCCCGAGCGTCGATCACTGCACTTTACTGGGCAAAGTCGCGAAGCTTTCGAAGTTTTCTCGCTGATAAAGGAACGCGTATGCAGCGCGACTCGAGAGCACACGCTTGACGTAGCGGCGCGTCTCCACGAACGGGATCAGCTCGACCCAAATGTCGAAGTCCAAAGTCGGCCGCTCGCGGAGCCAACGCTTCGGATTATTCGGGCCGGCGTTATAAGCAGGAATCGCTAGGAGCACGTTCTCGGGAAAGGCAGCGGCATATTGAGCGAGCACGCTGGAGCCGAGCGCAACGTTGACGCTCGGGCGTTTCAGCGAAGCGCGGTCGAAAGGCAATCCGAGCGGGCGGGCCGCGGCTTTCGCCGTCGGCTCGATCAATTGCATCAAGCCGTAAGCATCGGCCGGGCTTTCGGCGTCCGGGTCGAACGCCGACTCCTCGCGCATGATCGCATAGATCAAGGCGCGGCTTTGCCCGCTGCGTTTGGCTTCGCGCAGGACAATCTCTTGATAAGGCGCAGGAAAGGCTAGCTTCCAGGCGTCCATCCAGTCGTCGGCAGGCCAATTGGGCGGCGCGGCGGAGAGCGCTCGTCGCGCTGCAGCGTGCGATAGCTTGACCGAGCCGGCCTCGGCGTACAGCTTCGACAGCCCCCACAGGATCTCGGGTCGGGAGCTATCGGCCAAACCTAGTGCGTCGAGCTCTTGCGAGCCGTCCTCCAAATCTCCGACCCCGAACAGCTCGAGAGCGCGCACGAAACCAGGTCCCGAAAATTCTGGACGAGTCGTGACGACGACCTTGGCGCTGGGCACCGCGGCCAAGGCGGCGCCGAGGGCCGCCTCCGCGCGAGCCTGATCCGCAGCCGCGAGCGCGCTATATGCGCAGAGCATATAGTAGCTGAGGGGTAAGTCACGGATCAGCGTTTCGTACTCCGCGAGCGCGCGTTCGCCGTCACCGGTTCTGGCGATGGCGCGCGCGTGAAAATAGCGTTCGCGGCCCGCAAAGTCGGCAGCGCGCGCGCCGGTGCTGAGCTTGTTGTCCAGCACGCGCTCCAATACGCGCGCGGCGCCTTGGTAGTCTTGCTTGTCTAGCCGTCGTAGCGCGAGCCGAAACGATCCCTCCACCACCATGTCCCCGTCGGGATAGTCGTCAGGTAGTGAGCTCAGAAGCTCCGTGAAGCGCGCCTCGACGCCCAGCTCGAGGTAGGCGAGCGCGCCGTAAAGTCGCGCATCGTCGGCGAGTGAGTGACTCGGGAATTCTCTCTCCAACGCGGCGAAACGTTGGATGGCGAGCATGTATTGACCGTCGCTCGCCGCCGCTTTGCCCGCCATGAACAGCGCACGCGAGCGCAGGTCGGAATCCGAACACTGATTGAAGAGGGCCTCGAACACCTCGCCCGCCCGATCGTAAGCGCGCGCCGCGGACAGAGATTTTCCCAGCAGAAACTGCAATTCACATCCGGCGGCGCCCCTGCGCTCGGCCTCTGGAAGCAAGCTGAGCGTTTCGTCTGCGGCGACCCGGGCCTCCTCGAAGTGGCGCGCATCGAACAGCGCGCGCGCCTGCTCCAGCCGCTCTGCCGCACTGCGCGCGATGTGGGTGCTGCGCAGGGGCTCGGGCAGCACGCCGAGCACGCTAGCCTCGAGCGTTCGAGCAGCAAGCAGCGTCGCACGTGAGACGCTCGTCTCATTTTGGATGTGACGCGCGAGCTCGAGCGCCCTCAACATTTCGCTCGGACGCGCCGTATCTGCCGGGGTCGGCGGCTCGAGCAAAATCGTCGCCAGGTGAAGCTCGTAGTCGGCGCGCTCGCTCCCTTTTGCCATACTCGCGAGGGCGCGGTCATAAGCCGCGAGCGCCGATACTCGGTCCCCTCGCAGCCGCGCGGCCTCGGCGGCGACTGGCCACTTGAGCTTTGCGACTGGCTCGTCATCCGGCACGGGGCCGAGCCTACGATCGACTTCTTTGGCGCCGCCAAGCGCCAGCAGGGCGCGCGCCTCGCCGACCCGCGCATAATTGCAGAGCGGGGAATTGCCCGCGCTGACGCGCGCATAGCCGGCAAGCGCCAGCGAAAATTGTGCGCTTTGCTCTTGCAAACGAGCCAGTAGAAAATCGTAACGAAAGCGTTCTGCCACCGGCGGCGGCGTGTTCTCGAGCCACGTGGAGAGCTTTTGTGCAGCGTCCGAGACTTTGCCCGTCTCCAACGCAGCCGCCACGGTGGCAAGGCTCGGCTCGGTCAAGAGCGGGCGAAAATCGCTCAGGGAGAAGGTTGCGTTCGTGACGGGCGACGAGGTCGATGTCACTGGCGCGACGCGGAATGGCGGCGCGCTGTTCAGCGCTGGGCCTTCTAGCCCATGGCGTGCTTCGCAATATACGAGCAAGGCCGCAAGCGGGAGGCCCGCCCAGGCCAGCATACGGCGTGGCATCAAGCGCGGCGCGCCGGATAGTGACCGGCGGTCCATTGCTCGGCGGCGGCTTCCTCGTCGGAGCGCTCTCGCGCGGCGGCCCGCTCGGCCCGCCAGTCGCTGCGATGCGTGTCGATTGCCTTTAGTTCGTTGCTGACGACTCCGAGCTCGTTTCGCGCCAGCGCCTCTGCCGCCATTTGAACCACGCGGGCTTCGCGCGCCAAACCCTCTCGTTCGGCCTTGAGCTTCAACTCGGCCTCCGCGCCGCGTTGCCAGTCTCCGACCACTTGTAAGTCGCCAACCCGCATGAGCCCGTCGCCCAACCTTTCGGCCTCGGCTCGCGCCCCGCTCGCAATGCCGTGTTCGATGCTCTGCCGTTCGGCCTCGGCGCGCGCCTCATCGCGCCGTGCTCGAGCGGTGCGGGCGGCCTCCTCGCCAACGACCTCCGTCTGGCGATCGACTCGCGTTTGGCGCAGCCCGTGCAACGCGTCGAATGGATAGCGGTGGCGCACCGGTGTCAGCATAGCAAAGCCCGAGCATGTCCGATCGATGCTTCGCGAAACGCGAGAGTTTATTGACTATTCGCCTTCGGCGGAGCGCGAGTGCCATTCCTGCAAGCTCTTGACGAGCTCGCCGCGCTTGGCCAGTAATGAGCTAACCTCGAGCGCGTCGACCGCCGCTGCCCCCGCCGCCATGGTCGTGAAGTAGGGCACGTTCGAGAGCAGCGCGTTGCGCCTGATCGAGTAACTGTCGGCTATGGCCTTGGCGCCCTGTGTGGTGTTGATTACCAGCGCCACGCGGAAGTCGTGAATGGCGTCCACGACGTGCGGCGACCCTTCGAGCACCTTATTCACGCGTTCGACCGGGATGCGTGAGCGACTGATGGCAGTCGCGGTGCCGCCGGTCGCCATGATCGAAAAGCCCAGGTTTCTGAGGCGACGAGCGACTTGGCAGGCGATCTCCTTGTCGTCGTCCTTCACGCTGATGAAGGCGACACCGTGATCAGGCAAGCGAACGCTCGACGCAGCCAGTGATTTGCCGAAAGCGAGCGCAAAGCTTCCAGCAATTCCCATCACCTCCCCGGTGGAGCGCATCTCGGGGCCGAGAATGGTATCGACGCCGGGAAATTTTTGAAAAGGGAATACCGACTCTTTGACCGCGACGTGCATCGGTAGGGCACGATCGAAGATCTGAAGGTCGTCCAAGGTCCGGCCGACCATGACCTTGGCTGCAATCTTCGCCAGCGGGCGCCCGGTGGCCTTGGCCACGAACGGCACGGTTCGAGAGGCACGGGGGTTGACCTCGAGCACGTACACTTCCCGATCCTTGACCGCGAATTGTACGTTCATGAGCCCAACCACGCCCAGCTCGAGCGCGAGCTTTTTGGCTTCTTCCTCGATGCGAGCCACGACCTCGCTGTCAAGCGAATGAGGCGGCAGCACGCTGGTGGAATCGCCTGAATGCACGCCCGCCTCTTCGATGTGCTGCATGACGCCGCCGATCACGGCGCGCTTGCCATCGCACACCACATCGACATCGACCTCGGTCGCGTTTGTCAAGAATTGATCGATGAGCAGGATTTGCGAGCCCCCCTCTTCGCGCGCGGCATCGAAGGCCAACTGCACGTACGCGTCGAGCTCGGAGTCCGACCAGCACGTCATCATGGCGCGGCCGCCAAGCACGTAGCTCGGCCGGACCAAAATCGGGAAGTCGATCTGAGTCACGATCTTGCGGGCCTCTTCGATGGACCGCGCAATGCCGGCCCGTGGCCGCCTCAAGCCGAGCTTCGTCAAGAGTGCGTCGAAGCGCTCGCGATCTTCGGCACGGTCGATGGCGTCGGCTGACGTGCCGAGCAGCTTGATGCCCGCACGCTCGAGAGCGACGCTGAGCTTCAGCGGAGTCTGCCCACCGAATTGTACGATGACGCCTAGGAGCTCGCCTTTCGAGGCTTCCTCGCGGCAGATGGCCAGCACATCCTCGAGCGTCAGCGGCTCGAAGTAGAGGCGATCGGACGTGTCGTAGTCGGTCGATACGGTCTCCGGATTGCAGTTGACCATGATTGTCTCGAGGCCGAGCTCTCGAAGGGCAAACACGGCGTGACAACAGCAATAATCGAACTCGATGCCCTGCCCGATACGGTTCGGGCCGCCACCCAAGATGATGACCTTTTTCTTGTCAGAGACTTCCGCCTCCGATTCCGATTCATAGTTCGAATACAAATACGGGGTCTTGGCCAGAAATTCTGCCGCGCACGTATCGACACGGGCAAACACGGCGCGCACACCGAGCTCGTCCCTGAGCTTGAAGATCTCTTCGGGCGCGATTTGGCGCAATGCGCCCAGCTGAACGTCGCTGAAGCCGAGGCGCTTGCTCTCGCGAAGCAAGTCAGCGTCCAACGCGGCCGCATGCTCGATGACCTGCTCTTGTTTCACGATCCGCCCGAGCTGCGCCAAGAACCAAGGGTCTATGCCGGTGATTTCGTTCAGCCGCTCTTGCGAGATGCCATGACGAAGGGCGTCACCCACGTAAAATAGGCGTTCTGCGGTCGGTACGCGGACCGCTTTTTCTAGCGCGGCTCGTAGTTCTTCGCCGCTCGGCGGCGGCAAGGTCGGTTTTGGCTTGGCGAGCGGTGGCGCGTCGTGGGCCAAGTCGCGGGCCGCGTCCGGCGAGAACTTCAGACTTCGGTAATCGATTCGGTCGAACAAGCTCACGAAGCCCGCTTTACCGGTCTCCAGTGAGCGCGCGGCCTTCTGCAAGGCTTCGGGAAAGGTTCGGCCAATCGACATGGCCTCGCCGACGCTTTTCATCTGCGTACCGAGCCGGGCGTCGGAGCCGGGAAACTTCTCGAACGCGAAGCGCGGCCATTTCACGATCACGTAGTCGATGGTCGGTTCGAAGGCGGCGCTCGTGCCCGTGATGTCGTTCTCGAGCTCGTCCAACGTGAAGCCGACCGCCAGCTTCGCGGCGATCTTCGCGATGGGGTAGCCGGTGGCCTTGGAAGCAAGGGCGCTCGAGCGCGAAACACGGGGGTTCATCTCGATCACGAGCACGCGGCCGGTCTTGGGATCGATCGCGAACTGAACGTTCGAGCCGCCGGTCTCCACGCCAATCTCGGTCATCACGGCGCGCGCGGCGTCGCGCAGCCGCTGGTATTCGCGATCGGTGAGCGTCATGGATGGCGCGACCGTGATCGAGTCACCGGTGTGGACTCCCATCGGGTCGAGATTCTCGATCGAGCAGATGACGATGAAGTTGTCCGCGGCGTCGCGAATTACCTCCAGCTCGAATTCTTTCCAACCGATCAAGCTCTCCTCGACCAACACCTGATGGGTCGGCGATTGAGCGAGCGCCCAGTCGAGCTTTGGCCCGAGCTCCTCTGCATTTTCGACCACCGCGCCGCCAGAGCCGCCCATGGTGAAGCTTGGGCGCAGAATCACCGGGTAACCGGTTTTTTCGACGACCACCAGCGCCTGCGCTAGGTTCTCGCAATGAGCGGAGACGGGAGACTCAAGGCCGATCGCCGTCATCGCGTCCTTGAATAGGATGCGGTCCTCCGCCTTTCGGATGGCATCCACTTGGGCGCCGATCAGGCGGACGCCGTGCCTGGAGAGCACGCCCTTGTCGTGCAGCTCGAGCGCTAGGTTCAATGCAGTCTGCCCGCCCAAGGTCGGCAAGAGCGCATCCGGCCGCTCGCGCTCGATGATGGCGGTGACCGTCTCGACCGTGAGCGGCTCGACGTAGGTGCGACGAACGAGCTCCGGATCGGTCATGATCGTGGCTGGGTTCGAGTTCACCAGCACTACGTCGTAGCCCAAGCCCGTTAGGGCCTTGGCCCCCTGGGTCCCGGAGTAATCGAATTCGCAGGCTTGACCGATGACGATCGGTCCAGAACCTAGCAGAAGAATCTTCCGGATATCGTTCCGACGCGGCATCGAGCAGCGCCCTTAGCACACGCCTGTCCGCGCCTCGCGCTAAAAACCGGAAGCAGAAAAAAACGCTTGGTTCCACAATTTGTTTCGGAATCGCGTCGGGCGCTTTCGGCTGCATGAGGCAGCGGGAATGCCGACTGCACGCCGCGATTCGACAACGTCGTCCCGCGCACGAGCCACAGCCGCAGTTGGCCGGTAGCGGGTATTCGCACCCGTCGACCCTGGCCGGGGGTTGGAAGAGGACTCACTACCAACGGGCCGGACTTTTCAGGAGCGACGATTTGCCGGCGGTCAGGACCGCGGGCCTCGCTATTGCCCGGATCCCGGTCGCGGCGACGCGCTCGTCCTGCCGAAGCGACGAATTGCATCACCGCCAGCTATCGAACCTGTTTTAAGTCGTAAACCCCGGGGATGCGGTGTTTCCGCGCTCGAGTGGCTAGATCCCGGCTCGGCCGCGCGGGATTTTCACCCGAGGTACCGGACCAGCCGCCCTGGAAGTCGCCGCGCCATGTCGCGCCATGTCGCCATGCCATGAAGAGCGATGGAAACATGAAAGCCGCCGCGCCGAAGGCTTGACGAGCTTCCAGGCTTCGTTCATAAGTCCGCCCCCCGGCCCCTTTTGCGGTTCTCCGCACGCCGGCAGGGCGACGCGCGTTAGCGCCCTCGCTACTCGGAGTCGAATTTGCCATGCCCAAGATGAAGACCAACAAAGCGGCCTCGAAGCGCTTCAAAGTGACCGGCAGTGGTCGCGTTCGCCGTCCGAAGGGCAATGCGCAGCACGGCATGATCGGGAAGTCACGCAAGCGCCGGCGGCGTCTGCGCGACAACGATATGGTCGACTCGGCCATGGAACATCGAGTGAAGATCATGCTCCCCTATGGGTGAGCCGAGCCAGAAATTCAGGAGAATCTAAAATGTCGCGCGTCAAACGAGGTCCGTCGCCCCGCCGCCGCCACAAGCGCGTGCTGGACCAAGTCGAAGGCTTTTTCGGAGGCCGCAAAAACCGCTATCGCCAAGCGATGCGCGTTTTGTGGAAGTCGTGGCAGTACGCCTACGCCGGACGCAAGCTCCGCAAGCGAGATTTCCGGGTGCTCTGGATTGCGCGCATCAACGCGGCCGCTCGGGCCAACGGCACGAGCTATTCGCGCCTCATCTCGGGCCTGAAGAAGTCCGGGCTGGAGCTCGACCGGAAGATCCTCGCGGATATCGCCGTTAACGACACCGGCGCGTTTACGCAGCTCGCGGCATTGGCCACGGGCAAGTAAACGGCGGCCGCCACCGTGTCGTCTGACTCTGGTTCGTCCGACGGCGAGCTCCGGATCGAGGCAAGCCTCGCGGCGTTTGGTCCGCGCGCAGTTGCCGCGTTCGGTACAGCCGCGACCGAACAGGAGCTGCGCTTCGCGCGCGCGGAGATCCTCGGCAAAAAGGGCGAGCTCACCGCCATTTTGCGCGGCTTGGGTCAAGCGCCTGCGGACCAGCGCCGCGCTTTGGGGGAGCGCGTGAATGGGGTTCGCGCGGAAGTCGAGCTCGCGTTCGAAGCACGCCTGAGCGCGATCACGAGTGCGCTGAGAGCGGCGGATCTGAACGCGGCGCCCTTCGATATGAGCCTCCCCGGGCGATCTGCGGAGCGTGGGCACTTGCACCCCATCACGCAGGTCAGCAACGAGATCTTGGACATCTTTCGCTCGCTCGGGTTCGAGGTCGCTTGGGGTCCGCAGATCGAGCTCGAAGAACACAACTTCACGAAGCTTGCGTTCCCGCCCGACCACCCCGCGACGGACATGCAGGACAGCTTCTGGGTGAAGGTCACTGGTGCACCCAGCGATGCTCGCGTTCTTTTGCGCACGCACACCAGCAACGTTCAAGTTCGGGAGATGAGCACGCACACTCCGCCCATGGCAATCGTGAGCGGCGGCAGCGTATTTCGGCGCGACGACGACGTGACGCACTCACCGATGTTCCACCAGATCGAAGGCTTCCTCGTCGACGAGAGCGTGAGCTTCGCCGAGCTCAAAGGCGTGCTCACCGAGTTCGCTCGTCGCTTGTATGGGCCGAGCACGCCGGTGCGTTTCCGCCCGAGCTACTTTCCGTTCGTCGAGCCTGGCGCCGAAGCCGACGTCGGCTGCGTGTTCTGCAGCGAAGATGACGGCACGCGGGCCACATGCCGAGTCTGCAAAGCCACCGGCTGGCTCGAAATCTTGGGCTGCGGAATGATTCACCCAGACGTTCTGACGCACTGCGGAATCGATCCTGAGAGGTACACCGGGTTTGCTTTTGGTATGGGCGTCGAACGCGTGCTCATGCTGCGTTACAACATCCCGGATATCCGTCTCTTGTTCGAAAATGATCCGCGATTCGTCGCGCAGTTCTGACGGTGAGAGACAGGCCCCGATTGGACCGCCGCAAGTTTGCGACGAGCCCCGATTGGAAATAGGCCGCTGGCTTGGAAACAAGTAGTAACACGCGCGGATCAGGCACTTGATACGTTCGCGCACGCGCTGTCGCCTGAATGCCAAGACCTAGACGCGACGTGACCGGCGCGACATTCCGATCAGGGATGCGCGTTCGCTGCCAACTCGTGTGCCGCGCTCACATCGCAAAACTTGCGGGGCATCGTGCTGCATGCCTACAGCGTTTCTAGCCGGCAAACCTTGACTGAATGCCGGCGGAGCCTGACATCAGAAAACGATTTTGGGACCAACGCTAACGAGCAGGAACAATTCAACCGTAGACATTGTCTAACGGGCGGGCTCCTTCCCTCGAGCTTGGCGTCGGTCAAGGCGACTCGAGGAAATTCTCGAAATAGGCCCTTCGGCCGATGAAATCGCTGAATCTGTTTCGGCCAGTTGAACGTAGTGTAAATAGAGGACTTTCGACCCCGATTCGACAATGACTACCCGCGCTCCCCAAATTAAAACGCTGGCCGCCCAAACCGGCGCGAAAAAACTGAGGCCCGGCGCGCATCTCAGTAAGGGAGCCGACAAGCCGTCGAGCAAATTACCGGCACGCAACTTGCTGAAAACAGACTCAGTGACGAACACCGGCCCGGCAGACCCCGCGCGTTCTCCAGAATCTGGCGCGCGTTCGAAGCCGGGCAGCTCATCTAGTTCTAGTCGCCCTTCCACCCCAGGCAAGGCAGCCATGTCCAACAAGACCGCTCCCGCGAAAGACACGACCCAAGAGTACCGTGAAGACGCTGCGGAGGACACAGCCGTTCGTCGGTCGCCGAAAGGGGCGGGCGAGCCTTCGTCCTCGGAGGACGGGCCGGAGGAAACGCCGGATCTCGCCGCTGACGCGGGTGGCTTCGCCTCGGAGGCGCCCGCCGCAGCCGTGATCGACGGCTCTAGCGATTCGATGCTGTCTCGTTATTTCCGAGAGATGGCCACGCACCAGGTCATGGGTCCGGACGAGGAGCTGCAAGCGGCGCAAGCCGTCGAGGGCGCCGAGGTCGACCACTGGGCAGCTCTGCTCGCCTACATTCCAGCGGCCGAGCATGTGCTCGAGCAACTAGAGCGGGATGTCGGCTCGCTGAATCCGGAAGAACGGCCGGAGCTCGGTCAGGTCGCTGAGCTTCGCAAGCTCAGCAAGGTCTACCGCAAGCAGCGATCGAAACTGCACGCGGACCAGCTGCGGCAATGGGGCGATCTCAGCGAGTCATTGGCGCGCGATATTCGCCTTCCGGATTCGGATCGCATCTGGATGTCGAACGCAAACCGCGCCGCACGCGACGTGGTGAACGACGCCCCAGAGGAAGATCCGGAGCGCGTGGTCGTGCCGGATACCCAAGCTTACCGCCGTTATGTCGAGCGCGTGAAGCACACCGACACCTTGCAACGGCATGCGAAAAACCGCTTCGTAAAAGCCAATTTGCGCCTCGTCGTCAGTATCGCGCGGCGCTATAACCGCGGCCGTTTGCCGCTCATCGACCTGATTCAGGAGGGCAATATCGGCCTCATGAAAGCGGTCGAGCGCTTCGACCACGCGCGCGGGTACCGATTTTCGACGTATGCCTCGTGGTGGATTCGGCATGCCATCAGCCGCGCGTTGGCCGATAAGGGCCGGGCTGTACGCATTCCCGTGCACATGCTGGATACGTACAACCGCGTCGCTCGCGCTACGCAGACGATTATCGCCCGGACCGGCAAGGAGCCTTCGATCGAAGAGCTCGAGAAGGAAACCGGCGTGCCGCGGGACAAGCTCGACAAAGTTCGGGACCTATACGCGGACACCCCATTTTCGCTCGACCGCCCGGTCGGGGACGAGGACGGCCGGCGCTTCATCGATTTCTTGGTGGAAGAAAATTCGCTGTCTCCGTACGAGAGCCTGGCGAATCAAAAGTGGGCTGAAGAAGTGAAGCGCTTGCTCGACACCCTTACGCCGATTGAGTCGCGGATTATCCGCTGGCGGTTCGGCCTCGACAACGAGGACGAGCTCACGTTGAAAGAGATCGGCGACAAGTACAATCTTTCCCGCGAGCGCATTCGGCAGCTGCAAGAGCAGGCCATCGGTAAGATTCGCCGCCAAATGCGCGATTTCTGAAGCACTGCTCGATTCCGGCGCGCTGGCGTTATCCAGCAGGGTGGCGCATCTCGTCGATCCCGCGTAACCCCCTTGGAACCACTCGGCGTCGTCGGGAACGGCCAGGAGTACGCGCTCTGCGCTTGCCTAGCTCGGCCAGGGGGATTCCACGCCGCTTAGGCCGTGGGCCCCGTCGGACTCCGTAATCTGCCCGGGGCGGCGCGCTAGTCGCTCATCCCGGACGTCCATGAGCTGCGGCTTTTGGAGACCATCGACCGCCGCTTCGATTGGCGCCCTAAAAGGCGGCCATGCGGCGCACTGCGCAATGAGATAATCTTCAACGATTATGTATGGTTGCGCACGTTTTGCGCGGTGCGAAAAGCGCTACTCATTTACATTTTTTGGGTGGTAGCGCATAAGCGCGCACGCGCAGGCGGAACGACTCCGTAGGCGCGCGGACCCGTTCGCTCCTTGCGGCACCACGGGCAAACCCAGAGGCCCGGCCTTCGACATTTCGAGCCCCACGGGTGAAGGGATCCGTCCGAACCGGTTTCGGCCTCGCCAATGCTCCCACCCTCCTCACGAATTCGCTCGGCGCCCGGCGAAGCGCGCGCGAAAAATCACGGTTTTGGTGATGAATCTGTTCGTATTCCCGCGCTGGGCCAATAAAACTCGGCAGATCGCCGGGGTAGTGCTTGGAGTCGCGCCACTCTACCTGATCGGGCTGATCTGGTACGGAGCCTCCCCAAAAACTACTGATGTCGGGTACATGCCCGAGCAACCCGTGCCGTACAGTCATGCGCTGCACGCCGGCCAGCTCGGCATCGACTGCCGGTACTGTCACAACACCGTCGAGGACAGCTCGCACGCGGCCGTGCCCCCGGCGCAGACGTGCATGAATTGTCATAGCAAGGTTTGGACGACGAGCCCCAAGCTCGCACCCATCCGCGAAAGCTATGCGACGGGTAAGGCCGTCGAGTGGATCAAGGTCCATGACCTACCGGACTACGCTTACTTCAACCACAGCGCACACGTTACGCGCGGCGTCGGTTGCGTGACCTGCCACGGTCGCGTCGACCAAATGGAGCAGGTCTACCAGCACGAGCCGCTCAGCATGGGCTGGTGTCTAGATTGCCATCGCGAGCCGGAAAAAAACCTTCGGCCCCCCGAAGAGGTCACCAACATGACTTGGGCACCGCCGGGCGACCCAGTCGCGTTTGGCAAGGCTTTTCGCGCGAAAAATCACATCAATCCCCCTACCGACTGTTCGACATGTCATCGATAGACGACCTCGCAAAGAAGCGGCTCAGCGTTTTGTCCAATACGCCCGTCGCGGCTAGCGGCGCGGGACCGGCAGGCTCGGCTAGGCCAAACTACTGGAAGAGCCTGGCGGAGCTCGAGCAGAGCCCGGAATTTCTCGAGCTCGCCGCGCGCGAATTTGCGGCGCCCTTGGATCAGGAGCCGCCGAATTCTCCCGCGCGCCGCCGCTTCATGCAAATCATGGGGGCGTCCATGTCGCTCGCGGGGCTCGACGCTTGCCGCTGGCGTGAAGACAAGATTTTACCGCTATCGCGGCGTCCAGAAGGCACGATCCCCGGTTCCAGCCGGTACTTCGCAACCGCGATGGAGCTCAACGGTCATGCCGTGGGCGTGTTCGCGTCGAGCTACGATGGGCGGCCGATAAAGATCGAAGGCAATCCGGCGCACCCGGACAGCTTGGGCGCGGCCTCGGCGTATCATCAAGCGAGCGTGCTCGGCTTGTACGATCCGGACCGCAGTGAAGGCGTCTCGTCGGGCAATGGCAATGCGCGCAAGGCGAGCTCCTGGGAGGCGTTCCGCATGGCCTTGGCCAGCAGCTTGAGTGGCCTGCAAGGCAGTGGTGGAGCGGGGCTACGCGTGCTTTCGGAACGAAGCTCTTCGCCCACACTAGCTGAACAGAAACGAAAGCTTCTAGCGGCTTATCCCGGCGCAAAGTGGGTCACGTTCGAGCCCATGGCTTACGACGGGCCTCGGGCGGGCAGCGTGCTCGCTTTCGGCAAAGCGTACCGCACGCACTACGCGTTCGAGGCCGCGCAAGTGATCGTCACGCTCGACGCTGACGTCGTGCACCCGACGTTTCCCGCGGGCCTCGCCAACGCTCGCGCCCTGACCAGAAACCGCGTGCCCGATTCGGGCTCGATGAATCGCGTGTACGCCATCGAGTCGTCCGTCACGCTCACGGGGAGCCTCTCCGATCACCGGTTGGCGATTCGCGCCGGGCTGTTCAAAGCCGTGACCGCATATTTGGATGGCCTGGTCAGCGCCAAAGCCAATGCTCTGCCCGAGCTCGGGGCCGCTCAAGACATGCCCGGGGCCGAGTTTCTGAAGGACGCGAAAGTCGCGAAATTCCTGGGCGTAGCGGCAGCGGACCTTCTTGCAAACATCGGTCGCGGGGTGGTCGTCGCCGGTCAGCATCAGCCGGCAGAAGTACATGCGCTCGTGCATCGTCTGAACGCGCTCCTGGGCAATGTCGGCCGTACGGTGTTCTACACCGACGACCAAAACGCCGAAGAGCAGAGCGACGTCGCGGCCTTGAAAGCGCTCACCGACGAAGTCAGCGCGGGTAAGGTGGACACGCTGCTCATTCTCGGCGGCAATCCCGTGTTCACGGCGCCAGCGGACATTGCCTTTGGTGACGCCTTGGCCAAGGTCAAAACCAGCGTTCACCTGAGCTTGTACGAGGACGAGACCTCGCTTAAATGTGCTTGGCATCTGCCTGCCGCGCACTACCTGGAGAGCTGGGGCGATGCGTTGTCATGGAACGGCACATTGAGCATCGTGCAGCCGATGATCGCGCCGTTGTACAATGGTCGCAGCGCGATCGAAGTCGTGGCGCTCCTAGCCGGGGCCTCTGCCACGAACGGGCTCGAGCTGGTGCGCGCGGTGCACCCCGAGCTCGCGGCCGATCATGCCTGGCGGAGGGCGCTTTCGAAGGGCGTGGTCGAAGGCAGCGCGGCGGCCCGTGTCGAGCCGAAGCTGACCGCATTGAGCAAGGTCTCGTTGGCCGAAGCCGAGCTCGGCTCGCTCGGCGCACCGAACGGCAAGCTCGAGCTGGTGTTCGCGGTCGATCCGAAGCTCATCGACGGCCGCTTCGCCAATAATGCTTGGCTACAAGAGCTTCCGGAGTCGCTCACCAAGCTCACTTGGGACAATGCCGTGCTGATCAGCCCGCGCACGGCCAAGGAGCTCAAGATATCCGACGCGGATTCCGTGACGGTCAGCGTCGGGAACCGGCAGCTCACGCTGCTCGCGTTGATCGCCCCGGGCCACGCCGATGGCAGCCTGCGCATCACGCTCGGCCACGGTCGCATGGCAGCCGGGCACGTAGGAGGGCTCGTCTCCGCAAACGTCGATCCGGTGGGCGACAACGCTTACACGCTGCGAACCAGCTCGGGTTATGAGGTCGCCAACGGCGTCAGCGTGCAGAGCCACGGGACGGTTTCGTACCGCGTGGCGAGCACGCAAGACATCTACACGGTGGGCGAGATCGGCCAGCAGGGAACGCAGGAGCGTCTTCCGGAGCTCGTACGCGAAGGCACGCTCGAAGAATACAAGGCGAAGCCGGAGTTCGTCGCGGAGGTCGTGGAGCACAATCCATTGCTCAGCTTGTGGGTGCCGCCCGTTTCATACGACGGGCACAAGTGGGGCATGAGCATCGACCTCAACAAGTGCATCGGCTGCTCCGCGTGTGTCACGGCTTGTCAGGCCGAAAACAACATCCCGGTGGTCGGCAAAGTGAACGTCGCCAAAGGCCGCGAGATGCTCTGGCTGCGCGTGGACAGATATTATAGAGGCGAACCGGAAGACGCCGAGGTCTCGTTTCAGCCTATCCCGTGCCAGCAGTGCGAGAACGCGCCCTGCGAGCAGGTGTGCCCAGTCGGGGCCACGATGCACTCGCACGAAGGCCTGAACGACATGGTCTACAACCGCTGCATCGGTACGCGTTATTGCTCGAACAACTGCCCGTACAAGGTACGGCGCTTCAACTACTTCAATTACAACATCGATACGATCGGCATTACCCCGTACACCCCGACCGACGATCCCAAGGCTAAAGTCAAAGCCATGGTCTTCAATCCCGAAGTCACCGTCCGCTCGCGCGGGGTGATGGAGAAATGCACGTTTTGCGTACAGCGCATTCAAAACACGAAGATCAGAGCCAAGAACTCGAAGCGGACGATCGAGGACGGCGAGATCAAGACCGCCTGTCAGCAAACTTGTCCGACCGGCGCGATCATCTTCGGTGACTTGAACGACGGTAAGGCCGAGGTCACGGCGCTGCACGGACTGCCCCGTTCGTACGCACTCTTGGGGGAGCTGAACAACAAGCCGCGCGTGCAATATCTGGCCCGCATCAAGAACCCGAATCTCGCGCTCTCGCCAGCGCAGGCCCCGACCACGGAGCAAGGCTGATCCATGGCAATCAGCGACGTGAACCCATTCGAAGCGCCGCCCGCTGGCGACAACATGTTCGCGCGCATCACGGACAACGTGACGCGCATTGCCGAGACCGCGACGCCGCCGCGCGCCTGGTACATCGCCTTCGGCTTCGCGCAGCTCCTGCTGCTGATGTTTCTGGGCAGCCTGGGCTACGTGATCTGGAATGGCATCGGCGCCTGGGGCAACATGATGCCGGTCGCCTGGGGTTTTCCGATCGTAAACTTCGTCTTTTGGATCGGTATCGGTCACGCCGGCACTCTGATCAGCGCCGTGCTGTTCTTGTTTCGTCAGAACTGGCGCACGGCGATCAATCGCTTCGCCGAGGCCATGACGATCTTCGCCGTCGTGTGCGCCGGCATCTTCCCGGGCATGCATATCGGCCGCCCCTGGCTGCCCTACTACATGTTCCCCATCCCCAATCAGATGGACATGTGGCCGCAATTCCGGAGCCCGCTCGAGTGGGACGTGTTCGCCGTGAGCACCTACGCCACCGTCTCCATTTTGTTCTGGTACATGGGCATGATCCCGGATTTTGCGACCTTTCGAGATCGCGCCACCACCACCGTGCGCCGTGTCGCGTATGGCATCGTGGCCATGGGTTGGCGCGGGTCCTCGCGCCAGTGGCACGTGTACGAGCGCGCTTATCTGATCCTCGCCGCGCTCGCCACGCCCCTCGTGCTCAGCGTGCACTCGGTCGTCTCCTTCGACTTCGCAACCGCTCAGCTGCCGGGCTGGCACACCACCATCTTTCCGCCCTACTTCGTAGCCGGGGCCATCTTCGGCGGCTTCGCGATGGTGGTCACCCTCGCCGTCCCCGCCCGCCAGTTTTTCGGCCTGAAGCGCATCATCACCATTCGGCACCTCGAGCTGATGAACAAGGTGATCATGGCTACTGGCCTGATCGTCGGTTACGCGTACGGTATGGAGTTCTTCGTCGCCTGGTACTCGGGCAACAAGTACGAGGTCTTCACGTTCGTCAACCGCGCTTTCGGCCCGTACGGTTGGGCGTACTGGACGATGATTAGCTGCAATGTGCTCTTCCCACAGCTGCATTGGTTCCCGCAGGTGCGCAGGAACCCGTGGGCCACGCTGATCATCGGCCTGATCGTGAACGTGGGGATGTGGTTCGAACGCTTCGTCATCATCTGCACCTCGCTCAGCCGCGACTTCTTGCCGTCGAGCTGGGGTTACTTCGTGCCAACCCCGGTCGACTTGATGACCCTCGGCGGGAGCTTTGGCCTCTTTTTCACCTTGTTCCTGCTGTTCTGCCGCTACCTACCGATGGTGGCGATGTCCGAAGTCAAAGCGTTCAGCCCGGCCGGCTTGGCGCACGGCGACCATTGAGAACGAACATGAGCGACGAGCACAAGAAACACAGCGTCAAGTCGAGCCCGCCGCCGGTGCACGGCTTGCTCGCCGAGTACGACACGCCGCCGCAGATTCTGCATGCCGCCAAGCAGATTCGCGCCGCGGGTATCACCAAGTGGGACACGTACACGCCGTTCGCAGTGCATGGCATCGACGACGCGATGGGCATCAAGATGACCATCCTGCCCTGGTTCACGTTGGGCGCTGGCCTGACCGGCTTAGCCAGCGCGATCTTGCTCCAGTGGTGGACGAATGCCCACGACTACGCCTGGATCATCAGCGGCAAACCATTTTGGAGCATTCCGGCAAACGTGCCGATCATGTTCGAGCTGACGGTGCTGCTGAGTGCGATCACTACGCTGGTCGGCATGTTGATCTTGAACAACCTGCCCGAACCTTCTCACCCGCTCGATCAGGTTCGTCGCTTCGCCCGCGTCACGGACGATAAGTTCTTCTTGTTGATTCGAGCCAGTGACCCCAAGTTCGACGACGTCGAAACGCGGGCGCTGCTCGCGACCACGCACCCGGTGGCGGTAGAGGCGGTGCTCGAAGACCGTGTTACCCCCGAGCGAATGCCGACGGGTCTTGTCTACGGCCTGATTATTTTCGCGGTCGCGTCGGTAGTTCCGTTCGCCTTGGCCGCAAAGGCGCGTTACACGAAGAGCTCGAGCCCGCGCATCCACCTGATTCAGGACATGGATTCGCAGCCCAAGTACAAGGCTCAGCGCGAAAATTCCTTCTTCGCCGACGGCCGCGCCGCGCGCCCCGCCATCGAGGGCACCGTCGCGGCTGGCGACGCGCGTGACGACGACCATTTCTATCAGGGCAAGGACGGCCCAGGTTGGGCGCGCACCTTCCCGAGCGAGGTCGCCCTGAACGAGGCCACCATGGACCGCGGCCGGCAGCGCTTCGGCATCTATTGCACCCCGTGCCACGGACAAATCGGCCAAGGCGACGGCATGGTGTCGAGGCGCGCAGAGTCGCTGCAGCAGGGCACCTGGGTCGCACCGACTAACATGACCCTGGAATACGTCCGGCAACAGCCGGTCGGTCAACTCTTCGGGACCATCTCGAATGGCATCCGAAGCATGCCCGCCTACGCTCCTCAAATCAAAACTGAAGACCGCTGGGCGATCGTCATGTACGTGCGCGCGCTGCAGCGCAGCCGCAGCGGCAGCGTCGGCGACCTACCCCCGGACGCGCGCGCCAGCCTCAAGTGAGCCGCAAAAGGATCTGACGGAAAATGGCAAAGGTCAGCAACGGTAGTTCGAGCTCGAGCGGCGATGGCGGGACGAGTGACAACATCCGCTTGGCGGAGGTTGGGCAATCGCTGTTCCTGAAGGCGCTGGTGGTGGGAGTGGTCGCGCTGGGAGTGAGCGCTTTCCTCGGTTCTAGCGAGAACGACAATTGGAATCGCTTCTCTCACTCCTACCTAGTCGCGTTCGTGTGGGTAATGACGATCGGCGCTGGTGCGGTGTGGTGGATCACCATCCAAAACATCGTCAACTCGCATTGGTCGCTCGTCATCCGCCGCATTGGCGAGCTCATCGCCAGCAACGCGCCAGTGCTGGCGGTGTTGGCTTTTCCGGTGGTGATCCCGCTGATCCTCGGCAAGTCACCGATGTACATCTGGTCGGACGTGAACAACATGCTCGGCCGAGAAGAGCTGAAGCATAAGATCCCGTATCTAAATCCGCACTTTTTCGCGATCCGCTTCGTCGTTTACTTCGGCTATTGGACGCTGCTTTCGTACTTTTTTCTGAACCGCAGCCTGGGGCAAGACAAGCAGCAAGGCAACGACGCGGCCAAAACCGTCGTCACCATGCGCCGGGTTGCCGGCCCGGCAATGATCGTGTTCGCACTGACGCTCACGTTCTGCGCCATCGACTTGATCATGACGCTCGATCCGCGTTGGTTCAGTACGATCTTCGGCGTGTATTACTTTGCGAGCTGCGTCATGGCCATCAACTCTTCGCTCGCGCTGACCCTCATGTGGCTGCAGAGCAAGGGCCGCTTGACCTCCAGTGTGACGGTTCACCACTTCCATGACCTCGGCAAGATGGTCTTCGCGTTCACGGTGTTCTGGGCCTACATCGGCTTCTCGCAGTTCATGCTGCTCTGGTACGCGAACATCCCGGAGGAGACGCTCTGGTTCAAGGAACGTTTCGCGAACAGCTGGGGGACACTGTCCTGGACGTTACTCTTCGGGCACTTCGTGATCCCGTTCTTTGGCTTGCTGTCGCGCTGGGTGAAGCGCAATCGGAAGGCGCTAGCGTTCTGGTGCATCTGGCAGTTGGTCATGATCTACCTGGACATGTACTGGCTGGTGATGCCGACGCTAGGCGTGGATCAGGTACCGTTCCAGCTGATTGACCTCACCTGTTGGGTCGGCGTGCTTTCCCTATTCATCGCCGGCGTTGCGTGGCGCGCCAAGGGCTTGAACCTGCTGGCCACCAACGACCCGCGGCTGCCGAAATCTCTGGCATTCGAGAATATCTAGGAGCACCGGATGGCGAGCGAAGCACACGACACCAGCGGCGAGGTCGACGGCACACAGGCCGACAAGATTAATACCGGCGCCCTCGGCACGCTGGTCGCGGTAGGCCTGTGTGCCGTGCTCTCGATCGCATGGGCAGTCACCGCCCTCGTGCGCCACGACATCGAGGTCGAGGAATCGACCAAAGACGCGGACGCAAACGCGGTCGTGATCGCGCTCAAAAACTCGCAGCGCGGCATGCTGAGCGGGCCCGCAAGCTATTTGGATCGGGGCAAGGGCGTCGTGTCTTTACCCATCGCGTTGGCAAAGGGTCTCGTGCTGAGTGACCTCCAGCGGGACCCGAACAGCGCAACGCCGGCGCCCCCACCTCAAGCCGCGGGCACCGTTACCGAGACAGCGGATGCGGGCCCTGCGCCAAACGCGAGTGTTACCTCGACAGCTGCTATCAAGAAACCGGAACCCGCGAAGAACGGCGAGACGGTGAAAGAAAAAAACACGGAGCCCAAGCCTGCGCCGGCCACATCAGCTAAACCTGTGCCCGTAACGGCGGCTTCCGCGTCACCTCCGAACCCGACGCCCACTGCGGCTACCCCAGGCGCTGAGGCACCCGGGCCCATGCAACATTGATCCGACGGCATGCTCGAACGGAACACCACCTGGCTCCTGACGGCGATCATCGCCGGGTCGCTGTGCATTGCGCCAGCGGCGCGCGCCGATCTGGTACCGGAGTCCGAGCAGGTGCAGCGTACGGAGCCGTTGCCTCGCCGCTTGCTGGGGGTGGACGTCAAGGAGCACCTGAACACGCCGGTGCCCATGGATCTCGGCTTCACCGATCAAGACGGCAAGCCCGTCGTGCTCAAGGATTACTTCGACGGCAGTGTTCCGGTCATCCTGACCATGAACTACTCGAACTGCCCGATGCTGTGCAGCCTGCAGCTTACGGCGCTCGTCGAGGGCCTGAAAAAGGTCGACTGGACGATTGGCAAAGACTACCGCATCGTCACCGTCAGTTACGACCCGACCGAGACCCAGGAGCTCGCTCACCGGACCAAAGCTCGTTACCTGGCGCAGTACGGGCGCCCTGGCTCCGAGAACGGCTGGGCATTCCTACACGGGTCCGAGAACAACGTGCAGGCAATGGCCAAAGCCCTCGGCATCACTTATCACTACAACGAAGCTCGCGGCGAGTACGTGCACCCGGCGACGGTGATCCTGAGCACCCCCTCGGGCAAAATCGACCGCTACCTGTACGGCCTCGACTACCCCGAGAAGACCCTGCGTCTGTCGCTCGTCGAATCTTCCGAAGGCAAGATCGGCACGACGGTCGACCAACTCATTCTGTTCTGTTTTCACTATGACGCGAACGAGGGCCGGTATGCACCTGTCGCGCGCAACATCATGCGCGCCGGAGGCGGGGCGACCGTGTTCCTGTTGGCCGGGTTTCTGACGGTTCTTTCGAGGCGCGGCAAGAAGCGCCTTAACGAGAGCGAAGAGCAATGAGCGCAAGCATAACGAACTCCGTCGCCAGCTTTTCAGGCCTGTTCGGCCTCGAGCCCAAGCTGCCCAAGCTTGCGCCCTCGCCGTACTTCTGGATGCCGCCGAGCGCGTCCGTGACCACGGAGAACACGGACGCCCTGTACAACTTCATGCTCTGGATGTCGCTGTTCTTCTCAGTGGCGATCTTCTGGGCCATGGTGCGCTTCTGCGTGAAGTACCGCGCGAAATCGCGCGCCGCCAACGAGATCGCCGCCAAAACGAGCCAGCACAATACGATGCTCGAGCTCACCTGGTCGGTGATTCCGCTGTTCGTCGTGGTGCCGCTCTTCGTCGGCGGCTTCAAGGGTTTCGTGAACCTGCGAACGCCTCCCAAGGCGGCGATGGAAATTCGCGCCACCGGTCAAAAGTGGAAGTGGCTCTTCACCTATGACGGTCTGGGTACCCCCGACGACGCGTTGCACGTGCCGGTCAATACCGCGGTGCGCATGATCATCAACTCCGTTGACGTCATTCACTCTCTGTACATCCCCTCCTTCCGCACGAAGATGGATGCCGTGCCCGGGCGCTACACCGACCTTTGGTTCAAGGCGACGCAGACCGGTGAATTTCCCATCTTCTGCGCGGAGTACTGCGGCACATCGCACTCCGACATGTTGAGCCGCGTGGTCGTCCATCCCCCGGGCGGTTACGAGAAGTGGCTCGCGGCAACGATCGCTCAGGCCGACAGTCTGACCGGTAAGGACCGCGGGGCCATGCTGTACGAGAAGCAGGGCTGCTCGACCTGCCACTCGATCGACGGCACTCCGAAAGTCGGCCCGTCTTGGAAGGCCATCTACGGGAAGATGGAGTCCATGACCGGCGGCCCAGCGATGAAGGTCGACGAAAATTACTTACGCGAATCGATGCTCGACCCGCAGGCCCACATCGTCATGGGTTACGCGCCGGCCATGCCCACCTTCGAGGGCAAACTGAGCGACAAAGACATCGATGGGCTGATCGATTTCATCAAGAGTTTGAAATAGAGGAACCATGGCAGCACCCAGCACAACGGTCGACGTCGTCGCGCCGCGTTCCAGCGGCTCTGACAACTACCTCACCCATGACAAGGGCGTCCTGTCCTGGATTTTCACGCTCGATCACAAACGCATCGGCGTCATGTACCTGTGCTCGGTGCTGACCGCCTTCGCGCTCGGGGGCTTCTTCGCCCTGCTCGTGCGCACCGAGCTGCTCACGCCGCAGCGCACGATCATGGACCACGACACCTACAACCAAATGTTCACGCTGCACGGCGCGATCATGGTGTTCTTGGTGATCATCCCGGGCATCCCGGCCGCCCTCGGCAACATCATCATGCCGCTGCAACTCGGGGCCAAAGACGTCGCCTTCCCACGCCTGAACTTGGCGAGCTACCACCTGTGGATCGTGGGAGCCTTGTTCATGCTGAGCTCGCTCGCGATCAACGCGGTCGACACGGGCTGGACGTTTTATACGCCCTACAGCACCACCACCTCGACCGCCGTCGTGCCGGCCGCATTCGGCGCATTCATCCTCGGTTTCAGCTCTATCTTCACCGGCCTCAACTTCATCGTCACGATGCACAAGTTGCGGCCGCCGGGCATGACCTGGTTTCGCTTACCGCTCTTCTGCTGGGCGCTCTACTCCACGGCTCTGATTCAGGTGCTCGCGACTCCGGTCATCGGCATCACGCTACTGATGATGATCGTGGAGCGCACGTTGCACATCGGCATTTTCGATCCGATGCTGGGCGGCGATCCGGTGCTCTTTCAGCACTTTTTCTGGTTCTACTCCCACCCGGCCGTGTACATCATGATCGTGCCGGCGTTCGGGGTGATCGGGGAGATCATCCCGGTCTTTTCGCGGAAGCGGATCTTCGGCTACAAGTTCATCGCCGTCAGCAGCTTGGCCATCGCCTTCCTCGGCTTCCTGGTTTGGGGCCATCACATGTTCGTCAGCGGCCAATCGGTGTTGGCCGGAACGATCTTCAGCGCTATCACGTTTTTGATCGCGATTCCCACGGCAATCAAGGTCTTCAATTGGATCACGACCATGTACAAGGGCGTCATCCACTTGGACACGCCCATGCTGTACGCGCTCGCGTTTCTGTGGGTGTTCACCATCGGCGGCCTCACCGGCATTTTCTTGGCTGTAATGAGCGTCGACGTGCATTTGCACGACACCTACTTCGTGGTCGCTCACTTTCATTACGTGATGATGGGCGGTGCAATCACCGCATTCATGGGCGGGCTCCACTACTGGTGGCCGAAGTTCACCGGAAAGATGTACGAGGAGAAGGTCGGGCGGGTCGGCGCTGCCCTCGTGTTCGTGGGCCTGAACGTAACGTTCTTCCCCCAGTTCATCCTCGGCAGCCGCGGCATGCCGCGCCGCTACTATAACTATCTACCCGAGTTTCAGCCGCTGCACGTCTTGTCCACATTGGGCGCGTACACACTGGGCATCGGCTTCCTGCTGACCGCCTTCTACTTGTACAAGAGCCTGAAGAGCGGGAAGACCGCGCCGATGAATCCGTGGGGCGGGGCGACTCTGGAGTGGCACTGCTCCTCGCCGCCGCCCTACTACAACTTCCACAAGCCGCCGGTGGTGACCGCGGGGCCGTACGACGGTTACGAGAACCTGATGTATGACGAGACGATCAGCGGCTACGTGCCACGCAAAGAAAAGATCGTGTAGCGTTTCACCTGGGTTCAAGCATTTCCTCGCGGGCCAGGGCTCGAGCAACCTGGCTCCCCCGAGCCTCGGAATTCTGCGACACTTCGAACATCGGACGACACCATGAGTGAAAGCATCTCCCCCGCGATCGAGCCCAAGCCGGGTCACCGCGTACCGGCGCCGGCAGTGCACGAGGACGCCGACCACGGCGGTCATGACGAGCACGGTCACGGCGCTGGGCCACACCTGGCTCATCACTTCGACACGTATCAGCAGCAATTCGATGCCGGTAAGCTCGGCATCTGGCTGTTCTTGTTGACAGAGGTGCTGTTTTTTTCGGGGTTGTTCTGCGCGTACACGGTGTACCGCGGCATGCACCCGGAAGTGTTCGTCTACGCGCACTACTTTTTGAACACGACCATGGGTGCCATCAACACCTGTGTGCTCTTGGTCAGCAGCCTCACCGCGGCCTGGGCCGTGCGCAACGCTCAGCTTGCTCAGCGTAAGTTATTGGTGCTGAACATCGCGATCACGATCGCGTGCGCCTGCACGTTCATGGTCGTGAAGTTCTTCGAGTACCAACACAAGTTCCATGATGGCCTCCTGCCCGGCCCCGCTTTCCATCCCACTGAGCAAGTCTGGGAGCTCGATGCCTTCAAGAAGAAGCATCCGGAAGCCGCCGAGTACGCGGAGAAGCTGACCCAGCTCGCCGAGCACAAGGGCGACGTCAGCGCGGTCGCCGGCGCCATCGACCTGACCCGGCCGGTTACGGGTAAATTCGAGCGGCCCACGGAAGCGCAACTCGAGCCGTTGCTCAAGGCCGGCGTCATCGGCCCGGCCGCGGAAGACACGACGCGGCCCTCTAAGCCGCGCAACGCGCACGTCTTCTTCAGCATCTACTTTTTCATGACAGGGCTACACGGCATCCACGTCCTCGCGGGCATCGGGGTCTGGGTGTGGCTCGGAATTAGAGCCAATAAGGGCCAGTTTGGTCCCAAGTACTTCGGCCCCATCGACTACTCCGCTCTGTACTGGCACTTGGTCGATCTAGTTTGGATCTACCTTTTTCCGCTGCTTTATCTGATCCACTGAAGTGCAGGCCTCGGAAGACATGGCAAACGACGACACGCCCCAGAACGCCGAGCAACCGAAGTCCATGCAAGGGTCCTCGGAAGAAACGCCGACGATCGCGCCCGAGGACGACGCCACCGCGCCCAATCCCGCTTTCGAACCGACCGAGCAGGATGAGCCCGAGCAGGACGAGCAGGCAGACGCCGTTTCCGAAGACCCGCAACAGGGCCACGAGAAGCACGAAGATCACGGGCTGGCGCACACCATGCCGATTTGGATGATGCTGGCGGTGCTCGGGGCATTGATGGCCCTGACCATCCTCACGGTCAGCGTGACGAGCTTCGACCTAGGCAGCGAGGGCAATCTGGTCGTCGCCATGGTGATCGCGACCATCAAAGCCGGCCTAGTCGTCACATTTTTTATGCACTTGTTTTGGGACAAGAAGTTTCACTTGATCTTGTTCCTGACCGCAGTGCTGTTCGTGATTCTATTCCTATCCATGAGCATCACGGACCGCGGCGAGTATCAGCACAACATCGATTTGTATACGAACGCGACCACCCCCGCCGTCGGCAAGTAGCCACCAAACGGCTAAAAAAGGGGTCGGAGCTCCGCGTACACCGGACTCACCACGCCAACGAGCCTCTTCAATCGCTCACGATGCGTCGTGCGCCAGTACCCGCGCGACGCCCGAAACGAGCTCATCGACGCGCTGCCGCACCTCGGCATGCTTGCCGGCAATGCCGGACACGAGCAGAGAAAACGCGACGGGCGATGAGCCGTCTGGACGAAAAGCGAAGCCGCTCAAAGCGATCACGCGCTCGAGCGTGCCCGTTTTGGCCCGGATCGAACGCGCTTTTTTGAACGCGGAAAAGCGATGTTTGAGCGTGCCGTCCACGCCGCCCACCGCGAGCTGATCGAGGAACACGCCGCCCGTCGCGGGCTCACGGTAAGCATGCATCAGCGTCTTCACCAACGTGTGCGCGCTGAGCCGGTTGGCATCGAACAGCCCCGAGCCGTTCGTAATGCGCGTGCCCGGCTCGAGCGCGTCGATCTCACGAAGATAATCGAGGACGACGGCGGCGCCGCTTTCGCTGCTGCCCGGCGTGCCCTTGACGCGGGCGCCCAGGTCTTTCAGCAGCGTCTCGGCATAAAAATTATCACTGTCTTTGCCGAGCTCTGGCAAGAGCTCGGCAAGTGGCTTCGATTCGTGCGTCGCGAGCTCGCTAACCTCCGCCTGCCCGCCGACGGCAATCGTGCCGTTCACATGGATCCCCTCGGCCTCGAGGGCGACGCGAAAGCCGTAGCCCGGCAGTAAGCTCGGATCCTCCACGCGACGCGACCAGTGAAATGTGACACGATTTGGCGAAATAGTGCCCGCGACCCAGGCGCCCAGCCGCTGCCCTGATGCCTTGAGCGTCAGCTTCACGTTCTCGGCGCGCTCCGGCTTTTCGAGGTTTCGAAGATCGCGCGCGGGCTCGGTACGCACGCTGCCCGTGATGTCCACGAATCCGTCGGGATCGAACCAGATTTTTGCCGCCTCTCCGGGCTCGCCCGGCGCAACGCCCAGCGTGACCACGTTGCGGTTCAAGGACACTGCGCTCACCGGCGCGCGAAACGCCGCCCATTCCTCGGGCTGTTGGTCGAATGCCGGCGGCACGAAGTGGTCGTCGAAGAAGCTCTGATCGATCAAGAGGTCGGCCACGTGCTTCAAGCCGGCTTGCGCCAACATTTTCGCGAGCGCCTGAAGGTCATCGCTGGCCAGCGATGGGTCGCCCGAGCCGCGCAGCACCAGTGACTGCACGCTGTCGCCCGCGCGGCTTCCGCAGATCGAGGTCTTGAAGCGGAACCCACTTCCCAGGTGGCGCAGCACTGCGGCCGTGGTCACGATTTTCTGATTCGAAGCCGGGTTTTCGGGCGTATTCGCGCCGACGCGGCCTAGAACCTTGCCGCTCGCCACATCCTCCAGCTCCGCGCCCAGCACTCCGCCACTCTTGTTCACCCAACGTGCGAGCTCCGCGAGCGCCCGCTGGAATTCGCCACCTTTCCAGATGTGCGGAGGCGCAGCCGGCGGCGGCAGCATGGGGGCGATCGCGGGTTCCTGCACCGCAGCGACATTGGCCGCCGGCGCGGTCCCGAGGACGGCTCCACTACTGCTTGGCGCCGGCAATGGGCTGGCGCTCGGCCCTGGTGGCCCCGGAGCAATCAGTGCCGACGCTGGCGTGGAGGATGGAGCGGATGCAGCCGGTCTCTGGGCTGCGGGCGCCGCACACCCAGCGAGGCCCGAGCTAGAGGGCGCGCCGCCGACGATCAACACCCACGCGGCAAGAAAGCAGGGATAGCTCAGGCGAAATGACGAAGGGATCACGCGAGGCGAGGAGTATCCATAGGCCCGCGGCTTGGGCCAAATCCTGAGGTGCTTCGCACTTGCGTCGCCTGGCCGCTCGAGTACAGAGTCGCCTCGCATGGCCGCTTGCCTCGTCTGCTCCGCTTTTCCCAGGCTTGCTCGCCAGAACCGCCTTCGCGCGCAGGTACGGCTCACGGCGTCGGCTGTAGGCCTTTGGGCCGGCTTATCCTCTCACTCGGCCTCAGCGCAATCGTTGGCGGCAGATGAGGCCGCGGAAGCTGGCCCTCGGGTTACGCCCGTTGCGAGTGCCAGCCACGACGAGTACCCACCGCCGTCCGCGCGACGCAACCTGCTGATCGCGGGCGCGGTGACGACGGCTAGCTGGTACGCGCTGGCGCTTGCATCATCCTACCTTTGGCCCGACACGGTGGGCGCAAAAGATCTGCGAATTCCGCTGGCTGGCCCGTGGGTGGCACTCTCGCACAGCGGCTGCGGCAATGTCGCTGATTGTAGCAAGGTGCTCGTCGTCGTACGCGCGATCGCAACGACCATCGACGCTATCGGCCAGGCCTCGGGCCTCGCGATCGCGGGCGAAGGTTTGTTTCTGCCGACACGAGAACCTAAGCGCGCGGTGCCCGAAGCTCGCGTCGAATGGCATCCCACCTTCGATGCGGGCAAAAACACCGTCGGGGTTGGCGTGCTAGGCGTATTCTAAGAGAACATGCGGCGGTACGCGCTGCGCGTGCTTACTATGGCCAAGATGTACGCGAGACAAATGCATGAAACGTGGAACACGTGATGGCGGTCACGCGGTGAGTCGGCGCACTAAATTCGTGCTCGTCACGGGGGGCGTCGTCTCCTCCATCGGCAAGGGGCTCACCTCCGCATCGATTGGCGCGTTGATGGAGGCCCGAGGCCTGACCGTCACGCACATGAAGCTCGACCCGTACATCAACGTGGATCCGGGGACCATGTCGCCGTACCAACACGGTGAAGTTTTCGTGACGGAAGACGGCGCGGAAACTGACCTCGACCTGGGTCACTACGAGCGCTTCACGTCCTGTCAGCTGACGCGTCGGGCCAACGTGACGACCGGTCGCATTTACGAAGCGGTGATCACCAAGGAGCGGCGTGGGGAGTACTTGGGCGCGACGGTGCAGGTCATTCCGCACATCACGGACGAGATAAAGACCCGGGTTTACGAGGCAACTAGCGACGCGGACATCGCCATCATCGAGGTCGGCGGAACGGTCGGGGACATCGAGTCGCTGCCCTTTTTAGAGGCGATCCGCCAACTGAAGTTGGAGGCCGGCCACGGTAACGCGCTCAGCGTCCACGTGACGTTGGTCCCGCACATCGTCACCGCTGGCGAGCTCAAGACGAAGCCGACGCAGCATTCCGTGCGCGAGATGCGCGAGATTGGCATTCAACCCGATATCTTGATCTGCCGCAGTGATCGCCCGATCGCGCACGGCTTGAAAGAGAAGATCGCGCTCTTCTCCAACGTGGCCGTGGACAGTGTGATCTCGGCGGTGGATGTGTCTTGCATCTATGAGCTCCCCCTCGTGCTGCACGCGGAGGGTCTCGACGATCAGATCGCGGAGCGCCTCAACATCTGGTCACGTCAGCCGGACTTGACCAATTGGATCCGAACCGTGGAGCGCTTCAAGAAGCCGGCCAAGGGCTCGGTGCGCATCGGCGTCGTCGGCAAATACGTGCACTTGAAAGACAGCTACAAATCGCTCAACGAGGCGCTCGTTCACGGTGGCCTGGCCAACGACGTCGCCGTGCAGCTCGAGTACATCGACTCCGAGCAGATCGAGCGCGGTAGTGCCCCGGCGCTGCTCAGCGGGCTAGATGCCATCTTAGTCCCCGGCGGCTTCGGCGATCGCGGCGTGGAGGGAAAGATATCTGCCATACGCTACGCCCGCGAGCACGGCGTGCCGTTCTTTGGCATCTGCCTCGGCATGCAGTTGGCCGTGATCGAGTTTGCCCGCAATGTGTGCGGCTTGAAGGGCGCGAGCTCCACCGAATTCGACAAGGACTGCGCCAATCCGCTGATCGACCTGATGCCGGATCAGCGAGGCATCAAAGACAAAGGGGGGACCATGCGGCTCGGCGCATACCCCTGCAGCCTAAAGCCTGGCAGCCAGGCCTTCGAGCTCTACCAAAAGGACGAGATCAGCGAACGCCATCGGCACCGCTTCGAGTTCAATAACGAGTACCGCGAGCAGCTGACACGCACTGGCCTCGTGCTGAGCGGAACTAGCCCCGATGACCGCTTGGTCGAGATCGTGGAGCTGCCCGAGCATCGCTATTTCATCGGTTGCCAGTTTCATCCCGAATTCAAGAGCCGTCCGATGAGCGCGCACCCCCTGTTCAAAGGATTCGTCGCCGCCGCCACCCAACGCCGCGACGAGATCGCCGCTTCCGCACGCAGCGAAGCGGCGCAAACCGAGTCGACGAGCACCGTCAATTAATCCTGCGTCGTGGGCAGCGTGGCGGGCATTCAGCGGTGGGCATGGGCCCTGTTGTTCTTGGCGGAGTGCGGGCCCAAGCCGCCCGTAAGAACGGCGCTACGCGGCGACCTCGCGATGTTGAAGCGCGATATCGCGGCCGCGCAGCAAGCACGCGAGCTGACGCCGACTGTGGCGCTGCACTTGGCGCAGGCGGTGGCAGAGCGAGAGGTCATGTCGGCCGAGGGCAAATACGGCGCGCGGCGGGTGCGCACGCTGCGCGCTTGCGCGCGGCCGCTGCGCGACGTGATGGAGAAGCGAGCGACAGACGAGGACGATGTCTCGGCCGAGCTCAGCTTGATCTTGCTCGAGCAAAACGTGCTCGATCGAATCAGCCAGGTCAACCGCTATGCCGGATCGGACAGCGGTGGCTTCCGCGCGGTCGCCGCGCGCGCAGCGGTGCGGCCGATCGATGGCGATGTGCGTCAGCATTTTTTCGCCGATCCGGACGAGCGCGTGCGGCGGGCGGCGTTCAGCGCCGCGTACGACGCACGGCAACCGAGCGAGCTCGGGCCGTTGCTGGATTCGGCCCGCCTCGACCCAGATCCGCAGGCCCAAAATCAGGCCACCCGCGCCGCCGGCGCAATCGGCGGAGAGCACGCCGTGCTCGCGCTGAAAGATCTGTGGGCACGGGCGGACGAGGCGCGAAAAATCGGCATCGTCGATGCTTGGGCGGAAAAGGCTTCCTTCGTGGCCGGGGGCGAGCGCGAGCTTTCTGTCGTAGCCGACAGCGGTGGCGTCGCAGGGGTTAGCGCTTCGTATGCGCTCGTGCGCGCCGGAGGTGCTGGGGCTGCGCCAGCGAACGCCCAACTCAGGCACGCGATCCGGGAGGGCACGGACGACGAGAAGCGACTGGCTTTAAACGTCATCGAGCTCAGCTTGCAAAACGAAGCGGCGGTTCTGGAGGCGTCGCGTACGGCCAGCGCCGAGCTGCAGGTGGTTGCGTTGTCCCGGCTGAGTGACCTGCCGGGGCGGAGTGACCGGGCCCTCAGTGCGCTGCGCGTTCTGGCCAATCAGACGGTCACGTCGGAGGCGGAGCTGCGGGCCCGGGAGGCGGCCGTGGACGCCTTGGCTCGAGCCGGTGATTCGAGCGTCGAACCCGCGCTGGTGAAGGCGCTACGAAGTGGCGACATGCCAACACGCTGGCACGCCGCACGAGCGCTAACGAGCTTGGGCGACTACAGCGATGCCGCGACCGCGCTCGCAGACGATGATGCGAGGGTGCGGACGGACGTGGCCTGCGCGCTCCTCTCGCGCAGAGGACGCAGCGCACACTGACCGAACGCTCACGCGCGCTCGCTAGCCGTTGATTCCCCATCACCGAGCCCTATTGGCATCGAATGGTTGCCAATAGGGCTCGTGCCGCCGCCAAGTGACACCGTGCCAGTGAGCGATGCCGCTGAGTGGCAACAGAGGTCTGCGCCTGAGGCTCAAGACCAGACTCGACCTGAAAAACAGGCGCAAGTTTTGCGCGTCGTGAACGTATTAGGCCGAGTGTGATGTTGGGGATTAAACCTTGGAGGTCAATGATGCATCTGTTCAATGGTGGTATGGGAGTGTGGTCTGGGTTAGGGGTGGCGCTGATTGCGCTCGGTGCGACGGGCTGTGGCGGTGGCGACGATAAGCCGAGCGGGGGCCCGAGTGCGGATTTCAGCGGCCTTCATGAGGCTTACCTGCACCCGAGCGGCACGCTCAGCAAGGGCGACAAAAAGGCGATCATCGCCGGCCTCGACGGTCAGAACGCGAGCAGCAGTGTCCAAGTGATGTCTGCCAAGCTAGGTGGCAGCCGAGGCCCGGGGGCCCACGTTCTGGACGATGCGCCGTTTGCGTGTGGCACCCCGAGCGGCGGATCGACGACCCAGACCTGTGCCTGTAATGGTGGCGGAACGGTGAAGATCGGTGGCTCCGCGAATCAGGACGGCTCCGGCGCTCAGTCTTCTCTCACGTACGACGACTGCAAGTACAGTTCGGGCACGTCGAGCGTCATCGTGGACGGAACTTTGGAATACGCGGAGATCAGCAATCCGCCGCCCCTGATGATCATCTACAAGGAGCATTTGACCGAGACCGTCACGCCACCCGGCGATAAAGTATCAATCGATCTGAGCTACGCATTGGTCAACGGCGTTGCCACCTACAGCGTCGATGTAGGCGACGGCAATGTGCTGATTCAAGCGAACGGTTCGTGGGACAGCACGACCAAGAGCGGCAGCTTCACGGTCATTACCAAGGACGGCTCGACCTCGTGCAAGCTCACGAATGGCGAGGGTAGCTGTACTGGCGCGGGAGGGTCGGTCGAATTTTCGTGATCGGCTGATCGCTCACTCGACGAGCAGAAGGCGAGGTCAACGAACCTCGCCTTTTTTGCAGCTCACCGGAAACGCTGTAAGCGGCCTTCTACGCGTTTCATCGTGGCTCCGGCCGGCGGATTCGCACGGGACTAGCGCACTCCGACCGATCCCACCCTGACTTCGACACGGGCAGCGCGTGCCCTCGATGCGGCGCCGCTCGAATGCTCATCAGGTCCAACGAGACATTCGAGCGTCGCGAGCGCAAGCGAGCACGCGAGCTAAGTCACAACAGGACGCCGGACGTTCGGCCGCTAGAAATCGCGCAAAGTGAGGCCGTGCCAGATCCGCTTGCTTGCCCTGCTCGTAGCTCACAGTGGCAGTCGACATCCTCTTCGGCGCCGAAAGTCTCCGAAAGGGACGGTTCATGATCAAGAATATGATGGCGGCGGGCCTCGTGCTCGCGGCATTGCAGGGCTGCGGCAGCGATTCCGACAACAAGAACGGCGAAAACGTAAGTAAAGGCCCAGGCGCTGCGCTGAAGTGCACGAGCAGTGGCAAGGACGCGTGGGACACCTACCAGGCGGCTGGCTTCGTGGCCGTTAACAAAGCGATTATTGCGAACGTGTTCGCGGATCTCAAGGCCAATGGCACGGCGAAGCTCGGTGATTCGTTTACGAAAATCGGGTCGGGAAAGCCGCCTTCGACCGCAGACGATGCGGCGACGTTCGAGGGCAAGCTGGCTGCGTTTCTGGTGTACGCCTACGGCGGCCCCACCAGCATCATGTATACGGACGGCAAGACGTACTCGGGTTTGCAGGACATGACAGCCGCCCACGTGGGCCTCGCAATCACAGCCGACCAATACAACTACTTCGTGAGCAGCATCATCGTGCCTGCGCTGACCAGCAGCGGCGTACCCAGTGGCGACGTGACGAGCTGTTTCGCGCCCGTAGTCGTAGACCCAACCTTCGTGGCCTCGATCGTAGGCAAGTAATGAAACGCGCTCTCGCTCGAGCTTTGGCGATGGGCCTTGGTACAACCACGCTCGCCGTGACTTTGGTTGGCTTGGGGCACACCTCGGCGGGCCGCCCGGTGCTGGAGGCCGTGACCCGGATGGCTCACGGCGGTTGCCCGTTCGGCTATGACAAACCGCTGAGCCCGGCTCAGCGAGAGCGCGCCGCTTCTGACTTTGCCGCGAATCATCGCGGCCCACAGCGGGCCGCGAGCCGGCCCGCGCTCGGCTTCCAGCTCGATCGTACGACGCGCGCCGACGTCATCGCACAGCTCGGCAAGCAAGGTATCACCTGCGCCGCCGACAAGGGCTATTCGGATCTGACTTGCAATGGCGTACCGAGCTCCGCGCTCGGCGGTGAGACAGCCTACGCGCCCCCGCGTAACCTGTGGTTCACGTTCGGCAGCAAACAACAGTTGCTTTCGGTGATCGCCCTCTCGCACGCCCCGCAGCCCCAGCCCATCAGCGACGCGTTCGTTGCCACTCGCATCGCGATCGATCAACGCGCGGGCGCCGTCAGCACAGTACAAGGCGATGCGGACGCGCATGCATTGGCAGGCGGCCTGCTGCGTCAGGCAAGCGCCGAGTTTCGATTTCGCGACTACTATGCGCGCGAGCGCGCCACGAACCTCGGCAAAGACTTCATGCTGACGGAAGAATACCGTTCGCTGGTCGACTGAGGCGTAGCTCCGCAACGCGAGGGCGCTCGAGTCAAATTGCTATCGTCTGCCAGTCGCCCCGGCGAAACTTCCAGACCATGGCACTGGTGAGCAAGAGGACGTAGATGGCCGCCGAGGCCCAGATGCCGGGCAAACCCAAATTCAAGGTGATACCGAAGACCCAGGCCAGCGGCACCAGGCAGAAAAAGTGCAGCACGAGCTCTACCAGCATGACGAAGCGCGTGTTGCCGGCGCCAAAGAGCGCCTGCGTGAGGATCATTCCGACCGCAATGAGCGGTGTGCATAGGCCCATCATGCGCATGGGCACGAGCGCGGTTTGGTACACGGCGGGGCTTTGCGTCACGAAGTGCAAGAGCGGTTTCGTCAAGAGCACCCCCTCGAGCAGGCCTACAACGCCGAAGATCACGAGCCCCAGTCGAACCGATACCCAACCGAACTCGTTGGCCTTCTCCGGTTTCCCGGCGCCGAGCGATTGACTGACGAGGGTTGCGGTCGACGTGCCAAAGGCGAGGCAGGCGGTGAACGTGAGCTTGAGGATGCCCACGATCAAAGCCGTGGCCGCGCCATTCACGGCTTCAGCGTGGCCGCCGGGGCAAGCGCTGTCGAGCACGGCGGCATGCGAGACACTGTCCAGGTGACTGACGATGCCGGAGAACAACGCAAAGCCGCTCATGACGGCGACGGTGGCGACCGCGCTCGGCACGGACAACCTCAGAATATCCGTCATCAAGCCCTTCACGACCCGGGTCACGTCGAATGGCCTGAAGTGCTTCGTGTAGTGAGGGAGGGCGGCCCACGCGACCATGATCGCGAAGCCGACCCACGACGAGGCCGCGCCCGCCAGGCCCGCCCCCGTCATGCCCATGCGCGGCGCGCCAAAGCGCCCAAAAATGAGCGCCACGCACAGGAACACATTGATCACGTTCATGACCACGGAGGCGACCATGTGCACGTGCGTTTTGCCTATTCCGTCGAAGAATGCTTTGAAGGAAAAGGTGGCGGCCATGGATGTGATGCCGAGCAGGCGCCACTTTAGATAGCCGAGCGCGGCCACGCGTACTTCTGGCACCCGGATCAGCGCGTTCAGCGCGAGGGGCATGACCAGGTAGCCCACGACCGTAAACAGGATGCCGGCCAAAAGCGAGCAGACCCATGAATTGACGAGCACCCCGCCGGCGTCGACGGATTTCCCCTCCGCGAAGCGCCGCGCGCAAATCGCCTGCGTGCCGACAGAAATAGCGCTTAGCGAGCCGCCGAACATCCAGAGCAGGATCAGCGAGGGCAGCAGCGCCGCCTGCGCCGTCGAAGACTCCGGACAAGGCAGGCGCGAAAAAAAGATGATGTCGACTTCATTGACCGCGCTCTGCGTGAGCATGGCGAACACGGTGGGCAGCGCCAACTTCAGGATCACGCGCACGGGCGAACCGGTGGTGACCAGCGCTTTGGCGCTAACAGTCGAGGGGAGAGCCATTTACGTGTCGGAATCCGAGTCCGGCGCGGTTCTAGCACCACAACCGGTTCCCCGACAGGGATGTGATGGGGCGAGGTTTTGGATGGTCACCGAAGCCGGCGGAGTCGCGCGCAGCCTCCGGCGGCCGAAGGGCGGCTTCTTGCCCGTGCACACGCGACGCCGAAGGCTTGGACGAAAGCCTCGCGACGCGTGACCATCGACAGATTCTTCAAGAAGGGTGACGCGAAATCCGCGGCCTGGTGAGTAATGCTCGCGCGCGTTAGACTCTCGGAGCTAGCGCGCGTGAGTCAGGCCCAAATCGTTACTTACTTCGCAGGGCGAGCTGCTCGCTGCCGCCGAGTTGAGCGAGCATGGCGCGAGCATCCGGCGAATCCGGTGTGTCTTTCAATACGTTGCGCACGAGCTCGAGCGCGCGGCCGCGGTGCCCCGTTTTGCGCTCGAGACGCGCGAGCTCGAGCTTCGAATTCGTGCTGCCGTCCAGGGCGACGACGCGCCGCTCGCTGCGCACCGCTTCACCCCAGGCGCGATTTTGCTCGGCCATGCGAGCTAGCTCCTCGAGCACCTTGGCGTCGCGGGGCGATTTTTTCGCGGCCGCGCGGAGGACGTTCAGCGCCTTCAACTTGTTGCCCGCGGAACGCAGCTTGTCTGCTTCTGCAATCGCGGTCGCGCCGAGCGTGCTTGGCTCGGCCGTAGCCGCGGGCGCGCTCGTAGACGTGAGCTCTGCTTCTGCGGGGTTGCCCGTGCTCGCGGACAAGTCGTCTTCGACTTCGCCGTCATCGTCGGCGGTAGTGGTCAGTGCGACGGGCGCGGCCAGGGTGACGGGCGCGGCCAGGGCGGCGGTCGGCGCGAGCTTGAGCTCCGCCGCGTCGAGCTTGGCGACGATGGCCGCGGGGGGAGCTGGTGGCGCGAGCGGTGCGACCGGCGCCAGCGCCGCGCTCGAAGCGTGCGCTGCTCGCAAACGCGCAACCAGGTGCGCTTGCCATTCCTCGCCCTTTTCCAGCATGGGCGCGACCGCCGCCACGGCCCGCTCTCGCAATCGAGGATTACTGGCGCCAACTGCCAGCGAGCCAACCAACGCTAGAAGCAACACCCCCGCTGCGCTCTGCGCAATCAGCTGCCGGCGCGGCCGCGGCGCGGTCTCCTGCAACGCCGCTTCGAGCGCGGCGCGGAGCTCCCCGGCGGTATCATAGCGATGTTCAGGCTCCGGGCTGAGCACACGGGACACGGTTGCATCGAGCATTTTCGGGATTCCTCTTTCGGGTATGAGGGTTCGGAGTGATTGAGGTTGGGTGCGGAATTTGGCGTCGAGCAAGAGCACGGGGCTGTCCGCCTCGTGAGGCAAGCGCCCCGAGAGCAGCTCGAACAGAACCACGCCGAGCGCGTATAGATCGCTGCGCTCATCGGCTTGGCCGCGCGCTTGCTCGGGCGCCATGTATTCGGGAGTGCCGACGAGCTCCGGGCCTGCGCCGTCGGTCTCCACATTGAAGGCTGCTTTGGCGACGCCGAAGTCGAGCAGCTTGAGCGTACCGTCGTTGCACAGGAACAAATTGGCGGGCTTGATGTCGCGATGGATGACGTGCGCCGCGTGGGCCGTCTCCAGGGCTCGACAAGCCTGCACCGCAATGGTCACGGCTTCGCGGTAGTCCATGCCCCGCTCGCGCTCGAGCTTCTTGTCCAAGGACTCGCCCGCCAAGAGCTCCATCACGTAAAACGGGCGCCCGTCTCGAGCGACGCCGAACTCGAACAGCTTCACCAGGTTTTCGTGCGCCAGCTGAGCGATGGCGCGCGCCTCGACCTTGAAGCGGCGCTCCGCCTCCAGGCCCATGCGCTCGGGGTCTAGAACTTTGAGCGCGACCGTACGCATCAGATCGAGGTGCAATGCTTCGTGCACCACGCCCATCGCGCCGCGGCCCAGAACGCGCAGCAATCGATAACGCGTCCCCGACAGAAGCGTCGGATCGAGCTCGACCGCCGGCGTGGGGGGAGACGGCGGGATGACGGACACGGGCACATCGCTGGCGCGGGCCTGTGCGATCAAACGCGCGAACTCCGAGCGAGTGCGAGCCGGCTCCGCGGGGTAAAGCTTTTGCATCAGCTGCGCGATGCGCCCGCGCACGCTGCGGTCGCCATCGGCCATGCTCGGCGCGCGTTGCAGCAGGCGCACGAGGTCGTTCATGGCGTGGCGGGCCGAGCCATAACGGTCTTCGAGCTTCACCGCGGTGAGCTTGGCTATCACGACGTCGAGCTCGGCCGGCGCGCCGATCAGCGGCGCAAGCGGCGTTGGATTGCGCTTGCCCGCGGCCACGGCGGCCATGTGCGCGGACGCGTCGCCGGACAGGAAGCGACGGCCGGCAAGCATCTCCCAGAGCATGATGCCGAGCGCGTACAGGTCGGCAGGCACGCCGCCCGGGGTGTTGTTGGCGACCTCGGGGGCAACGTAGCCCGGCTTCGCAAACACGATGCCGGCGATCGTTTGACAGCGGCGGTTCAACCCGCGCGCCGTACCGAAGTCGATCAATTTGACGTCGCCCGCGTAGCTCACCATCACGTTCTGTGGGCTGAGGTCGCGGTGTACGATGTCGAGCGGCTTGCCGCTCGCGTCCAGGCGCTCGTGCACGTGAGCCAGCGCGTCGGCCAGCACGATGCTCACGGCGATCGACTCGAACCAGCCCATGCGTAGACCGAGCTGTCCCGCGCGGGCTCGCACATCGCCCAAGTTCCGGCCTTCGATGAACTCGACGACCACGTAGGGCTTGCTCGTGGCATCGTTGGTCGCTTCCAAAACCTGGGCTACGCCCGGATGCTGGAGCTGCGCTTGAATGCGTGCCTCATCCAAGAAGCGCGCTAAAAATGAGCGGTCAGCCTCGTGCTCACGGCGGATGGCCTTCACCACGCACGGGCGTTCTGCGCCTTCGATGCCGCCCGCGGTAGCCAGGAACACTTCCCCCATTCCACCCCGCGCAATCCGCTTGAGGAGCGTATAGCGCTCGAAGCGGCGCGGCAGCGCATCCTGATCGCCAAGCAAATTCTCTTGCGATGTCGCTAGCTTAACCGCGGTTCCAGGGCCGTCCATACTCCCACTGTGCCTATGTGATCTGATGTAGGCAAGAAACTGACATCCGAAACCCCTGCGCGCTTGGAATGAGCACGCGCCGCCGCCGGTTGTGCGGCGGGAGCGTGCGGGTAGACTGCCCGGCGCTTCGGACTCGGCGATGCAATGACGACGCTTTCGGCGACACGCTCACAGGACGTTTGGTTGGCGCGGCTCTGCGCGCTGACGGCGTTCGTGCTGTCGCTAGGTTGGGCGCCGAACGCGCTTGCCGCGGTACCCATGTGCGGCATGCACGCGCAGACGGTTGCGGCGCCGCTGATCGGCACGCCGACCAGCACGGATGCGGTTACCGACGGTAGCCCGTGCGCCGACGACGCGACGCCAGCGCGCGCCGCCGGCGCCCCGAAGCCTGAAGCACCAAGTGATGTGACCCTCAGCGAGCTGCCAGTGCGCGCCCTGCCGCTGCTGCCACGCTTCGGCGCGGGCCCCGCGTCGACTCGGCTTTCGGCCGCGGCGTTTGATCGGGATCTAGCGGCAACCGGCTTCGCGCTCTCCATCGAACGCCCACCGCGAGTCTGAGCTCCGCCATTTCGAGCAGCCGGCGCGCATCGAGAGACGTGCACGCGCTCGTTTCACTTGGCCCACGCGAGGGCTGGGTCAGTCGTCAGTTTTCGTTCTGCAATTTCATTCGTCACAGGCACGCTCGGCACGCGGCCTTCCGCAACTCCGAGCTTTGGGAGAGAGATATGAATAAGGGAACCGCAATCGTCGGCTTCTTGATGAGCTTTTTAGCCGGCATGTTCCTGATGTGGGGCCTCGACAAAGGCAAGGGCTCCGACATTCAGGCCGAATCCGGGAGTGCCAGCAGCATTCCCGACCAGAGTAGCGCCAGCGTTCCGGTGAGCGCGAAAGACCCGCAGTGGGGCAATGCGAATGCGCCGGTGACGATCGTCGCCGTGAGCGACTTTCAATGCCCGTTCTGCAGCCGCGTGGAGCCCACGCTGAAGCAGGTCCGCGACACATACGGGCCGACCAAGGTACGCATGGTTTGGAAGAACAACCCGCTGCCGTTCCACCCCAACGCGCGCCCCGCCGCCGAGGCAGCGATGGCCGTGTTCGGCCTCAAGGGCAACGACGCCTTCTGGAAATTCCACGACACCGCATTTGCCAATCAGCAAACGCTGAGTCCAGAGAACTACGAGAAGTGGGCCACTGAGGCCGGCGTGGACAAGACGAAGTTCAAGGAAGCGCTCGACTCCAAAAAGTACTCGGCGAAGATCGACGACGACATGGCGCTGGCGAACAAGATCGGCGCCAATGGCACGCCGGCATTTCGCATCAACGGCGTGACGGTCAGCGGCGCTCAACCCTTCGATAAATTCAAGGAAGTGATCGACGCTCAGCTCGCCGAGGCCACGAAGATGATCGCGGGCGGCCAGAAGCCGGCCGACGTGTACGTGTCGCTGACCAACAAGAATCAAGCCGCGGCGCCCGCCGCCGCCGCGCCGGCCGCGAAACCCGCAGACACGGAAGAGGAAGACAAGAGCGTATGGAAGGTCAACGTTCTGGATGACGATCCAGTCCGTGGCGCAAAAGATGCACTCGTCACGATGGTCATCTTTTCTGACTTTCAGTGCCCGTTCTGCAAGCGCGTCGAAGACACGCTGAAGACCGTGGTTCAGACCTACGGCAACGATCTGCGCATCGTTTGGAAAGACAATCCCCTGCCCTTCCATCCGCGAGCCAAGCCGTCCGCCACGCTGGCGCGCCTCGCTTATCTCAAGAAGGGCGACAAGGGCTTCTGGGACACCCACGACCAACTGTTCGACAGTAACCCCAAGCTGGAAGACGACGACCTGAAAGGCATCGCCGATAAGGTGGGAGTGAGCTGGGAGGAAGCGAAGAAGGACATCGACGCGGACAAGTTCAGTGACAAGTTCGACGCCAGCATCGACCTCGCCAGCGACCTTCAGGCGCGAGGCACGCCGCACTTCTTCATCAATGGTGTGCGCCTGAGCGGAGCGCAACCGCTCGAGAACTTCAAGAAGATCATCGACGACCAGTTAGCCAAGGCCAAGGCCGTTCTGAGCCGCGGAGTTTCGCGAGCCAAGGTTTACGATGAGCTCATGAAGGAAGGCAAAGAGCCCCCACCGCCAGAGCGAAAGGACATCGCCGCGCCCGATGCCAGCGACCCGGTCAAGGGCGGCGCGAACGCCAAGGTCGTGATCCAGGAGTTTTCGGACTTTCAATGCCCATTCTGCAAGCGGGTCGAGCCCACGGTTTTGGCGATCGAAAAGGAGTACGGAAACAAGATCAAAATCGTGTGGCGCCACATGCCACTGCCGTTTCACAAGAATGCGCCCATGGCCGCGGAAGCCGCACAAGAAGTGTTCGCTCAGAAAGGCTCCGCTGCCTTTTGGACGTTTCACGACAAGCTGTTTGCGGGTGACGGCGACGACGCAGCCCGCACCGATCGCCCGCAGCTCGAGAAGATCGCCCAAGACCTGGGAGTGGACATGGACAAGTTCAAGGCGGCGCTCGACGGCAGCACGCACAAAGCCAAGATCGATGCCGACGCTGAGGTCGGAAACAAGGCGGGCATCAACGGTACGCCAGCGTTCGTGATCAACGGCTACTACGTGAGCGGGGCTCAACCGGAAGCGGCGTTCAAGAAGCTCATCAACCGCGCTTTGAAAGAGGCTGGCGGTAAGTGAGATCCCGTTCAGCGAGCCCGGTGGCGCCGCTGCCACCGCGTCGCTGAACGTTCGGGGAGGCGTTTCGCCTCCCCTCGGAGAGCCGGGCTTGCCTCTGGGTGAGCTGAACCGCCGGCAACGGGCGGAAGGCGCATTGGATTACGGGGGTAAGCGCTGTTTGATCGCGCCGATCGCCTCACGCAGACGGCCGTCGCCATGCATGCAGGCGAAGCAGTCGTTCCTTCGCTTCCAGCCGCAACCGGTCGTCGCGCGGTATCGATTCAGGTATCCGAGCGCGCGCAGGTCGCCTTCGGCCTTGGCGCGGGCGAGCAGAGCCGCGCGCTCCGGGCAGCTGCCGGCAAAACGCAAGGCAACGGCGACGCCGAGGGCTGGCGTCGAAACCTTTGCGAAGCTAGGCGAGCGTAACCAAGAGTCCGCGCGTACGCGGACCCAGCGCTCGACACTCTCGGTCGCCGCTAGGTCGTACACGATGTCGGCGCCGTGTTGGCCCATGGCACCGAACAACGATGCGAAGCTTGCCTCCGAGGCGGGCTTCACCTGTGCGCTCTGAAATAAAACGCTCGCGAGCTGCTGATCGTCGGCAAGCCTCGGATCGAGGCTCAGCGTGCGCGCGGCCCAGCCTGCCGCTTTGACGTAATCTTTCGCTTCGAGCGCGGCGTGGGCAAGCTGCAACGAGAGGCGAGCATCCTGCGGGTACCTTTGCAGAAGTGCCTCAAGCCTTGGCAAGCCACCTTTTACCGCGTCAGCCACCGCGCTCTCAGAGGCAGTAATGGCCGCGGGCAAAGCCGCCGCGCTCGGCATGGCCGATGCGGAGCCTGCCGTTACGGCTCGGGAGTTCGGGCGGATGCGAAGTGAGCGCACCACTCTGAATCCAAGCGCAGTCAGGAGCACGGCGGTGAGCACGGTCGCCAGCGACAGGGCGAACAAGAGCGCGGGAGTTGGCACGCGCCGGAGGGCCACGCGCACGCCTGCAGGCCAGCGCCGACGCCAATGCTCGAAGGCGCGCACGATGGCGAGCAAGCGGCTTTTGAACGCATTCGAAATCGGCGCCGCCAGTGGTGGCACGGACGGCGAGCTCGCGCGCGCTAAACTTTCGGCGGGCAAGGGCCGCGAGGCATCGGCGAGTGTAAAGCGGTACGAGCCTTGCGCGGGGATGGGCGCGAGCAAGAGGTCGATGGCGCGCCCGAGCTCGCTTGCGTTCTGATAGCGCGCAGCGCTTTCGCGATCGAGCAACTGGCGGACGATTCGTTCGGCCGCAGGCGGCACCGAGATACCGGGCGCACGCTCGGCGATCGTGGGCGCGAGCTTGGACAGTTGTTGGCCTAAGATGCCGACCGAGCTTTCACTGGTGAACGGTCGGACCCCTGACAGCATTTCGAATAAAATGACGCCGACCGCGTACAGATCCGCGCGCCCGTCCACGTTTTGCCCGAGCGCCTGTTCCGGCGCCATGTACTCCGGAGTGCCGAAGATCATGCCGGCTTTGGTGAGCGGATTGCCAGCCTGCGCGGCTGTTTCAATCGGATCGAGCGGCACCTTTGCAATGCCGAAGTCCAAAACCTTGACGAAGTCGGGGTCCCCTCCCTTTTCGACCAACATCACGTTCTCCGGTTTGAGATCGCGATGCACGATGCCTCGCGCGTGGGCGGCCGAGAGCGCGCCGGCGATCTGCCGGGTAATATGCAAGGCGCGTTCGACAGGAAATACGGCGCGCGCCATTTCGTCGCGCAGGCTGTGCCCGGACACGAATTCCAGCACCAGAAACACGGAGCCGTCCGGCAATTTGCCGAAGTCAGTCGCGCCCGCAACGTTCGGGTGCTCGATGTTGCCCGCGGCCATCGCCTCGCGTTCGAAACGCGCCACGATGTCGGGCACGTGGCTGAGCTCGCGACGCAGCACCTTCACCGCCAGGCGTTTACGCATCAGCACGTGCTCGGCGGAGTACACCTTGCCCATGCCGCCCTCACCCACGAGCGCATCGATCCGATAACGGTCGGCGAGCAGGCTGCCGATCCGCGGATCCGGCTCGCCTCCTTTAGCGCGGGAGGAGCCGCTCATGAGGAACGGGCAGGCTCAGTACGGGTTGTCACCGGCCGGCTCGACGGGCTTCGGCCTTGGCGCGTCGGGGACGGGCACGGCGGGCTTCTGGGCGCCCGGCTCGGTCGAGGGTGGTACCGGGCTGCTCGGCTCGCCTGTTGGGTTTGCGCCCAGGGGGGGACGTACGGGCGGCACGAAGGGTCGGTGGATCACTTCTCCAGGATCTGCCGCCGCCGCGACAGGCCGAGCCACCACTACTGGCGCAGGCCTCGGGACCGCCGCGACGACCGGCTTTCGCGGCATGACAGCGGGCGCCGCAGACGCGGCCGGTACAGCCGACGCCGCCGGAGCTGCTGACGCAGAAACTACGGGCGCCACGCTTTCGACCGGAGCTGCCGCCGCCGTATCCGCGGGCACCTCGTCACTGGCCACGGGCGGCGCCAGCGATGCGGCCGGCTCGGCGCTGGCCGACGTCGCCGGTGCAGGCGCGGAACCATTGGACAGCGCGAACACGATGCCGGCGGCCGCGGCGAGCGCAGCCACAATCACGACGATGCGGCCGCTGCCGCTGCCCTTGTCGACCGGCGCCGCCATCGGCACGGACACGCGGCGGCTCGCCGGGGCAGCGGACACCGCCGACTTACGCGCGGGGACCCGCTCACGCGGTGCGTTGGACACCGGCACGAGGGGCCGCGCCGAGACCGCCTTGGCCCCCGTTGGCGCAGCCGTAGCCAAAGTCGGCTCAGCGGGCGGCTCTGAGCGCTGGGTACTGGGCGTCGGCTCTGCCGTGAGCGGCTCGCTCGCGTTGGGCGGAGCCCCTGCACGCGCCGACGACGCGCCCGCTGCGCTCGATGGAGGAGCGTCGTTTTTAGGGGTGGCCGCCACGTCTTCTAGGGAGCTGCCAGTTTGGGCCAGCGCGTCCTGCAACAGCTCGCGGGCCTGCCTCATGACCGTGCGGTCTTCCGGCGCCGGCATCTCGGCTTCGGATTTCGTTTCGGGGAAGAAGGAACCGCTCGGCGGCGCGAGCGGAGCATTGATGGGAGGGCGATTGGAGGGATTCATCGCTCCGAGCCCGATCATGGTCGCCTTGCGTGGATTCGGAACCTTCGGCGCCTCCGCCGCAATGCCCGGTGTCTTCGGGGCCGCGGGCGTACCACCGTCTCCGCCGCCCGCATCGTAGGCGCTCATCGCATCGCCGCGGGAGTCGATCAGGGCGTCAATCACCGTGCGCGACGCGTCGTCAATCTTGATGAATTTTACCCCCATGCCCGCGGGCCGCGGGTCGCCGCCGTGCGTCTCGCTGTCCCGCTTCCACACCACGCGGCCCACGCCCTGGATCACGCGCTGATCGGCCGCGATTTTTACTTCGAACTTGAGCAGGGTACCGGGGGGGAAAGGCGACGGTGTTTTGATGAACATGCCGCCGCGGCTCACGTCGTAAGAGTGGTGCTCGATGAACTCATCCAGCGTCGCGCTCTTGTAGCGGACGGTCATGGTGAGCACCTTCGCGCGGGGGTCTTTTCGCGTATCCTGGCTCATGTAACGTGCTCCAAACCTCTCAAGGTCCCTGCAAACCCGCGGCTTCACCGAGGTTCCGCCGGCCTGAATAGGGCAGAGTATCGTAGCGGAACCACCCCCAGAACCCCAATTCGTTCGATTCGAAATGCCGGGCCGCATTACATCGACAACGGAAATCTAGCCTCGTCATCGCCTGATGCGTGTGAGCGCTTCCGACCGCGTCATCAAAACTCAGTTTGCCCGCGCAGCACGCGGTCGTGGAACATCAGCATTTCATAGCCGCCCGGGCCGCGATTGAAGACGTAGTCATGTGGGCCGGGAACGGTCACGAGCTCGGTGTGGATGCCCGCGCCCACCAGGGCGCTCGCCAACGATTGATTGGCTTTGATGAAATAATCATCGCTGCTGGTCAGTAGCCGAATGAAGAGGTCTGGCTTCGCGAGCTTTGCCTCGCGCGCGCGGCGGACGATGTCCTCTGAGTTGTCGATTCGGATAGCCGCTTGCAGTGAGGCGACGACCGCGAACGCTTGGGGGCGAAGTAGGCCAATGCCGAGAGCGGCGCGCCCGCCCAGGCTGACGCCATCGACGCCGGTGCTTTCCGGACTGCCAACGGCAGGGGTCTCGCGGTAAGCGCGCGGCAGCACGGTATCCACGATGAAGCGAGCAAGGGGCAACGCTTCGTCGATGGGCTCATCCGCAGGCAGTATGTCAGGCGTGTAGGGGCAGACCACGATCAGGCCCTGATAGGGCTGCCGTTTCAAGCTCTCGTTCAGACGTGACACCCGCGCGTCATCGGCAAAACCGCGAAAGTCTTCGAGCGTCAGTGGGGGGCGATGCAAGCGTTCGATCGTTGTCGGCAGCCAATAATCATCGATCCAGCCGCGCGCGCCGGCTGCGGGTCCCTTCAACGCTTCTCCGCGACCGTGGAGCGCGACCAGTACGGGCAAGCGCGCGTGCGCCGCACGCTCAGGGATGGACACGACGACGCGCATCGGGCCAAGCTCGGTCGAGGAATAGTCCCAGGTCAGCTCTTCCGCGGGCAGCATGTCCTGGGCGTTTTCTTGGTCAGAACGCGCGGGGCTCGCGAGCGACTGTGCGTTCCGTGCCTGGCTCGAGCCGGGGGGAGCGTGGCGCTTGCATGCAAGGGCGGTCGCCAACACGCAAAGAAGAGCACCGCGCGCTCGCTTAGAACTTGTCTTTTGCGGCACGGACGGCCCCCAGGATGGCCGTAGGAGAACGATCGCCCGAGAGCGAAGAAGCTACGCTCTTCTGCAGCTCGAGGCTGCCAATGCGCATGAATGGGTTCGTGGCTCTTTCTTCGGCGAGCGTGGACGGGACGCTGAACTCCCCGCGCGACCGCTTGTCCGCGACCTGTGCGGCTTTGGTCGAAACGGCGGCGTTGGAGGGTTCTAGGTGCGCGGCAAATCGAAGATTTTCCGCCGTGTATTCGTGACCGCAATAGACGAGGATTTCGTCAGGCAAGGCGGCAAGCTTGACGTTCAGCGATTCGTACATCTGCGCGGGCGTGCCTTCGAACAAGCGCCCGCAGCCGGCCGCGAACAACGTGTCGCCAGTGAACACGGCGCCCTGCCCTGCGTACGCGACCGCACCCAGGGTGTGCCCGGGAATGTGCAGCACATCGAACTCCAGGCCTTCGACGATGACCGACGCGCCGTGCTCGAGGAACTCATTTTGCTCCGGGATGCGACCACGGTCGGAGGCGTGCCCGAGCACGCGGAGCCCTGGGAAAATTCTGGCCAACTCGCGCGTTCCGCCAACGTGATCCGCATGGTGGTGAGTTGCCAAGACTGCGCCGAGCGCGAGGCCCTGAGCGGCTAGGACTCGCGCAACCGGCTCGGCCTCACCGGGATCGACGACCACCGCGCGCTTGGACCCGGGCGCGAGCAGCACGTAGGCGTAGTTGTCTTTCAGACAGGGAACGATCGTAACGTGCATCTCGGGAACGTAGTGCCCGAGCCCCGCGCCCGCAAACGCCCGCTAGTCGGCGCCGAGAGCACGAGGCTAGGTCGTCGGCAGACGAGGCGGGCCGGCGAACAGGGGCCGGACCGAATTGACGGCAGTGGGGGCCTCGCTATCCCAGGCAGCGCTACTAGAAGCCGGCGCGTCGATCTCTGCCTGCGTGCGACCGCTCGCCGGCAGGGTCTCGATCAGGTCCGGGTCTTCGAAGGAGTGAGACGGATTGGATGGCATGGCAATGCCCCCTCGAACGGTCGCACGCGCCTATCAGTTTAGGCGGAGCATGATTTATGAGTGATTGACAGCGAGCGTTAGCTCGCGTTCAGCCGTTGCGAAGCATCCGCGAAACGTGGCCAGAAAAATTTCGTCGCACGCATGCGGTCCATTCGCTTGTGGCGCGCAAATTCCGTCGCGGGTACGGCCATTCGTCCGCTTGGTCTCAGCTGTCTCGGATTGGCTTCGCCGTCCCGATCAGAGAAACGCGCCGCAAGGGACAGCGTCGCGCCGGATCGAATGACCATTCAAGTCATTGTCATCGGAGTAGAACACGGGCTTGAAACCGTCGACGCAGGAGCTCTCGGGTGTGACGGTGAAGCCCTCATTGTTCGTGTTCGGCATCGTGCTCGGGCGTTCGAACCCTTGGCGAACGTAGAACTTACCGCGAGTTGCCGAGCCGGCGCGCGTGTCGACATCGAGCACATTGGTGCGACCCTGCAGGGAGTCGTCACCGGCGGCCCACAGGTAGCCAACGTCGCGATCGAACGATAGATCCATGATCGACGGGTTGCCGCTGTAGACGGTGGCGACGCGCGTGAATCCGCCGCCGACATGATCCAACGCGTAGCCGTAAATCATGCCATTTTGTTCTAGCCCAACGAAGAAAATGCCGCCCGCATGATTGGCGTACATCGTGGGGTCGTAAGCGCGGCCCGAGCTCTCGTCGATGAAGCCTTTCGACATCAAGTAAGAGTCTGGCACCCAGGTGATCGCTTCCAGGCCGAGGTTTGCACCCGCGACCGGCAGATCCGCGGTCAGGTTCCAATCGCGCGTGGCGGTCAGGGTCGAATCGATGATGCTGCCGTCGAACAAGAGCACGCTCAGGCGGCTGACGGCGTTGTTGTTGTTGTCGCGCTCGGTCGAGACGTACAAGCCGCTCGTGCCGAACGCAGCTTTGGTGATGCCTTCGGAATCGGGCGCTCCGGTGCCGCCCGCGTACGATTCGCTTTTGCCGGCGCTCCAACCGTTGTCGGAATCAGACACCCAGCTGGTGCCGTTGAAGAGCAAGCGAAACAGCTTCGAGGGACCGTTCTGCACCGCCCAGAGCACCGGCGGCACTGCGCCGAGCGTCGGCTCGTAGAACAGCCCGCTCAAATTACTGGGCCAGGTGTTCGCCACGTCGACTGTGACGACCGAGTTGCGGCCGGGCCAAGTCGCAAATGCCGTCTGTAGGCCCGCGCTGCCCGCGCCGCCTCCGGGGCTGTTCGCGGTCCCGCCCGCTCCACCGGCGCCGGAGCCCGCGGCCCCACCCGCAGCAGCTCCAGCAACGCCGCCCGAGCCCGCCCCGCTCGTCGTGCCGCCCCCGCCAACTCCGCCGGCTCCTGAGCTGCCCGAGCCGCCGCTGCCATCACCACCGGTAGCGTTCGAGCAATTGACGACCTGACTTGCGGTGTCGCGACAGTCGCCGTCGGATACGACGAGCGTCACCGTGATCTGACCAGCGACGGTACACGTCAGTGTTGCATTCGCAGTATCGGCGCCGCTTAGGGTACCGCCGGTGCTCGTCCAAGTGAAGCTGAGGGCGCTCGGCGCCTGGTCCACGTCGCTGCCGGACGCCGTCAAGGTGATCGCGTGACCTACGCTGGTGTCCGCCGGCTCGACCGAAAGCGCGTCCACGTTCGGGCACACGTTGAGCGTGCCGTTGATCGTCACGCTGCCGTTCTTCGGCGGCGCTTTGCAGAGCAGATGAACCTGGGCCGAAGTGGTGGCGCCGGCCGTCACGTTGAAGCTGGCCGAACCCGCGCACGTCGTGGCCGGGTTGCCCGCGTCAGAAGCGCTCAATGACACGGTGTAGCCGATGCCTGCCGGAATCCCGCCGATCACCGCTGAGATCTGGGTGCTGCCACTGACGTCGATTCGGCCGGCCTTGGTATAACCGGCCGGGCCGGTGATCGTGTAATCGATACCGTTCAGCGTGACGCCCCCTGCCAGCAGCGTGAGACCAAGCGACCCGATATTTTCTCGCGCCTCGTTGCCCTGGGTGTCCGGCGCACTACAGCCAAACCCCGACATGCCCACCGAAAGTCCGACCAAACCCAAAATTGTCGCGCAACGCAAGCGACTCGAAGTCCGCATCATGAGACCTACTCCCGAGAGCGCTGCGCCAAAGCAGGCTCATTGATATTCGCGCGCAGACTAGGCCAAGGGGTAACACAGACCGCGACAGCGACGTAACAATTGCGCGAAGTTCCCGATCGTTTGGTAAACGGGGCGTCGAGCAGCGTCGATGCGTCACCGAAATGCTCCCCGAGTCACGCGGTTGACGCAGTAGGGCCCCTCGGAGGAGCCTTGCCCGATGGAAAGCGCACAGCGGCTCCGCACGAAGTCGAACGCGTCGGTTGTAGCCTTTGCCAGCACGGCGGAGCGCTACGTGGAAGAGACGTTTGCGCGCTTTCCGAGCTACGGCTCGAGCACGGGGCGGCATGAGCTCGATGGCGAGCTCGAGCGCCCCACGAATGCGCTCTTCCGCGCTCATGAAAAGCTGCTTCGCCAAACGTTGAGTCGCGTCGAGGAATTGCCCGAAGTCGACTTTCGCGGTGACGATTGGCTGGACCGGCGGGCGCTGTTGGCCGAGCTCCGCAGCGAGCTCTGGTCGATCGAGCGCTTGGACTTCACGCGGAACCCGGAGCGCTGGGCGTCGGGGGCCATCGGCAGCGTGCACGGGCTGGTTGTCAGATACGCGGACGACCTGACGCCGGCCGCCGACGCTATCTTGTCGCGCTTGGCGAAGTTGCCAGCGTACTTATCGAGCAGCGCCGGCTTAATCGAAGCGCCGATCCCCGTGTGGACGCGGATGGCGGAGCAGAGCTGCGCGGGCGCGCCGAGCTTGCTCGACGCGATCGCGGCGCCGCTCAAGCTCACGAAGCGCGCCACGCCCGCCCGAATCGATGCTTTGCTGAGCGGCGCGAAGGCGGCATTCACGGCCTATTCGGCCCGTATCACCGAAGCCAAGCCCGGGCCCGTGGGCGGCTTTTGCGTCGGCCGTGAGCGCTTCGAGGCACTGATTCGGGAACGCTTGGGCTGGGACCTCGGCGCGCGCGAAGCGCAAGCCTTGGGTCACACCCTGGTCACGCGCATCGAAGCGGAAATGGACACCGAGGCACGCAAGCTTGCCAAAAACAAACGGCCCCGCGAGATTTTGGAGCGCGCGCAAACGGCTTGGAAACCGAAGCAACCCTCGCTCTTCCAAGAGTACGAGGTCGAGACGCGCCGCGTGCGGGACGCGTTTCGTAAAGCCAACGTCGTTAGCCTGCCCAAAGGCGAGCGCCTGTTGGTGAAGCTCGTCCCGGAATTTTTGCGCCATCAATTTCCGACCGCCGCTTATTCGCAGCCCGGTTGCTATGATGAAGACCAAACCGGCATTTTTTGGGTCAACGATCTCAGCCTGTTGCGCGACAAGCCCGCCGAGAAGGCCGCGGAGATTCGACAACACTTCGGCGTTCCGCTGACCTGCGCGCACGAAGCCTACATCGGTCATCACCTGCAGTTTTGCACCGCCAATCAACACCCGAGCAAACTGCGCAGACTGTTCGCACACTCGATTTTTTACGAAGGCTGGACGCTATGGTGCGAGCAAATGGCCGTCGACCAAGGCGTGGTGAGAGAGCCCGTGGCGCGCTTGAATCAACTGAACGACGCCTTGTGGCGCGCTCATCGCATCCTGATCGACGTGGGCCTGCACACCGGCGAGCTGAGCTACGAAGGAGCCGTCAAACACCTGATGCGGCACATGGGCTTCACTCGCGGGCGCGCCGAGGGCGACGTGAACTGGTACACCATGAGCCCCACCGTTCCCATGAGCTACCTCCTCGGCAAGCTCGAAGTCACGCGCCTCAAACAGCGCAAAGTCGACGAACAAGGTTGGACCCTCAAACGATTCAACGACTGGGCGCTCTCCCATGGCACCCTCCCCTGGCGCTGGATCGAACAGAGCGGCTTATAGCCGAAGCGTTGCACCACCGTGCAGAGTGGGTCGCGATTGCAGACCACTCGCGATGGCACCGCGACCCCGGCGAGGCCCGCACCTCGAATCGCCATGGCGCGACCAGTGACGGGAACAGGGTCGCGCGGCGAGGTGCGCGGCTGGACATCGAGCGCCCCCTATCAAGCCTCTTTGTGCGTCCCACGTCGGACTTAGGTTCATCGTTTCGAAGCGACTACCCGCCCCGACGCCGTCACCTTCTGCGACGCGATCGGCTGAACCGCGCGCCCTTCCGCCTCGGCCAAACCGGACATTCGCGTCACTTCACGGCCCTTGCTCGCCACCCCCGAGCATGCGACAAGGACCGCCTCGAACATCTTCTCGAGCAAGCGCCCCTAGCTCAGCTGGATAGAGCGACGGCCTCCGGAGCCGTAGGTCAGTGGTTCGAATCCACTGGGGCGCGCCAATCTACGACGTGTGCAAGAACTTCTCCCTTAGCGGCTTCGGGGGAATTCGTGCCCGGCGCGGACATCATGGCGAGGGCCGCGCCCGCGCGTGCTTCGATGATGATTTCGTCTTCACCGACGACGATGTGGTCGACCAGATTTTGCAGATAGACGCGGGCAGTTGCCCGGTCCCCTCCAAGGAACGCCTCGCGTAGTCGAGCCTGAAACCGCTGGATGGTCTCCGGTTTGTACAGGTAGGGCGGCACCGAGTGCATGGGCTTCAGCTTGGCCAGCGCGCGCATGACCTCGTCGCGCTTCGCCTTGAGCTCGCGGAGCCGTTCGGCGCCGACATCGCCGAGTTCGGAGTCTGTTTCGATGCGCTCATACCAGCGCTCGAGGCGCTTGCCGAGCTCGTCGCGCTCGCGTTCGAGGAGCCGGCGTTGTTCGGTGGTCTTTTGTCGGAGAATGCCCTGGTCTTCGACGAATTGGCGCAGAATCTCGCGACAGCGCTCTGCCGTAAAAACGTGCTCCGCGATGTGGCTCACGATCGCGCTGTCCAGCGTGTCGACAGAGATTCGGTGGCCCGCGCAAGCTTCCTTCCCGCTCCGACAGAATCGGCGGCAATTGTAGTAGCGATAGGGTGGCCGTTCGGATCGAGCTTGCCCGAGCTTTCGAGCTGGCAGGTATCGCCGCAGCGCGAGCAGCGCAGCAAACCCGCCAGGAAGAGCGGGCTAGACGGCAGGCGTCCGGAATTCCGGCCTGGGTCCCGCCGCAAACCGCAGCTCTTGGACCATTTGAAAAATCTCGTCGTCCACGATGCGCTCGACCGCCATCGGGATCCATTCGCTTTCGGGCCGAATACACCTGCCGCGCGAATCGAGTCGGCCCCAGTTGTAGGTGCCAACGACCCCAGAAGGAAGTCCCGCTCCCAAGATAGCACGCCCGCCGGCTGCGCCAGATTGCTCGACACTCGTGGGGACGAGCCGCGCTGACGCGCCGCGCCGACGCTACTCTTCGCACGGACGAGCCGTGGCGGATGATCCTTGGGGGTGAGTGTCTCGCTTGGGTCTGCGGGCGCACCGCTACCGCACGGTGTCCCTGGCACACGCAGAGGCGTGGCCGAAACCGTCTTCGACATGGAGCCTGCTTTCTTGGCTCACCATTAACTAGTTGATCAGCGATTGGCAGAAATGTCGGCGGCAATTGTTCAGTCATTACCAGCGATCAACCTAAATCTTGCTTCACAAAATCGTACTAATTGATCGCGAATTAAGTCCGTCATTGCCGCATGGCCGTCAACGCTGCGCCCACATGGGCGACGGCTCCCGGCATCTGTCATCCCACTTGCGCAGACGCTTTGTCGACGCCACGCTCGACATGTCATGGCACCTGCAACTCGTGACATGGGGGAGAAGAGCGCCATAGAAATTAGGCAAGACGACGCTGCGAATGCGCCTTATGCGGCTGAGATCGTGCCGCCTGCCATGCTGGCAAGCCCTGCCGGCAAGCTCCTGACACGCGGGGAGGTGGCAGGGCGACTTGGTCTGAGCTTGAGCACCGTGCGCCGTATGGAAGGCGTGCAGCTCAAACCCATCGTTGGCGAGCGCGGTGTCCGTTACTTCGAGGAGACCGAGATCCAAACCGTGCTCGTCCGAGTGCGACGGACCCGGGTACCGGTCGACGAACGCGCTGACGGCACGCTCGCCGCGGCGACGTTCAGGCGATTTCGGAACGGCGCCGACGTGGTGGCTGTTGTCACTGGGCTCCGGGAGTCCCCGGAAAAAGATCGAAAGCTTGTTCGAGCACTGGAAGCGCTTGCGAGGGACCGTCTTGCTCGACGCGAAGAGCCTCACCGCGCTTGCTGGTGCTTTGGGAGCACCGAACCTCACGACGAGAACGCGCTGCTGTCGGCGGGTCCGAGTTCAAGAAGGGCACCGGGCAGCAATGCGTCCTTTGCGAGCGGGAGCCCGCGTATTGGTGTCGTGATTGCGCTCAAAAAGCAGGGCGAGCTGGCGTTCTTGAGCGCCACGCGCGAAAACTCTTCTGAACCAGGACCAACGGACCAACGATGGCGAACACAGAAATCATGAAGTCGACGGATCTTTCGGCGTCACTCGACTCGCCAGCCGCAGGCGATATCGCCGCGAGCGTATTCACGCGCTTCGATCGTGGCATGCCCCCCGACGAGGTCGTCACGGAATTGGTGTTGCCCGTCGACACGGTCGAATGCCTCTGGCGAACCTGGGCTCGGCTCCGTGGCGCTGTGTTGCTCTCGGCGGGGGCCGGGCAAGCGCCCCGTGAAGCCTCATACAGCCATCAGCCGATAGCCGGCGGGCGACGCCGTTGCGGCCGTGCGGCGCTTCGTCGAGCGCCCGTCGGAGCCATGCCCGCGATGCAAGGGTGGCTTCCGCGAATACTGCACGACCTGCCCCGAGCGGCAGGCTGCGCGAGAGGCTCGGGGCAGGTTTCGCGGCTCGAACAAGAAGCGCCGTGCGCGGGGCACCCCTCCGAATTGCATCGCGCCGTCGAGCCAGCGCCTGCTCGCGATGGCGGCGTGCTCATCGACGTCGTCGCCGATGTTGAGGCCGGGCTCATCGACGCACCTGCACCGCATTCGCGGCCGGTCGAAGAGCCGCACCGAGTCACGGCGGTCACCTAGATGGCCAGCTCTTGTTGCGATCACCTACTTCGGCACGAACGCGTGCCATTCGGCGAGAGCGAGCTGGGCGTCGGTAACTTGGCCTACGACGCGGAATTGACCCTCGACGAAATATTCGTCCAGCTCGATTCTGCTTTCTTCGTCGGCGGGAGCGACTCATAGAAGTGAACGCTGTCGCGCCAAACACCAACGAGATCCTGTCAGTTCTGCTTCTTGACGGAACGTATCCCGACGCAGGCCCAATCTACAACGGTGCCCTCTGCGTGCCTGCGAGCTTGACCACGTCGGTGCGCGGCACGCACTTCAGCCGACCTGCCTAGGACGCGCTGCACATTGCCGTGGCATCTGCAAAGGGCGACACTCGGGATGATCACTCGCTGCAAATCGGGAAATCGGCGCAAGACCGCGTTTCTTGTGCTGGGCCTGTGCCTCCTGCCTGCCTCCTGCCTGCCTCCTGCCACCTTGGCGGCGCCATCGCCGGGGCTTCTGACGCGCGGGCGGGTAGCGTTGCGATTGGGTCTCCGCTTGAGCACGACGCAGAGCACGGGGGTGCAGCTCCATCCGATCGTCGGCAAGCGCGGAGTCCGCTATTTGGACTGCACCGAGGTCGATGCAATGCGCGTCCGCGGACAACGTTCAAACCGGAGAAAGCTTGGTCTGAGAAAGCTGGCCAGCGCGTCGCGACTGCAGGCGGTAGGCGGGGCCACCTGGTCCAGAGGCGGCTATTTCCGTGGCTCGCTACGGTAACGGGTAGCACAAACAAGAATTCAATTGCGAGGCGTGAGACAGGCACAACGCGCGCAGCGTGTGGGCACCCGAGCGTTTCTTTTGTTGCGCGGCGCCCGTCCGGCGGCTCACCAACGCATCGCTCCGAAAGGTTTGGCCAACATGTCGCGTGCGAGCAGCAGGGGAGCGCCAACCGGTCCCGAATCGGCTGTTTCCGTCGCTCGCTGCGGTCCCTTTGGTTGTCCTAGACTTCCGACTCGATAACCGACAGCGGTCGCCGGCCAGAACCTCCGCTTGGCCACCCCCGCGGCAGCAAATTAGCCGTAAATCTGGGGGGATTCAGGTGGCACGGGGTTCGCTGATTGTTCCCTGGTGGGACCGCACGGAACGCGCCAAGGACCGACGCCACCCGCGTTCAAACGCTACCAGCGGCACGACCCCGAGGGTACACCGCTCTACAAGATTGTCGCTGAGCACCTCGAGACGTTTCTCGCAGAAGCCCGCGAGACGCACGAGCGTGCCCTGCCGCAATACGTCGAGCGCGAGCTGCGCGAGTACTTGAAGTGCGGTATCTTAGCGCACGGCTTTTTGCGAGCACGCTGCCGCTCGTGCGGCAAAGACTTGCTCGTCGCCCTCTCGTGCAAGAAGCGTGGCGTGTGCCCATCCTGCAATGCGCGACGCATGTGTGGCACCGCTGCCCATTTGACGGACCAAGTGGTTCCGGAAGTGCCACTGCGCCAGTGGGTGCTTTCGGTGCCGTTCGAGCTGCGCCTGTTGCTCGCGCGCGATCCGCGTGCACTAACCGCGGTGGGGCGAATCTTTGTGCAGGAGATCTTCCGCTCGCAGCGCGAGCGCGCCGGGCTGTCCGGGCTTCGCTCGACAGCAAGCGGAGCAGTGTGTTTCCCGCAGCGATTCGGCGGCAGCATGAACTTGAACGTTCATTTTCACGTCGTCGTCCCCGACGGCGTGTTCACTGCGGCCAAGAGCGCCGCGCGCGCCGAGTTTTGGCGCCTGCCAACACCGGACCGTCTGGATGTTGAAACGCTGTCAGCGGGCATCCAAATCGGCGCATAGGTCGGCGGCATGGCGGACGTGGCTAAATTGGCGCGGTGGTGAGAGCCAGATTCGCGCGGGCGGGAATGGCAGAAAGTTGGGCCTGAGCGCCGTGGGCTTCGGATGATCGCGGAGTCCAGATAGGCGAAAGGCCCGGGTGCAACCGAGCCTTTCCAACCAGCGACAGGTTGTGGCGTGAGCTTCGCTGATCGCGGTCGATAGAGCCAAAAAGTCTGCTGGGCGGAGCCAGCGATCAAAGACTTTTATCGGCTATTTCAATGCCGCCGCTGTCGGAAGCAGGTGAAGTTGTGCGGGCTCTGTGACTGCGGGCAGGAGTTCTGCGGGCGGGAGTGCGCTTCAATAAGCCGACGGCAGAGTAAGCGTGAAGCGGGACACCGTTATCAGCGGACGCTGCGCGGTGGGCAACGGCATGCAGCACGACAAGCCCGCTATCGCGCTCGGCGACTGGAGAAAGTGACGCATCACTGGTCGCAGTTAGCGACGAGCTCGGGCACGGATGTCGAGCGGCAAGAAGGTGCCGCATTGGCCAGGAGCACCGACGATGCGATTGACAGCCCAACTCCAAACGACGATCTCAGAAGCGCGGCTATTGTGCACAAGCCCGGAATGGGGCGACTTGCTGAAAGCGCGGCTGCCGCTCCGCCCGTGCCACCCGCGAGCGTTGCTCACACTGCTGGAGGGGCTGTCGCTGTGGAACGGCAGTCCGCTCAGCGTTGTGATTGCTGCGGAGTCCGGCTCCCCGAGTTGGCTCGACTCGGGTCTTTTCGGCGACGAGCTGTGGCCCGGCGAGAGCCAGCTGGTGCGGTACGAAATCGGCGGCCACGTCCGCCCCAAGCGCCTCCGCGGCCTCGGTGATTTTCGAGAGCTGCGGACTCCACTGCGAGGCAGTCGATGATCACGAAGGAACAAGCCGCGGAGGTAGTGCGGCTGTTTCACGCGGAAAAATGGAAGATCGGCACGATCGCGGCGCAGCTAGGCATCCACCACGGCACGGTGCGCCGCACGCTTTCGCGCGAGGGCGTAGCGGCTCCGTCGCGCGTGCACAAGCCATCGATCGTCCTGCCGTACGTGCCACTGATCGCGGAAACGCTGGCCACCTATCCGCGGTTACCTGCGAGCCGGCTGTACGTGATGGCGAAGGAGCGTGGGTTTGCGGGAAGCCCTGATCACTTCCGCCGCGCGGTGGCGATGCACCGGCCGCGTCCCGCGGCGGAAGCGTATCTGCGCTTGCGCACGCTGCCGGGCGAGCAAGCTCAAGTCGACTGGGCGCACTTCGGCAAACAGCAAGTGGGCAATGCTGAGCGCGCATTGATGGCGTTTGTGATGGTGCTGAGCTTTTCGCGCATGGTGTTTCTGCGCTTCTATTTGGACGCGCGGATGTCGAGCTTTCTCGATGGGCACGTGTCGGCGTTTGGATTTTTTGGCGGCGTGCCGCGGGTGCTGTTGTACGACAACTTGAAGAGCGCGGTCTTGGAGCGAAAAGGTGATGCTATCCGCTTTCACCCGACCCTGCTCGAGCTGTCGGCGCACTACCGTTACGAGCCGAGGCCGGTGGCGGTGGCACGCGGCAACGAGAAGGGTCGTGTGGAGCGCGCTATCCAGTACATCCGGACCAGCTTCTTTCCAGCTCGCAAGTACGAAGGGCTCGCTGATTTGAATCGCCAGGCGCTTGAGTGGTGCCAGACGACAGCAGCAGAGCGACGCTCGCATGAGAACGAGAAGCTACTGGTCCGCGATGCCTTCGAGCAGGAGCGCCCGAGCCTGCTCGCGTCGCCGGAGCACGGCTATGTTTGCGACGAACGCATCG